>NZ_CAUROW010000030.1:0-25309 GCF_963526355.1 uncultured Actinomyces sp. | reverse complement strand
CCGCGGTCCTCCTTCGACGGCGTGGTGCGCAGGGTGGCGGGCCGCCAGCGGCTGGAGATGAGGCGCTCGGCCTGGGCGACGTCATCCTCGAGGTCGTTGATCGCTGCTGCGGCGCCTGACGTGGGGCCTGACATGGAGTCTGACGTGGACTGTGTCATGGCACTGTCCCTTCCTGTGAGCGGTCATGGCACAGGGGCCGACCGCAGTGTTCCGATCCGGGGCGCCGGGTGACCCATGGCGCACAGCATGGGAGGAGGCCCGGACCTGTTGCCGAAAACACGGGTGCTTCGGTCGCGACCATAGCCTTCGGTCTGTTTCCGGAATGCTTCCGGCGCTGAGCAGGATGCCGGTGGCCCCGGAGGACGACCGCTGGGATCGTCGCTCCGGGGCCACCGGGTGCCGCCCGAGGGCGACTGGCAGAGATTGCCGCCGCAGGGCGGAGGGCTGATCTGGGCCCGGCCGGTTCCGCCGGGTCCTGACTGGGGGACTGGCCGGACTCAGCGGGCGACGGCGTCGGCCGCGGCCTTGACCCGAGGACGTACCGGGGTCATGCGGGTCAACTGGGTGACGTGACGGGGCTCGAGCTCGGCCAGGCTGGAGACGCCCAGGAGCTTCATGGTGCGGATGACCTCGTCGGAGAGGATCTCGATCATGCGGTCCACGCCCTGGCGGCCACCGGCCATGAGCCCGTAGAGGTAGGCGCGGCCCACGAGCCCGAACCTGGCGCCCAGGGCGATGGCGGCCACGATGTCGGCACCGTTCATGATGCCGGTGTCCACCATGATCGTGGCGTCCTCGCCGACCTCGCGGACCACCTCGGGCAGGAGGCGGAAGGGAACGGGGGCGCGGTCCAGCTGGCGTCCGCCGTGGTTGGACAGCAGGATGCCATCGACGCCCAGGTCGATGAGGCGCTTGGAGTCCTCGACGGTCTGCACGCCCTTGATGACGATCTTGCCGGGCCACATGGAACGGATGACCTTGAGGTCGTCGTCGCTGATGGTGGGGTCCATGGCGGAGTCAAGGAGTTCGCCCACGGTGCCGCCGGTGGACTTCAGGGAGGCGAACTCCAGCTTCGGCGTGGTCAGGAAGTCGAACCACCACCACGGGCGGGGGATCGCGTCGAGGACGGTGCCGGCCGTGATCTGGGGCGGGATGGAGAATCCGTTGCGCTTGTCGCGCAGGCGGGCCCCGGCCACGGGAGTGTCGACGGTGAACATGAGGGTGTCGAAGCCGGCCGCGGCGGCGCGCTCGACCAACCCGTAGGAGATCTCGCGCTGGCGCATGACGTAGAGCTGGAACCAGTTGCGCCCGTGGGGGTTGGCGGCCTTGACGTCCTCGATGGAGGTGGTGCCCAGGGTGGACAGGGTGAAGGGGATGCCCGCAGCGCCGGCGGCCCCGGCGCCGGCGACCTCGCCCTCGGTCTGCATGAGGCGGGTGAAGCCGGTGGGGGCGATACCGAAGGGCATCGCGGAGCGGCCGCCCAGGATCTCGCAGGAGGTGTCGACGTCGACGGCCGGGCGGAGGATGTCGGGGTGGAACTCGATGTCGCGGAAGGCCTGGCGGGCACGGCGCAGCGACACCTCGCCCTCAGCAGCGCCGTCGGTGTAGTCGAAGGCCGCGGCCGGGGTGCGCCGCTTGGCGATCTTGCGCAGGTCCCAGGTGGTCAGCGCGGCGGCGAGACGCCGGCGTCTGGGGTTGAGCTCGGGCGTCTTGAAGTGGAGCAGCTCGAAGATCTCGCTCGGGTTGGGAATCTGACGCTTGACCATGGAAACCTCATCGTGAGTCTGATTCTGGACGCTCCGCGGTGCGGAGTGCTCGTGAGGGGCGACCGGCCTCCATGGCTCAGCGCTGAGGCCCACGAACTCCTTCATGCTATGGGACAAAAGTCATGAAAGCAAGGTAAGCCTTAGCAATCCTTCCGGTGGCGGGGGTGGTCCGGTGCGTCAAGAGGAGGTGCTCACTGCGAGAGCGGGAAACCGCACCCGTGTGCGTGAAATCTTCTCGGCCGAAGGATGGTGGGCGGCTTCTGGATGGGTCTGGGGGTGGATGCACCTCTACGCGTCGAATGCCCCCGCAGAGTTGAAAGGCTGAGCCTCAGCCTTCCGGGGACCACCTGCCAGGGCTCGCAGGCGGGCCCGGGCGCCCTCGCGGCGCAGGGCCCCGAGCTCCTCGACGAAGGTCTGTCGGAAGCGCTCATCGGTCGTCAGGTCCCCGAAGATGCCCTCGTGGGAGATGAAGGCCGTGTCGTGACCGGCCCTCTGCGCGGCCGCCAGGGGCAGCAGCTCGTCGGCCAGCGGGTCGTCGATGACGATCTCGTCGCCGTTGTCGTCAACTCCCTCCTCGCCCAGGGCCCAGGCGGCCACCATCGCCGTCCCCAGGCGGATGGGCCCTCCGGCGGTCAGGTTGTCTCGCACCGTGCCCAGGACGAACTTCGGTATCCGGCTGGAGGCGTCCTGCGCCAGACGGGAGAGCGTGTCCGCGATCGCCTCGTTGGTGAAGCGCTTAAAGAGCGTGTCCACATACACGTCCAGGTCGATCCCCGGCACCGAGCGCAGTGTGGCGCGCGCCTCGCGCTCGAGGTAGGCCCGCACCCAGGCGGCGATGTCCGCATCGGCCGCTGCGTCGTGTGCGTACTCGATCCCCAGCAGCCGTCCCCAGTGGGCCAGTCCCTGGTGGGAGGCGTTGAGCAGACGCAGCTTCATGAGCTCGTAGGGGGCGACGTCGTCGACCATCTGCACCCCGACCTCCTCCAACGGGGGCCGCCCGGCGGGGAAGTCGTCCTCGAGCACCCACTGGGCGAAGGGCTCGCAGACCACCGGCCAGGAGTCTTCGAGCCCGAGCCGTCTGTGCACGTCCTCGACATCCGTCTGCGTGGTCCGCGGGGTGATCCGATCGACCATGCAGCTGGGGAAGGCGACGTTGCCGTCGATCCAGTCGGCCAGCTCCGGGTCTCTCATCGCGGCCTGGGAGACGACCGCCGTGCGCGCCACCTTCCCATTGTCGGGCAGGTTGTCACAGCTCAGGACCGTGAACGGCACGATTCCTGCCTCCCGACGGCGTCGCAGCGCCTCGACGATGTATCCGAAGGCGGTCGTGGGCTCCTCCGGGCGCTCGGTGTCGTGAACGGCCCCGGGTGCCTTAGTGCGGAACTTGCCGGTGGCCTCGTCGACGTTGTAGCCGTTCTCGGTGATTGTCAGTGAGACGATCCGGGTGGTCGGAGCGCTCATGAGGGACAGGACCGTCTCGGGGTCGTCGGGTGCGAAGAGATAGTTGTGGAGCGAGCCGACGATTGTCGGCTCGCTCCGTCCGCCGGGGTGCTTGAGGACCAGGGTGTAGAGGTGGTTCTGGCCTGCCAGTGCGTCACGCATCCGCGCGTCACCGGGCAGCAGCCCGACGCCGCAGATCCCCCAGTCCAGGCAGTTGTCCTCCGGTGCTCCGGACCCGTTTCCCTCCGGAGTGTCGGGTCTGCTGTGTCGACGCATGAGCCCGTCGATGTAGGCGGCCTGATGGGAACGGTGGAAACCGCCCACGCCTATGTGGACGATCCCGGTGGTGATGGCGGCCCGGTTGTAGTCGGGGGTCAGCTGGGACTCAGTCAGCGAGGCGGTCATGAGTGCTCCTTATCTGCTGTCATGGAAAGTGAACAACGTGGAGGTGGGAAATGGGTGGATGGATGCTGCCGGGCCTGCGACCCCAGCCGTGGAATACCGGCGTCGGCGGGCTGCTGAGCCGGCCGGCTTGGGACCGTTGTCGTGCACCTCGGCCTTGCCGTGGAGGACCCGGGCGCTACCGGTGAGCCTGAGCCGGAACAGGATGAAGAGGGACGGATGTCGATCCCGGGTGGTGCCGGTCCGATGCCGGCTCCCGCCATCCCCGGGGAGATGAGTCGGAAAGTCGGGCAGGCCACCATCGGGATGCAGCGGAGGCGGGCCGGGGATGCTGCGGGAGTGACTGTTGAGCGAGGAGATCGACCACCGGCAGGGCCCGCGGGGCGGGTACGGGGCAGGCCGAGCCCGAAGGTGGGGTGTGGGGATGCCGTGTCGTCCACGTGACCTGCGCCAGCATCCGGCCACCTGAGACGGGGCCGTTCGCGTCCAGCGCATCCCGGTCCTCACAGGTGCGGTCGGCGGCCAGGACGTTCACCCCGGGCGGGCCGCGCCAGGTGACCTCGCAGGACGCCGATGGCCATCACGTCGCTTGAATACATGACCGAGTCGAAGCCGGTGGGAACGGCGTCGCAGCAGGCCCGAGAATGTTCCTCGCAACACGGCCTGGACCCGGACGACCTCGGGGCCGAAGACCGCGAGGCGCCGGGACGTGGCCTCGCCCAGCTCGTGGCCGGTGATGAGGCGTTCCAGGTCACTGACCCGCCCGAAGCGGGCCAAGGCGGAGCGGCCGATTTGGAGCTGCCACCATCTCCATGGCTGTGGGCAGGGCGGTGGTGATGACGTTCAGCGGCCGGTCGGTGGGTAGTGCCCGGTCGGCGGGCAGAGGCAGCCTCGTCAATGACGATCGTCCTGGCCCGGCCGATGCGGGCCACGGCCTCAGCGGCGATCCGCAGCCTCTTCTGCGTGGAGTGCACGGCGCGCGTCTGCTGGCCGGTCTCGAAGGAGTTGAAGTCGACGGCGCGGATCGAGCCGTAGGCGCGCACGATCTGCCCGTCCTCCTCCAGACGGCGCAGGTCGCGGCGGATCGTCTTGGGCGAGCCCCCGAAGTGCTCGGGCGGATCGGCCACAGCCAGCGAACCGCGCTCGTGGGCCAGGGACACGATGCCGGCCCGCCGGGTGGGGGCATCCTGCTGGTTAGGCGCCCGACCGGCGCCGTTTCCCTCTGCGAGGCGGGAGAGGCGCCGGTCAGGCGGTTGTTGATGGCCATCGTCCCAGTGTCTCCCGATGGCCAGTGGGGCTCAATGAGCGACGACGACGCGCAGGTTACGCGGTCCGTGCACGCCGTTGACGCGCACCAGCTCGATGTCGCTGGTGGCTGAGCCACCGGCGATCCATGTCATCGGGCGTGTGGGGTGCTCGCCCAGGACGTCGACGGCCTGCGGCACCGTTGGCATGATCGACTCGCGCTCCAGGACCACGACGTGCTTGTCCGGTACCAGCGAGATGGCCCGGCGGCCCTGGTCGGGCTCGCCGTCGAGGACGATCGTTCCCGAGATCGAGACGCCCACACGTGAGCAGGTCACCACGGCGTCGATCTCATTGAGGTCGAGAGTGGCGATGGCCTCCTTGCGGGAGTCCTCCACCACAGTGCGGCCGTTGCGGGCCGCCGCCTTCTTGTAGGCCTGAGGCAGTCCATCGGGTACGACGACGGTGCGCGCCTCGCCGAGCAACTCGTCAATGGCGTCCAAGATCGCCGCGTCCTTGGGGGCGACGATGACCTCGGCCGAGTAGTCCTCGAGCTTCTCGATCATCTCGTCGACCACGGGCTTGGAGCCGGGGGGATTCTCCCCGGAGCGGATGTAGTTGCGGGGGATCGGTCCCACCGGTCGGGTCTGGGACCGCGAGATCGCGTCGCGAGCGCGGGCCAGGATCGCGGACTTCGCATCCATCACAACTCCTCCTCACTGGTCGAGCCGGCCGGGGCCTGGGGCGCGGATGCCCCCGGGGTGATCGGCTCGGGGTTGATGATGGCCGAGCGTGCGTCCAGCGCGGCCGGGGCGGGCTCGCCGTCGGCGCTCGCGCTTCCGGGTACCGGCTCGCCGGGAGGCGGTGGCGGATCGGCCGGGAAGCCGTTATCGACGCCGACGACGTAGCCGCCGGCCACTCCGCCCACCGGGGTCTGGCCGTCGGGGTGGGTACGCCGCCACCACTGGCGGAAGGTCTCCGAGGGCGCCACCGGCAGGTCGCGCGCCCCGGTCCACAGTGAGGCCGGGAACGGCAGGGCCCCGATCTTTCCGTTCTTGCCGCCCAGCAGCGCGGAGGCCTTGACCGTTTCCGAGGCCGCCGCCCACAGCGAGCTCTTGGACATCACCGGTGCCGAGACATTCATCGCCACATCCCACACGTCCGGCACCGCGCGGCGCTTGACGTCCACCGAGCGGGCCCGCAGGTGGATGAGGATCGTGGGGATGTCGATCTTGACCGGGCACACCTCGCCGCAGGCCCCGCACAGGGAGGAGGCGAAGGGCAGGGTGTGGACCGGGTCGTCGTCGGCGAGCCCCTGGGTGAGCTGGGGGGTGAGGATCGATCCGATCGGGCCGGGGTAGACCGAGCCGTAGGCGTGCCCGCCGGTGTGCTGGTAGACCGGGCAGATGTTCATGCACGACCCGCAGCGGATGCAGGCCAGGGCCTGGCGGCCCACCGGGTCGGCCAGGGTCTTGGTGCGCCCGTTGTCCATGAGCACCAGGTGGAACTCCTTGGGGCCGTCGCCCTCGGTGACGCCGGTCCACATGGAGGTGTAGGGGTTCATGCGCTCGCCGGTGGCCGAGCGCGGCAGGAGCTGGGAGAAGATCTCCACGTCCTGGAAGCGGGGCACCAGCTTCTCAATGCCCATGAGGGTGATGAGCGTGTCCGGCAGGGTCAGGCACATGCGCCCGTTGCCCTCGGACTCGAAGATGGAGACCGTGCCGGTCTCGGCCACGCCCATGTTGGTGCCCGAGACGGCCACCGAGGCGTGCAGGAACTTGTTGCGCAGGTGGGAGCGGGCCGCGGCCGTGAGCTCCTGCGGGTCGTCGGAGAGATCCGCCGGGGCGTCGTCCATGCGGTCCAGGAAGATGCCGCGCACCTCGGAGCGGTTGCGGTGGATGGCGGGCACCACGATGTGCGAGGGCATGTCGTCGGCGAGCTGGACGATCATCTCGGCCAGGTCGGTCTCGTGGGCCGTGATGCCCCGGTCGGCCAGGTACTCGTTGAGGTTCGTCTCCTGGGTGGCCATGGACTTGACCTTGACGACGTCGTCGACCCCCTTGGAGGCGATGATGCCGGTGATGATCCGGTTGGCCTCGGCGGCGTCGCGCGCCCAGTGCACGATCCCGCCGCGCGCGGTCACGTTGGCCTCGAACTGCTCCAGAAGCTCGGGCAGGCGCGAGGCGACCTCGAACTTGACGGCCTCGGCGGCGTCGCGCAGATCCTGCCAGTCGGGCATCTCGGCCACGCGCTGGGCGCGCTTGGTGCGGATGGTGCGTGTGGCGTGGCCCAGGTTGCGGCGCATCTGAGTGTTGGCCAGCGTCTTGTGCGCGCCCTCGGGGAAGGTGTGCCCCCAGCGCAGCGTGTTCTCGGGCTGCTCGACGTCGGTGCGCCAGCCGCCCGTGTGGGGCATCCCCAGGAATACCTGTGTCATCGTGTCACCGCCTGTGTGTACTGGGAGCTCTCGGTGTGCTGGACGTGCTTGGGGGCGAAGGAGATGTTTCCCTCGAAGGGGGTGTCCTTGGTGGATGCCAGGATCTCGGCCAGGTGCATGATGCGCACCCCGGAATTGACGCGCGACAGACCGCCGCCGATGTGCATGAGGCAGGAGTAGTCGCCGGCGCACAGGACCTCGGCACGTGTGGACATCACATTGCTCATCTTGTCGGCGAGCATCGCGGTGGAGGTCTCGGAGTTCTTCATGGAGAAGGTGCCACCGAAGCCGCAGCAGACCTCGGCGTCGGGCAGGTCGATGAGGGTGAGGGCCTCGACGGCCTTGAGCAGGCGGTAGGGGCGGTCACCCACCTTGGCGATCCGCATCGAGTGACAGGTGGGGTGGTAGGTGACCGTGTGCGGGAAGTAGGCGCCCACGTCCTCGGTGCCCAGAACATCGGTGAGCAGTTCGGTGAGGTCGTAGGTGTGGGCGGCGATCTGCTCGACCCGCTTGGCCAGGGCGGTGTCTCCCACGTGCTCGGCCACGAGGCCCTGCTCGTGGCGGGCGGCGCCGGTGCACGAGCCCGAGGGGATGACGATCGCGTCCCACTCGCCGTCGAGGACGGGGGAGAAGGTCTCCACGTGGTTGCGGGTGATCTTGGCGGCCTGCTTGAAGTAGCCGGTATTGGCATGCATCTGGCCGCAGCAGACCTGCCCCTCGGGGAAGCAGACCTGGTGGCCGAGCCGCTCCAGGATGGTGACGGTTGCCTGCGCTGCCTGCGGGAACATGGTGTCCGCAAGACAGGTGGCGAAAAGGGCGATTCGCACGATATGCCTCCACGACGTCGTAGCTGAGACTTCGCGAGGACCGCCTCGGACTGCCCGTGCGGGGGACAGGATCTGTTGCGGCCTCGGCTGCATCTCAGGCTACGGTCCCGTCATGGCAGTCATCTGACAACCCTGGCTCCCGTCCTGCTGGTCCCGTTGCTCGGGGTGGGTTTTCTGGCGGGATTGTGCAATTCCCTGCGAGGCGACAGGGGTCTGGACGGGCGGTTCCCGTGGGGTGGCGGGAGGGGGAGCTCAGGCCGGTATTGCGTCATGGCTCGCTGCTGTTATCTGTTCAGAGGGTTCAGGGGAGGTCCTCGCGGGCACGAGGATTGATGTCGGCCGTGAGTGTCGTCGTAGAGAACGTGCTTTCGCAGCCAGGACTGCGCTTCGGTGGCGGGCGCTGCGTCCGACACCGGTCGTCGATGGTGAAACGCGATCTTCGAATGGTGCGGAATATCGTCGATCCGACGCCGGAGCTCTTAGTGCAAGGCTCAAATATTTCTCGAGTATCTTGAAAGGTGCAGTATTTCTTGCCTGTGGGGGTGGGTGGGGCGTGTCGGAACAACGTGCGGAAGTCGACTGTTCGATGCTGGTTTGAAGAATGATGGGGTACACTACGTATGCACCCGGTTTAAGGCGGCTGTATTGCTTCTTGAGGTGAGGTGTACGCCTTGTGTCTGCATTTCTGGTGATGTTGTGACGGCATATCTTGAGTGATGCTGTCAGGGGTGTAGGATGAGGGGTGGTATCTAAAAGTACTGAGCTGTTCGGGGTGATTGTTGTGATTAATGAGGTGGGGGTCGATAGGCGAACGTCACAGAGAGTCGTCATTATGGCTATCGGATCTCGTGGAGATATTGTTCCGATGGTGAATCTGGCGCGAGGTGTGGCGAGGCTGGGTGTGGAGACAGAGATCATCGGACTCAGTGACTATGAGTTGCTGGTGGATGAAGAATGCGGAGCCCGGTTCCACTCGATTGGTTTGTCGATGGCAACTATGCGTGAGATTGTTGAGGAGGGGTGGGGAAAGTTTTCTGAGCGCGATCCTCTTGTTGAAATAAAGCTTCTTGCTCGCTGGATCGACCGCCTCAAGGATGCTCTGGTGTCTCAGCTCATTGAGATAGTCGAGAAAGATGACTTGTTGCTGACTGGGGTGTTGACGCGTGATTGTGCGGCAGCCGTGCATCGTCATGTGGGTTGCCGAATGGTGACCATTGCTTTGAGTGGAGTGATGCCGTCGTCGTCGCCGGAGTCATGTTTGTATGTCACACCTTCGAAGGCTCCTGCGTGGTTGCGCCGGGTGCGGGCGCGTCTCGGTTGGAGGTTCGTCACCGGTGTTTCACGCTCAGCGGCGAGGGAGGTTGATCGGAGGTTGAGGACTAGACGAGTGAAAACGCCTCGCTCAAAGCTTTCAGGGGGGCGGCGAACGATTCTCGCTGCCAGCCCTACGCTTGTTCCACGGGCTCCTGACTGGGGTCCCAGGGTTGTTCAGACGGGTTACCCCTTGGAGGCGGGGCCTGGTGTCGAGCCGAATGATGATGGAGTCCTGGAGGTGCTCGAGGGTGGGGCTCCGTGCGCATATGTTGGCTTTGGAAGTCCGGGTGAGAACAGTGAGGCGCTGTGGCGTCACCTTGAGCAGGAGATCGTGTTGGCCGCGGAACTGGCAGAGGTTAACGTGATTCTGCCGAGTTCACGTTATGTCTCCCCGGGCTGGGTCTCGCCGAATGTGTTCAGTGTGGGCGAGGTGGACCATAGGTGGTTGTTCCCCAAGGTGGATGCGGTGATCCATCATGGGGGTGCGGGTACGACGATGTCGGGGTTGGTCAGTGGGACTCCCTCATGTGTCGCTTCCTTTGCCTTCGATCAGGACTACCACGGTCGCCGGCTGGCCGATCTTGGGGTGGGGCCCGCTCCTATGCGTGTCGATGATGTGGATGCTCGTGCGCTGGAGTCACGGTTGTCTGCAATGACGCGCGGCTCGCAGGGGGAGCGGTACAGGGCGCGAGCGCGAGAGCTTTCTCAGGCGGTCCTGGGAGAGGGAGGCCTTGAGCGAACGGTTGATGCGGTTCTCGCTTCGCTTCGTGAGTAGAGATGTGTTCGCGCACGTGCGGCTACCCCATCAGGTCTAGGGCTCCTGCGCTGCGCGCGGCGAGGTGGAGACCGAGGATCGCTGCGACCCACAGGAGGGTGACCTTGGCCTCGTACTCCAGTCTGGGGGCGATTCTGGTCAGCTTGGGTAGAAAACGCTGCCCCAGCGTATCGGCCAGGACGAGCATGATGAGGGCGGGTGTGATCATGACCAGGCAGTACAGGATCAGGGTGACGATCCGTACCGGCCAAGCCTCTGGGGAGGAGGCGATGATCCCGGTCGCCGCGATGTAGGGAACCATGGTGGCGGCTTCGGCGAGTGAGGCCCCCAGTCCCAGAACGACCATCGCCCCGGACGAGGCGGGAGTGGGCCTGCTTCCCAGGGAATCCGTTCCGGGCTCGGGCTTGGGCGGGTTGGGGCTGAGGATACCGAAACCCGCCAGCGCCACACCGATGACGAGGGTCGCCCACTGTGCCGTCTCGGTTCGGGCCAGGCGTGCCGCGGTGGAGCCGATGAGGTCGAAGCCGGCCACCAGGGCGATCCCGAGGCCGAGATACATCAGGCACACGGTGGTCAGGTAGATGGCCATCGGCCCGCGGTCCACGCGACGGCTGCGCACGACGAGCGCGATCGGGATGACCAGCGTGCCCAGGCTGGTGGAGTCCAGCAGGGCGAGTCCTGCGAGTGTGGCGGCGTGTTCCATGGGGTACCTCGCTCGTTAAGCGGCTGTTGTCATACGGCCGTATGACAGTTCTCATACGATCGTATGAGGGATAGTCTGGTGAGGCAACCGCTCTTGAGCGCCCGAGAAGTCGGTGGGAGTAACGACGGTGAAGGGCGCCTGCGAAGGCACTGAGACGGACAACCGTGGAGGACAGCGTCATGGACCAGGAAACGGACCAGCGATCGGTCCTTAACGCCCTGATGTCACCGGCCGTGAGCATGACCGCTGACGCCACCATCGCGATCATCGCCGAGAAGGGCTTCGACCGGGTCAGTGTGCGCAGCGTGGCCGCCCGGCTCGGCGTCGCCCCGGGCACCGTCCAGTACCGCTCGCCGAGCCGGCGAAACCTGTTGACCGACGCCCTCGTCCGCTCCGTCCAGCGCCAGGCCGACCGTGTGGTCTCTCATGATGTCGACCCCGCGCAGCCGGAGACCCTGGTGAGGGCTCTTGCCGAGCTTCTGCCGATCGGGGCCGTGCAGCGCGAGGACGCGGCCGCCTGGGTCGCATTCGGTGCCGCTGCATCCACCAGGCCCTGGCTGGCCGATCCCTACTGGGAGGCGCTTCGGATCATGCGTACCTGGGTCGAGGGTGTTCTGGTGGATGCTCGGAAGGCCGGTCGTATGCGTGCGGACCTGCCACCCGCCGAGGGGGCGCGCCTGGTGACCGCCCTCGTCAACGGGTTGACCCTCGACCTGCTCAACGCCCCGCCAACGGAGTCCGATGAGGTGATCGGCCAGCTGCGCTCGGGGCTGGGCCTGGTCCTGCGAGGCCTGTGAGACCCACGGAACCCGTGAGGGCGTCGTCGGTCGTGAGTGCCGTCGAGGACGTACGTTGAGGCTTGAGGACCGGGGCCCGGGTATCCGTCCTCAAGTCCCGAGGTGCGTCCTCGCGGACGTGGGGCTCAACGACGTCGGAGCCGGAGTGCAGGCTGCGCCCCCGGAGCCGCGAAGAATCCGGGGGCGCAGTGCGCGGTAGCGGGAGTGAACGGTTGGCGGCCTCAGACGCCCAGCCCGACCTGGGAGGCCAGGAGCACGAGCGCCCCCAGCACCACCAGCAGCCCGATGGAGTAGGGCGCGGCCTTCCTGAGGATCTCGGCGTCCGTACCGGGTGCGTCCACCGCGGTCGAGGCGATGGCCAGGTTCTGCGGTGAGACGATCTTGCCCAGCCCGCCACCGATCGTGTTGGCGGCCAGCAGGATCTTCGGGTCCAGTCCGGCGCCCTGGGCGGCGGTGGCCTGCAGGTTGGCGAACAGTGCGCCGGCGCTCGTCGCCGAGCCGGCCACGGCGGTGCCCACCCAGCCCAGGGCGGGGGACAGGAAGGCGTAGGCGGCGCCCGTGGCCGCCAGGGCCGCACCGATCGCGGAGGTCTGCCCGGAGAAGTTCATGACGTAGGCCAGGGCCATGACGGCGGCGATCGTCAGGATCGCCATGCGCAGCGTGTAGCAGGTCTTGGCCAGGGTGGCGAAGCCCTTACCCACGCTCATCTCGAACTTGCCGGGAATCGAGCGCGCCGCGTAGACGAAGGTGACGATGATGGCGGTCAGGAAGATCCAGGTCCCCGGGTTGGACAGGGTCTGGAGCGTGTAGATGGCGCTCTTGGCGGGATCGCCCTTGGAGGTCAGGAGCTGGCCGTAGACCCCGGGCCACTTCATGGGCAGATCGGTGGCCTTGAAGACCTTGTCGAGGTTGACGCCCAGGGTCCACAGCTTGGTGGCGGCGATGATGACCACCACCAGGATGTAGGGCAGTAGGGCCAGAACGACGCGCTCGCGGTCGGGAGCGTCGTCGGCGGCCACGTGGGAGCGGAACTCCTCGGGCGTCTTGGGACTCCACACCAGCAGGAAGACGTAGGAGGCCGCCAGGCCCAGCAGTGAGGCCAGCACCGCGGTGAGCTCATAGGAGATCGAGGGGGTGAAGAAGTGACCGACCCCGGTGGCCAGCCCCGCCACGATCGCCAGCGGCCACAGTTGCTTGACGCCGCGCATCCCGTCGAGGATGAACAGCAGGATGAGCGGGATGAAGGCGCAGAACACCCAGGTCAGGTGCCCCATGGCGGTGGCGACCGTCACCGGCTCCTCACCGCCCAGCTTTCCGGCGGTGGTGGTGGGGATGGCCATGGCGCCGAAGCCCACGTTGATGGCGTTGCCGACCATGACGACGACGGCGGCCTTGATCTTGGGAAGGCCCAGGGTCGCCACCATGGCGGCGGCGATCGCCACCGGGGCGCCGAAGCCCGCCAGCCCCTCGAGCAGGCCGCAGAACGAGAAGGCCACGATGAGCGCTTGGGCGCGCATGTCGCCTTTGCCGATCGCGTTGAACACGGCCCGCAGATCCGCGGACCTGCCCGAGACGTCGGTGAGGTTGTAGAGCCACACGGCCGCGATGATGATGTAAACGATCGGGACTAAGCCCATCGCCATGCCCTGGGTGGCGCTCATGGCCGTCATGCCCACCGGCATGTGGAACAGCGTGACGGCGGTGATAGCCGCGACCGCCAGGGAGATGATCGCGCACCAGTGGGTGGCCACCTTGAACACCCCCATGAGGACGAAGAACACCACCAGCGGCAGCAGACCCACCGCGGCGGTGAGGTAGACGTTTCCACCCACTGCGGTGGGCGACGGTGTGAAGGTGGTGGGCAGGCCCGCCAAGGATGGGGCCAATGGTGCCGGGAGTGCCGGCAGTGCTGACAGGACAGCTGGCGTCATGACTACTCCACTACGAGTACTGATGAGATCGGCCAGGTCGCGGACGGGGTCGGGCTGGCAGCCACGGTGCTGCGTCCTGGGTACTAAGGCCTAACGATCATGCCATGGAGATAGCGAATCGTGCACCATGTGATGTGGTAGATCATCGTTTTCGTGCATGTTTCTAAGCGAAAGTGGGAGATCTTGTTGCCGTTCGCCGTGTCGCCCGACGGCATCCGGAGCGGTATTGCGTCCGGGAGCGTGTGCTAAATCCGTCGGCGCTGTTGACCGGGCCGTTCAGCGCCTGCGGGCCGGACGGGGAACCAGGCGCGCCGAGTTGAGGATGAAGGCGGACTCGGAGACGACGTGCACGAGCGCCGCGGCCACCGGCCCCAGCAGCCCCAGCCCGGCGGCGATCATGCCGGCGATATCGACCGCGACCGTGCCCACGAAGTTCACCATGATGATGCAGCGGGCCCGGCGGGCCACCCGCACGGTCTCGACCAGGTCGGCCGGATCGGAGCCCACGAGCACCACGTCCCCGGCCTCGCGGGCCACGTCCGTGCCGGTGCCCATGGCGATGCCGACGTCGGCGGCGCTCAGAGCCGGAGCGTCGTTGACGCCGTCGCCCACCATGGCCACGCACTTGCCCGCCTGGCGCAGTGAGCGGACGATCTCCTGCTTGTCGGCAGGCAGGAGCCCGGCACGCACCTGGTCGGCGGCCAGGTCGAGCGCGCGGGCGGCGCGGTCGGCGGAGGCGGATGAGTCGCCGGTGAGCATGAGAACCTCCAGGCCCATGCGGCCCAGATCGCGCACCGCGGTGGCCGCGCCTTGGCGCAGCAGGTCGGCCAGGGTGATGGTTCCCAGGAGCCGGTCGTCGACTCTGATCTCCACCACCGAGGTGGCCGACGGAGCCTCAGGGTCGAAGACGATACCGGAGTCGACGGCGGCGTCACCATCGGCCCCAGTGGTGTCCTGGTCCGCCTGGCGCCCCACGGTTACCCGGTGTCCCTCGACGAGAGCGCTCACGCCGGCCCCGGGGGAGTAGACGACGTTGTCCGGCACCGGCACCGTCAGGTCGCGGACAGCGGCCTCGGTGCGGATGGCCCGGCCGATCGGGTGCTCGGAGTTCCACTCCGCCGCGGCCGCCAGGGCCAGGACCTCGTCCTCACCCGCAGTGGACTCCGCGGCGGAATCAACCTTTGACTCCGCGGCGGCTCCCACGAGGCCGACAGACACGACCCGGGGCGCTCCCACGGTGAGGGTCCCGGTCTTGTCCAGCACCACCGTGTCGACCGTGGAGAGTCTCTCCAGGTGGGTGCCGTCCTTGACGAAGGCCCCGCAGCGGGCGGCGCGGGCGATCGCGGCCAGGACCGCCAGAGGGGTGCCTGCGGCGACCCCGCAGGCCCCGGCCACGATGATGACCGAGATCGTGGCGCGCACGTCCCGGGTCGCCAGGAAGGTCGCCAGCGCCGCCGCCAGCGCGAGGTAGACGATGCGCGCCGCCAGGCGGTCGGCCAGCCGCTGGACCGGCGCGCGCGAGGACTGGGCGTGACGCACCGCCGCCACGATCCGCCCGTAGGAGGACTCCTCCCCGACCCGTTCGACCTCGAGCTCCAGGGCGCCGCGCGTGATCGACCCCGCCGGAACCCGGTCTCCGGGCCCGACCTGGACCGGCAACGCCTCCCCAGTGATCCGGGACTGGTCGACGTCGGCCCGGCCGGTGCGCACCACGCCGTCGACCGGTACCCGGCCCCCGGGACTCAGGGCGATGACCTGCCCCGGGCGCACCTCGTCCAGGGGGACCTCGGTGGTCTCATTGGTGTGTGGTCCGGTCACCACCTGAGCGGTCTGCGGCAGGAAGGACATGAGGTCCGTCAGGGCATCGCGTCCTCGGTCCATCGACAGGTCCTCAAGGACCTCGGCGCACAGGGCGAAGACGGTCACGGCCAGGGCCGTGACCCACTCGCCGATCACGGCAGCGGCCACGACGGCCAGCAGCATCGACAGCTCCATGCTCATGCGCCGCCGGCGCAGGTCGCCGGCTGCCTCGACCACGAGCGGCCAGCACCCCACCACCAGGGCCGCAGCCCCGACCACGCCCACCACCCAACTGGGTGCGCCGACAGTGCCCGCCGTCCAGGCGCCCAGCGCTGCCAGGCCCACCAGGACGATGCGCACGATGTCGGAGTGCTCGATCCGGTCGATGAGTCGCTCGCCGGAACCATCACCCCCGGGGCCGCCGGAGCCGGAGAGATCAAGGAACTCGTCGACAGGCAGTGCTGGCGTAGAGGCGGAAGGGGGCTGCGTGGGCTGAGCGGACTGCTGCGGGTGGACGGTGGGCGGGTGAGTCGTCATTCAAGACTCCTGGTGACGGGAACGGGGCAGGGTCCCGCAGATCAGACCGGGGAGCACTGTCCAGGAATCTACCAATCCGTTAAGGGGGTGCAACAGTGTAAGGGAGGACTAGACGAGCCCGCGGGACCCGTCGCCGTGTCATCACGGGAGACTCTTCAACCCGGATCTGAGGGCTTCTCCCCTGTACAACCGCGCTGACCTGCACTGACGCACGCGAAGACTGGGGGAGGCGAGACGGTGCGCGGGGTAAGAGGTCCCCATCGGCGACACATCGACCGGGAGATATTGCACATCAGCTGTCCGAGACATGGTAAATGGCGCCGCCGGCGGGCCCGAAGGGAGGGGGGACTCGCCGGCGACGCCGGGGTGCCGCTTCAGCGGCTGCTACCGCTGCCACCGACCGAGCGTCGCTGGGTGCTGCTCGGTCTCGTGTCAGGTGTTACTCGATCACGTCGTCGTCGACCCAGTTCAGGGTGCGCTGGACGGCCTTGTTCCAGTTGCGGAAGAGCCGCTCGCGCTCGGCCTCCTCCATGGTCGGCTCCCAGCGCTTGTCCTCGGCCCAGTTGTCGATGACGTCCTGGGTCCCGGACCAGAAACCCACCGCGATGCCAGCGGCATAGGCGGCTCCCAGGGCCGTGGTCTCGGCGACCTTCGGGCGCACGACCGGCACACCCACCTGGTCGGCCTGGAACTGCATGAGCAGCTCGTCGCGGGTCATGCCGCCGTCGACCTTGAGCTCGGTGAGGGCTGCGTTCGTGGACCCCGAGGCCGCGGCGTCCCGATTCATGGCCTCAAGGACCTCGCGGGCCTGGTAGGCCGTCGATTCCTCCACTGCCCGGGCGATGTGGGCCTTGTTGACGTAGCGGGTCAGGCCCACCAGGGCACCGCGGGCGTCGGGGCGCCAGTGCGGGGCGAACAGTCCGGAGAAGGCCGGCACGAAGTAGGCCCCGCCGTTGTTCTCGACACTTGCGGCCAGTGCCTCGATGTCCCTGGAGTCGGTGATGATGCCCAGGTTGTCGCGCAGCCACTGCACCAGCGAGCCGGCCACGGCGATCGAGCCCTCCAGGGCGTAGACGGCCGGCTCGTCCCCGATCTGGTAGCACACGGTGGTCAGCAGCCCGTTCTCGCTGCGCACCGGGGTGGTGCCCGTGTTCATGAGCATGAAGCAGCCGGTGCCGTAGGTGTTCTTGGCCTGGCCCTTCTCGAAGCAGGCCTGCCCGAAGGTGGCCGCCTGCTGATCGCCCAGGATGCCGCTGATGGGGGTGTCCACCAGCAGGCCGTTCTTGCGGCCGTAGCCGAACACGCCCGAGGAGGGCCGGATCTCGGGGAGCATCGAGACGGGGATGCCCATGTCCGCGCAGATCTCCGGGTTCCAGTCCAGGGTGTCGATGTTCATGAGCATTGTGCGCGAGGCGTTGGTGACGTCGGTGGCATGCACTCCGCCGTTGACACCGCCGGTGAGGTTCCACAGCACCCAGGTGTCCATGGTGCCCATGAGGAGATCTCCGGCCTCGGCGCGCTCGCGGACGCCCTCGACGTTCTCCAGGATCCAGGCGACCTTGGGACCGGCGAAGTAGGTCGCCAGGCCCAGGCCCACGCGGTCCTTGTACTTGTCCGGGCCGTCGTCCCCGGCCAGGCGGTCGCAGATCTTCTGGGTGCGGGTGTCCTGCCAGACAATGACGTTGTAGACGGGCTCGCCGGTGTTCTTGTCCCACACGACGGCGCTCTCGCGCTGGTTGGTGATGCCCACCGAGGCGATCTCGTGGCGGTTGATCTGTGCCTTGGCCAGGACCCCGCTGACGACGAAGCGGATGTTGTCCCAGATCTCGATGGCGTTGTGCTCGACCCAGCCGGCGCGCGGGAAGATCTGCTCGTGCTCCTTCTGGTCGACGGCGACGATCTCCCCGTCATGGTTGAACAGGATGGCGCGTGAGGAGGTCGTGCCCTGGTCGATGGCCAGGACGTACTGCTTCTCATCGGGGCTGTTGGGGCTCAAGGAGTTGTCCTTTCACTGCGTTGTGAGGGGGTGCGGTTGGTACTGGTGGGGGCTGCGCGCCGCACGGCCGGTGCAGGCGCGTGCTGTCGTGGCCGTGCGGGCTCAGAACAGGCCGGCCATGTGGGGGACGATGAGCCCGGCGGCGACGGCGCCGATGACCGGACCGGCGACCGGGACCCAGGAGTAGGCCCAGTCCGAGCCTCCCTTGCCCGGGATGGGCAGGATGGCGTGGGCGATACGCGGGCCCAGGTCACGGGCCGGGTTGATGGCGTAACCGGTGGGGCCGCCCAGACTCAGTCCGATGACGACGATGACCAGGGCCACGGCCAGTGGGCCGAGCCCAGAGGGGGTCTTGCCCGAGGCGATGATCCAGGCCAGTAGGACGAAGGTGCCCACGGCCTCGGTCACGACGTTCCATCCGTAGGAGCGCACCGCCGGACCGGTGGCGAACACGCCGAGCTTGGCGGCGGCGTCGGCCTTCTGGTCGAACTGCTTCTTGTAGACCAGCCACACGGTGATGGCGCCCAGGATGGCACCCACCATCTGGGCGGCGAAGTAGATGAGGATATTGGTCGCCGAGGCGGGAATCCCCTCGGCCAGGTCCCTTCCGGCGACCGCCAGGCCGATGGTGACGGCCGGGTTGAGGTGCGCACCGGTCTTGTAGGCGGCGTAGACGCCCACGAAGACCGCCAACCCCCACGCCATGGTGACGACGATCCAACCGCCGTCCTTGGCCTTGGAGGTGGGCAGCGCGACACCGGCGACGACGCCGCAGCCCAGGAGGATGAGGAGGAACGTCCCGAAGGCCTCCGAGGCGAGGATCTGAGGCAGGGTTGCAGACATTGCGGCTCGCTTTCTGCACAACGTTGTGCGGGTTAGGATGGCGCCGGCGTGGTCCGGATTCTCGATGGATGATGCTTTGACGTGCTGCCCGCCGCCGGGTAAGGCGGGCGGCACGAGGGTATTCGACCGAGTGGAACCGGGGCGGTTCACTCGGCCAGCAGGGGCTTAGATCGGCTCAGTGATGTGCGCCACCGCGGCGTCGTCGGTCAGCTCGGCCTCGGCCGCGGCGATCTGGGCCACGCGCTGGGCGTAGGCCTCCTTCTGGGCGGCGACGTCCTCCTTCGACCAGCTCAGCAGCGGCGCCATGATCGACAGGATCTCATCGGCAGCGGCCAGGCCCCGGTCACGGCGCGAGAGGTCCAGGCGTACCCGGCGCAGTAGGACGTCGTCGAGGCTCTCGGCGCCCTCATGGGTGACGGCCCAGGCGACCTCGGCACGCAGGTAAGTGGGAGCCTCCGCCAGCGGCTCGCCCAGTCGCGCCTCGGGGCCGGCGGCGTCGATGGAGGCCAGTAGGGCCGGGGTCTCGTCGCCGTAGCGGTCCAGCAGGTGGGTGACCCGCTCCAGGGTCCAGCCGCGCTCGCCGGCGATCCGCCCGGCCCGCTTGGCCAGGGCGTGGTAGCCGGCCGCGCCCACCAGGGGCAGCTCCTGCGTGACGCAGGGGTGGGCGTGTGACAGGGCCTCACCCAGGGCGTGGTCGACGGCGTCGGAGGCCATGACCCGGTAGGTGGTCAGCTTGCCGCCGGCGATGGCGGTCAGGCCCGGAGCGACCCGGGTGACCGTGTGCTCGCGGGAGACCTTCGTGGAGGCGGCATCCGCACCCGGCTTGAGCTTGGGCTGGAGCAGGGGGCGCAGGCCGGCGTAGACGCCGATGATGTCGTCGCGGGTGATGGGGTGCGACAGCACGGAGTTGGCGTGCTCGAGGATGTAGTCGACGTCGGCGGCGGTGGCCACGGGTTTGGAGACGTCCAGGTCCCAGGGGGTGTCGGTGGTGCCGATGACCCAGTACTCGGGCCAGGGGATGATGAACAGGACCGACTTCTCAGTGCGCAGGAAGACCCCGGTCTCGGCGTCGATGGCCTCCCTGGGAACCACGATGTGAATGCCCTTGGAGGCCAGGACCTTCAGGCCCCCGGCGTCGGTGGCCAGGTCCTGGACGTCCTCGGTCCACACGCCGGCGGCGTTGATGGTGCGCTTGGCCCGGATCTCGTGAGCGGTGCCGGTGGCCAGGTCGGTGACGCGGGCGCCGTGGACGTGGCCGCGCTCGTCGGTGATGAAGCCGGTGACCCTGGTGCGGTTGGCGGCCAGGGCTCCCAGGCCGACGGCGGTGCGCACCAGATCGATGACCAGGCGGGCGTCGTCGACGCGGGCGTCGAAGAAGCGGATGGAGCCGGCCAGTCCGCTGGTGTCCAGCGACGGGGCGAGCGCGGAGGTGCCCTTGCGCCCCAGGTGGCGCTGGATCGGCACGGTCTTGCGACCGCGGGCGCCGGCCAGGGCGAGGGCGTCGTACATGCCCACGCCGATGGCCGAGTAGGAGCGCTCGTAGTGGTGCCTGAGCGGCCACAGGAAGGGCTGGGCCTTGACCAGGTGCGGTGCGGTGGTGGTCAGTAGTCGGCCGCGCTCGGTGAGGGACTCGTGCACGAGGGCGAAGTTGAGCTGGTAGAGGTAGCGCAGGCCGCCGTGGATGAGTTTGGAGGACCACGAGGAGGTGCCCGAGGCCCAGTCGCCCATCTCCACGATCCCGGTGCGCAGGCCACGGGCGGCTGCATCCAGGGCGATGCCGGCGCCGGTGACGCCGCCGCCGACGACGAGGAGATCCAGGCCCTCGGATGAGGACATCTCCTCCAGGGCGAGCTCGCGCTGGGCGGCGTTGAGCGCGGTGTCGTGTGTGGGGGCGGGGTAGGGGAGTCCGGCGGGACCCGAGGGGCCGGCGGCGCTGCCGGCGGAGGTCTTCTTCTTCGAGGAGGGGGTGCGGGTGGAGATCATGACTCCTGGGCTCCTACGTGTCGTGAGATCGGGTGGTTGAGGTTTGCGAGGTCGGGTGAAGACCGGATGAGACTGGATGGGGCGATGCGAGTCAGCGGGGTCTCCTGGTTCCGATCGGCGTTGACCAGGGGGCCGGACGGGACGGATCTCGCTCCTGAGGCCGGGTTCTGGCATCGGGCCCTGCCGTGCGCCGCTGCGCCTGCACGGCTTCGTCGTGAAGGTTGTCACTACTGTCACCACATGTGGAAGAATGCGCAAGGGAGTTGCACGAATGTGCATATGATGTCAAGGGCCCCCACAAGAATGTCCGTTCTCCTGTGCAGATGCCTCCTGGCGGGGAGCGCCTGACGCCGTCGAGGGTGAGACTCACGTCCTCGCGGCGACGAACGGACCGACGGTGGTGAGGGGAGGGACGAGGTGACTGGACGCGACGTTGCCAACGCAGCCGGGGCCGATGCCGTCCCAGGAGGGCTTGTACGAGTCTACGAGGCGGCCTCCATGTACTACGTCCAGGGCGAGACCATGGAGGTGATCGCTCACCACCTGGGGGTCTCGCGCTCCACCGTCTCCCGTCTTCTGGCGCGGGCCCGTCAGGAGGGCGTCGTCCGGGTCACCCTCGTTCAGCCCGGCGGAGCCGGCTCCCTGGAGGGGCGGATGGCGCAGGCCTTCGGGGTGCGCACCCACATCGTCCCGGTGCGCGAGGGCACCACTGAGATCCACCGCCTTCAGCAGGTCGCCGCGGTCGCTGCCGGGCACATGGTCGACATCATCGAGGCCTTGGCCGGGCACGGCAGGCCGGGTGAGTGCGACGCCCGGCCCATCTCGGGGGATGATGGTCAGATGCCCGGGAACCGTGCCGGCGCCGGTCGTGATTCCTCAGAGGTCGGCGCGGGCCGTGATGGTTCTGGGGGTGTCATCGTCGGCGCCGCCTGGGGCACCACCATGTCCGAGGTCACCGCCGCCCTGCCCTCGCGGCCGGTCCCCGGACTGACCGTTGTCCAGCTCAACGGCGCATCGGACCCGATGCGCCAGGGCCCCAGTGCCGGCGAGGTCCTCGCGCGCCTGCGCGTCTCACTGGGAGCGCGCACGATCTCCTTCCCAGTGCCGGCCTTCTTCGACCACGTGGCCACTCGCGAGGCCATGTGGTCGGAGCGCTCGATCAAGCGGGTGCTGGCGGTCGCACGCCGGGCGAGCCTGGCCGTCTTCGGCGTCGGCGCCTTGGACGCCCTTGACGGCGCTCTGCCCTCCCAGGTCTACGAGGGAGGGCATCTCACCGCCCATGACCAGGCCGTTCTGCGTCGCCAGAACGTGGTCGGAGACGTGTGCACCGTTCTGCTTCGCTCCGACGGCTCCTGGCACGATGTGGCCCTCAACGCCCGGGCCACCGGCCCGACTCCCGCTCAGCTCGCCCGTATCCCGCGCCGCCTGTGCGTGGCCGCCGGGACCGGCAAGGCCCGGGCTCTCCTGGCCGCGCTGCGCGCCCGGACCGCCACCGATCTCGTCGTTGATGACGCCACGGCCCGCGCCGTCCTGGAGCTCGCCGAGGCCCGAGGCCAGGCGGGAGGCGGTTCTCGATGAGCCGTGAACGTGGCAGGATGTTGGCCCGGATCGCGCTGCGGTCTGCTCACGGCCCCGACGTCGCCGGTGGAGCGCCGGCTCGCGGGTCGAGAGGCCAGAACTGAGCCCTACTGAATACGGACGACGATGAGCAGCACTGCTGTCATGACAGATGAACACCTGCCCGGCGGCCGGGTGACGCACCGGGCCGAGGTCTACGGGGTTGATGGCTCGCACCGCATTCTGCGGCCGGCGCGCCCGGCGGACGTGCGCGCCATCGCAGAGCTGGTGCGCCCCTATGCCGAGCGCCGCGTCCTGGTCTCCAAGGACCTCATCTCCTACTTCGAGGACATCCAGGAGTTCATCGTCGCCGAGGAGGTCCCCGGCGTCGTCGGGCATGGTGGAGGAGATGATGAGGAGGCCTCGGCCGTGCCCAGGATCGTGGGCTGCGGGGCGTTGCACGTCATGTGGGATGACCTTGCCGAGGTGCGCACCCTGGCCGTCCACCCCGACGCCGTGGGGACTGGTCTCGGCTCGGCGATCCTGCGCGAGCTCATCACGCAGGCCCGGGAGATGGGGCTCAAACGGGTGTTCTGCCTGACCTTCGAGGAGCCCTTCTTCGGATCTCACGGTTTCGAGCCGATCGAGGGCACACCTGTGGGCGCGGACGTCTTCTCCGAGATGCTGTGCTCTCACGACGACGGCCTGGCCGCGTTCCTCGACCTGGCCCGGGTCAAGCCCAACACCCTGGGCAACGCCCGTATGCTCCTGCATCTGTGAGCCGTCCGGGCTCAACGGGCCGGGCGCGGTCGGTGCGGCATGCCGTGACTCTGCGCGGCTTCATGATCGGGTGCGATCCATCCGGACAACCATGCGATAACCATGAGATAACCATGGAGGAGCACCCATGATCCGCAACGTTCACGAACGCGTCATCAACGCCCCGCTCGAGCCCCTGGGCGTCCTGCTCGACGGGCTCGGGCAGAAGGATGATCGGCTCTGGCCCTCGCGGTACTGGCCGCCGATGGTCCTGGACCGGCCCCTGGTGTCGGGAGCCGACGGCGGGCACGGTGCCATCCGCTACTACGCCAGCGAGTACGAGCCGGGTCGGAGGGTGAGGTTCACCTTCCATCCGCGCACCGGGATCATCGGCGCCCACGAGTTGAGCCTCGACGCCCTGGACGGGAGGCGCACGCGCATCCGTCACGTCCTCATCGGCCGGACCCGTGGAGCCATGCGCCTCATGTTCCCGGCCGCGGTCGAGCCTCTGCATGATGCCGTCATCGAGGACCTCTTCGACAACGCCGAACGCGAGACCACGGGCACGGTCGTCCGTCCTGCGACGTGGTCCCCGCGGGTGCGTGTGCTGCGCCGCCTCGCCGGTGGCAGGTAGACGTCAAGTACTGTCAAGCGTGGTGTGCAGTGATGGGGAGTCCTCCCGGTGAACGGCACCCGATTGAGGCAGTAGCCTGGCGAGAGCTCCCCCGGTCCCCGTGCATCCGAAGACGCCCTTGAGGAAGGTACTCATGAGCCAGCCGCCGGTCAACGCCTCTTACGGTCGGTCTGTACAATCCGGTCAGCCCGTTCAGTACGGCCAACCGGTCCAGTACGGCCACCCCGCCCAGCAGCACCAGTACGATCACGCTGGTTTCCCCGGTCCTCAGGCCCAGTACGGGCAGGCCGGAGCGGGTCAGCCGGGCTATCAGCCGGCCCGCCCCGCCCAGTACGGCCAGCAGCCAGACGCCCACGCCCAGTACGGCCAGGCCGGCATCGGCCTGCCGGGCTACGGCACTGGTGGTCCGGGCGGTGCGCAGCCGACGACGTCGGCTCCGCCACCCGGCTACCACTCCTCCGGGCCAGGTCCGATCCCCGTCGGGCAGGACAAGGTGGTGTTCAAGTCCAGGGCGGCGGCAGCGACCATTTTCCACCTGTTCGTCGGGGGCGGCTTCGGGCTGGTGTGCCTGGCCGGTGCGGTGTGGAACCTGATCCACCTCGGTGAGGAGGGGACGATCGGTGCCTTCCTCCTTCTGCTGCTCATCGGGGTGATCATGCTGCTCGCGGTCCTGCTCCTGATGTCGGCGAGCACGGTGTTCGACGCCTCCGGCATCCACGTAGGAGTCACTGGTCGGAGACGCGACATCCCCTGGCCCCACTCACGCACGAGCCTGTTCGTCCAGTGCTCCAGTGCCACCGCCGTCAGTCTTGCCGCCGGTAGGCCTCGGGTCCCTCGTGCCGACGCATACGTCGTCGGTACCGATGGCAGGGTCGTTCTCCTGCCCGGCCTGCGCTGGTCCGGTCTGAGCAATGAGTCGATGGAGCGCAAGGGGAACGCCGAGCTGGACCGTGTCTGGAACTGGGCCGCCGCTCGTGGATACGTCCCGGGGGCGGGGGAGTGCATGGAGCCGGGCGGCGTCCCGGGCTTCCAGCAGGGAGCCCAGGCGCACTACGGGCCGCGTCCCTGATGACGAGGATGGATGATGGGGCGGTGGATCCCCGGGAGGCTCACGATCTGTCGAGTTCGAAGGGCGAGGGAAGGATTCGTGCCCTTCACCCTACGAACTCGAGACCCATGATTCGAGCTCGAAGCGGTCAGGGCCGCTACGGTGAGCACTGTGCCTGCCCGACCGGTCTCCTGCCACACGCATGCCGATACGCCCTGCGTGCGTATCGTGCCCGCAACGGCCTCGGTGCCGCCTCCTGAACCCGACGAGCCCTCGGCACAGGCCGTCATCACCTGGTACGACGCCCACGCCCGCGACCTGCCGTGGCGCCGTCCCAGTACGACGCCGTGGCAGGTCCTCGTCTCGGAGGTCATGAGCCAGCAGACCCCGGTGGTCCGCGTCATCCCCGCCTGGCAGGAGTGGATGCGGCGCTGGCCCGGGCCGGTCGAGCTCGCCCAGGCCCCCACCGCCGAGGTGCTGCGGGTCTGGGGGCGCCTGGGCTACCCGCGCCGGGCCCT
>NZ_CAUROW010000029.1:0-25524 GCF_963526355.1 uncultured Actinomyces sp. | reverse complement strand
GCCACCTTACTCAGCGACACACCCCCCTTAAACACCCCTATGAATAAACCTCCTTCGTTGCATCAGCCGATGACGTACCCGACACTACCGAACAATCAGCAGAAATACAGGTTACTGTCATCAATGCTGACAAATATCAGCAACCCCGCTCTCCCAACCCCTTCAACCCTGCACTACTTCTCCAAGAGCGTCAGAGCCTCCACCCCAATCTGCTCTGCCATCTTCTCTAGGCTCTTGAGCGTGAGGTTGCGTTCACCGCGTTCCACTCCGCCCATGTAGGTGCGGTGGACGCCAAGAACGTCTGCGAAGGCTTCTTGGCTCAGGCCCCTCTCCAGCCGGTAGGCACGCAGGTTCCTGCCCACCGTCTTCTGGAGATCACCAACAGCCACATCCCTCAGCCTGGCTACCTGCTACTTGAAGGTCTACAGACTGATGAGTAGCATCAGCGTCATGACAGACATTCTCATGATGAGAGGAGGGACGCTCGCGATGTGTGGTGGCGACTGAGCGGGTACAGCATCCAGCACTACGCTGCCTCGGAGCGCCCGCTCTGAGGCAGCTCATCTTCGAGTGTCCAAACGATGGCGAAGCCGCTCTTGGACAGCAACCACCCAGGTACACGGAGGCTGAGTGTGCGTCCTGCCGCCCGCTTCGGCGATGGGACGATCTGTGCTGGACGCCCGTTGGCAGCCATATCGGTGACGCTGATGCTGTCGATGCTGGTGTTGGTGTAGTCCAGGTCGAAGCTGAAGCCACGCGCTGGCTGCGGCAACTCAACGTAGATGCGATGGCCCCACGCCGGCGTTACGGTTCGGTAGACGTGACGGATGCGGACGGGGTTGCCCGCGGCAGCGACAGAGGTGTCAACGACGTAGGTCTGTCCGCCCTCGTGTTCCGTGCGGTGGATCGGCATCTCCTTGCCGTCGATGGTGAACGACAGCAGTTCGAAGCAACGCCGGCTGGCGGCCTCCATCCCTGGCCGTGGCGTCATGAGCCACGTCGTCGTGATGGGTGTGTCCATCACCAGCGCGTTGTACGCCGCCCGATCCGATACGCAGGCGAAGCGGCGCTCACTGCCGCTAGGCACGGTGGTGTACTCCCACTCCACGGTGACGTCGAGCAGAGGAGTACCTGCGGTACTCCTCTCTACTGCAGTAGAGAGCCGAACGCGCGCCTCGACGTCGTACCAGCGCTCGGCGGCGCGGATAGCTTGGTCGCGAATGTCGGCATAGATCTCGCGGGCGAACTGCGCATCGCCCAGGCGCTGCGCCATGATGGCCGCCGCTGCATCGTCGAGCCGCTCGGGCCTGGTCAGGCGAGCCAGCTCTGCCGGATGGCGGGTAAGGCCCTCGCACAGGACGCTCCACAGCTTGGCCGGCGACAGGTTGACGATGGCCTGCTGGGTGCGCTGGATGGCGACGTCCTCTTGGTCGCGCCGGTAGGAGTAGTCCAGGATGGTGGAGACCAGACCAGCCCCAAGCAACGGGCCACCGACCTCATCGAGCGGCAGATGATGCAGCCAGCTCCAGTCGCCCAGGCTCAGCGTCGCCAGCCAGGCGTTGAGCATGATGAGCAGAATACCGATCAAGGTGAAGGAAACGGCCAGCAACGCTGCTTTAGTCTTGAGCAGCCGACGATACAGTGGCAGGACATCTTTGCTGGCCATGAATAGATTCAGTATAGCAAAATGCGGGCGCAAAGAGCAAACACAATCAGTATTATCTGAGTATTGCAAGTGGTGCGTAGATAAGTCGGCTAGCAGGGCGAGACGCCGCAGACAATCCGTCTGCAGGGATATCGATAGAGAGCTACTCACATACGGCAATTTTCTGCATTTGCGCAGATCAGAACCGCTTTTATACACGATAGAAATAAGCGCCCCGACGTTGTTTGCGCGTCCACTTTGTGTTTGTCTCTAACGTCAGTTGCGCTCGGCTTTGGTGTCCATCAACCAGCCAATCGCCCACCTCAGCCGCTGCGCCGTCTCGGGGCTGACGTCCAGCCCGTGGTGGCCATCGCCGAGGTAGAGCCACTCGTCCGCTTCGCCGGCGTACTGGTAGCGCACCAGGTAGAGCTCGGTTGGCACTGCCCGCCGCTGGGGCCCACCGTCGCTGCCGTGCCCTCGCTGGGGGATAACGCCCGCTACGGGGAGATGAGCACTCTCGTGGACTACGCCATCAAGCTCATCGCTCGCCGCATCATGGTTGACGACGCACCACGCAGGGCAACGTTCCACTCCACCTGCTGGCTGTTCAGGCCGCATGCTGCCTCCTCTCCCCCAAGCACCGTCTGCTTGCACGACCGCAGCCAACCGCAACGCGAGGTGCGAAGGCCAGGCCAGCGGCAGCAGCCGACGGAGAACAGCCATAGTGGACTGAGAAGCAGCGAGCAGGGAGCAGCTGGCCGACGCCGATCATCCACTCCCCTGCAATCATCTCCTTATGCTCCAGTGATGCGCGCCAGTACCAGCATGTCCAGGTACTGGCTGCCCACCAGGTAGCGCTGCGTCAGCCGGCCTTCTTCGACGAAGCAGAGGCTGCGGAAGAGGCCAAGCGACGCGCCGTTACTCGCCAGGATCCATGCCTCCAGGCGATGCAGCCCCACGTGGCTAACCGCCCAGTCGATGATGGCCCGACTACCCGCCGCGCCATAGCCCTGGCCTCGATCACTCGGTCGCCAGATGCAGATGCCCACCTGGGCAACGCGGCTGCGCCAGTCGATGGTATGGATCGAGGCTTCGCCGACTAGCCGCCCATCGCTATCTGCCAGGACGAAGCTGTAGGCCGTGGCTGGCTGCGGGCCCGCGGTATCGGCGATCTTGCGGCGCAGCTCTGCGCTGCTTCTGGGCCGCCAGTATGGCGGGCCATACTGCGCTAGCTCTGGCCAGTCCGCACACGCCTTGAGGATGGTGGGGATATGTGCTTCAGATAGCGCCTGGAGGGTGATGGCCATGGCGCTGCTCCCCTCTGCTACTGCGTATCCCCTGCCTCTCGCACCACTTGATGCTACTCATCAGTCTGTAGACCTTCAAGTAGCAGGTAGCCAGGCTGAGGGATGTGGCTGTTGGTGATCTCCAGAAGACGGTGGGCAGGAACCTGCGTGCCTACCGGCTGGAGAGGGGCCTGAGCCAAGAAGCCTTCGCAGACGTTCTTGGCGTCCACCGCACCTACATGGGCGGAGTGGAACGCGGTGAACGCAACCTCACGCTCAAGAGCCTAGAGAAGATGGCAGAGCAGATTGGGGTGGAGGCTCTGACGCTCTTGGAGAAGTAGTGCAGGGTTGAAGGGGTTGGGAGAGCGGGGTTGTGGTGGGCACAGACATGCCTCCCAAGCTAGCCGCAGCAAGGAATCGAAACTTAACCTACTTGCGGCTAGTCTGAATCAACCAAATCCAGCGCGGCACTCGCCCGCAACAGCACTACCCGACGTCGCGCCCTAGTGATTGCGACTCTCAGTAATCTCCGAGCGCTATCTCGCTCCGACACTGACGCATTGGGCCGAATAAATGCACTAGAACTCCTTGAGTCGCCATCGACAATTACAACGCCGTCAAACTCCTTGCCTTTCGCCTTGTGCACTGTCATCAACGAGCACCCATGAGGCTCTCTATAATCAGCTTGCAGCGACTGCATTTCAAGTGGACGACGTAACACACTCGACGCCCCCAGATAACTTGCTTGTTTGTCCCAAAGACCACTCAAGCATTCTCCAATCTGATCAGATGCTCGAAATAGTCGAACAAACTTCACGTCATTGTACAACTTATCCAGGTTACCAGTACTAGTGTTGAATAGTTTACGAACCCTCAACCAATCATCCCCAGGATTGCCACCAAATGCTTGCATAGTTTCGTAAGCTCTGCTGAAGTGCTTCGATAACTTATACTTCAGGGCATCATCATGACCTAACCTGAACATATCAACTGATAACTTTTCACTCATTTCTTTTGCATATTTCACACTACCAGGCTTCAAAGCACTTTTGACATCAAAGTACTCAGCAAGCAGTTCAAAAGTTTGCATTAAAGCAGCGTTCCTGGGAAGTGCCGTCCATTCCAGGATGGAAGCGACAACGAGTGAGCCAGTTATGGTGAGCGCAGCATCCCACAGAACATCATGCGCAACTGGTTTGAGCGTACGCCCATTATAGACATGTTCTTGGGTAAGGTAGTCTGACACACTTGCAACCATCAAGTTGGTTCGCGCAAAAACAGCAACAGAAGGCCTTTCGATTCCTTCGCGTCGAAGATTTGAAAACATCCACACGACAGCCGCATGCATCGTCATATCAAAACTTTTGGGATAATATGGTGCAACGACCACTTCAGGAACAGACGGAAGAGGGGTATTGTGAAGTAGAGCGTTGGCGTAGCTAAGAATCCCTGAATTCGGGCTTCGATGGTTATCGCCGCCAAGATCAAACTCAGCCGGACGTAGGTAATCACGAAGATGCTGTAGTCTCTCAGCGCTCACATGCTCATCATATTCAAAAATCCGCTGATCGGGATCAGCAAGAAACATCATGTGTGACCGCTGCGAAAGTGTCTTGACTAGCTCCCATTGTGAATCATCGGTGTCCTGAAATTCGTCGAGAATGATCACCGGATATGTGTCTGCAATAAGCTCAGCAACTGCATTCGATCCCGAAATAAGTTGATTAGCAACCGTCGCAAACTCGCTGAAAGCATAGCGTCCTTCTCCTGACGCCATCCGCTTCAGCTCACTCGCCCAATGTCCCGAGAAACGCGATTTAAGAAGGGCTTCTTTGTTAGGCGATATGATCCGTGGGGGTTCTCCCGAAAGAAGCCGGCCATGAGTTTGAATGACATCAAGCGCAAAGGAGTGGTACGTACGCACTTCTATTGATCTCCGCTCCTGTGTGTCCAGTAGGTCATGGCATCTAATCTCGACCTGGCGAACAGCGGCTCGAGAAAAACTCAAGAACAGAACCGCCTGGCCATCGGAAAGTTCCGATGCGTATGTTTTGGCCTTCAAGAGGGATAAGGTTGTTTTGCCAGATCCAGGGCCGCCAAGTACCAGTACAGGGTACTCAGACTTTAGTGCGCTCTGGGCATCATTCGACAATTTCATGCGAACAACCTACAATTCTTCTTCGCCGACCTGATCATCTGAAGCAGAACCGTCTAAAGACAACTCTTCCTGGCTAAACTCGGGAACACCAATGTATCCTTCTGACGGCTTCAGATACTCATCAATAAAGAGCAGCGCATCACGGATGAACGGCGGCAGTTCTTCCTCACTTTGACACTGTTCGATGAGGAATCCAGCATAGCCAAAGCCGTAGGAGTCTCCTTTTCTTGCCTTTAGTACCTTCTCCACAAGATGTTTTAGATCGACATCCTCAATAGATGGGTCATAGTTGCAGTTTGCTGGATAGTCGTCACGTGTCGAGACTTCACTAAGAAAGCGATGCAGCACCTGATGAGGTGTTTCCTCGACGAGTATGCGCTCGATTCCTTTCTCTGGGGATTGCCAAAACTTGTCGAAAGTGCCTATACTAACTACTGCGTCAGGGGAATCCGGCCTATTTGGTTCATCTCGCATACCGAACACTGGCTTCCCAAGAGCCTTAAAAATTGGCCCAAATTTTGGCGCCTCTCGATCATTTTCAGCATTGAATAATGAAACACCAGCTAAATCAATGTGAGAGTAGCCTCTATGGAACTTTTCAAGCGCCGTCGACACCGCATTAACGGTCGCTACTTCGGTCGCACCTTCGACTACAAATACTGCCCTGCTGAGGATCGCCTCAGCAAACTGCCGACGTTGAGCACGATAATTCTTTGGCTTAATTACATCAGCCTCAATCAGATTACCTGAGAATTGATTCTCGCCATCACGACCTAAAATGACGACACTCTCGGCATCGTATTGTTCAATAATGTATGGCGAGTGGGAGGTGACTATAGATTGCCCCATTTTTTGGAGAACGTACTTCACCACCCGACGTTGGATGTGGGGAGACAAGGCGATCTCAGGTTCTTCCATCACAAATATAGCCGAACTCTCTCCCTTCATGTCAGCAATGATCGTCAGCAACGCGAAAACGAGCAGGTTGACTGCCCCAGTGCCTTGTCGGTTGAAAGGAACAGGATAGTTACTCGGTTGAGTCGCGACGAATAGCCTCACGACTTCACGCAGATTGTCTCGAGTTAGATTGGATGCATAGAAAGATGTCGGATCATTCTCAGAAGAGAGATTAACAAACTGACCAAGACGTTCCTGCAACCGATCGCGAATCGACTTAAGCTGCTCTATCTCTCCGACGGCCGGATCGATCTCTTTAAGTGCTTTGAGTGCATCAGGCCACATATTGGAGCTGCCTTCTTCGCCGAGACGAAGAATTGTGTCGAGCAGTGATCCTCGCTGGAGACTCAAGGCTCGTGTGCCAGTACGCAATGCACGAAGGTAGATGAACCCGGAAATTCGTTTATGCGCTCGAGTGAACACCGAGCGTCCTCCTCCCAATGAGGCCTTTTCTTCATCGCCGAGGTCATCTGGATGTTTCACTGGATGATCAAAGAATGTGCCCCCAACAAAGTCATCTTCTTCGGGATCATATCGACCGACAAATACCACCGGCAACGCCCATATGACGTTCTCGTTGTCGGCACGCGAAAGGCCGTCAACTTCTTCATCAACAAATTGAAGTGAAGCATCATCCCAACGACGAAGATGTTGTCTGAAACGTATCTGATGGGTTCGATCGAGGCTTGTTAGAACCACGCGAATAACAATGTCCCGCGATGAGCCATCATCTTCTTCATATCTTCCATTATGAAAGTCGTGCTCGTCAATGACCGGACGTCGGTACAGACGTTCCGGCCCCAATACCAGATCCAAAGCCTCGCAAACGGTTGATTTACCGACGTTATTGCCGCCCACAAGTAATGAATGATCTCGAAACACGACACGCCCATTAGCGATGCCTCGATAGTTTTCAATAGTTAGCATACGGATTCGCATTTTGATCACCAGTGGGTAAGACGGAATGAGTCTCACCCAGATTATACCTTATTTGAGACTTGGGATACTGTTCTCAGGCCAATAATGTATCAGTTTGGTAAAGACTGCGTTGTCTTTCAAGGCGTGTCCTAGGGAAGTTCTCAGAGCGACGCCCTGCTGGACGAAGCGAGCTCAACCGCTCTCGAGACAGGTTTCTTCGTCACCTACACTTCAAGTGGTCAACAATATAAGTAGCCTCTATGAAAACCGGCACGTGAAGCCACGTTTAGTTCACAGATATTAACTTGTACTTCAGTTGGTTTCGAGGTGAGCACGCTGCTCAATCGACACGTTACCTCCTGCAGCAGACCCCTGTCGTCGGATTTGCGTGTGCCGCCCACGTGGGCCATGTATGCTCTATAATCGACGTGCGATTGCCAAAATCACTCCATCAACCCAAGTTAACACCTGCTAAAACTAGCCGAAAAGCAATCCTCGGCGGAATTCATGCGGCTTCTGCAACACTCACTCGTCATATATTGACCCACAAAACACAACAGGCATCGAAAATAACTCACTTCAACCGCTGGCTTGGATGCAAACGTCCTTGTTCTGAAAAATCGATCGGCACATATGCACAATTCAGTTAGCTCTCTACAACGGTGCGATGCTTGGTCCGTATATCGCTTCCTCAGCTACTGATTATGCTCGCGCAGCCGCCAGATGCTTGCTCACCGTATCCCGGCCGAAGCCAAGCTCCAGGCCGATCTCGATGTAGGTGCGGCCCTGGGCGTGGAGCTGCTGAGCACGACGGAGATCGTCGTCGGTGAAGCGTCGCTTACGGCGGGGTAGCTGCTTGGCTTGGCGGCAGACGGCCTTCACCGTGGAAGTGGATGTGCCGACCCGCCGAGCGATCGCGCGGGCGGACATGCCGGTGGGCTCAAGGCTCAGAATCTGCTCCTTCTTCGCCGCGCTGATCGGACGGCAGGCCGTGTTGCGGATGCCGCGGGCTTTCGTGATCTCGCTGTCCTGCTCGGTAGACGCTACGCTAGACATGCTCGACTCCGGAGCTACCTCGCCCGCGATGAGGCGCTCACGGAAGGCGAGCAGGGGTAGCCAGTTGTTCGAATTGATACTGCCCAGGTGTACCAACAAGCTCTTACCCGAACCCACCCCAGTCGAAACAGGCTGGGATGTGGTTCCAGATGTTGAACAACGCTCACCCACCAGGGTGGGCGTTGTTCGTGTTGTGGGGCTCGTGGGCTCATCGTCAGCGGTGGGCGGTGAGGTCGGATTGTCAGGCTGAGCCGCGTGCTGCAGGTAGTGCGCATGGGCGGCGGCGTGCAGGCTGGGGCTGGTTAGCTGGTCGAAGGGCGGGACGAGCAGGGCGCTGAGGCGAGTGCCGGAGCCGGTGTCGGCGAGATGGATGGAGTGAGGCATCAGGGCTGGCGTGTCAGTTTCAGCAGCTCCTCCCCTGCTGTCATCGCTCGTTCCTTCTTCTTCGGCGCTGTGCTGCTCATCGGGTGCGCCGGTATTGCGTTGGTCTGCTGCTTGGTCATGGTCAGGGTCGGTCGAGAGTGAGGCGCTGTCCTCACCGCTCGTCTCCTTACCTGCTGCATCCTTATCCGCTGGCCCGCCAGCATTGGCACCGTCGGTCGTGCCATCGCCTGTGCTAGGCATAACGACCCGCCCCTCCTCATCCACCAGTGGATTGACCAGCACCCGCTCGAAGAAGACTTGGTTGAGCAGCTTCTTCAGCTGGGCTGGTGCGGCCGCATACAGCCGGTGGCAGTCTTCGAGGAGGTCAAGGGCTTGGGCAAGGTGCTGGCGGACTTCGGCTGCGTCGGCTTGGTAGGCGGTTAGTTGGCGCTCAATCTGGCCCAGCTCGCTTGTGAGCTTGGCTTGTTCCTCTTTGAGGAGGTCAAGGGGGATGGCTCCTTCGTAGTGGGCGTGCATCAGGCGGCGGCGCTTGTCTTCTAGGTTCGTCCGCCTGGTGGTGAGGGAGCGGATTGCTTTGGCCTTGTCTCCTTCTATCTGGGCTAGCTCGTCGTGGAGGTAGTGCTCGATCTGCGTTCTGTCTGCTGCGCTGAGCTGGATGGTTCGGTAGAGCTCTACCATGCGGTCTTCGACGACGTCGATGAGCACGGCGCGGAAGGCGCAGTCGTGGAGGCGGCAGCGGCGGGCGCAGACGAAGTAGGGGTAGATGGTGCCCTTGCTGTTCTTGGCGTTCTGGACGGACAGGCGCGCCCCACACTGGCCGCAGACGATGGTGCTCTTGAGGAAGTGGTTGTGGATGCGCTGGCGCTCCCCATTGCGGCGTGAGGCCAGGATGGCTTGGACGGTTTGCCAGGTCTGGCTATCTACCAGCGGCTCATGCTTACCCGCATACTCCACGCCCTGGAACGTGACGATGCCCTTGTAGTAGGGGTGGCGCAGGATCTCGTGCAGGCGCGTTGCCGTGATGGGTTTGGCGCAGCGCCGTGGCGTGGACGGGATAGAGAGGCCAAGAGTGTTGAGATGCTTGGCCAGTTGACTGACTGTCCAGTTGCCGGTGGCGTACTCGGAGAAGGCCAGCCGGATGAGTGGTGCGCGCTCTTCGTCCAGAGCGATGGTGCGGATTTCGCGGCCGTTTTCGTCTTTGGCACGCACGTTGAGGTAGCCGAGTGGTGCCTTGCCCAGTGTGCCGCCGTTCCTTGCTTTCTCGCCCATCCCCTTGATGACCTCATTAGCGAGGTTACGGGAGTAGAACTCAGCAATGGAGCTCATGATGCCATGCAGCAGCATGCCACCAGGCGTCTGGTCGATGTTCTCGCTCGTAGAGACCAGCCGCACACCCGCCTCCTCAAACGCCCGGTTTATCTCCACATCGTCGGCTCGGTTTCTGGCGAGCCTGTCCAGTTTGTGGACGATGACGTAGTCAATGCCACCATCTTCTTTGAGGTAGGCCAGCATCTTCTGCAGCTCAGGCCGGTTCGCACTACGAGCCGACTCACCGCGGTCGGCGAACTCCTTAACCACTAGGTGTTGTGGGTCATGAGGTTGTAGTCATGGGGCGTTGGGGAGGCAGCGAGGCCTGGGCTGTCAGGATGGGTGGTGCTGAATCATCCTTCCGACAGGAGAAAGCCCCGCTGCCATGACCCACCGTAACGCTCCTTTGACGCCTCAGGGCCGCTACCGGCTCGTGATGCGTGTCCAGGCCGGTCGCCCCATCGCTCATGTAGCGGCTGAAGCCGGTATCGCTCGTGCCACGCTGTCGAAGTGGGTCGCTCGTTACCGCCAAGGAGGAATCTCGGAGCTTGAGGACCGTTCCAGCGCCCCGTTTCGCTGCCCCGCCCGCACCAGTGCCGAGACGGTGGACCTCATCGAGCACTGGCGCCGTACTCACAAGTGGTCCGCCCGCCGTATCAGCCACGAGCTGGCTGTGCGCGGGACAGTGGTGTCGGTGCGTACCGTGACCCGATGGCTGGACAGAGCCGGTCTGAACCGGCGAGGCGGCATCGACCCCACCGGACAGACCAACCGGGTCAGCAAACCGATCCTGGCTCGTTTCCCGGGCCATATGATCCACCTGGACGTCAAGAAGGTTGGACGCATCCCACCTGGGGGAGGCTGGCGGGCTCATGAGCGCGCCTGCCCCCGAGGCGAATGCCTCCAAGCGGGGCAAGGGCACCAGGGTTGGCTACACCTACCTGCACACCGCCATCGACGGCTTCTCACGTCTGGCCTACACCGAGGCCCTGGATGACGAGAAGGCTTCCACCACGGTCGGCTTCTTCTGCCGCGCCCGGGCCTTCTTCGCCGCCCACGGTATCACCAGGCTCGTGCGGGTCATTACCGACAACGGGGCGAACTACCGCGCCCGAACCTTCACCGCGACAATCACCTCCCTGGCCTCACGCCACCAGAGGATCCGTCCCTACACCCCACGGCACAACGGCAAGGTCGAGCGCTACAACCGCATCCTGGCCGAGGAGTGCCTCTACGCGCGTTCCTACTCCTCACAGCAGCAGCGCCGTGACGCCGTCGCGGTGTGGAACCACCACTACAACTACCATCGACCCCACACTGCCTGCCGCAGCCAGCCTCCTGCCACCCGCGTCCCAGCACACGTCACCAACGTCATGACCTCATACAGCTAGTTCCTTGGGATAGTCAGCTTCCACCGTTCATCTCATCCACCTCCTCAGCTACTCGACCGCCACGGACAACAACAGGATACATCGTCCTGAGATACATCGTCTCTGGATTGGGAGTGCTTGGCCGGTTGAGATGGAGACGTGCTCACCGACCGCAAACCGCCGCTCTCACCAGCCACTGGTGAGTTCGGCCGGCGTGTGCGCGCCCGCCGCGAGCAGCTGGATCTGTCGCAGGAGAAGCTGGCCGAGCGCACCACCCTGCACTGGTCGTACATCGGCCAGGTGGAACGCGGCCAACGCAACCTCAGCCTCCACAACATCCTCCGCATCGCCCACGCCCTCGACACCGACGCTGGTGGGCTGGTGAGTGGGTTGGAGGTGTAGCCAGGTTGACTTTGAACGGTCTTTAAGACTGACGGCACCGCGCTCACCGCTATCTACCGTCAGTCCTTGTGAGCAACCGCCGGCGACACTGCTGCTCGCGTGGTCACCGCCGCATATTCGTCATTCCCCAGCGATCTCTCCATTTTGTCGTATTTTTCTGTATAATTACTCCGGAGTAGCCAAAATAGAATATACGGAGGAATAATGGCAGTTACTGTTGATGGTCGCACCGACATCGAGAAACTCACTGAGTTGCTCTCTGAGCCAGAGCAACAACACCTCGAATTCAAAGAAAGCGTTGACCTTTCGAAGAACGAGGGAAAAATCAAGTTCGTTAAAGACGTCGTATCTATGTCGAACCGACCTCCAGGTGGATATATCCTCATCGGAGTTGACGACAGCGGCAATCCTGCTGCCCCACAAGGAACTTTCGATCAGAAGACACGCGAGCTCTTCGATGGTGCGCGTCTCAATGACCTTATCCGCAGGTACACCGAGGGCCCTGTGCGCGTCACCTCACAGTTCCACACCGTCAAGGGATATGAGGTAGTTCTCATCTATGCTCCTCATAACGAAAGCGGCCTCCCCGTACCAATGAGCTCACTTGGACAATATGAAAAGAATGGTAAAACTGTGCAATTGTTTCGCAGGGGAGACATCTGCATCCGAGATGGCGCGCAAAACGCCCCTCTTCGGTGGTCGCACTGGAATGAGCTGCTACGGGAGCATGATCAGCGTATCCGCGACGATGCACGAAAAGACATTGAATCTCTGGTGGCAGAAGTTGCCAAGTCGCTGCGGAGCCCAGACGGACGATCAAATGTGCCGCTATCGATAGAAATGTCAGACGACACGTTCGTCGAGGCACTGCTCACCAATATTGAACTCAGCGGAGACACACGTATCCGCTACTTCTTGTCTCAACTCTCCGGATTCGCCGCCGACGAGGAGCGTTACATCGAGGCGCTCAATAAGGCAACTATCATCGCCGTGCAGGCTCTGTTCCTTGGCGAGACCGAGATCGTTGATCTGACGATCAAGCGCCTGTTCGACACGTATAAGCAACTTAATCCGAGGAATCCCTCGAAGCAGCTTGAGATCATCGTGCGCTGTTACATTATCGGTGCCGCCACCGTTCGATGCGAAGCATGGTCGACTATATCGAATCTTGTGCTCCGACCCTATCCCCCAAAGATCGACGACTCCACCTACGTCTATGCATCATGGATCCGCCACGGACAAGTTGAAGCATCTCGTGCAGAATTATTTCCTGCCGACGACCGTGGAGGCCTAATGATTCCCCCAGCACGCCTACTTATGGTCGAGCATCCCGCGATGCGTCCTGACGTGCCAGATATAGCACTCAATACTGACGAAGTTATCCCAGTGGGCGACCCACTCCTTAACTCACTGTGCCAGTTTGACATTCTGTACTGCGCTATTGTTGCGACCGACAAAACGCACAGCGGCAACGCCTATCCCGCTTCGTCTGCTTTCAAACAGGATCACACCTACCCAATTCTCGTTCGACTCATCGACGATGACAATATGCGGCACCAGTTGTTTCCACAAAAGAACGATTCCCAGATCGCCACAGCCTTGAATGAAGCGATTAGCACTGCTCAACAACAATCAATCCAATACCCTAATGGATGGTGGTGGAGCAACCATCCAGACGTTCGAAGTTTCATCAACGAGCACCAGAGTTAATAATACAGGCATTACCTCATCATTCAGTGTTGTTACCAAGATGGAGAACACTCGATGAGCAAAAGCCAGCCACTCCCGGCGGTTGCATACCGATTCACTGATAGACACAAAACAGACTTCAGCTTGCTTACTTAGCAATCAAGCCGAACCTTCTCATAGTTCCACAATCATTGTATACTGAATGGAGTAATGCATGTCTATACATCAAAATATCCGCGGTTGCCTGGATCGTCCTACAATGAAGTGCTAAAGCAAGCCAGAGCCGAGTACCAGGTTGTCGCGCAATCGAGCAAACGGCAGCCGTATGTGCGGTCGAAGTACTTCAATAGCAGCAAGATTTTTCTCGACGTGTTTTGGACGCACCTGATGCAGAAGCACCCAAAGGAGCGGCGGAAGCGGCTGCGCTTCTACAAAGCGGCTATCGAACTGCTGCGCAGCTCGCGAGAAGTACCAGAAGTTTCCTTCAGAGCAGACGATAGAACTATCGTTCTCTATCGCTTCTATGGAATGACGAAAGACGGTGAGCACTTCTGCGTCCAAGTCAAGGAAGACAAGCGAAGCAGCCGAAGAGACTTCATGTCGGTATTTGCACGAAAGCCGCAATAATTCAAATCAAACAAAAATCTCCCGCAGTGTGACCTGAAAACCACTCGCCGGAGATTCTGGTGACACGGTGTTGGCCTGTGTCTAGTTATGATTAGATGCTTTTTGTTGGTAATGTCAATAGTTGTATGTGTTATTGGCAAAATAGCGAGGCCGAGGCATACAACTCACGTCAAGTTTGTTATCCACGACGTGTCGTAACGGTCGCTATTGCTGTATTCAGGGGCTTTAGGGCCCGCCAGCGTGGGGTGTCAAGTCACCGCATAGCGACCTTGATCCGGTCAGTGGCAAAGGCTATCGGCACTCCAAATGGCCCTAGCCTCGATCTTTCATTGGCTGGTTGAGTGGGGTTTGGCGGCGGCGTTGCCGGTGTCGTGGCTGGGATTATGCCGGTTGGGTGTGACGGCTTGCCGCGTGTCGTCTCGCGGTAGTCGGGCCTTTCCGGGGGCCAGAGGGTTCTTCCTTCAGGGGCGTGGTGGACAGGAGGCAGGAGCCGTGTGTCTACGGAGCCGGTAGGGCCTGGAGGTGCCCGAGGCCGTCAAGCAGAAGGCTGGTCCATGGGTGGCCGGCCTTGTAGCGCAGGACGGTGCGGCGGGCGTGGTGGGCGATGACAGCGGGGATGGCCATCAGCCGCAGGCGGATCGTCCGGGGCTCCCAGGCGCGGGCGGGGGCGTCGGCCAGGGCGAGCAGCTGGGAGAAGGCCAGCAGGTCACAGGCCAGGGCCACGATCAGGCACCAGACCCGGTTGGCCGCAAACCCTTGCAAGGGAAAGCGGTCAAGCCCGGTGTCCTTGGCACAGCGGATACGGTCCCCTGGCAGCGGGCCCGCAGCCGGTGGCGCACCTCAAGATCGGCGAGCTGACCCACCCTCGTGCTGGTGGCGAAGGCGGTCAGTCGGTAGCCGCCCACGTCCTCGAAGCGCAGCTGGGCGCCCTGATGGGGCCGCTCTCGGCGCACGGTTGACCCGCATCCCCTTGGGCCAAGCGGTCAGGTCCAGCAGGTCGGCGGGTCTCAGTGACGTCCGCACCCTGTCTGGGCTGGCCGTCAGCGTTGTAGGCCGGGGCCCAGGCGGTCTCGGGGATGGCGCCCGTGGATCTGCGGCGTGTGCTCGGGAAGCGTGAACCCCACGCTGTAGGACACCCGCCGACGGGCCAGGAACTCAATGGTCTCCTTCGTACCTCCGGCCCCGTCGATGCGCACCAGCACCTGCCGCCCGGGTCTGGGGCCCCAGTCCGGTCTGGTCCAGTGCCCGGCGGATGATCTCGACGTGGTCGGCGGCAGTGTTCGAGCCCGCGTTACCGGGCCGCAGCATGATCACCGCGCACTCACCGGCCCCTTGGCCGGTGCCGTGGTCAAACCAGGCGGTTAGGAGGTGGTAGCCGAACCCCTTCTTGAAAGTCGGGGCCGCCCCCTCTTTCTCGCAAGTGGACGCCCACCAGGGTGGCGTCAATGTCGATCATCAACGGACGCTCAGCGCTGATTCCAGCCGTTGGTGAGTGCTCGCCGGCCAGATCCCACACCCGCTGCCGCACCGTCTTGCGAGCCCGGTTCACGGCAGCCTCGACAGCCTCGACGTGGTCTGCCAGGGTCCCCACCAGCCGCGAGACCGTCGGGTCAGAGGCAACAGGCCCGAAGACGTCCTTGTCGCACCGAAGCAGCGAAAGGTCCGACAGACAACGACCTCCCAGGGCCACGCACACCGCCAGATCCGCCATGACCTTGCCCGGGTCGTGCACCGACCACATCCGCCGCCACGCAGACAGGGCCCGTGAAAGCTCGTTGCCCAGGCCCGTGACCCTACACGTCTCGGTCAAGCCCCACCGCAGGAACATCCCCCAACTCCACACCCACAACCGGATACAACCCACTATTCTTCACCACGAAGGTGTCCTTCCCCTGGAGTTCTCGGATCTCAGCAACCCGCATTATTCCAGGCCAAGCGACACCTTCACCCCATCTTCAACACCCCAACAACGAAAACCTAAGGTTAACGAAGGCAGCCTGAAGCAAGAAAACAAGCACTGTCCGAAAAACACCCATCAATCCAGGTCTACTTCGATCACCCCGGCTCCTCCAAACGGCCCTGCCGAAGTCATCAACGGACGCCTCGAGCACCTACGTGGCGTCGCCCTGGGATTCCGTAACCTCACGCACTACACCATTCGCAGCCTCATCCACACCGTATGCCTCAAAGACCACCTGACCATCTGACAACAACCACCTAAACCAGGCGATAAGCCCCACCTGCCACACCCGAAAATGTGAAGAGCCGGCAAAGCTGCGGACACCTCCGATGTACGGCACAGACTAGCGCTCCCCGAGCTTTAAAAGTTCGTGAGATAAGAATGCTAAACAAAATCACGCAGCACTCCTGTGCGATTTACCTCCTCCCAAGTAAACCCGTTTCTCCCAAAATGACCATAAGAACTAGTCATGCGAAACACAGGCTCCAAAAGATTTAGATCCTGAATTATCGCCGCGGGCCTCAAATCGAACACGCGATTTATCGTGTCGACGATTTTAGGTACGGATATGTTCTCTGTGCCGAAGGTCTCAGCATACAATCCAACTGGCTTGGCTCCACCAATTGCGTAAGCGACTTGAAGCTCGCATCGTTTTGCCAAACCTGCGGCGACAATATTCTTTGCGATCCACCGCATGGCGTAGGCTGCTGAGCGATCGACTTTGGAAGGATCCTTGCCAGAAAAAGCGCCACCTCCATGACGCGACGCACCTCCGTATGTATCAATGATAATTTTGCGCCCAGTTAATCCCGCATCCGCAGCAGGACCTCCTAACACGAAACGTCCTGATGGATTGATTAAAATATCAGCATTATTATCAATAAGCTGAAGTCCTCGCTCCTTTTCATGCTCTAAAACGGGGTGAATGACTTCATTAATTAATGCCTCCCTAATCCAGGCTTGACTCCGATCGGGGTCATGTTGTGTCGAAATGACGACGCTTTGCAACTCAACAGGTGTGTATCCATCATACCCCACAGTTACCTGCGTCTTTCCGTCTGGTCTGAGGCCTTGAACAATGCCCATCTTTCTAACGTATGCAAGACGCTCAGCTAGACGATTAGCAAGATGTATAGTTAAAGGCATAAGAACAGGGGTTTCATCGCATGCATAACCGAACATTATCCCCTGGTCTCCGGCGCCTTGCATGTCAAAAGCATCAACAGTGTCTGTTGTGTCACGCGCTTCAAGTGCAGTGTTTACCCCAGCCGATATGTCTGGCGATTGCCGGCCGATTGAAACAGAAACTCCACATGAGTTACCATCGAAACATACCTCAGAAGATGTATACCCGACGTCAACAATCTCCCGACGTACTATATCCGGAATCTCCACATATGCTTCTGTAGTAACCTCGCCAGCTACGTGAACAAGACCTTTTGTTATCATTGTTTCGATTGCAACATGAGCATTCTTATCTTGTGCAAGGATAGCATCAAGGATCGCATCTGAAATGCGATCGCACACCTTATCTGGATGGCCTTCTGTGACAGATTCGGAGGTAAAAGAACGAAGGGAATTACTAGACAAAATGACTTCCTTAATAACAAATGAAGAATATAAACAAGGTACGAAACTAACTACCGACTGACTTATCGAAGTTAATTTGTAGGGGGCGCCCCCACGAAATAGAAGGGATCAGTAATATTGCCTCGTGGACTAAACTGAGATGTAACTATATGCGCCTTCACCTAGCCCTGAAATACCGCCCCTTACCGAGGTGGAGGCAAGAATTCCTGGGCCTAATTAATGCAGCCTGAAACACAAAATAAGCAGCGTCCGAAAACCCCCAGCAGTCCAACAAGCCTCGCCAACCACCCCCTCAAATGCGAATAGCCCCCAAACCTGCCAAACTGCTATGAGTCGTCAGGTCAAGCAGCGCAGCCTTCTGGTGTGATTCGGGCGGCGAGGCGTCGAGTCGATAGTGACCGACCACCTCAACCGTTGCCTGACTTACACGGAGATCGCCGAGAAGCGCGATATGGCACCAAGCACAGTCGGCAAGTACATCCAGCAGACTAAGCGCCAGCGAGTGGAGGAACTTACGTAACCTCCGTGGGACACGTCCTTTTAAATCAACAACAGTATGCACGGCGGAGCTCTGCCGCGGAACCACCTCAATCAATTGCTGACACCATCGACCTCGGAACGAGCGAATACACAAGGAGACCGACAATAAATAGCAGCAAGGGAACGCTTAATACCCACGCAACGACCGAACTCGAAAGCCCCAGGGGGTCGACTTCGGTAGGCATAGCGGCGAGCATCTGCATCAAGAGTCCGACAATGGCTCCCCCTAACACAGGGCCGGCTTGACGAAGGACATTGAGGAGAGAAGACGCAGCACCGAACTCGTCACCCCTCAGCGCAGTCATACCTACTGTCGTCAGTGGCGCCATGACAAACCCATTTCCTATACCGAAAACGATGGTCGCCCCCAGGAACCACACCCAAGAACCCCCCATAGCGGCAATCAGCATACTCAGGGCGGTTCCCATCGCGGAGGCTCCGAAGCCGATCTGTAGGACGAGGCGGGCCTTCCCTTCATCAACCCAGCGACCCGCAATAGGTGCTGTGACCACAGACGCAATCGATGCTGGCACGAGAACAAAGCCCGCCCAGAATGCCGTTTGCCCCATCACGGACTGGATGTAGTTCGATACGAGAAACGTCAAGGCGAATACACCAAGGGCAGCAAAGAGCCCGAATACAGCGGCAACGAGGAATCGCGGATTTCTGCGAAGAGACTGTGGAAAAACTGCGTGCTTCGGATCTACCTGACGTTCATACCGGAAGAACGCAAACAGGCAGAACACAGCAAACGGCAGGCAAGCAATGGTCAGAAGGTCCCAGCCCGCATGGGGACCTTGTAGGCACCCGTATAGAAGTGCCACAAGGCCGATGCCTGCGAGAAAGGTTCCCACGAAATCAATCCTCACGGACCGGACCACCTCGATCGGAAGACTTCGCAGACCCAGAACCACGACGAGAGCCGCAATCGGAAGGTTGATGAGGAAGACCCAGCGCCAACTAAGACCATCAATCAACACTCCGCCGGCCAGGGGACCGATGATGGATGCAGTTCCTGCAATTGACCCCCAGATGCCAACTGCGCGCCCACGAATCTTTTCAGGGAAGGTGACGCCGATGAGCGTGAGAGTCTGAGGCACCAGCATGCCGGCACCGAGTCCCTGAAGGAACCGGCCGGCGATCAAGACGAACGGAGAGGTCGCAACACCGCAGGCGAGGCTGGCGGTTGCCAAGATGATCGTCCCCAGGTGGAAGAGGCGTCGGTGCCCGAATCGATCACCTAAACGACCTGACGGGATGATCGCCAGTGCGAGAACGAGACCATAGCTGTTGACCGCCCAGAACACCTGGGCTGTGGACGCACTTAAGTCCCGTGTCAGCGAGGGAACTGCGAGATTGATAATTGTTAGGTCGAGGAGAGCAATGAAGTACCCTCCGGCCAACGCGCACAGCCCAATCCACTGCCGAGCGCTGACTGTTATGGCTAGGGAATCTTCTGTCATGTCTTCTCCTCGTTCGCAGAGTCGATATCGTGGTCAAAGGAATTTCTATCGGCAGTCAAGATGTTATCGCCGAACTACTGCGGGAGTTTTATTTGTCCTTCCGATCCTAATTAAACTATCAACACACTCGACACGGAGAGCATCGGGGTACTTGGCGACAATTGATGCCATGTGGACGAAACCTGCAACGAGCCGATCACGAACTGTTAAGTTAACATGATCGATATCATCAGTTGCTCCATCAGCGATAAAGTCAATGGTCATTACACTGGCCGAAGTCTCCTTCTCCGACGAAAGTACGATCTGCGCGTCTACTACATCTGGAACCTCACGAACGATGTCTAGTACTTCGTCAGCGCGAAAGATAGCACTGCGTAAGCTTACAGTGTCCTCGACCCGACCGAGGACACGCATAGCGCGTTCACCTCCACACGCGCAATGCGCGGGAACAACACGATCCTTCAGATTGTAGCGAAGGAGAGGAACCGCCCACCCGTCCGCTCGACGGCTAATTAGCGCGCCATTATCGTAACACTCCATCATATGCCCAGGTAGAAGATGTAATACATTCGGTGTGCATTCCGGTTTGCTTGTGCCCATCACCCATGTCTCCACCGCTCCATAGTTACCCCACAACGAAGCTTTCGGAAAGGCCGCTGCGATTGAATTCAACTTCCGTGTAGCCCAAGGCTCTGCCATCCAAATGATCTTATTTATTGGTAGGTCAACGCCGTGTTCGAGGCAGGCATCGGCGAAATCCGCCAATGTTGTGGGGTTACCAGCCAACGCATTGACTTCTGCCCGCTGGAACACTTCAACCCAATTGGGTATCTCAGACTTGTCGAAAGGTCCAGCCGGAAGGACGACAGAGCACGATATACGGGCAAGTTCCTGCATGTAGTAATGAGACCCCCACAATCGTCCAGGGTTGAAAAGATTGAGCAGTACGCTCGAAGCGTCAAGCGGATCCCATGTGCGGCACTGCTGCCTCAGTCCTAGGTCATGCGGCAGCCAAGACAATTTTGGCGCTCCCGTTGTACCGCCAGATGACATGAGAATCGCTCCTTGTCCCTCAGCTAGGGCGCGTGTTGTAGCCGCAATATCCACACCGCCTGTGATTGGGTATTCAGAAAGACTGTCACATCCGATATCAGGTAAGTTCTCCGCCACAGTGGGAATCATGCTCGCGGTAAGACGCAAATCAGCCTCGCTGAGTTTCCCAATGGTTGGGACGTCTGTGTTGGTGTCGGCGATAGCCAAGATGTTCTCCTATCATTCTGCCCGGTCCGAGACGAAACGCTCCGCCAGCCATTCTTCATGTTGTTGGTAATACGCGGCGAAACGAGCGTTGATGTCTTGATGTTGCCGCGCACGTGATGTCTCTGATTCGGGAAATCCGATCGCGGCATCAGGTTCGAGTTCAGAGAGCCAGAACTTACCATCGGCGTGAAGAAAGTCTATTGAGTAGAATTCAAGTCCGATCCGTTGGTGTACGTACTCAACGGCTGGGATCAATCCCTCGGGCAGGTCAACACATTTTACTGATCCTCCGCTAGTCAGGTTAGCTGTCAGAGCCGCACCATGTGGAGTACGTCGGATGGTCGTATGTGGCTGGCCGGAGATCATGTAGACACGATAGTCCTCCGTACTTGCACCGAGGTCCGGCTGGCACAACAGAGATGTATTCGAGGCGCTCGCCAACCCTACAAGTCCATGGAGTTCGTCAAGGTTCGTAGCCCGTGAGACGCCAACGCCCATACCCCAATAGGCGGGCTTTACAATGACCGGAAATTCCAGGTCAGAAAGGGCGTGTTGGTAGTCCTTACTTGCAGCGTTTCTTCCTGTGCCGATCCGATATGTCGGAATTGGTGGGATCGGCGAATCGATAAACTCCAGATACGCCGCGTACTTGTCGGTTGTCAGCATAGAAATGTCTGGATCGATTGGCAAATAGAAACCAAGTTTTTTCAGGAGCCGGTAGAGAAACAATTCATTCGCAACATCGCCCATCTGATGAGCAAGTGACCATACAGCCGTGACGAATACAGTATCGTAAGGAGTAACGACTTCTCCTTTGACGAAAACGCCTGGTTGGCGCGAGCGCGGTGCGCGCGTAAAAGAGATATCTTCTGGAGCGCAGAGACTCATTTCGAATTTCTGCTCACGAGCAATGTCGACATAGACGTCCCAAATATTCGCCTCGACCGTCCGTTGCCAAGTAGTTGCCCTGTCTGGATACACCCAAATTATGCGCTTCATATCAGTTTCCTATTCTAGATTTTAAATTGGAGACGAATCCTTGAATTGTAGTTGCGAATCGTTCTGGCTCGTCAAGAAACGGCATGTGCCCCGCGTCCGTGAATTTAACGTGGATGGCTTCTGGTAGGTGCGATCTGAGCCAATTTCCGACGTCAGTCGGGTACACCCGTGAAGCTTCACCAAAAATGAGAAGCGTCGGAATGTGAAGACCTGTCACAGTTGTGCGTTGATCGATGTGTGTCGCTTCATGCCACAGCGCTTGCAGTGCATCTGGATAGACAACGCCCGCCTCAGACGCGGGGTCGCACGGGACCGTCCGTTTTCGTGAGTACATAGACTGAGCAACGAGGTCGTCGATGAAACCGGAAGGATCGGTTTGGATCCCTCGGTAAGTCTCTGCCGCAGAATTGGGGGTAAGTTGACCGTACGCTCCATGAGGCCAATCCTCTTCGAGGACCAGGCAGGGCGACTGCTCTACAATAACAGCCCCGGACACTAGAGGATTCTTGTGATCGTTCTCTTCCGCTAGAAGTGTCTCCCACACAATCGTTGCCCCAAGAGACCATCCCAGGAGAATGATGTTGTCGGATTCAATGGTACGTAGAAAATCTCGAATGACAGTGACGTAGCTTGCAAATGTGTAGTCGTTGGCTCGTGTGTATTCGCCATGACCAGGCAAATCAAGGACAAATACGCGCGCGATATCAGACAGCGCCTCGGCAAGGGGTTCAAAAACACGGGCACCGAATCCGAGGCCAGGGAGCATTATGATACTGCTACTTTGGCCAGTTCCTTCCCCATACTCATACCGAACCGGTCCGGTGGGCGTGTAAAATGCGCGTTGCGCAATAAGAGCACCTTTATCATATTTTCCAACGGGCGTGCGGGGAATCTTCCCAATTCGTTCCACAGCGACTTCTACCATCAGCCCCTCCTCGAGTAGAGCGCTTCTAATCGTGCCCTCATCAGGTCCGTCGGCGCCGACATACGTTCGCACACGGGGACGACCTGTGAGAGAATTTTTCTCTTGGATGCTCAGGATTTCCGCCGATGAATACCGTTTACGAAGGCGCTCGTCAATCTCAAAGAGATTGACCGAACTGCCATCTTGACTTATAACGTAATCCGATGCGCGTCCCAGAATCCGATAGCCTCCGGAGTCAGTTCTGAGGGCAAGGTCACCGGCACGGAACACTCCTGGAGCAAAGGTTCGCCGAGAGTCTTCGCTCCTGCGCCAATATTTTTCAGCAGTTAAGAACGAATCGAGTTCAATTTCTCCCGGATTTTCATTACCATGTAACGCAATGCCAACTCCTGATACCGGCAGAAGATCATGTCGGCGACCGCCGGTCGCGGGCGGTGCAATCATAGCGAGCCCAAATTCTGTGGATCCATATATTTCTCGAAGTTCAAGTCCGAGCATTGAGTATGCGTCACTAAGTAGTTGATCAGTTGTTATTGCTCCACCCGACATTGCACACGTAATCGTGGAAAGCCGCCGTGGAGTTGACGCATCATTTCCGAATCGGTCGATTATCTCCCGATAATGAGCTGGCAAAGCGCTCAGCACGGTCACCGAGTACTTTTCCACTAAATCGACAAACTGGCTCGTGTCGCCGGCAACTGGCAACAAAACGAGGTGGGCGCCGGCCGCCACCGATGAAAAGAGGTGTAGGTCTGTCGCGTGTGCAACTTCGAGAGTGTGAAGACAGAGAAACACGTCCTCATGGCTAAAGCCAACGTGAGCGTTCCAACGCAGACGTTCCGCGGCGAGCTTATCTTGACGCCAGACAATTGGCTTGCTCTGACCGGTGGAGCCCGAGGACCACATGACCCGGAATGTCTCAGGAGGAAGCATCGACGGAGTACGCGGAGGAAGGCTTTGAATGGCGACACCCGGTTCGGCAGTTAGACTTTCCAATGCGATAGCCCGCTCTTGCCATCGGGGAGGAATATCACACTCAATGTCGTGGACGTATAGCCTTGGCTCCATTCGTGCGACTTCGTCAACCTGCGTGCTGGTGAAGTTCGACATGATGGGTACGTAACTCAGCCGAAGTTTCGCAGTCGCAAAAATTAGCGCAACATAAGCGCACGAGTTCCGGCACTGGACTGCGAGAAGATCGCCGGGATCGAGGCCATGGAGCTTCTCCGCTATAGTATCGGTCAGCACCAACAGGTCGGAGTAGCTGAGGGTCTCGCTTCCTGGCACGGTAAGCGCAGGAAGATCGGGATGGCGGTGCGCGACGTGGGTAAGAATGTGGTAAAGCATCGTATCACACCCATCCGACGATAGTTGCAAACCGGAAGTTCTTGTATAGGCAATCGACATCCTGAAATCCAGCATTTTCCAGCCACTTAAGCTGAGAGTACATCGGTGCGGGCTTATCAAACTTCATCCTATTTCGCGCCGCACCCCATTCTTCGGCTGTCGTCCCCGCCCTTTGAACATGAGCAACATGCATCTCATCATAGAGTTCTTCGACATCATCGCGCGGGGCGCAGACCTGCTCGACGTTGACGAATACGCCGCCAGGGCGAATGGCGTTTTTAATGCGTGCAAATAAAGACTGTTTTTCCAGGTCTTCAAGGTGGTGGATAGCCAGCGCCGATACCACAGCATCATACTCATGGTGACTGTCCAAAGAAGTAAATTCAGATAATATGTACGAAACGTGATTATCTGTGTCGAAGCGTTCGCGTGCTTTGGCTAGCATGGGCTCTGAGTGATCCATGAGAACTATTTCGCACCACGGAACAGAAGCACGTACAGCGTTCGCAAGTAGACCGGTTCCTGCGCCCAAGTCCAGAACTGTAGCGTCACAACGTTTCGCAACGGCAGCCCGAACGATGTTCCCGGCCGCGTTATATAGCTCGACCAACGAAGGGATCAACTTTTGCCGTTGGCTGTCATAGGTACCCGGATACCAGAGTTCGGGTAGCGAAGCTGCGACGGCTGTTCCTGCAGCCTCGTTATTTACCTTTGGAGTCCGCTTTGCTGAAATATTGATTGCTGAGTTGAACGATTGTGTTGACATAGTTATTCTCGATTCGATAGCAATGGTTTTCACTATTCTCTACCAGCGTCGTAGGGTTGATAACTGGTGGGCTTTAAACGCATACGCGACAGCTTCAGGATGTCATCAGCTCTACTGTGGACTCATCATGATGGAGACATTCAGACTGTATCGCACGGGTTTGCGCCATTCGCCCGAGATATTACACGCGTATGTCGAACATCGTCGCTTCGCAGTTACGCTGTCCAGGATTGAGTTTTCATCACCAAATGACAAAGTTAAACTCATTTGACGTCGCTCCCTTCTCCTAGCGTGATGCTGCAGAGCACAAGAATTCTTGGCAACTCCAAGTACAGCAACTCTGTGCCGCCCCAAGATACCGACGCTGAAGTTCTCAGTTAGAGGATTAAACTTCGGCGGGCATTCGCTCATGTAACGGACCCAGCTATGCCTGTCTACGTCCAGCCCAACGCTATGTTCCATTCTAAGGTAAGGCGGAAGACAGGCAGGAGTCCTGGTATGGTTCACCCAATAGGCCAATAGTTGTTCCGCCACTTATACGTATACCGGGAGCTGAACGTCTGCTCGCAATATTACGTAAAGCTTCCTTTCCTGTTGAAGACCTAGGCACACATCCCAGGAATCGGTGCGCTTCACCCAAAAGATGGACTCAAGTTCAGCCAACTATGCGCGGCATATTGCAGTGAGTGCAATCTGACTGACAGAGTCAGGGTACCGGTATTTAACCGGGTGTTGCAATAACTAATCAGGCGTGATTATGATCACAGTTTCGGTTTAGTGTCGTGTGTTTTTTGCTGGCGTTCGGTGAGGATCTCATCCGGGGTGCCCCTATGTGGTGTGTCAAGCGGCTGCGGGTAGTTGTGTTGATGGTTGT
>NZ_CAUROW010000028.1:0-27441 GCF_963526355.1 uncultured Actinomyces sp. | reverse complement strand
CTCACACCAGCCCACCATACGGGCTCTTAGTGCCCCACCACCAGACCCCCAACACAGCAATACCAACGAAAACTCACGCCGAGCCACCGAAAACCCACCAAGCTGTCACGAGTCAGGTGGGTTCCAACTGCACCAGCGTATGTGATGCATCCACCGGACAGCAGCATCATCTGCGCCACCTCTGCCACGACAAGTTCAAGATGTTTTGTACGTAGGCCTAACGCTTCGATATCCTCATTCTGGGACATAGAGACCCCGAGAGTGAACTCTGATAGAGGGCGGTTTAGTGCGAGATTTGAAGTGCTGAGTTTTGGCTCTCCTTGACCGTATGGCCCTCCAGCAGCAAAGAATGTACGTGGGGTGAGAAGGTGAACTTGACTACGCTCGTATGAAGCGAGAGCGCACAAATCTACCATTATCTCGTGCTCGGGAGGAAGGAGAGGCGGATCTGGGTGAATAAGCCACAAATGGGTGTCATTGGGGAACTTATTTTTGTGCTCGTATAAAAATCTCGTAAGCATGAGCGGCTCGGGGGCGTGTGCTGGCGCTACGTCAAAACCATGGTTGTCATTTTGGTGTGTGCTATCAGGTTCTTCTTTTGGGGCTCCTTTTTCTTTCTCCTGTGTTTGGTTAACCGACTGAGGTATTTCTTGGTGGTGCCATAGTGATTGCCTGAGCGCCTCGTCGATAAGTCTGTTAATGGCAGATACTATGGCTTTTCCTTGTGGGTCTCTCTTCTTGGGCTGGTTGTTGTGCCCAGTGGAGGTAGGGTAGGCCACCGTTGGAACGTGGTCGAGAAGAAAAGAACCTCGTTGTTCGCCTTCTGTGAGGGCGCTGAGGCAGACGACCGGTATCTCGGCCTTTTTCGCTTCTAAGACTTCCCGTTGCGTCCATTCCCGACTGCTGTAGTGATCAGTGCGAACCATGAGTAGTGCGCCGGACTGAACTTGTTTTACGATTTCTTTATTCCAGTCATCCCCAGGCTGGATGTCGTGAATGTCAACAAAGTCGGCGAGTTTGGTTTTTTCTATCCATGAGCGGACTTTTGATACGACTCCTGTCGGGTTGATGTCGTTTTTGTCTTTCTTGGGGATATCGTATCTCGAGTGACTGATGAATATGCGCAGTCGTTCCTGTTTCTTAGGGTCTCGCAGAAGAGTTTGTATGATAGCTTGTCCAAGGTCCCTGGTTAGTTCACCTTCAGCTACGGTGGAATGTCTTTTTTTGGGGACGCTCAGGTTCCCAATGTTCCCTTGTTTCACTCCCCGCTTGTTCATAAGGCTAGCGATGATGGGGGAGTTTGAATAGTCGGGAATTACCTTGGGCAGTATAGGGATAACCAATGTGTGGCAGTTTGGCTGGTTGTATTTGTTTTGTAAAATTGCGATGCCGTTAAGATATTCTCGCCATTCGGAGGACTCGTTGATAGATGCGCGTACGAGGTGTTCGTCAATGAATGGAAGGATGACGGAGTGCTGAGCTGCGTTGGCGTTTGAGGCCCGTTCCCCGTTGCCGACGACTCCATCAACAGTGACGATGGGGGCGGGGAGCTCGTTGTTTCCGGGCAGTGCGCACGATCTTCCGTAGACCTCCACTGCGCTTCCCGCTAGTCCAGCAAAGGCGTCGGAGTGGTAGTGCTCAAATAGTGCGTCGCAGATACTCGCCCCCTCCTTATCTTCTGGGTGCCAGACAACGAAGATGTCGAGAACGCTGGGTGAAGGTGCTGGCAAGGTGATGTCGAGGGATGGAGGCTGAAGGGTGCTGTGGGTCATGTCGTGATAATAATGAGATGAAGGCCACTTTACAGTGACTTGGTTCGGGATCTTGTTCCGGTGGATGAGACTCTTTTGCTGTGATCGTCTGGGGAATAGTGATGTTTCCCTGTCATTCCCCGTAGGCTCATGCCATGAGCCATATCGTCTCCCCGGACCCTGACGAACTTCTAGATGACCCTGCCGGAAGGCCTGCTGCTCGCGGGCCGCGGCGGCGCACTGTCGGCGAGGGGCCGGCCACCGGCCACGAGGTGCTGAACAACCCGGCCTCGGCCCGCATCTCCCGTGTGGCCGGCCTGTCCCGCCGTAACGTGAGGAACAAGCATCGTCGCTTCCTCGTCGAAGGTCCCCAGGGTGTGCGCGAGGCAGTCCGCTACGCCTCCGACCGCGTTCTCGATGTCTACCTCACTGAGGCCGCTGTCAAGCGTCACGGCGAGATCTGGGAGGAGGCCGTTGCGGCCGGGCTCTACATGCACGTCACCAGTGAACAGGTCATGGACGCCATGAGCGCTGATGCCCAGGGCGTCCTCGCCGTCGTCGCCACCGAGGAGGCCGCCGGCTCCGAGGCGCTGGCCACCGCCCTGGCCGGGGCCAGGCTCATCGCCGTGCTCACGCAGGCGCAGGACCCCGGAAACGCCGGTGCCATCATCCGAGCCGCCGACGCGGCCGGAGCCGACGCCGTTGTGCTCGTGCGGGGCAGCGTGGATCCCACCGCGCCGAAGGTCGTGCGCTCCACTGCCGGAAGTCTCTTCCACCTGCCCGTCGTCACCGGTGTGGCCCTGGACGACGCCGTGGCCGCCCTTCATGAGGCCGGACTCACTGTCCTGGCGGCCGATGGACGCGGGGACTTCGACCTCTTCGAGGCCGAGTCGCTCCTGGGGGCACCCAGCGCCTGGCTGCTCGGTAACGAGGCCCGTGGGCTGCCTGCAGAGGCGCTGAGCCGGGCCGACGCCGTCGTCTCGATTCCGCTCTATGGCAAGGCCGAGTCCCTTAATGTCGCTGCCGCGGCAGCCGTGTGCCTCTACGCCAGCGCCCGGGCACAGGCGTAGGCCGCAGACTCAGAGCAGCTCGCAGATCGCGGCGGCCGCTTGGCCCGGACCATCCAGCCCCTTCATGAGCTCGGCCATGCGCTGGGCGCGAGAGCGCATGCCGTCGTCGGCCAGTGACTCACGCACCAGTGCCGCCCAGTCGGCCCTGTGAGCCTCCTTCTGGGAGATGAGCCGAGCCGAGCCGAAGGCCACGCAGCGCTGGACATTGAAGCGCTGCTCGAGCTGCAACGGGATCCCGATGAAGGGCCATCCCTGGACGCAGCTGGTCTGCACCGTTCCTTCTCCGCCGTGGGTGATGGCCAGGTCGACGGCCTCGCCCAGTTGGTGGGCCGGGATCCAGTCAGTGACATGGATGTTGAGGGGGAGGGTGTCCAAGTCCTCGTCGCGGAGGTGGGAGCGCACCGGCGCAAGTACTTGGCAGTCGGCCCGCCCCAGGCCTCTGAGCATGTCGAGGACGAGGTCTCGGTTCCCCGATGAGCCCACTGCGAAGTACACCAGGGGCTTGGGACCGGCGGCCAGGTCGGCAACGATCTCGGGAACCTCGCCGGGCAGCTGGGCGTAGACCGGTCCCACCACCTGGTGTCCCTCGGGCATCTCCAACCACCGGGGAAGCAGATGCGGGGCACTGGCAATGAGGTTGAGGTCCGCGGTGAGCCCAGCGAACACCCCCTGAGGCAGGCAGACGCCGTTGGCCTTGGCCACCTGGTGGAAGGCGCGTAACAGGGGGGCCCGGGTTCCAACCGTGTGGAGCAGATGAGCGGCCGCGTTGTCGACCAGGCACTCTTCAGGGGTGGTACGGGGCAGGAAGCCGGTGGCGCCCACCTTGCGTGCAGCCTCCAAGTGGGCCAGCGAGTAGGCGAAGGGCCGTACGAAAACCAATGGTACGCACTCGGCTCGCGCTGAAATAAACTGGCTGGGAGTGACTCCGATGACGACGGCGTCCGGGCGCAGGCAGCGCAGCAGTACTCGTTCGCTTGCGACCCGCTGGGCGAGCATCTGCGCCGTGAACGGGTGGCGCAGGCTTCGACCCTGGTCGAAATCCAGCGCCAGCCGGCCTTCCTCGTCACTCAGGTACGGTGTGAGCAGGCGGAAGTCAAAGCCCGCAGCCTTGATGTACTCCGAGTTGCGTAGTGAGAAGCCCGCAAAGACGCACTCCACATCGGAAGGCATGCGACGGGCGACCTCGATGGAGCGGGTCACCTCGGCGAAGTTGAATGTCTCTGGTGCGAAGAGCACGCGAGACGTTTTTCTGTGCGCGGCCACCGCGTGTCCAGTGGCACCTTCAGGCATGGTTGGCTCTCCTTCTGAGAGTGAGGCGCCCTGCTACAGGCAGCGCTCGACGTCGCTCTTATTGCACGTTGTGTACAACCGGAGGAGAGGCTATCACGTTTAATCTTACACGACTGCCGTTACTTACGACGAGGTTGGAATGCCGGAAAAATATCCAAAAGGTGAAAAAAGGTAGGGCGGTGTGCTCTCACTGATCGATCGGCTGGTCGGGGAAGTCTGATGTCGGAGCTCTTGGGGAGCATCTCTGGTCGTCCTGCTGCGCTTGGGAGACCAGGCTCCGCAGCGCCTGGGCGGACATGTTCGTGATGGTCTCCTGGCTGATCTCGGGACGATCCAACCAGGCCAGGCACAGGGCGATCATTGTGCTGATCCATATCTTGGCGGCGAACATCGAGCGATCGTCGGGATGTGTGATTCCCAGGAGCATGAGTACAAGGCGCTCATAGCGCTCGAAGCTGGTGGCCAGGGCGGCCGCGATCTGTGGATCCTGGTCAAGACCGCCGGTGTGCAGGGCTCGGAAGCTGTTCGGTCTGGCTCTCACGTAGCCCGCGAAGGTGGAGATCGCTGCCTCCAGCGTCGGCTCGATCTGTTGCTCCACCAGACCGTGAAGGTGAAGGATCTCGCTCTCCACGACTGCCCGTGCGAAGGCGGTCTTGGAGGGGAAGTAGTGGTAGAAGAGCGTGCGTGACACGCCGGCACGTTCGATGATCTCACTGACGTGAGTACGGTCAAGGGTCCCCTCGGCGAACAGCTCAACCCCGACTTTCACCAACTCCTCCCGGCGCTGCTCGGGTTGGAGTCGGCGGCGCGGATCAGCTGTATTCGCGGGGCTCATGCGAATGAGACTACGACCGGTGGTCGACTTGAGCGTATAGGCGCTCTGCGTGGCGTGTGACCATCACCCCACATCGGGACCGTGTTTCTGAGATGCGGTTGACGTCTCGCCTGGCAGCGATGCTAGTCTTCCTGACGAAGGGTCAGAACTGTGCCGACCTTGTTGCCTGCAGGTACTCATCGCGAGCACTAGCCATGTAGGTCGCCGCGGGGAGCAGTGGTTCTTAAGTTGACTCTTTCTCAAGATCTGCGCGGTGGTGAGCAAGGAGGAATGCGGTGCGCATGTGGATGTGTTGCTGTCGATGAGACAGATATCGCTCCCATATCCACATTGAGACGAGGTACTCGTGACTACATCCGCACCCTCTCCTGATCAGGCGGTTACAGGACAGACTGAGGACATCAAGTACGCTCTCGACAACGATGCCGAAAATGCTCGGCGGGAGAGCCGGCATTTCAGTGACGTTCTGGTGCGCATCAGCCATGTCACGAAGTACTACGGCCGCTTCAAGGCGCTCGACGACGTCTCTCTCGATGTCCACCGTGGTGAGGTCGTGGTCGTCATCGGCTCCTCGGGCTCGGGTAAGTCGACCTTGTGCCGCACCGTGAACCGTCTGGAGCCGATTCAGGACGGCGAGATCGAGATCGATGGGATCCCGCTGCCGCAGGAGGGCAGGGCGCTCGCGCAGCTGCGCGCTGAGGTGGGGATGGTTTTCCAGTCCTTCAACCTCTTCCCCCACCGGACAGTGCTGGACAACATCACCTTGGCGCCCGTCAAGGTGCGAGGCATCTCCCGGGAGCAGGCCGAGGACCGGGCGCGTGAGCTGCTGACCCGCGTCGGGCTGGAGGACCAGGCCGGCAAGCACCCCTCCCAGCTCTCCGGAGGCCAGCAGCAGCGCGTTGCGATCGCCCGTGCGCTGGCCATGGATCCCAAGGTCATGCTCTTCGATGAGCCCACCAGCGCCTTGGACCCCGAGATGATCAACGAGGTCCTGGACGTCATCAAGGACCTGGCGACCTCCGGTATGACCATGCTCGTCGTCACCCATGAGATGGGCTTCGCCCGCTCGGCGGCCGACCGCGTCGTCTTCATGGATGAAGGCCGGATCATTGAGTCCGGCAGCCCCGCAGCGTTCTTCTCCTCTCCGCGCACCGAGCGTGCCCGCGATTTCCTCTCCAAAGTGCTCAGCCACTGAACTCCGAACCGCGCCTCCTGCCGGGTGCGGCGCCCACCTCAGGTCCCAAGCCTGGGATGGCCCGTCTCCGTCTCAACGAAAGGAATACCATGACCACCCTTTCCCGCCGCAGTCTTCTGGTGACCACAGGCGCAGTCTCTCTGGCCGGTGTGCTGGCGGCATGCGCCGATACGGGCGCCGACGGCGAGACTGTCGACTCGGCGTCAGCCTCCACGGCCGAGTACGACAAGGCCATCAACTCCGGTCCGGTGGCCGCCGATGACGCCATAGCCGCCTCCAGCTGGGCATCGGCCATCAAGAAGGCGGGCAAGTTCGTCACCGGCGGGACCACGACCTCCGAGGTCTTCTCCTGGGAGGACTCCAAGACGAAGAAGATCTCCGGCTTCGACGCGGCCATCGCTCAGGCCCTGGCCCGCTACATCATCGGCGGTGACGATGCCCGCTCCCTCCTTGAGATCCAGCAGGTCAAGGCTGAGACTCGCGAGACCTTCCTGGTCAACGGCACGGTCAACGCCGTCATCGCCACCTACACGATCACCCAGGAGCGAGCCGAGAAGATCGACTTCGCCGGCCCGTACTACGCCTCCAGCCAGGCCATCCTGGTCAAGGCCGACAACAAGGACATCACGGGCGTCGACAGCCTGACCGGGGACGTCGCGGTCCAGTCCAACTCCTCATCGGCCTCCGCCCTGAAGAAGTACGCCCCCAACGCGACGGCCAAACCCTTCGACACCCAGGCCAAGTGCGTCGCCGCCGTTGAGAGCGGACAGGTCAAGGCCTACGTCGTGGACCAGTCCCTGCTCAAGAGCGAGGTCCTGTCCAATGACAAGGTCAAGATCGTCGGCGACACCTTCGCCGAGGACCCCTACGGCATCGGACTCCCCAAGGACTCCGGGGCTCAGGCCTTCGTCAACACCTTCCTGCAGACGATCGAGTCTGACGGCACCTGGAAGACCATCTGGGAGGCGACGATCGGCAAGTCGCTCGGTGGCGACGCGCCCCAGCCGCCGGCCATCGGCTCGGTTCCCGGGTCGTCGACCGCCGGTGCCGACGGTGCGGGTAGCGGGGAGCAGACTCCCGCTCCCGAGGGCGGTTCCGAGCCTGCACCCGCGCAAGGCGGTGACCAGGCTCCACAGGACTCCTGAACGATCTCCTCGCTACATCGCCCCGGTCAGGTCCTCCGCAGAACCGACCGGGGCGGCAGCCCGCAGCGTTCACGTCATGATTGACGAACCGGATCCTTCAAGGAGGCGACCGTGAGTGCCATAACCGACAATCTCGCTGATATCGGCTCCGGCCTGCTCATCACGCTGGTGATCTCTGTGCTGTCCTACGCAGGCGGACTGGTCCTGGGCTCGCTCATGGCCATCTTCCGGGTCGGCCCCATCCCTCCTCTCAGAGCACTGGCGACGGCGTGGGTGACGGTGGCCTGCAACATCCCCAACCTGTGCCTCATGGTGCTGATCGGCCTGGCGCTTCCCAACGTCGGCATCCGCATTCCACTGTTCTGGTCGGTGATCGTCGCCCTGGTCTTCTCCTCGTCCGGATTCGTGTGCGAGACGGTGCGCAGCGGGATCAACTCGGTGCCGAAGGGACAGATCGAGGCCGCGCGCGCACTGGGAATGCCCTTCTGGCTCATCATCCGTGGCATCGTCCTGCCACAGTCCCTGGCACGCACGATCCAGCCACTGGTCAACATCTTCATCGCCTGCCTCATCGGCTCCTCGCTCGCTGCGGCGGTCGGCGTCGTCGAGCTGACGGCCGTTACACAGCAGATCAACCAGGAGCGAGCGGCCGGGGTCATCACCTTCCTCACTTCCGGCCTGACCTACCTGGCAATCGCCTTCGCCGCCACGAGGCTCGGTGGACTTCTTGAGAGGCGGCTCGAGTTCATGGGGACGGAGGAGCGCGCATGAGTTCTGACATCATGCCCATGACAGACCCTCGTCCTGCCAGACAACGTGGCAGAGACTCCGGGGTGACGGACGCGGCGCTGCTCTTCGATGAGCCGGGTCCGCGGGGGCGCATCATGATCGCCATCGGATCAGTCGTCGCGGTTCTTGGGATCGTGGCGCTGCTGGGCGCGGTCCTCTACCGACTGGACCTCGCGGGCCAGCTCGACTATCCCGAGTGGCGATACTTCCTGGGGCGCTCAGTGGTCAGTCAGCTTCTGGAGGCCGCCGGCAACACCCTGTCCCTCGGGGCTGTCGCAGCCGTCCTCACCTTCCCTCTGGGAATCGTCCTGGGATGGCTCCGCCTGCTGGACAACCGGCCCGTGAGGTGGCTGATCGGCTTGTGGATCGATGCCATGCGAGCGGTGCCGATGCTGCTGCTCGTCTACTTCTTCCTGCTGGTGGTTCCGCGTTTCGTGGACGTCTCGGACTTCTGGAAGCTGGCCCTGCCCATCGTCATGTGCACCTCGGCGACGACGGCGGAGGTCTTCCGCTCAGGCGTCCGCGCCCTGGACCGAGGGCAGACAGAGGCCGCACTGGCGCTGGGAATGAGCGGGTCCCTCACGATGCGCCTCATCCTGGCCCCGCAGGCCCTGCGTCTTATGCTCCCGACGCTGATCACCCAGATGGTCACCATCATCAAGGGGACGACACTGGCGTACGTGCTCGCCTATCCCGACCTCATGTATCGCGGTTCCACGATGATCGGCCAGGCGAAGATCGACGCCCGCTTGTCCGTCTTCTTCCAGACCTACGTCATCATCGCCGTCGCCTACGTCATCGTGAACTGGGCCCTGGGGGCACTGGCGAGGCGCATCGAGGCCCGTACCCGGTGAAACGGGCGAGGTGCCGAGTCCTGACTCCAAGGATGTGTGTCGCCTCATGACTTCTGAGAGTTTCGGGCGCCGTGACATCTGATACAAGGGTGAGGCGGGGTATCCGGGCGCGTTGAAGGGATGTGCACAGTCGCGCTGGTGCACCTTGGTGCGTACTGCACCAGGTAGGGATGGAGTGCTACTGGCCGAGAGGTGGGTGTGCCCCACGAGGATGCGGGTCCCGTGCAGTGTGGACACCCCCTGGTCAGTGCCACCCCGATCTTATGCAAGTAGCCGGCTTGAACAGGCTCCGGCTGGAAGTGGCCTGTTGAACGCGGTTCCGCTCGATGCGCTGCGGCCCTGCCGCATGTGGGACTGGCGGCCATCGCCCCTTGGATCCTTCTGGAATGACTCTCAGGTCCATGTTGCCGTCAGGTCCGGTCATCCGCATGGTCTCGGGAAAACCGAATGAGAAGGACCCGGTTCGGCTCGCTGTGCAGGTGAATGCCGGCAAGGTCGAAACACTGATCACTGCCGTCCACCCGCTTGACTGGATCGTGGACGCTCGCCGCGATGCTGAGAGCATGTCTGGAGCAGGAAAGCGCATTGTGGTGGTGCGGTGATGGCGGTAAGCGTGTCGGCTGCTACGCCCTGCTCCTGGCTGCGACTGAAGAGGCTTGAAGGAGGGCGGGCAGGAGCCTGTCCAGGGCCTGGAGGTCGGCGGGGGAGAGGTGCTTGCGCAGGTCGGTGTCGAGTTTCTTGGCGGCATCGGTGGCGAGCCGCAGTAACTGACGTCCGTCGTCGGTGATCTCGATGACCTGTACCCGACGGTCGGTCCGACTGCGCGTCCTGCGCACGGCGCCGATGCTGGCGAGCTGGTCGACCAGCGACACCACCAGGCTCGGGGCGACACCGAGCCGTGCGGCGATCTCTCGTTGAGAACTTGCTTGGGCGGTGTCGACGATGGCGAGCAGTCCCACCTGCTTGTGGGTGAGGCCGGTGTGCTGGATGAGCAGTGAGAACGATCGGGTGATCTGGGCTCCTGCGATACCGAGCTGGAAGCACGTCGAGGACAGGATCGCGTGGCCGTCTTCTCTTCCCATGACGTCAACGGTACACTATGGAATGATTCAGTTCTGAATGATATAAGGGAGTGGTCCTCATGCCATGGTGGCTCGCATTGCTGAACTCGTCACTGGGAATCATCTCAGCAGGCTTCGGTGTCGTCGCGGTGATCCGCCCGCAGACGCTCGACCCTTCCGGGGAAGGCGAGTCCGGGGGACGTTTCTATCCGGCCATGTACACGGCCCGGAGCGTCCCGCTCGGAGCACTGGTCGCTGTCGTCGTCTGGTTGGCTCCTGCTCGGCCGCTGACCTTGCTCGTCCTGGTCGCAGCGGCGGCCGCCCAGTTCGGAGACGCCGCTATCGGTGTCGTGCACCGCGTGCCGGGAATGGTTGCGTTCCCTCTTGTCGCTGCCCTTCTCCACCTGGCCAGCGCGGCCTGTCTGCTCTGAGAGCAACAGAGATGATGAGGTAAAAGAACGCGTCTCGTTGTCAGGAGGGCAGGTCGCGGCGGGTGTAGGCAGCCAGACCGATCGCAACGCCGACGAGGCCAACCGCGCTCTGGACGGCCAAGGGCTTCCAGTCGAGTGAGCCGACGACGTCGAGATGGTGACCGAGCACGCTCAGATCCTTGGCCCAGTCCTTGAGCTCCACGAGCCCGCCGAAGAACTGAGCGAAGGCGCTCCAGGCGACTACCGCCCAGGACATGCCCGTGAGCTTCGGTGCCAGGCCGACCAGGGCTGCCGCGATGCCGACGGCCGCCGCCATGCCGGGCAGCTGACTCACCGTGAACACGAAGGAGCGTGCCACGGCGTGGTCGTCCGTGAGCTGAGTCGCCGTCGTCGCCGCAAGGACCGTTGCCGAGACCAGCAGCAGGACTATCGACTCGATCAGTGCGCCCAGAACCTGGGAGAGGAACACACGTCCACGACCGACTCCGGCAGCGAGCTCAACCTCCACCAGGCCCGTGCGCTCCAGACCCGCCAACCAGTTCATCCGTCGTACCACCGCCACGGCCACGAGCAGCACCGTCACCACTGTCATCAGCGATACGAACTGCTCCACCGGGGACCCCGAGGCCATCTTGCCGACCCAGGAGGCCGTCGGAGAACCGGGGGCCAGCAGGTCCTTGACGCTGCCTGACACGGAGCCGTACAGAAGTGCGAGACCCGTTGAGGCCATGGCCCAGCCGATGAGGCTCCGCCACGACAGACGCCCGAGCAGATCCATATGGCCGCATATGCGCCACCTACGTTGAGACGAGCTGAGGTCGGGCAGGTAGCCGTCCAGGTACTCGCGGCGCGCGGCGAGCACCAAGGCGCTGAGCGCCAGTGCGATGGAAACGGTGCAGCAGACCGCGAGCACCGCGAACCGGTCATCGGTGTAAGGACGCACGAGGTCGCGCCACCCCAGGGGAGTCAGCCACCTGAGCCAGTCCGAGCTGCTGCCGTCTGAGAGCTGGTCGGCGCTCACCCGCATCACGAAAGCGAGTGCGAGCACAATCATGGACAGGCTCCGGGCCTGGCCGACCTGACGTCCCAGCTGGGAGGCCACCGCCGCGACGGCCGAGAACACCCATCCGGTCGCGCAGATCGTCCCGGCCAGGGCCCAGGCGCCGGAGACCGTCAGCTCCTCAATGCTCCTGGTCTGGCAGGTCAGAACGCCTCCGACCCCCGCAGACAGGGCGCCGACCACCGCCCACACCAGGGCCACCGGCACGAGAAAGGGAACCGCCCTGCCGGCACCCGCGGCGCGCAGGATCTCGACGAGTCCCTCGTCCTCGTCCGCCCGCAGTACCCGGCAGGTCAGCAGGATCGCCATGAGAGCGGTGCATATCAGCAGGAAGGTCCCGGTCTCCCACTGAAGGAGCTGACCGAGTCGGCCGGGCATGGGGACATAGCCGTAGAGCAGCTGGGTTCCCGGAGACTTGCGCATCTGCTCGATGAGCACCGTCCGGGTCTCCAGTGAGGGGTAGATGCTCTCGTAGCTCGGTGCGGTGACACTAACCAACAGCCACAGGGGCACCAGCCAGGCGGCGATCTGAACCCGGAATCGTCTCAGCAGAATCCGCAGACAGGTGCCCCAGCCGGCCAGGGTGCCGCCTGCCTCGGTCCTGCCGGTCGGAATTCTCGTAACGACTGCCGTGCTCTGCGCCGTGCTCATCGGGACTCCTCGTAATGACGCAGGAAGAGATCCTCCAGACTGGCCGGCTCACAGGTGACGTCCTGGATCCGGTGCTCACCCGTGAGGCTCAGTACCGTTGGCACCTGCTCTGCTGTTACCTCAAAGCTGAGGCGGCCACTGTCCTCGACGACGTCGAGATCCATGGTCTCCAGTGCCTGCGAGATGGTGCCGAGCTCGTCGGTAGCAGCGCCCAGCTCGATACGGGTGCGCGACAGGCGCCGCAGGGTCCCCAGATCGCCGTGCTCGACGACGCGGCCGTTCTTGATGATCGTCACCGCACTGCACAGCCGTTGGACCTCAGCCAGGATATGGCTGGAGAGCAGAACCGTGCGGCCCTCGCCGGCGGCCCTGGCGACCTCCTCGGTGAAGACCCGCTCCATGAGAGGATCCAGACCGCTGGTGGGCTCGTCGAGCACGAGCAGCCGTGTCGGCGCGGCCAGGGCGGCCACGAGCGCCACCTTCTGCCGGTTCCCCTTGGAATAAGTCCGTACCCGCTTGGTCGGATCGAGATCGAACCGCTCGATGAGCTCGGCCTCCCGATCGGTGTCGCGCGATCCGCGCAGCCCGGCCAGGGCGTCGAGCACCTGTCCGCCGGTCAGAGCCGGCCACAGCGCCACGTCGCCGGGAACATAGGAGACCTGCCGGTTGATGGCCGCGGCCTGGCTCCACGGCTCGCGGCCCAGCACGCTCACGCTTCCGGCGTCGGGCCGATAGAGCCCCAGCAGCACTCGGATCGTGGTGGATTTACCCGCCCCGTTGGGACCGAGGAAGCCGTGGACGCTGCCCGCCTCCACCTCCAGGTCGAGGTGATCGAGTGCCCTGAAGCGCCCGAAGCGCTTGACCAGACCGCGCACGTGCACCGGTGGCTCAGAGTCGGCTCCCAGGTCACGGACCGCGGCGGGAGGGGAATCCGCGGTGGGCAGAGCCGCATCCGTACGGGAGGTTGCTGCTGACGTCCTTGTTGCCTTCTTTGCCTTGGCTCTCACAGCACTGGCTCCTCTCCCGCCGAGCGGCGGATCGTTGCGGCGAAGTCCGGATCGGCGAGCATGAGCTCCATGAGCTCAGCCACGAAGGCATGCTGAGCCGGGTGGGGGTAGCTGGAAGCGGTCAGCACATGGGTGAGTCGCCACATGGCGCGCCCCAGAGCACCTGAGGGCAGGTCGTCCAGGACGGCCAGGGCGTGCTCCTTGTGACGGCACGCCAGCCCCCAGCTGTTGTGCGCGAGCCGGTGGGCCTCGGCCCGGCCCTCGGCCTTGGCCAGCGTGGACAGCCGGGTGAAGTCCGCGATCTGCTGGGCGGCCAGCTCCCGATCGGCCTCATCCAGTCCCTCGATGAAGGGGATCGCACTGTCGGGCACCATGCCCAGCGAGGCGAGTACCACCATCATCTGGCGCTCGGCTCGCAGCCCTCGCATGCTGCCGCCCAGGCGGGCGATCCTGGCCTCGATATCGTCGTAGAAACGTGTCAGAGCGCTGGGGGCGGGGGACAGGCCCTCACCGCGCTCCACCCGGGCGATGAGCTCATCGACACGGGAGGCCTGCTCGGCCAGGCTGCGTTGCTGCGCCTCGATCGTGCCCCGAGTGGCCCGCAGGTCACGCAGCACCGCCTCACGGCGGGAGTCCTGATCGGTGCCGATCGTGTCCGAGGCGAGCATCTCAGCCACCTGAGTCAGCGACAGTCCGCCGTCGGCCAGCCACCGGATACGCAGCAGACGGGCCACGTGCTCGACGCCGTACTCGCGCCGCCCCCGCACCGTGGGCGGAATCTCCAGTAGACCCAGGTGGTGGTAGTAGCGCACCGCCCTCGGCGTGGTGCCGGCGATCCGAGCAAGCTCCTTGACGTGCATGAATCCATCTCAGCAGGTGACGTAACGTCACCGTCAAGTCCCAGGTGGCAGCAACCTGACCGGACCGCATGACGAGGTGGAGAAGGATTCACCGCGCCACCCCGGTGACGGGACGATTCACACCCTCGCGACGGCGCAGACTACCCTTAAGGGCGGACAACCCCGGAGACACCTGGTGGAAGGCACCGCATATGACTGACGCTCCCGGCGTGCTCTCGCCCCTGGACGAGGCCGGCATCAACGCCGCCGTCGAGGAGGCCCTGGCCGCCTTCGCCGCAGCCGGCACCCTCGCCGAGCTCAAGGAGGCCCGCCTGGCTCACACCGGCGACGCCTCACCACTGACCCTGGCCAACCGGCTCATCGGAACCCTGGACAAGGCGGACAAGCCCACCGCCGGAAGGCTCCTGGGCGGCGCTCGCGGGCGCATCGCCAAGGCGCTGACCGCCAGGCAGGAGACCCTCGAGGCCGCCGCCGAGGAGCAGATGCTGCGTACCGAGGCCGTCGACGTCACCGTTCCCACATCTCGGACGGTGACGGGCGCGCGCCACCCCCTCGACGTCCTGGTCGACGAGGTCACCGACCTGTTCGTCGCCATGGGTTGGTCCATCGCCGAGGGGCCGGAGGTCGAGCACGAGTGGTTCGACTTCGACGCCCTCAACTTCGACGCCGACCACCCCGCCCGCCAGATGCAGGACACCTTCTACATCGACGGCTCCAGCGTCGGGGCGGCCGAGGGGCAGGCGGCCAACCTTGTGTTGCGCACCCACACCTCCCCGGTCCAGGCCCGGGTCATGCTCGATCAGCAGCCCCCGATCTACGTGGCCTGCCCCGGCAAGGTCTTCCGCTCCGACGAGCTCGATCAGACCCACACCCCCGTCTTCCACCAGGTCGAGGGCCTGGCCGTGGACAAGGGCCTGACGATGGCGCACCTCAAGGGTGTCCTCGACCACTTCGCCAAGGCCATGTTCGGCCCCGAGGCGCGCACCCGCCTGCGCCCCTCCTTCTTCCCCTTCACCGAGCCCAGCGCCGAGATGGACCTGTGGTTCCCCCAGAAGAAGGGCGGCGCCGGCTGGATCGAGTGGGGAGGCTGCGGCATGGTCAACCCCAACGTGCTCACCGCCTGCGGCATCGACCCCGAGGTCTACACCGGCTTCGCCTTCGGCATGGGCCTGGAGCGCACCCTCATGCTGCGCCACGGCATCGCCGACATGCACGACATCGTCGAGGGCGACATCCGCTTCTCCCAGCAGTTCGGCACCACCGGAAAGGGAAACTGACATGCCCTACGTCCCCATTGAATGGCTGCGCGAGCACGTCGACGTCCCCTCCGGCCTGAGCGCCGAGCAGCTCGCCGCCGACCTCGTCCGGGTGGGCCTGGAGGAGGAGCGCATCGTCCCCCCGGCCGTCACCGGCCCCCTCGTCGTCGGCAAGGTCCTTACCCTTGAGGCCAAGGAGCAGTCCAACGGCAAGGTCATCAACTACTGCCGCGTCGACGTCGGCCCCGAGCACAACGACGCCCCCGGCACCGGCAAGGAGCCCTCCGATCTGCCCAGCCGCGGCATCGTCTGCGGCGCCCACAACTTCGACGTCGGTGACTCCGTCGTGGTCTGTCTGCCCGGCGCCGTCCTGCCCGGCGACTTCCGCATCGCCGCGCGCAAGACCTACGGCCATGTCTCCGACGGCATGATCTGCTCGGCCCGTGAGCTCGGCATCGGGGAGGACCACTCCGGCATCATCGTGCTCCAGCAGTGGCTGGCCGAGCACGGCCACGACGGCGAGGAACCGCCCGCCCCCGGAACCGACGCCATCGGCATCCTCGGCCTGGGGGAGGAGGTCCTGGAGATCAACGTGACCCCGGACCGCGGTTACTGCTTCTCCATGCGCGGCGTTGCCCGCGAGTACTCCCACTCCACCGGTGCTCGTTTCGCCGACCCCGCCGACGACACCGACACGGGGCTCTACCCCAACGGGCTGGCGCCGGCAGGCGAAGGCGGCTTCGACGTCGTCATTCCCGAGGACCCCCGCCCCATCCACGGGCGCCCCGGCTGCGACCGCTACGTCGCCCGCCTCGTGCGCGGCATCGACCCGAACGCACCATCGCCGGTCTGGATGCAGGACCGTCTTACCGCCGCAGGTATGCGGCCCATCTCCCTGGCCGTCGACGTCACCAACTACGTCATGCTCGACCTGGGACAGCCGCTGCACGCCTTCGACGCCGGTAAGCTCACCGCCCCCATCGTCGTGCGACGCGCCCAGGAGGATGAGCGTCTCACCTTCCTTGACGACGTCACCCGCACCCTCGACCCCGAGGACCTGGTCATCTCCGACTCCCCGGAGGGAGAGGGGTCACGGGCACTGGTTCTGGCCGGTGTCTTCGGTGGGGCCCTGAGCGAGGTCGACGCCGATACCCGCGACGTCCTCATCGAGGCAGCCCACTTCGACCCGGTCTCCATTGCCCGCTCCTCCCGGCGCCACAAGCTTCCCACCGAGTCGTCCAAGCGCAATGAACGCGGCGTTGACACCGAGCTGGCCCCCATCGCCGCCCAGCGCGCCGTCGACCTGCTCGTCGAGTACGGCGGCGGCAGTGCCGAGCCCGTGTCCACCGACGTCAACCGCACCCGGCCCCCCGAGGCCATCACCATGCGTTCCGACGCCGCTGAGCGCCTCACCGGCGTCGCCTATGGAACCGACCGCGTCACCGAGCTGCTCACCACCATCGGCTGCACCGTGAAGCGCAGTGGGTCCGCCGATGACGGGACTGTGCTGCTCACCGTTACCCCTCCGACCTGGCGGCCGGATCTGGTGGGCCCGGCCCACTTGGTCGAGGAGATCGCCCGCCTCGACGGATACGACTCCATCCCGGTCATCGTGCCCAAGGTCCCCGCCGGCACGGGACTGAGCGCTGACCAGAGGGCCCGCCGCGACGTCGTGCGCGCCCTGGCGGATGCCGGACTCACCCAGGTCCTGTCCTACCCCTTCATCGGGGACGTCCACGACCTGCTCGAGATCCCATTGGACGACGCTCGCCGCCAGACGGTGCGCCTGGCCAACCCTCTGGCCGAGGACGCCCCCTACCTGCGCACGAGCATCCTGGACTCCCTGGTGGAGGTAGCTCGGCGCAACGTCTCGCGCGGCCTGACTGACGCAGCCGTCTTTGAGATCGGGACGGTCACTCACCCAGCCGGTACAGTACCCGCACCGATCCCTGAGACTGGCCGCCGGCCCACCGATGCCGAGCTAGCGGCTCTGCGAGCGGGTATCCCCGCTCAGCCCACCCATGTCGGCGCTGTCATGACCGGTGAGCATGAGCGCAGCGGAGTCCTCGGGGCCGGCCGTCCCTGGGACTGGGCCGACGCCGTCGAGGCGGTCCGCACAGTGGCCGGCATCCTCGGGGTAGAGGTCGTTGTCGCCGCCCCGGAGCAGCCCCACGCCCCCTGGCACCCCGGCCGCACCGCAGAGATCCGTCTGCCTGGCCGGCGCCGGGGCAAGGAGATCGAGCTCGGGACGCTCGTCGCGCACGCCGGTGAGCTTCACCCGCGGGTGGTCCGCGCACTCGGACTGCCGGAGCGGGCTTGCGCCGTCGAGATCGACCTTGACCCGCTGCTGGAGGCTGCTCGCAGCGTCGGAGCACTCCAGGTCAAGGCCGTCTCCACCTTTCCGGCTGCCAAGGAGGATATTGCCCTCGTCGTTGACGAAGCCGTCACCGCTGGCCAGGTCGAGGATCTGGTCAGGCAGGCCGCCGGGGACCTGGCCGAAGAGATTCGCCTTTTCGACATTTTCCGTGGTGCCCAGCTCGGCGAGGGCAAGAAGTCCCTGGCCGTCTCCCTGGTGCTGCGTGCTCCCGACCGCACACTGACCGCTGAGGAGACTGCCGGCGTACGTAAGCGTGTTGTCAAGCGAGCCGCCAAGCTTCTGGGTGCCGAGCTGCGCAGTTGAGCGACGCAGAGCCCGGCGACGCTGTTGATCGTCGCGGTGTGATACACATCATGACCATTGGAGTGGCTTTGGTGCTTTCGTCGGGTAGTGGATCCCAGACAGCAGGTGTGGTCTCGGTAATACTAGGCGACATGAAGATCTTGCTGACCTCTTCCTCCAAGCATGGGTCCACCGACGAGGTGGCTGCAGTGATCGCCGAACGGCTCCAGGCTGCCCAGATCACTGTTGAGATCAAGCGTCCCGAGGATGTCGACAGCGTCGATGGGTACGACGCCTTCATCCTGGGCAGCGCCGTCTATATGACCAAGTGGACATCGGAGGCCGTCGACTTCACCAGGCGTTTCCATGACGACCTCAAGGCCAAGCCCGTGTGGGCCTTCTCTGTGGGACTCTCCGGCTTGCCGAAGGGCAAGGTCTCCGACCCCATGCGCATCGGCCCGGTTCTGCTGGCGCTCGACCCTGAGGATCACATGACTTTTGCGGGGCGCTTCGACCCCTCCAAGCTGAGCCTCCGTGAGCGTTCCATCGCCAAGTTGGGCGGCGCCACCGAGGGTGACTATCGCGATTGGGATGAGGTGCGGCAGTGGGCGGACGCCATCGCCACCTCCCTCTACGACGACACCCTCATAGGGCGTAGGGGGCGTAGCTAGCCGCAGACGATTGAGGCGACGGGAGGGGGCGGTGACCGTCGGTTGCTGTATTTCTATGCAGTTGGATGTATTGTTGCTGCATGACCTGGTCTATTGCTGTTGCCGGAGCCACCGGATACGCGGGTGGCGAGGTTCTGCGTCTACTTGTCAACCATCCCGAGATAAGGATCGGTGCGCTCACAGCCGCCTCGTCCGCCGGTAGTCGTCTCGGTGATCACCATCCGCACTTGCTGCCTCTGGCCGACCGAATCGTCCGGCCGACCGAGGCGGAGACCCTCGCAGAGCATGACGTCGTCGTCCTGGCCCTGCCTCATGGCGCTTCCGGTGTCATCACGGCCGCTCTTGAAGAGCTCGGAACCGTCAGTGGTCACACACCCGTCCTCATCGACTGCGGCGCGGACCACCGCCTGACCAGTAAGCAGGTATGGGAGGCCTTCTACGGCTCGGACTATGCCGGAGCCTGGACCTACGGCATGCCTGAGCTCCTGCGCGACGGCGAGGCACGCGCTCGGGCTCAGCGCGTCGAGCTCGCCGCCACCAGGCGCATTGCGGTCCCTGGCTGCAACGTCACCGCTGTCACCCTCGCTCTTCAACCGGGCGTGGCCGCAGGGCTCATTGACCCGTCCCGGCTGACAGCGGTTCTGACGGTCGGCTACTCCGGGGCCGGTAGGGCGCTCAAGCCCCACCTCACCGCGGCCGAGGCACTGGGGTCGGCCCAGCCCTACGCGGTCGGTGGCACCCATAGGCACATCCCCGAGATCATCCAGAACCTGGAGATTGCGGGCGCCGCCACCGGCGTGACACGCCTGTCCTTCACCCCGGTCCTGGTCCCCATGAGTCGCGGCATCCTCGCCACCGTCACCGCCCCGCTGACTCCCGCCCTGCGAGACCTCGCTAACCCGCAGGCGGCGCTGCGGAAGGTATGGGAGAGCGCTTACGGGGCGATCGGAAGTGGTGAGCCCCTCATCCATCTCCTGCCTGAAGGCACCTGGCCCACGACGGGCGCCGTCCTGGGCAGCGGAACCGCCACCGTCCAGGTCTCCATCGACAGTGGTGCGGACACCGTGGTCGCCATGTGTGCCATCGACAACCTTGGCAAGGGCACCGCCAGCGCCGCCATGCAGTCCCTCAACCTGGCTCTCGGCCTGGAGGAGACCACCGCCATCACTACCCAAGGAGTTGCACCGTGAGCGTGACAGCCGCCAGGGGCTTCCGGGCAGCCGGCATACGTGCCGGCCTCAAGGCCTCTGGCAAGCCCGACCTCGCCCTCGTCGTCAACGACGGCCCACTCGACACCGCCGCCGGAGTCTTCACCACCAACCGTGCCGTTGCCGCACCGGTCGTCTGGTCGCGCCGGCTCCTGGCCGGTCACGGGCGCGGCGAGCCGGGACGCGCCCGGGCCGTCGTCCTCAATTCCGGAAGCGCCAACGCCTGCACCGGAGAACAAGGCCTCCGCGACACTGAGGCCACAGCAGCCTGTGCCGCGGGGCTGCTGAGGACCGAGCCGGGCCAGGTCCTGGTCTGTTCCACCGGAGTCATCGGGGAGCGCATCGACATGCCCGTCCTCCTGGAGGGTATCGACGTCGCGGCCCTCGCCCTGGCTGATACGCCCCGGGCCGGGACCGACGCGGCCATCGCCATCATGACCACCGACACCGTCTCCAAGGAGGACGTCCTCACGGTCGGCACCGGCGAGAAGGGCTGGACCATCGGCGGCATGATCAAGGGAGTGGGCATGCTGGCGCCGGGACTGGCCACGATGCTTGCCGTTATCACCACTGACGCCGTCCTCACCCCTCGGGAGGCGCAGGATGCCCTGGCGTCTGTCACGGCACGGACCGTCAACCGGATCAACTCCGACGGCTGCATGTCCACCAACGACACCGTCCTCCTGCTGGCCTCCGGAGCCTCTGGTGTCACACCCTCCCGAGCCGAGTTCGACGAGGCGCTGACCGATGTGATGAGCAGACTCGGGCGGCGTCTCGTGGCCGACGCCGAGGGCGCCACCCACGACATCGCCATTACCGTCTCCGGCGCCGTCAGCGAGGCCGCCGCGGAGGCCGCGGCCCGCACGGTGAGCTCCTCCAACCTTCTCAAGTGCGCCGTCGCCGGGGCCGATCCGAACTGGGGACGCGTCCTGTCACAGCTGGGAACCGTGCCCGAGGACGTCTGCCCCTTCAACCCTGACGAGGTCGACGTGACCATCAACGGCGTGACGATCTTCCGCCACGGTGCCCCCGATCAGGACCGCGACTTGGTGGACATGAGTCCGCGCGAGACCCGTATCGATATCGCCCTGTCAGCGGGCCGGGCCGAGGCCACTGTGTGGACCAACGACCTCACCCACGGCTACGTCACCATCAACGCGGACTACACGACATGAACCGGACGCCTCTCCACCCTCAGATCAAGGCCTCCGTCCTGCTGGAGGCAGTACCTTGGCTGCGCACCTACAAGGGCGCCACCATGGTCATCAAGTACGGCGGCAACGCCATGGTGAACGACGACCTCAAACGCGCCTTCGCCCAGGACGTCCTCTTCCTCCACCAGGTCGGGGTGCGCCCCGTCGTCGTCCACGGCGGAGGCCCCCAGATCAATGCCATGCTCAAGCGATTGGGTATCAGCTCGGAGTTCCGCGGCGGTCTGCGCGTGACCACGCCCGAGGTCATGGACGTGGTCCGTATGGTCCTCACCGGCTCCGTTCAGCGCGAGCTCGTCTCCCTGCTCAACACCGACGGTGCCGCCGCCGTTGGTATCAGCGGTGAGGACGGTGGACTCCTACGGGCCCGTCAGCGCCTGGCCACAGTGGACGGGCGCAGCGTCGACGTGGGCCTGGTCGGCGACGTCGTCGACGTCAGCCCGCAGCCCATCATCGACCTGCTCGATCAGGGCCGCATCCCCGTCATCTCCTCGGTCGCCCCGTTGACGACGGACTCCGAGACCGTCCTCAACGTCAACGCCGACACGGCGGCCGCCGCGATCGCCGTGGCGCTCAAGGCCCGCACCCTGCTCATGCTCACCGACGTCGAGGGGCTCTACGCCGCCTGGCCCGACCGCGGCTCGCTGGTGCCATTCATCAGCGCGGCCGCGCTCGAGGAGCTCCTGCCCACCCTCGAGTCCGGGATGATTCCCAAAATGGAGGCTTGTCTGCGGGCAGTGTACGGGGGAGTCGGCCAGGCCCACGTCGTCGACGGCCGTCAGGCCCACAGCATGCTCCTGGAGATCGTCACCGACCAGGGCGTCGGCACCGTCATTCACCCCGGCGACGCCCCGGTACCGCCACTGAACGGAGGAAAAAGCCTATGAGCGTGCCCTCAGAACCGGGCTCATCAGCGCCGGCTCCCGCCACCGACGGGGCCGGCTCCGCCGCTGGCACTGTCGTCGGGACGGCCAGCGGTGACGGCACCACTGGTGCCGTCTGGTTGAATCGCTACACCGACGCCGTCATGAACACCTTCGGCACCCCCGGTCGGGTCCTGGTACGCGGACAGGGGGCCCACGTCTGGGACGCAGATGGTAAGGAGTACACCGACCTGCTGGCCGGGATCGCCGTCAACTGCCTGGGACACGCCCATCCTGCGATTGTCGAGGCCGTGAGCACTCAGATCTCCACCCTCGGACACGTCTCGAACTTCTTCACCACCCCCGCCCAGGTTCGCCTCGCCGAGGAGCTCATCTCCCTGACCTTCCCGGGATGGCCCGCACACGACTCCCGGGTCTTCCTGGCCAACTCCGGGACCGAGGCCAACGAGGCCGCCTTCAAGATCGCCCGCCGGCACGGCGGTGGTAGCCGCCCTCGCGTCCTGGCTCTTCAAGACGCCTTTCACGGGCGAACCATGGGTGCCTTGGCCCTGACTCACAAGGCCGCCTACCGGGAGCCCTTCGAGCCCCTGCCCGGCGGTGTTGAGTTCGTTCCGGCCGGCGATACCGAGGCGCTGCGCAGAGCGCTGGGACCGGACGTGGCGGCACTCATCGTTGAGCCCATCCAAGGGGAGGCCGGGGTTCGCGAGCTGCCGGCGGGATACCTGGAGGCCGCTCGCGAGTTGACCAGGGCAGCCGGCGCTCTGCTCATCATCGATGAGGTCCAGACCGGGATGGGGCGCTGCGGCGCCTGGATGGCGCACCATCTGCTGGCCCCCGGCGTCGTGCCTGACGTCGTCACCCTCGCCAAGGGCCTGGGCGGCGGTGTCCCCATCGGCGCAGTCGTTGCCACCGGTGAGGCCGCGAGTCTTCTGGGGCCCGGTCAGCACGGCACTACCTTCGGCGGCAACCCGGTGGCCTGCGCGGCCGCGCTCGCCGTCATCGACACCATTCGCGGACAGGACCTGCTCGGCCGGGTCGAGCGGCTCGGCTCGGCCTGGTGCCGGGAGCTGCTGGCCGTTGACGGCGTTGACGAGGTACGCGGCCGAGGCCTGCTCATCGGCGTCGGGCTGGCCGCGGGCCTCCCGTCCGCCGTCGAGATCGCCGCCGCCCTGGCTGAACACGGTTTCATCGTCAACGCGCCGCGTCCCGACACTATCCGCCTGGCACCGCCCTTCATCTTGTCCGACGATGACGCCCGGGCCTTCACCGCAACCTTCTCCGAGGTTGTCCGCCGGGCACTGTCCGAGAAAGTGAGTTCATGAGCGCCACCATTGAGGCCTCCCATCGGGACCCGGCGGCACCGGCCCCACTGACCCCTGGGACCAAGACCGCCCGGCATGCCTGCATCGTCCAGATCCTCTCCCGTGAACGCATCCGCTCCCAGGCCCAGCTGCGCAAGGCCCTGGCTCTACGCGGCATCAGCACCACTCAGGCCACGCTCTCGCGGGACCTGGTGGAGCTGCGGGCCACGAAGATCCGCGCACCGGGTGGAGAGCTCATCTACTCGATGCCCGAGGCCGGGGCCCCCGGCCAGGTCCACGCCGGAGCCTTCATCGGGGCGGAGGAGACCGAGGACTCCCTGCCCGCCCACACGACTCCCCGCCTGGCCAGGTGGTGCGCAGAGCTGCTCGTCACCGCTGAGTGGGCCGGATCCCAAGTCGTTCTGCGAACCCCGGCCGGAGCCGCCCAGCTGCTTGCAGGAGCCGTCGACGACGCCATGATGCCCGGAGTCCTGGGCTGTATCGCCGGAGACGACACCGTCCTGGTCATCACCCGCAGTGCTCAGGTCGCCGCTGACGTGGCCGGGCACCTGCTCGCGCTGGCCGATCCCTCGACCCGAGCCTGACTTCTCCCTACCGCCCTCGACACCTCCGTCACCTCACCACCGGTTCGCTAGTGCCACCAAAAAGAGGAGAGATTCCCATGAGTACTCATAAGGACCGTGTCGTCCTGGCCTATTCCGGAGGCCTGGACACGTCTGTTGCCATCGGCTGGATCGGCGAGGCCACCGGCCGAGAGGTCGTCGCTGTCGCCGTTGACGTCGGCCAGGGCGGCGAGGACCTTGAGGTGATCCGTCAGCGAGCCCTTGACTGCGGCGCCGTCGATGCCTTTGTGACCGATGCCCGCGATGAGTTCGCCAATGACTACTGCATGCCCGCTCTGAAGGCCAATGCTCTCTATGAGGGTACCTACCCGCTCGTCTCGGCGCTCTCTCGGCCCGTCATCGCCCGCCACCTGGTCAAGGCCGCCCGTGAGTTCGGCGCCCACACAGTGGCGCACGGCTGCACCGGTAAGGGCAATGACCAGGTCCGTTTCGAGGTCTCCATCACTTCGATGGCCCCTGACATGGACTGCATCTCCCCGGTGCGTGACCTGGCGCTGACTCGTGACGTTGCCATTGACTACGCCGAGAAGCACAACCTGCCGATCGAGACCACCAAGCACAACCCGTTCTCCATCGACCAGAACGTGTGGGGCCGCGCCATTGAGACCGGCTACCTGGAGGACCTGTGGAACGCTCCCACCAAGGACGTCTACGTCTACACGGATGACCCCACCTACCCGCCTCTGCCCGATGAGGTGATCCTTACCTTCAAGGAGGGTGTCCCCGTGGCCATCGACAGCAGGGAGGTCACCCCGCTGGAGGCTATCCAGGAGCTCAACCGCCGGGCCGGGGCCCAGGGGGTGGGACGTATCGACATGGTGGAGAACCGGCTCGTGGGCATCAAGTCCCGTGAGATCTACGAAGCCCCCGGGGCCGTCGCCCTCATCGAGGCGCATCGGGCGCTCGAGGCCGTCACCCTGGAGCGCATGCAAAGCCGCTATAAGCGGAGCATGGAGCAGACTTGGGCGGAGCTCGTCTACGAGGCCCAGTGGTACTCCCCGCTCAAGCGGTCCATGGACGCCTTCATCGAGGACACCCAGCGCTACGTCAGTGGTGACATCCGTATGGTTCTGCACGGCGGCCGTGCAACCGTTACCGGACGTCGCTCCGAGACCGGCCTGTACGACTTCAACCTGGCCACCTACGAGAGCGGGGACACTTTCGACCAGTCCTCCTCACGAGGGTTCATCGAGATCTACGGCATGCAGTCCAAGCTCGCTGCTGCCCGTGATGTGCGCGCCGGCAATGGCCAGGGATTCTGACGGGGATCTTCGACACAAGGCCCCGGCCCGTCACCGATTCTTCCGGAGCAGGCCCGCCTCAGGTTGACTGGACATGATGAACCGGTTGCCTCTGCGGAGTAGGGCGGAGGCAACCGGTTCAGTCATCCTGTGCAGGAGCACCGGTACGGCAGCGGTCGGTGTCCGGGAGTCGTCGACCTCGGTTCACTCAGCCGGCTCGGACGCCCGGGCCTCGCCCTCGTGGGGCCGGCGACGCAGCCAGCGGGAGTCGTCGTTGGCGTAGGCGTAGTAGCCGCCGATGAGCAGACCGCCGCCCACGAAGTTACCCAGCAGCGCCACGGCCACGTTGCCCAGGGCCGGTAGGACGTCGATGCCATGCGTCAGCCCTACGACGGTGAACAGGACGGTGTTGGCCACCGAGTGCTCGAAGCCGAGGAAGGCGAAGACGAACACAGCGATGATCATCGAGAAGATCTTGGACCAGTCCTCGTGGATGAAGCCGTTGTAGATGAGAAGCATCGCCAGGTTGATCATGAAGTTGCACAGGATCGCCCGCACGAAGAGGTCGGCGACCCCGGAGGCCGATGACAGGTAATGGAGCTTGCCCTCCACCGAGTGCACGGCCTGCTCGCCGGTGGCTCCGCCCACGAGTGTGGAGAAGTGGTACATGACGGCGAAGACGAGCCCGCCGATGAAGTTGCCGGCCAGGCACATGAACAGCACCCTCAGGGTCCTCCACGCCGAGATGCGCTTGTAGTAGTAGCCGATGACCACCACCATCATGTTGCTGGTGAGCAGCTCGGACTTCGTGTAGTAGATGAAGACGAGGGCGGGTCCGAAGGCCAGAGCTCCGAGCATCTTGCCGACCCCTGCAAGCGAGGTGTCTCCGACGCGCAGGCCGTCGAAGACACCGACGATGGCGTAGTTGACGATGTAGAAGACCGCCACGATCATGCCGGCCATGGCCGCACGCATGAGGTAGCGGTGAGCGATGGTCCCGGTCATCCGGGTCTTGGTCTCCAACGCCTCGAGCACGGTGGAGATGAACTGTTTGCCTGGGAAAAGAGCGTTTTGTTCGGCGGGCACGGGCTCATCATGACATGAGGGTCGAGTCACAAGGCAGGCCTTTCTTCCTTCCCGTTGGTCGGTGCCGTCCGGCCGTCCCCGGTGCTCGGGCCTTCCTCAAGGCAGGCCGACCTCTTCGCCACTGATCCACCACGGACCGGTTCCGCATGGATCGTTGAGGCACCCGGGCGGCTGCATGGGTCATGATGGGGTCATGAGCCAGTCCTCCAGTCACTCCCACTCCTCCGTCGATCGGATCGCCACCTCCCCGCAGCAGCCCTTGCGGCCTGTGGGAGTCAGCCTGTGGGGTGGGCGCTTCTCCGGGGGACCCGCCGACGCGCTGACCGCACTGTCGGTGAGCACTCACTTCGACTGGCGCCTCGCCCGATACGATATCGCCGGCTCCCGAGCCCACGCCCGCGCCCTGGCTCAGGCCGGCCTGCTGGACGCGGGTCAGCTGTCCGGCATGCTGGATGCCCTGGACCGTCTCGAGGCGGACGTCGTCGCCGGCATCTTCGTCCCCGAGGTCTCCGATGAGGACGTCCACACAGCCCTGGAGCGCGGTCTCATCGAGCGCGCCGGCGACGACCTGGGTGGGCGCCTGCGTGCCGGGCGCAGCCGCAACGACCAGATCGCCACCCTCATCCGCATGTACCTGCGCGACCAGGCGCGTCATATCGCAGGCCTCGTCCTCGACGTCGTCGACGCCCTCATCGACCAGGCGGCTCGGGCCTCCGACGCCATCATGCCCGGACGCACCCACATGCAGCACGCCCAGCCGGTCCTCGTCGCCCACCAGCTGCTCGCCCACGCCTGGCCGCTCATGCGCGACGTCGAGCGCCTCGAGGACTGGGACGCGCGTGCCGCCGTGAGCCCTTACGGCTCCGGAGCACTGGCCGGTAACACGCTCGGCATGGACCCCGACGCCGTGGCCACTGACCTCGGCTTCGAGGCGGCCGTGGAGAACTCCATTGACGGCACCGCCGCCCGCGACGTCGTCGTCGAGCTGAGCTTCGTCCTCGCGATGGTCGCGGTGGACGTCTCGCGCTTGAGCGAGGAGATCATCATCTGGAACACCAAGGAGTTCGACTTCGTCACTCTCGACGACTCCTACTCCACGGGCTCATCCATCATGCCGCAGAAGAAGAACCCGGACGTGGCCGAACTGGCCCGAGGCAAGGCCGGACGCCTCATCGGCGACCTGACCGGGCTGCTCGCCACCCTCAAGGCCCTGCCGCTGGCCTACGACCGGGACCTGCAGGAGGACAAGGAGCCCGTCTTCGACGCCGTCGATACCCTGGC
>NZ_CAUROW010000027.1:0-27876 GCF_963526355.1 uncultured Actinomyces sp. | reverse complement strand
GGTGCAGGGAGCGGGCGGCCTGGCGGCCACCGAACATCTTGGCGTACCAGGGGAAACGTCCCACGATGGCGGGAGACATGACCGGGCCTGTCACAATCATCAGCGGGGCGACGATGAAGACGATGAAGAAGGACCCCAGCTGCTGAAGACCGTCGTAGGGGGTGAAGTCGCACAGGGACGGGGTGCGCAGGTGTGCATAGGTCAGTAGGGAGTCCCAGGCGTCGGGCAGGATCTGCCACGTCGTCGGAACCAGACGCCGCCACGCCCCCGTACCCACGAGGAGGGCGACATACACGACGCCGTTGAGCAGCCAGAAGCTTGTGGCTACTCCGTGCCAGGCACGCCCCAGCCCGATCTTGGCCCGGCCGGGTAGTGAGATGAGTGGGGAGAGATCGCGCTGGTCGTCCCGAGCGGTGAAGGCGCCCTCCTCGAGGGGCACCTTGTCCTTGGTGAACCGGATCCACTCGGATCCGGGCTCGCACTGGTCCTTGAGGTAGAAGCGCGGGTGCGAGGCGATGATCTCGATGCCGGAGCGGATGAGAACGCCCATGAGAAGGAAGTTGATGAAGTGGGTGACTCGTAGCCACAGCGGAAAGGTCTCGGTGTCGACGCACTGCTGGGCGACGTCGTTGGCGGTCTGGGCGGCTAAGGGCAGGAGGGACATCGTCGTGCCTTACAAAGGGGGGGGTGAGAAACTTGCCGTATGAATTATTGTACAGCCGATTCTCGGTTCTATGCAGTTTTTGTGACAGTAAGTCGTGATCAAATCTTCAGTACGAGGACCTGCGTTTAGGGGTACCTAACTTAAATAGCGCATCAAACTGTTGTTAAAATGGTTATCATCTCGTTGGTCGAACGATTCAATGTGTTGAATATAGATGGTTGTTTTCTGATGAAATGTTGCCGATCGGTCGGTGTGCTGACAAGATAATCCCGGATCGCTCCGTAAGTGGACGATGTGTTGCTTGTACGGTGACTGTTGTGACGCGGAAGACGTCCGCCGTCTCCTGAGATACACGGAGGTACTCTCATGTCATCCGCTGCCACGACTGAGGGGGTGGCCTCCCGACGCGCTCGCCTCATTGGCAAGGGCTGGATCCAGGGAGTAACCCTGGTCATGCTCTTCGGATTCACTGTCATGGGCCTGTTGGCCTATCGCACCTACACCAACTCCATGCCTCAGCCGGAGAAGGTGGTCACCGAGAGCGGCGAGACCCTCTTCACGACGCAGGACATCACCGAGGGACAGAAGCTCTTCCAGGCCAGAGGCCTCATGGAGTACGGCTCCATCCTGGGGCACGGTGGCTACCTCGGTCCCGACTTCACTGCCGAGTACCTTCGTATGGAGGCCACGAGCGTCAAGGAGCAGCTCACCTCCCAGGGAGTCGACGACCCGGCCGCCGCCACCAAGGAGATGCTGCGGACCAACCGCTACGACTCCTCCACGGGAACACTGGTGTGGACCGATGAACAGGTCAAGGCCTACAACGACGCCGTCGGTCACTACACCAAGATGTTCGGGCCCGATGCCCACAGCCATGGCCTCAAGCCGGATCTCATCACCGATCCCGTCCAGGTCAAGCAGGTGACGGCCTTCTTCGGCTGGACCGCCTGGGGCTCTTCCGCGCAGCGCCCGGGTCACGACTACTCGTACACGAACAACTGGCCTGCGGAGTCCCTGGTCGGCAACGCGCCCACCGGTGACCTCATGATCTGGTCGGTCCTGTCACTGATCGTCCTCATCGGCGGAACCGGGGTCATGTTCGCCATCTACGGCCGCTGGAGCCAGAAGATCGGTTGGCACTCGGAGGAGGCCCCGGCCCTGTCCTTCCGGCAACCCGAGGAGATCGGGCTGACCAAGTCGCAGAAGGTGGTGGCCTGGTACGTGTTCACCATCGCCGCCCTGTTCCTGGTCCAGACGCTCCTGGGCGCCCTGGCCGAGCACTACCGGGCCGACGTGCTGTCCTTCTTCGGCTTCGACCTGGGCCGGCTCCTGCCCTTCTCGCTGGCCCGCACCTGGCACGTCCAGCTCTCCTTGTTCTGGACCGCCATCGGCCTGCTCGCGGCCGGCCTGTTCCTGACCCCGTTCATCGCCAGGCGTGAGCCGAAGAAGCAGCACGTGCTGGTATGGGTCCTGTTCATCGCGGCCACGGTCGTCGTCGTTCTGTCCTGTCTGGCCGAGGGGGCCAGCCAGCACGGTCTGAGCTGGGCCAAGGGGCCGCTGTTCTCCCAGCAGTGGGAGTACCTCGACCTGCCCTTCGTCTTCCAGGTCCTGCTCACCGTGGCCCTGTTCGTCTGGGTGTTCATCATCTGGCGTGCCATGCGCCGGCGCCTGAGCAATGAGCATGTGGCCAACATGCCTTGGCTGTTCATGTTCGCCGCTCTGGCGATCCCGGCCTTCTACGCCGTGGGGATGATGGCCCGCACCGGCACACACGTCACCGTCGCCGAGTTCTGGCGCTTCTGGGTGGTTCACCTGTGGGTCGAAGACTTCCTCGAGCTGTTCACCACCGTCATGGTGGCCTACGTGTTCGTCCTCCTGGGCGTCGTCCGGGAGAGGATCGCACTGGGCATCATCTTCATGGACATCATCCTGTACTCCGCCGGCGGCGTCATCGGCACCATGCACCACCTCTACTTCTCCGGCACACCGGTGGAGCACATGGCCCTGGGGGCCTTCTTCTCAGCCGCCGAGGTGATCCCCCTGACCTTCCTGACGGTGGAGGCTTGGGCCTTCATGCAGCTCGGCGCCAACCGCCACGGCAAGGAAGCAGGACCCTTCCCACACCGTTGGGCAGTCATGTTCCTCATGGCCGTCGGCTTCTGGAACTTCCTGGGCGCCGGCGTCTTCGGCTTCCTGGTCAACCTGCCCATCGTGTCCTACTACGAGATCGGGACTGCACTGACGGCCAACCACGCCCACGCCTCCATGATGGGGGTCTACGGCTTCATGGCGCTGGCACTGGGAATGTTCGCCCTGCGCTACCTGGTGCCGGCCAACAAGTGGCCCGAGAAGCTCGCCAAGATCTCCTTCTGGAGCCTTAACATCGGCCTGGCCTGGATGTGCTTCGCCACCTTGCTGCCGCTAGGCATCCTCCAGCTGCGCTACTCGGTGGGCACCGGCTACTTCGAGGCCCGCCAGCTCACCTACGTCACCAACTCGGTCAACACGATCATCGAGTGGGGACGGATGCCCGGAGATCTCATCTTCATCATCGGCGGAGTCCTGCCATACCTCTACATCGCCTTCCTGGGACTGAGGAACTGGCGTCGTGGACGGACGGTGGACACCTTCTCCGAAGACTCCCTCTATGAGGAGATCAAGGGCGGGCGCAAGGCCTGGCGCGGTGAGCGCGCGGAGCTGAACGACTGATGGACTCATCCGACCTGAGCGTGTGGTTCATCGCGGCTTACGCGCTCATCATGCTGGCCGCTGCGTGGGTCGTGGACGTTCTCGGCTCACGCAGTGCCCGGCACTCGATGTCCTGGCGCCACTCGGACTTCATCTACCACGACGACGTCGACGGCTGGAGGTGCCACGAGGACCAGTGGCTGTGGCCCACCGCCTTCGACCCGGACAAACGCGTCATCCGCTACGAGGGGGCCCACGCGATCTGTGGGCGCTGTCCGTCCAAGGACAACTGCTCACCCACTCCCGGCCCGCGGGAGATCACCCGGCCCGTCGATCCATGGCCCTACTCTGACGCCGGACGCTTCCATCGTGGTGTGGGCCTGGTCATCGCTTGCGTCGGCGTCTTCGTTCCGATGCTGCTCATGGCGGCCTTTCACGCCGTCAGCGATCTCATCGTCCTGGGCACAACGGCCGTTGTCGTCATTATCACCGGAGTCCTGCCACTGGCTCGCCACCTGTGGAACACTCCCGACAACGCACCGGCCCACCTGCCCCACGTCGGCTCCCGGGAGTACCAGGAGGCCGAGCATGCCCGTCGCTCGGCTAGCATCGCTTCAGCCGGGCCCGTGCCGGTGACGATCGGTTCACGTCCCTCGGGCTACCGCTCGGTGCGCGAGGCGGCCGAGGCGATCGCCGCCGCTCAGGCGCGTGCGGCAGCAACAGGGCGGACCGTGCACGTCCCCTTCCTTGCCGAGTCCGACGGTGCCGGGGAGGTGGATGGCGGGACTACCGCCTCCGCAGAACCCGAGCTGCGCCGTGTCGCCGCCCTGCGCACCCGCAGACGAGTCCCGGTCACCAGTGCCGAACTCGGCTCGGACACTGTCCGTGACGGTGCCCGGCGCTCGTGGCCCTCGGCGTGGAACGAGGCCACCGACACCACGACCAGATGATCCTGCTCCAGCCCTGCCCCGCTTCGACCCCCTTCCTGAAGGATCCTCCATGACTGCTCCCGTCTCCGCCATCGTGGCGCTCGCCGTCCTCGTACTGCTCGCCCTGGTGCTCTCGCTCAAGATCATCACCCAGTACGAGCGGGGAATCGTCTTCAGGCTGGGGCGCCTGCGGCCCGTCTACGAGCCTGGCCTGCACCTGGTCGTCCCCTTCCTCGAGCGCCTGGTACGGGTCGACACCCGAGTGGTCACCCTGACTATCCCGCCCCAGGAGGTCATCACGGAGGACAATGTGCCGGCGCGCGTCAACGCCGTCGTCCTGTTCAACGTCACCGACCCGGTCAAGGCCGTCATGGAGGTGGAGAACTACGCGATCGCCACCTCCCAGATCGCACAGACCACACTGCGATCGGTTCTCGGTCGGGTCGACCTGGACACCGTGCTCGCCCATCGCAGCGCCCTGAACGCCGACCTGCGAGACATCATCGAGAAGCTCACCGAGCCCTGGGGTGTGGAGGTCGGCGTCGTCGAGATCAAGGACGTCGAGATCCCAGAGCAGATGCAGCGGGCCATGGCCCGTGGGGCGGAGGCCGAGCGTGAGCGCCGCGCCAAGATCATCAATGCCCGCGGTGAGCTCCAGGCCTCCGAGGAGCTGCGTCAGGCTGCGGACACGCTCTCGAAGTCGCCGGCCTCCCTCCAGCTGCGCTACCTGCAGACCCTCCTGGAGCTCGGTGCCGACCAGAACTCCACGGTCGTCTTCCCCCTGCCGATGGACATCATTGGCCCGCTCCTGGAGCGCTTCGGCTCCCAGACCGGTCTGCCGGACGCGGATGAGGACGGCGAATGAGCTGGTGCACGGCGTCGCCGATGAAGACCGCGACCGCCGCCCACACCAGCACCATGGCCGCCCAGCGCGCCGGCGGGATCTGCTCATGGAAGACGGTCCAGGCCAGAAGGAACTGGATGGTCGGGGCGATGTACTGACTCATCCCCACCACCGACAGCGGTACCCGCCTGGTCCCTGCGGCGAAGAGCAGCAGGGGCACGGCCGTGACCGGACCGGCCACCACGAGCAGAGCCATGATCTGCCAGCCCTGGTCGGGGGCCTGCCAGGCCGACTGCCCCTGCCAGGCCAGGCAGCTCAGGTAGGCAAGGGCGACAGGGGCCACGACGGCGCTCTCCACCGTCAGTCCGGTCAGGGCATCCACGTCAGGCCCGATCCGCTTCTTGACCAGCCCGTACAGGGCGAAGGAGAAGGCCAGGGCCAGGGAGATCCACGGCAGCGAGCCCTGGAGCACCACCAGGAGCGCGACGGCGGCGCTCGCCAGCACGATCGAGACCCGGTGGACGGGGCGCAGCCGCTCGCGCAGGACCAGCGAGGCCAGGGCCACCGTCACCAACGGGTTGATGAAGTAGCCCAGGGCGGCGTCGGCCGTGCGTGCGGTGTTGACACCGTAGACGTAGACGAGCCAGTTGACCGAGACCAGGAGTCCACAGACGGTCAGCGCCCCCAGCAGTCGGGGCGTGCGGCAGACGCGGGCAAGGCTCGCCCAACGGCGGCGCGCGGCGATGAGCGCCAGGCAGGTGCCCAGGGTCCACACGATCCGGTGACCGATGATCTCCACACTGCCGGCCGCGGACAACAGGTGGAAGTAGAGGGGGAAGACGCCCCACAGGGTGTAGCAGCCGATGACCAGGGCCATCCCGGTACCGTCGAGCGCCCCGGAGGCCGACGCCGGCCCTCGGGCGCCTGACGGAGAGCCCGGCGTCGCGGAGGGTTCGGGTTCCAAGGAGGATGCACTGGGGGAGGAGCTCATTGTGATCTGTTCCTGATCCGTTCGCGCTCGGGGATGGCGGCGGTGACCGCGTCGCCGCTCCACGTAGCATAGTGAGGCGCACTGGACCGCCTCGGAAGGGCTCGCTCTTTCGCGGGCGAGGACGGCGCGCCGATCGGTCCCGATCGCTCAGCCCCGGGCCTCACAGACCCGGGCCTCACAGACCCGGCCCCCGCACGTGAAGGAGCCCCGCTATGGCCGACGCCGCCCGCGCCCGCAAGGTCGCCGACCGCATTCATGAGACCGTCGCCCGCCTCCTTCAGGGGCGTATCAAGGATCCGCGCCTGGGCTTCGTCACCGTCACCGACGTCCGTGTCACCGGCGACCTGCAGCAGGCGACCATCTTCTACACCGTCTACGGCAGCGACGAGGAGCGCGAGGAGACGGCCAAGGCACTGCGCTCGGCCAAGGGCCTCATCCGCTCAGAGGTCGGCAAGGCCCTGGGGATCCGTCTCACCCCGTCCCTGACCTTCCAGCTCGACGCCCTGCCCACGACCGCCAAGACCCTCGAGGACGCCCTGGCTCAGGCCCGCGTGCGCGACGCCCAGATCGCCAAGGCCGCCGAGGGCGCCACCTATGCGGGAGAGGCCGACCCCTACCGCCACGACGACGAGGACACGGGCGAGACCGACGAGGATGATGAGCAGACGGCCGATCAGGGGCCGGCTCGGGACGCAGAGGGCCTGTGAGCGTCTCCGATCAGGCCGAGCCGGTGGAGCGGGCCGGTGGCGATAACGACCACCACCGTGCGCGTCGGCGCCGCCCCGACGTCCCTCGCGGAGCCGTCCCAGCCTCCGACGGGATCCTCCTGGTGGACAAGCCCCAGGGGCTGACCAGCCACGACGTCGTCGGTGCGACTCGGCGCCTGGCCGCCACCCGCAAGGTGGGCCACGCCGGAACCCTCGACCCCATGGCCACCGGTCTGCTGGTCCTGGGCGTCGGGCGTGCCACACGCTTCCTCACCTACCTGGTGGGAGCGGACAAGACCTACGCGGCCACCATCCGCCTCGGGATGGAGACCACCACCGAGGACGCCGAGGGCGAGGTCACCACGGCTCACGGCTGCCGTATCGACGACCTGCCCGAGGATCGTCTGCAGGAGGCTCTGTCGGGTCTGACCGGAGTGATTCAGCAGGTGCCCAGCGCCGTCTCGGCCATCAAGGTCGACGGCGTGCGCGCCTATAAACGGGTCCGCGACGGCCAGGACGTCGAGTTGGAGGCCAGGCCCGTCACCATCCACGACCTGCGCCCGGTGGGTGAGCCCCGTCAGGCCGGTGTCGACCTCGCCGGTGCTGCGGCAGGGGGAGTCTCAACGGGTGCCGAGGCGGACGGAGCCGAGGGTGAGGTCCAGGTCGTGGATCTCGATGTCGTGGTCTCTTGCTCGTCGGGCACTTACGTGCGCGCCCTGGCTCGGGACCTGGGGCGGGCCCTGGGGTGCGGTGCGCACCTGATCGCGCTGCGGCGTACCGGTGTCGGCCCCTTCGATGTTGGTCGGGCCCACACCCTGACGGCGCTGTCCGAGCAGGTCGAGGCCGACGCCGCCACCCCTGATCCGCGTGGAGCCGCCACAGTCCCGTTGGAGGAGGTGGCCCGGCGCTGCTTCGAGCAGCTGGCCCTCACAGGAGAGGAGGCTCGCGCACTGCGCTACGGCCAACCGCTCGACGCCGCGGTCCTGGAGCGGACCGAGGCGCCCGAGGGCCGGCTGGGGACAGTGGTCTCCAAGGAGATCTCCAAGCAGCGCGTTGTGGCCGGATTCGCCCCCGACGGACGGCTCGTGGCACTGTTGAGGCATCAAGGCTCGCGTGCGCGTCCGGTGCTGGTCCTCGACCCGGCCTGAGACGGGCTCGGAGTCGAGCCGCCGGCTCGTCCGGTGTGAGCAGACATGATGAGTGCCTTTTCTGAGGAGACATGATGAGCCAGAGCAGTGGGTGCAGTTGCGGATGCGGCGGTCACGGCAAGCAGAGCGAGCGGGACGAGCGGGCGACCGCTCCCGCGGTCGCCCAGCCCCTGGGCGAGGGCTACCGGCACCAGCCCGTGCAGACCTCCCCGGAGGACGTGGATGCCGTCGCAGTCGCCACAGCGGTGACGACTGCGCTGGGGGCGGCGGCCCCGCAGGGCGTCACCCCGGGACACAAGGCCGGCAACCTGCTGGGCCTGCGTGACGTCTCCGCGTCCGCCTCCAACGGCGGCGGTTGTGGCTGTGGCGGCCACTGAGCCCGCTGCCGTCACACGCTGCGGCGTTGGAGGGCCTCGGTGACCGTGACCAGGCGTGAGGGCGCCTCCGTCTCCTGGTAACGACCCAGAGAGAGGTCCTCCTCGATCCGGCCGTCCACGAGTACCAGGACCCGATCGGCCCGGGCGGCCACCTGGGCGTCATGGGTGACCATGACGAGGGTCGTCCCTGAGGCGTGCACCTCGCCGAGCAGGTCGAGGATCTGCAGTGCCGTCGCCGAGTTGAGCGCCCCCGTGGGTTCGTCGGCGAAGACGATCCCGGGGGTGTTGATCAGCGCCCTGCAGATGCCTGCCCGCTGGAGCTGGCCGCCGGAGACCTCGGTGGCGCCGCTGGCGGCCAGCTCGGCGATCCCCATGCGCTTCATGAGCTCCTGTCCTCGCGCCGTGACCTCGGCACGTGGGCGCAGCCCTGCCAGGAACCCGGGTAGGACGATGTTGTCCAACAGGCACAGAGTCGTCATGAGATGCGCCTGCTGGAAGACGAAACCGAAGCGCGTCAGCCGCAGCGCCGCCAGCTCCTTCTCGCTCAGGGTGGTCATCTCGGTGTCTCCCAGGAGCACTGAGCCGTCGGTGGGGCGGTCCATTCCGCTCAGGCAGTGCAGAAGCGTCGACTTCCCGGACCCGGAGGGGCCCATGATGGCGACGAACTGCCCTTGCTCGATGTCCAGATCCAGGTCCGTCAGAACGGGGCTCTGGTAGCTCTTCGACAGACCCCGGGCACGCAGGGCGGGACCTGTGGCCTCGGCCGGTGTCGTGCCCGCAGTGTCCGGGCGGGCGTTGGTGGGGATCGAGGTGCTCATCGTTTCTCTCTCATTCGCCGGTGGTCAGAGTCGTGGACAGGGGCATGGTGCGTAGGCGCCTGAGTCCCAGGGCGACTGCGCCGATGACGGTAGCCAGTAGCGCGCCCGGCAGGACCAGTCCCACTAGCCACAGGTTGGGTAGAAGCTGAAGATCGGGTGCTCCGCGAGAGGACATGACCGCCCCGATCGCGGAGCCTCCCAATGTGAAGGTGCCCAGGAGCCCCAGGGCGATACCGGTCAGGGCCAGGACGCCGAAACGGATGAGGTACTGGCGGGCGACGGCGCCCCTGGTGCAGCCCAGCGCCAGGAGAACCCCCAGCTGAGGCCTTTCCCTCGACACGATCAGGACGGTGAACAGGACGGTGATGAGGAAGGACAGTCCCAGTGCGATGGCGCAGGCCATCATGGTGATGCGGTGAACCTGGGAGCCGGTGGCCCCGAAGAACTGGGAGGCGTACTCGTTCATGCCGATCGCCTGGATGCCCGGGTACTTCTCGTTCAGGTCACGGGCGAAGGCGCTGGCCTGGTCCGTGGAGTGGGCATCGGCGTAGATGATCTGCCACAGCGCCGGGGCACCGTCGTCGAAGGTGGCCTTGGCGGTCTTCCCGTTGTTGGTGATGTCCTGGTAGACGCCCGTGACCGTGAGTTCCTTGTTCCCGTCGGCGGTCTGCACGGTGACCGTGGATCCCTCCTTGGCTGCCGTGGCCTCGGCCTGGCTGTAGGACAGGGAGACCTCCTCGTCTGTGGTGGGACCGCGCCCGGAGATGTACTTCATGGGGAAGGCCTCATGGTTCCCGATATCGATGATCACCGGCTCCCAGCCGCCTCCGCTCGCGGACATCTTGTAGCTGCGGCGCAGTATCGTGGTGTGCCGGGTGACACGGGGGTCGGAGTCGACCGCCTCCTCGACGGTGGCCAGGTCCTGGACCCCGGTGCGCACGTCGATGCGCAGATCCGCCTGGCCGGCTCCCAGGTAGGTGGCGACCTGCGGATCGCTCAGCGTCGTGGAGACGTTCATCGGCAGTACCATGGTGGCGGTGCACAGCGCCAGGACGCCGAGCAGCAGCGCGTTGGATGGGCGCAGCGCCTCGCGTGCGCCGAGCCATACCTGGACCGGAAGACGACGCATGCCGCTGAGCCTCCACCGCTGGCGTCGCGGGCGCAGAGAGGCGCTGGTGCCGCTGCGCAGGGCCTCGATCGCCGAGATGCGCCCGATGCGTCGCAGGGACAGCCACGTGAAGCCGACGATGACCGCGGCCAGAACCAGCACCGCGAGAATGGGGATCCCCACGCTCCCGATGGTCCTGGGCGGTGTGCCCAGGTAGAGGGTCGTGGGGGCCTCCAGCTGTGCCGCCAGGGGCTGGCCCGCCACGTAGCCAACGATTGCGCCCACCGCTGACAGGGCCAGGTACTTGAGTACGTAGAGGCGGCGTATCCGGCTCTGAGGCGCTCCGATGGCCTTGAGCACGGCGATCTGAGCCAGATCCGCCTCGATGGCCGCCAGCACCGTGTAGCGCAGGGCGAGCATGGCGACCACGGCCAGCACGATCGCCACCACGAGGGCCACGGCCACAATGAGCATGGTGTTCAGGGAATTCGCTAGCTCCATCATCGAGGCATTGAGGTCCTGGCCGTTGCTGGGCAGGCCCGCCTCCTTGTAGCTGTTGATGACGGCTCCGGAGCGGGCGCCGTCTGCCAGGATGAACTCGATGAGGTACTCGGGCTCGGCGATCTGCTGCTCCAGGGTGGAGAAGTCCTCGGATGAGATCACCAGTCGCTTGGATGGGATCATGGCGGCATTCATCTGCGCGTCCCTGGCGAAGCCCACCACCTTCAGCGTCATCGGCTTGCCGGAGGTGCTCACGGTGACGGTGTCGCCGACGTCGACGTTGGCGTCCTCGATCGCCCGGTAGTGGACCGGCAGAACCACTTCCCCCGGTCCCGGGTCCACGGGGTTGCCCTGATCGTCGAGCAGCAGGTCGAAGCTCTTGGGGGAGGTGACGAAGGCGGGCTCGTTGTAGGACTCGCTCTGGTTGCGGCCGTTGATCGTGAGTTCTTGGCGCGGTACAGGCAGGGTCTTGATCACCTGGTGGTCGGCGATGTCGCTGCGTGCCGCGGCCCACTGGTCGATGGCCTCGAAGTCCACCGTCCCGGTGTGCATCTGGACCAGATCCGGCAGCTTGGCCTGTGTGGACAGCCGACTCGTCGCGGCAAGGCTGTCCACGACCATTGAGGTGCCGGCCGACATCAGCGTGGCCGCCAGCGCGATGAGGGCGGTCAGTGTGGTGGCGACGACGGCGCCACGCGCTAAGTCGGCCTTGAGTAGTCGCGTCAGCATGGGTCAGAGGTCTCCTTAGTCGTCCAGTTCGGTCTTGTTTCAGCCCTCGAGTGCAGTTCCGAGCACCAACCGACCGACGGTCGGTATTGAGAATAGACTGACGGTCGAGAAAGCGTCAAGGAGGTGAATTGTGGAAGAATTTCTGAGATGTCTGAGTGAAGCGGTGGCGTTAGCTGTGTCCGACTCATCTGACTTGCTCGGGCGTGCATGGTGGTCCATGGACGGATCTGCTCTCCCCACCAGCTGCTCGCCTGGAACGAGACGAGGTCGCGCGCCATGGCATGGCCGTGGCAGGGTTGTCCCGCACGAGCAGCCGTCCCCGCCCCGTGTGTGTCGGTGGGGAGCGTGTGGACAGGGATGCAGGCAGGGGTGCGGCGCGCCCCGCGAGAAGACGAGGGCAGGGGCAGTGGAGGTTTGGTACGGCGCCGAGCAGGTGCCAAGGAGCCTGAGCGCACCGGGTGGAGTGGGCACCGTGGTCACCATGGGAATCTTCGACGGCGTCCACCGCGGACACCAGGCGGTTCTGGGGCGCGTCGTCGAGTTCTCACGCGACCTTGCCGGTGACGGTGAGCGCCCCTTGGCCGTGGCGGTCACCTTCGATCCTCACCCCCGCAGCGTCCACCAGCCAGAGGTGGACCTGCCCCTCATTGCCTCCTTGACCGACCGCCTGGCCTCGTTGAGGGACCTCGGCCTCGATGCGGTCCTGGTCATCACCTACACTCTCGACTTCGCCTCCCAGGGCCCGCAGGAATTCGTCCGCACCTGGCTGGAGGGACTGCTCGGCGCCCGGGCAGTCGTCGTCGGGGACGATGTGCGCTTCGGATGCCATAACTCAGGGGATGCCACCACCTTGGAGCAGATCGGCCGCACTGACGGCTTCGAGGTGGAGATCGTCTCCAAGATCGGCTCGGACGAGGGGCGGCGTTGGTCGTCGACCTGGATCCGCCAGTGCCTCAAGGACGGAGACATGAGGCGAGCCAGCCAGGTTCTGGGTCGCCCCCATCGACTGCGCGGGGTCGTTGTGCGGGGCCTGGGGCGTGGGCGCGAGCTCGGTTTCCCCACCGCCAACCTGGAGGCGGCCACTGCCGGCGTCGTGCCGCCCGACGGTGTCTATGCCGGCTGGCTGGTACGTGGCGGCGGCACGGACGAGGAGGGGCAGCGGCTGCCCGCCGCCATCTCGATCGGCACCAACCCCACATTCGATGACGTCCCGCAGCGCACGGTCGAGGCTCACGTGCTGGGTCGCGCCGATCTCAACCTGTACGACGAGGAGGTCGGGGTCGAGCTCGTCGAGCGCCTGCGCCCCATGCTCGCCTTCGACGGACTGGGCCCGTTGCTGGTCCAGATGCGTGCCGATATTGAGGACACCGCCCGGATCCTGGACGTCCCGGTTCCCGAGCCGATCCGTCCCGAGGACGTTACCGCGCATTAGCAGTGGCTCGGCCGCTGAGCCGGGGTGCCTGCTCGATGCCGGGGCAGCGCCGTCGTGCGCCGGTTCTTCTGCCTCGGATGCCCAGGAATTGTGCCGGTTCACACAGCCTCCGGTGTGATCGGAGGGATACGGCGCTGGTAGGGTTGACGGGCCGTCGATCGGCCACGGATGCCTCATGCCCGGGAGAACCTGCCCCGGCGCTCCGTGCAACGAGACCCGAAGGAGTCCGCATGTCGGTTACCCCCGAGCGCAAGCAAGAGATCATCGCCGAGTACGCCACCCACGAGGGTGACACGGGCTCCCCGGAGGTCCAGGTCGCCATCCTCACCGAGCGCATCTCCAACCTCACCGAGCACTTCAAGGGCCACACCCACGACCACCACTCGCGTCGCGGCCTCTACCTGCTCATCGGTAAGCGCCGCCGCCTGCTCGACTACCTCATGAAGGAAGACATCGAGCGCTACCGTGCTCTCATCGCCCGCCTCGGCATCCGCCGCTGAGCGCGCTGACAGCCTCGAGCCATGTGGCCCGGTCCCCAGGAGGGGGCTGGGCCGCATCGCGTTCAAGGGGGCGCTTCGCCCGTCCTCAGAGCAGCGAGGTGTAGAGCGCCTTGATGTCCTCGCGAGTTGCGGGTCGTGGGTTGCCCGGTGTGCACACGTCGGCGAAGGCGTCATCAGTCAGGGCCTCGATGCCGTCGGCCCCCACCCCGACCTCGGAGATCCGCGTGGGGTTGCCCAGGTCCCGCGTCAGCTGGGCCACTGCCTCCACGGCCGCTGCACGGGCCTCCTCGAGCGGCATCGTCCGGGCGCCCTCGACCCCGAAGGCCTCGGCGATGTCGCGGTACTTCTCCCCGGTGTGCTCAGCGTTGAAGGCCATGACCGGTGCCAGGAGGATCCCGTTGGCCACCCCGTGCGGGGCGTTGTAGCGCCCGCCCAGCGGGTGGGCCATTCCGTGGACCAGGCCGAGCCCGACGTTGGAGTAGGCCATGCCGTTGATGTAGGCGGCCAGGCCCATCTGCTCGACGGCGTCGGCGTCCCCGTCGGCAGCGGCCCGCAGATTAGCCGCGATCATCTGGATGGAGCGCAGGCACAGGGCGTCGGAGAGCTCCCACGCACCTGGTGTGATGTATCCCTCGATGGCGTGGGTGAGAGCATCCAGCCCGGTGGCGACCTTGAGCGAGCGGGGCATGCCGTCCATGAGGTCGGGGTCCACGATGGCCAGGACCGGGATGTCGTGGGGGTCGACACACACGAACTTGCGCTGCTTGGCGGTGTCGGTGATGACGTAGTTGATGGTGGTCTCGCTGGCCGTCCCCGCCGTCGTGGGCACGCCGATGATCGGCACGCCCGGGCGAGTGGTGGGGGATAGGCCCTCCAGGCTCAGCACGTCCTCGAAGTCGGGGTTGGTCGCGATGACCGAGATCGCCTTGCACGTGTCCTGGGGCGAGCCCCCGCCCAGGCCGATGAGCACCTCGGCGCCCGAGGCGCGGAAGGCTGCCAGACCGGCCTGGACCTTCTCGATCGGCGGATTGGGGGCGACGTCGGAGAAGACCTCCCAGCCGATGCCGGCCTCGTCGAGCAGGTCGGTGATGCGGGCCGCGGTGCCGTTGTCGGCCAGGACCGGGTCGGTGACGATGAAGGCCTTGGTCAGGCCCCGGCGGGCGATCTCGGGGGCGATATGGGCGATCGCGCCCCTGCCGAAGTAGCCGGTCTGGTTGAAGATCATGCGGTGGGTCATCGTTGACGCTCCTGAAGAGAGATGAAGACAGAGACTCTGCTTCTGTCATTGCCTTGTACTTTGCCACGGTGGAGCAGGTGTGATCCAGAATCGGGGGTCCTGCGCGTCTCATCTCACGTGGCGCCCGGCGGTGCTCATCGGCATCATGAGGCCGCGCACGATAGAATCTGCGCGGCTGCGCCCTTGGTGCGTTCCCGGTGTGAGCGCCGGTGAGAAGCACGAGGACCGCAGTCCGGCCTCCGGGAAGAGACCCGGAGAGCGGCCGGCCCCGTCGGTTTTCGGTGGTGGCCTCCGGAACCGCACCCACGCCGTCGGATCGGGGAGATCTGCGCGTGGCAGGACTCGGCTCCGTGGGCCTCGATCGAAGGCCACGGACCGGCATGACGATCGCGAGAAAGAGACTTCATGTTCATTGATGACCCCGAGGTCACCGCTGCCGAGGCAGTGATCGACAACGGCTCCTTCGGCAAGCGCGTGGTGCGCTTCGAGACGGGCCGCCTGGCCAAGCAGGCCGCCGGAAGCGCCATGGCCTACCTCGACGGCGAGACCGTCGTCCTGTCCGCCACCACCGTGGGCAAGCACCCCAAGGACCAGTTCGACTTCTTCCCCCTGACCGTGGACGTCGAGGAGCGCCAGTACGCCGCCGGCCGCATCCCCGGCTCCTTCTTCCGCCGCGAGGGCCGCGCCGGCACCGCCGCCATCCTGGCCTGCCGCCTCATCGACCGCCCGCTTCGTCCCTCCTTCGTCAAGGGCCTGCGCAACGAGGTCCAGGTCGTCGAGACCGTCCTGGCCATCCACCCCGACGACGACTACGACGTCCTGGCCATCAACGCCGCCTCGATGTCCACCCAGATCGCCGGCCTGCCCTTCTCCGGGCCTGTGGCCGGCACCCGCCTGGCCCTCATCGACGGGCACTGGGTGGCCTTCCCCCGCTACTCCGAGCAGCAGCGCGCCACCTTCCAGATGGTCGTGGCCGGCCGTGTCCTGGAGTCCGGCGACGTCGCCATCATGATGGTCGAGGCCGGCGCCACCGAGCACTCCTGGGAGCTCATCAACGCCGGGGCCGTGGCCCCCACCGAGGCCGTCGTCGCCGAGGGCCTGGAGGCCGCCAAGCCTCACATCAAGGCCCTGTGCGAGGCCCAGCTCGAGGTCGCCCGGCACGCCTCGAAGCCCACCGCCGAGTTCCCCCTCTACCTGGACTACTCCGACGAGCAGTACGACGCCGTCGAGAAGGCGGCCGAGGCCCACGGTCTGGCCGGGGCCATCGCCACCGAGGGCAAGCAGGCCCGCGACCTGGCCACCGACGCCGTGCGCGACGAGGTCCTGGCCGAGCTCGCCGAGTCCTTCCCCGCCGAGGAGGACACCAAGGCCCTCAAGGCCGCCTTCCGCTCCGTGACCAAGAAGCTCGTGCGCCACCGCACCCTCACCGAGGGCGTGCGCATGGACGGGCGCGGCCTGAAGGACATCCGCACCCTGGCCGCCGAGGTCGAGGTCCTGCCCCGCGTGCACGGCTCGGCCATCTTCGAGCGCGGCGAGACCCAGATCCTGGGCGTGACGACCCTCAACATGCTGCGCATGGAGCAGCAGGTGGACGACCTCTCCCCGGTCACCCACAAGCGCTACATGCACAACTACAACTTCCCGCCCTTCTCCACCGGCGAGACCGGCCGCGTGGGCGCCCCCAAGCGCCGCGAGATCGGCCACGGAAACCTGGCCGAGCGGGCCCTCGTGCCCGTCCTGCCCGCCCGCGAGGACTTCCCCTACGCGATCCGCCAGGTCTCCGAGGCCCTGGGCTCCAACGGCTCGACCTCCATGGGCTCGGTGTGCGCCTCCACCCTGTCCCTGCTCAACGCCGGTGTGCCGCTGCGCGCGCCCGTGGCCGGTATCGCCATGGGCCTTATGCACGAGGTCATCGACGGCGAGACCAAGTGGGCCACCCTCACCGACATCCTCGGCTCCGAGGACGCCTTCGGGGACATGGACTTCAAGGTCGCCGGAACCCGTGACTTCATCACGGCCCTCCAGCTGGACACCAAGCTCGACGGCCTGCCCTCCGAGGTGCTGGCCGGCGCGCTCGGCCAGGCCCGTGACGCCCGCCTGTTCATCCTCGACGTCCTGGCCCAGGCCATCGACGCCCCCGACGAGATGGCCCCCACGGCCCCGCGCGTCCTGGCCGTGCGCATCCCGGTGGACAAGATCGGTGAGGTCATCGGCCCCAAGGGCAAGATGATCAACCAGATCCAGGAGGACACCGGAGCGGACCTCACGGTCGAGGACGACGGCACCGTCTACATCGGCGCCTCCGACGGCCCCTCCGCCGAGGCGGCCCGGGACGCCGTCAACGCCATCGCCAACCCGCAGATGCCCGAGATCGGCGAGCGCTTCGTGGGCACCGTGGTCAAGACCACGACCTTCGGCGCCTTCGTCTCGCTGACCCCCGGGAAGGACGGCCTGCTTCACATCTCCCAGATCCGCAGGCTCGTCGGCGGCAAGCGCGTGGAGAACGTCGAGGACGTCCTGAACGTAGGTGACAAGGTCCAGGTCGAGCTGGCTGAGATCGACCAGCGTGGCAAGCTGAGCCTGCACGCGGTCCTCACCGACGAGCAGCTCGCCGCCGAGGCCGAGGGCGAGGCCGCCCGCAAGGCCACCCGTGACAACGGTCCGCGTCGCGAGCGCGAGGGCCGTGAGAGCAGGGACGGTGACGGTGAGCAGCCCCGCCGTGAGCGCCGCCCGCGCCGGCGTCGCATGCGCAGCACCGACTCCTCCGAGGAGGAGTGAGGCCCGCTCTCCGGTGTTAGCCGGCTGACGCATGTCTGAGGTGTCCCCGCTCGGTCCGCTGGGCCGGGCGGGGACACCGTCGTCGGGGCGGCGCGTTCGCTGCGCGCGGCAGAGCGTGGTGGGCTGCGGAAACGACATTGGGCCCACCTCCCCGCTAGTCTTCGCGGGTGACCAACCCAGACACGCGAGCCGACTCAGCCCGGCCGGCGACCTTCACGTCCTCGGCAGCCACCTCCGTGAACCTGACGACAGGGGAGCCCCTGCGCCCGACCGACTACACCGAGGAGGAGCTCAGGCGCGGGCGGCCCGGCCGTGACGGCACCGAGCTCACCCTGCACGACGACGGGGCACTCACCCGCCGCTCCGTCCTGCCCGGTGGGGTGCGGGTCATCACCGAGTCCGTGCCGGGGCTGCGCTCGGCCTCGATCGGCATGTGGTTCGGCGTCGGGAGCCGCGACGAGGCGCCCGGCCAGGAGGGCTCCACCCACTTCCTGGAGCACCTCCTGTTCAAGGGCACTGCCACGCGCGACGCCCATGGTATCGCTGAGGCCTTCGACATGATCGGCGGGGAGTCCAACGCCGCCACCTCCAAGGAGCACACCTCCTACTACGCCCGTGTGCTCGCCCCCGACGGTATGGCGGCCCTCGACGTGCTCGCCGACATGGTGACCTCCTCCCTCCTGGAGCCGAGCGACGTCGAGACCGAGCGCGGCGTCATCGTCTCCGAGCTGGCCGACGCCGCCGACGATCCCGCCGACGTCGCCCAGGAGGCCTTCGCCCGTGCCGCCTTCGGTGAGGACACGCCGTTGGGCCGACCCATCGGCGGCACCAACGAGACCGTCACCGCGGTTCCACGCGACGCCGTGTGGGAGCACTACAGGCGCACCTACGCCTCCGACACCCTCGTGGTGGCCGCCGCCGGCGCCGTCGACCACGACGAGGTCTGTGAGCGGGTCCTGGCCGACCTGGCCGCGGCCGGCTGGGACGCCTCACCCGACGCCGTCCCGCGCGAGCGCCGCTTCGAGATCGAGCCCTTCACGGCACTGGACGTCCACGACATCACCGTCCCGCGTGAGAGCGAGCAGACTCACCTGTACCTGACCTGCCAAGGCATCGCCGTGCGCGACGAGCGGCGCTGGGCCATGAGCGTGCTCACCACCATCCTGGGCGGTGGCATGTCCTCGCGCCTGTTCCAGGAGGTGCGCGAGAAGCGGGGCCTGGCCTACACCACCTACGCCTTCGACACCTCCTACGCCGGTGCCGGCGCCTTCGGGCTCTACGCGGGTTGCGCCCCCGGCGACGTCGACGAGGTGTGCGCCGTCATGATCAGCGAGTTCGAGAAGCTCGCCGAGCACGGCGTCACCGAGCGGGAGATGATGCGCGCCCGCGGCCAGCTGCGCGGGGCCATGGTGCTCGGGGGAGAGGACTCCCTGGCGCGCATGGGTCGTCTGGGGCGGGCCGAGGTCGTCACCGGGCGCCTGCGCTCCATGGAGGACAACCTGCGCCGCCTGGAGGCCGTCACCCCCGAGGAGGTCCGGGAGATGGCCGCCTGGCTGGTGGAGCACAAGCGCGCCCGCATCCTCGTGGGCCCGGTCGACTGATGGCAGCTGACAACCGATGGGGCCGACAGGCTCGTGTGTGCCTCCGGTCAGCGACGGAAGCCGAAGGCGGCACCGATGAGCTGGTCGAAGGCGCGGTCGGGCAGGACCCGGCGTGCGGCGATGAGCGGCTTGGCCATGAAGCCCACGGCGTAACGGGTCCGGGGATGACGGGCGGTGACGATCTTTCCGACGGTGCGGGCGATGACCTCCGGCGGGGAGTAGCGCCGCCGGTTCGAGTCGCTGCGCATGGCTCCGGCCACGGCCCTGATCTGATCGGCGTAGGCGCTGCCCTCGGCCGTGGCCTCCAGGTGGTCGGCGGCGATCGATGCCCACTCGGTGCGGATGCCGCCGGGCTCGACCACGACGACGTCGATCCCGAAGGGACGCAACTCCATACGCAGGGCATCGCTCAGCGCCTCGACGGCGTACTTGGTGGCGTGGTACCAGCCGCCCAGCGGTGTGGTCAGCTTCCCGCCCATGGAGGAGATGTTGATGATGGTGCCCGAGCCCTGGGTGCGCATGTGCGGGGTGATGAGCTGGGTGAGGCGGGCCAGCCCGAAGACGTTGACCTCGAACTGGCGGTGGGCCTCGTCGATCGGGACGTCCTCGATGGCCCCGTAGGAGCCGTAGCCGGCGTTGTTGACCAGGACGTCGATGCGTCCGGTCTCCTCCAGGATGCGGTTCACGCCGGCGGTCATGGAGGCGTCGTCGGTGACGTCCATGGCCAGCGGGCGGATGTCGTCGGCGGTCAGTGCCCGAAGGCGGTCGGTGCGGCGGGCCGCTCCGTAGACGATGTAGCCCAGTGCCTGGAGCTTGCGGGCGGTGTCCTCGCCGATGCCGGAGGAGGCGCCGGTGACGAGCGCGGTGCGGGTCGTGCCGTGGTCTGCGGTGTTCTCCGAAGAGCTCTCGGTGGAGGTCGTGGGGGCCTGGGCGGGCGTGGTGGTGGTCATCGTCTGAGGTGTCCTCTCGTTAACATGAATCGTCGTTCAGGTAATATCATGAATATAGATTCATGTTTGTGCAAGTGAGATGCTCGGCACGGTATCGGGCAGGCCTGAGGGAAGGGAGAAGGATGGCTCGGGTTACCCATGACGCGGTTGAGCGGACCGGGACGGTGACGGAGGTGAGCGGCACGACCTCGGAGCGCTCGTCAAGGCGTGCCGACGCGGTGCGCAACCGGACCGCCATCTTGAAGGCCGCCAAGCAGTTGGTCACCGAGAAGGGCACGGAGGTCGCCATGGGGGAGATCTCGCGCGCGGCCGGCGTCGCCGTAGGAACGCTCTACCGGCACTTTCCCAACAAGGCGGACCTGCTTGCGGCGGTCGTCAATGAGTACGTCGAGGCCCTGGCCGATGACGCTCAAGGCGCCTGGGAGCGCGTCGAGGCCGGCCGGTCCGACGCCGCCCAGGAGCTCCTGGGCTTCCTGGAACGGGCCCTGGAGATGATCTCCCGGAGCCATGCCGTCAAGACTGTTGCTCGGGCGCTGGGGGTGGAGGTGGAGTGCGCCGAGCCGGAGAATCGCGCCATCGAGGCGTTGGGGCGCCTCATCGAGGAGGGGCGGGCGAGCGGCCGGCTGCGACGAGACCTCACCGTCTCCGACCTCTACGTCCTCATGGTCTTCTACCCCGGCGACGGCTCCGCCGAGGTCCGTCGGCGTTGGCTCGAGCTCATCCGCCCCGGTCTGCTGGGGCACGGCGGGTAAGACGGCCCCCGCGGTGGACGGGTGAGTCGCTAGATGAGTAAGTCCAGGGGGTGGGGTGGTGGTCGTAGGGGGTTAAGGATCGTAGGACAGGCGCGCTGTGAGGCTGTTGTGCCAGATAGCGGCTGTCAGGGCCCAGCCCACTGGAAGACCGTGGGTGGTGCACACCAGGTGCAGGCGCAGGCCCCAGAAGAAGCGTGAGCGGGAGGCGCAGTACCCGTACTGGGCCCTTCCCGCCAGGGCTGAGCGCATCACGGTGGGTCGGGAGCGGGCGCACTCGATAGGGGTGGAGTCGACCAGCCAGCCAGGCGGTGTCGTCATGGACGCGCGAACCTTGACGCAGGGCGGCGCACACCCAGGTCATGGTGGCAGTCAGTGAGTGGACGCGCTTGTTGTAGCCCGACTGGCCTGGTACCCGGGGGAACATGGCGCGCAGGTTGGTAGGTTGGTATCCGTCCTGAGGTGGCGTATCCAGCGGGTCTCACTGGTGTAGCCCAGCAGTGCCTGCACCACCGCCAGGGTGATGATCTCGGCGTCGCTGGTCACCGCAGCGATACCGACCCGTGGGCGTGGTGGCAGGACCTCGGGATGGTCCTTTATCGGCAGTGTTCGATGCTCCGATCGAGGAGATCTTCAGCCCAGACCCCGACGACCTCAGCCTCGTTCGCACAGACTGACCACACGCGCCCTCGACCCACAAGACGCCGAACGCCTCGATTCATCTGGATGGACCCCCATACAGGAGGCCACTACGAGCACACCGTTATCCTCCGCCCAGGGCGATGACGAGCGTTGCTGCTGCCAGCAGGAGGCTGGTCGGTGCCATCGTCCAGCGTTCGGCGGGGCTGCGCGAGAGCGCGTTGAGCGCCACGCTCGCGGCGAAGAACGCGAACACCACCCAGGTCAAGACGATCACCGCTGTACTGTCTCCGTCCGGGAGGACACCCGCACGGCTGAGCAGCAGGGCCGCCAACCCCGCGTACACCAGCACCGACGCCGCACTGGCGATGCGGAGCCCGCGCGGCAGAACGCGGTGCTGGCCGCCCCACCCGAAACGACCTAAGGGGAGGCCCGACGCGGCGAGGATCTGCATGACGGCGAGCGCCGCCAGCAGCGCGAGCGCGACGACAAGAGCGATGGCGGTCATGCGGTTTCCTCTCGTCGAGCCTCTGCATTGCGAGCACATGCGCGCCGATGCCGTGGTCCAGGGGTGCCCGCCGTCGTGCTCCTGTACCGCTTGACCAGGTGCCGGGCATCGACAGCCAGAGGTGGAGTCGCGGTATCCATCATTCGCTCCTCAGATCGTGGGCCGTGCTCGGCCGGGTACGTGCTGGTAGGGCTCTTCCTGGTCGCGGTCACTCCTGAGAGTTCTCGGTCGGCTCGGCGAGTCCGAGCAGCTGGCGCGTCTCGCGCAGCCACTCCCGTTCGGCCTCGGCGTGGATCAGGCCATTGCGCAGGGTCGCCGTGTGCAACAGCCCCGTCAGGTCATCGGAGCTGGTCGAGAGCGAGGACAACGTGGTCAACGTCTCGTTCATCTGACGCTCCCGCTCATCGAGGATCCTCTCCACCCCTTCCCGGCCGATCAGGGCGGCAAAGAACAGCCGGGCGAGGAACGGCTCCTTGGGAAGGTCCTCCTCCACCGGAGACGACAGCCAGTCGGTCAGCTCCGCGCGTCCGGTGTCGGTCAGGGAGTGCACCTTGCGGTCGGGCTTGCCGTCCTGTCGCACCACCTCTGTCGTGATCGCCCCCGCCCCGCTCAGCCGGTCCAGCGTCCGATAGATCTGCGACCGGTCGGCGTGCCAGAAGTGCGACACCGAACCTGCGAACGCACGCGCCAGGTCGTAACCACTCGCGGAACGGATCGACAGCAGCCCGAGGATCGCGTGCTTCAACTCCATGCTACATAGTCTACCGCACACCTAGATGACTATGCACCTTTGAGTTCGGAATCTACGAGCACGCTGGTGCTGCGATCACCTGTCCAGGGACGGCCCGCCATAGCGCGGGCCGCGGGCTTGAGTCAGGGCGCGCGAGGATTGGAGCTGGCGGTGACGTTCCTCGACAGCGCGGTCGGTGGCATCGCGCTGCGTCTGCTCGATGGCACGGGACTGCTTGATGCGTCGAAGTGCCTCGGTGGGGGTGAGTGCGCGTAACGCCTCGATTTCGGCGTGGGCTCGGTTTGCTGTGCGGGTCGCGTCCTCAACGTTCCGATGCGGGCGGGCGTCGAGGTGGGCGGCCTGGTTCTTCGCCACCGCATCCGTGCCGAAGATGCGGGCATACATGCGCAGGCGCGGCAGGTCGTCGGGTTCCAGCGCCTTGCGCACGGCTTTCGCAGCGGCCTGTTGCTGCGCGGTCGCTTCGACCACGCGCGAGTCGGCGTCGATCCGGGGGCGGGTGACGCGCTCGACCCACGATGCGCCGTCCTCGTTCCACCGGGGCGGCTCACCCCACATGGTCGTCAGTCGCCGCTCGGCGTCGCGGGCGAGAGCCTGCGCGGTACGGTGCGTCGGGCGTGGCGGGCGATGACGGCGGGGATGCTCAGCAGGCGCAGGGTCCTGGGCTCCCACTGTCGGGCCGGGGTGCGGGCAAGCGCCAGTGTCTGGCAGAAGGCGAGGATGTCGCAGGCCAGGGCAGTGCTCAGCACGAGGAAGAGGGTGGGTGGGAGCCGCACCGCGGGCCAGCAGTCGGCATAGGCACAGTCAACAAGGTCGCCACGGCGGTCTGTCACCTGTAGCTTAACGATGAGCAGCAGGGAGCCCGCCGTGACGGCGAGCACGCGCCCGATGCGGCACAACCACACTCCCAGGCCGGGCGCTGCCCCCTCATCGTGTCCTGTGGCGCCACCCGGATAGGCTAGCGCCATGACCATCCGTGTTGCAGTGACAGGCGCCGCCGGGCGCATGGGATCGACCGTCTGCCAGGCGGTCCAGGACGCCGAGGGCCTCGATCTCGTGGCCCGCCTGGACGTGGGCGACCCCCTCGACGCCGAGCACCTGGCCGGCGCCGAGGTCGCCGTCGATTTCACCGTCCCCAGCGTCACCGAGGCCAATGTCCACGCCCTCCTCGATGCCGGGGTGGACGTCGTCGTCGGTACCACTGGCTGGAACGAGGAGTCCTACGGGCGCGTCCGTGAGCACCTGGCCCGCCCTGAGGCCGCGGGCCGCAGCGTCCTCATCGCCCCGAACTTCGCCCTGTCCGCCGTGCTGGCCATGAGCCTGGCCGCCAAGGCCGCCCCCTACTTCGAGTCCGCCGAGGTCATCGAGCTCCACCACCCGAATAAGGTCGACGCGCCCTCGGGCACCGCGGTCGCCACCGCCCAGGGCATTGCCGCCGCCCGCGCCGAGGCGGGCCTGGGTGCCATGCCGGATGCCACCCAGACCGATCCCGACGGCGCTCGCGGGGCGCTCGTCGACGGCGTCCACGTCCACGCCGTGCGCCTGCGGGGGCTGACCGCCCACGAGGAGGTCGTGCTCGGCAACCCCGGCGAGCAGCTGACGATCCGCACCGACTCCTTCGACCGGGTCTCCTTCATGCCCGGCGTGGTCCTCGCCGTGCGGCAGGTCTCCAACCGGCCCGGCCTGACCATCGGACTGGACGCCCTGCTCGACCTCTGAAACGGGAGGCCGTCGGGATACCTGGGGCGGCGGGCGCGGCCTTATAGCGACGCCGCCCAGCAGTCCTCGGTGATGCCCTCGCCGACGCCGAGCACCCGGTGGGCCCCGGTAGGGGCCATGCCGACCGAGGCCAGGAGCCGGCTCACTGACTCGTCCCCACGCACCGCCCAGGCCACCAGTGCCTTGGCGCCATCCTGCCGGGCCAGGTCCACGGCCGCGGCCAGGAGCCTGGAACCGTGTCCCCGGCGCTGGCTGTCGGGTTCCACCCCGAGGGCCGTGACCTCGACGGCATGCACACCGGTCTCATCAACGTGGCCCTCGGCGTCCATGGACTGGGTGGGGGCCAGGCCCAGCAGACCCACCACCGTCCTGTCCGTGGAATCACCCCCGGTGGTGGTTGCCACCAGGACGTGGTGCTCGGGCGAGGGCGGCTCAGCTACCGCCGTCTCCCAGCCCGCCGCGATGACCGGCGCTGCGATCATCGCCCGCACACCCTCGGGCAGCGGCGCGCCGTGCTCGGCGGCGTGCCCCGCCTTCAGGGAGGCCAGCATGGTGGCGGCCTGGACCCGCCCGATCGCCGTCAGGTCCTCCACCCGGGCAGGGCGCACGAAGCCCCCTGCTATCTGGGGACCGTCGTGGTCATGCGGGTCGTGAGCGCCGTGGGAGTGCTGGTGCGGTGCGCGCGCGTCCAGGTCGGGGTTGAGCCCCGCCAGCGGATCGGCGTTCAAGAACGAGTCGTCCGTGCCGCCGTAGGGTGATGAGGGCGAGGAGGTCATGCCCCCGAGCCTAAGGGATGGGCCTGCCGGGTCCCTGGGCATGCCCGGCAACGCCGTCGGCTATGCGACAGATCGTGAGAACGCATCTTCCACCGCCCGGCGCGCGTTAGGGTGGCGCCATGAGCGCAGCCCCCTCCCGCAGTTTCGGTTCCGTCGGCGTCGCCATGGTCACCCCCTTCAAGCCCAGTGGAGAGGTGGACTTCGACGCCGCCCGCGCCCTGGCAGTCAGCCTGGTCGACGACGGCGCCGACCTGATCCTCCTATCGGGTACCACCGGTGAGTCCCCGACCACCCACACCCCCGAGAAGCAGGAGCTGATCCGCCAGGTTAAGGACGCCCTGGCCGGACGCGCCATGATCATGGCCGGTGCCGGCTCCAACGACACCGCCCACGCCGTGCGCATCGGCGTGGCCTCCCAGGAGGCCGGCGCCGAGGGCCTGCTCATCAACGCCCCCTACTACAACCGCCCCAGCCAGGAGGGCGTCTACCAGCACATCAACGCCGTTGTCGAAGCCACCGACCTGCCCGTCATGGTCTACGACATCCCCGGGCGCACCGGCGTGAGGATCACCGAGGACACACTGGCCCGCCTGGCCGAGAACCCCCGCGTCAAGGCCGTCAAGGACGCCACCGGCGACGTTGAGCAGGGCTTCAGGCGCATGGAGTCCACCGGCCTGGATTACTACTCCGGCGACGACGGCCTCAACTTCGCCTGGCTCACCCACGGCGCCTCCGGCGTCATCTCCGTGGCCGCCCACGCCGACGCCCACTCCTGGCGCCAGATGATCGCCGCGGTCGACGCCGGCGACCTGGCCAGCGCCCGCACCCTCGCCCGGAGCCTGCGCCCCCTGGTCCACGCCATCATGGGCGGCGGGCAGGGAGCCGTCATGGCCAAGGAGGCCCTACACCTTCAGGGACGCCTGCCCAGCCCCGCCCTGCGCCTGCCCCTGGTGCGCGCCGAGGAGGCCGAGGTCGCCGCCCTGCGCGAGGTCCTGGCCGCCTCCGGGCTGCTCTGAGAACCGGCAGGGCGGGCCCGCCATGCGCATGTGGTCGTTGCACCCGCGACACCTGGACCGTGCGGGCCTGGTGGCCTGCTGGCGCGAGTCACTGCTGGCCCAGGCGGTCCTGGCCGGACGCACCCGGGGTTACCGCAACCACCCCCAGCTCGACCGTTTCCGTGCCGTCCCCGATCCGCTCACTCCCGCGGTGGCGGTGGGCGCTTACCTGTGGGGGCTGCGCGAGGAGGCCGTCCGGCGCGGCTACCGTTTCGACGCCACCCGCATCGACGTGCCCGAGGCGGAGTGCGCCGGCGTCAGCCTGACGGTCACCGAGGGGCAGATGGACCTGGAGCGCAGACACCTTCAGGCCAAACTGGTCGGGCGCGCCCCTGAGCTCCTGCCCCTGCCGGAGAGGCTTGAAGCGCACCCGATCTTCCGGGTGGTCCCCGGCGACGTCGAGCCCTGGGAGCGGGCGCTGACCCCATAAGCCTCAAGGCGGGCTCAGAGGTGACCTCTATCGCAGCCGATCAGTCGTCTCCCGCGGTTCTTTCGAGCACCCTCTCGCGCACGACACGGCGCAGGATCTTGCCGATCTGGGAGCGCGGCATCTCCTCAATGACCTCCAGGCGGTGCGGCAGCGCGTAACGCGGGACCGTCCGTTCGGCGTGCTCCCGCACCGCCTCCAGGGTCACCGACCCCGGCGCGGTCCCCTCCGCGAGAACCACGGCGGCGCACACGAGCTCTCCCCGGGTGCCGTCGGGCAGCCCCACCACGGCGACGTCGGCCACGCCCTCCAGGGAGCGGATCGCCGCCTCGACCTGGCTGGGGTAGACGTTGAAGCCGCCGGTGAGGATCAGCTCGCGCTTGCGGTCGGCCATCCACAGGAAGGAGTCCTCCCTGCGCACGATGTCGCCCGTACGCAGCCACCCGCCCGGCAGCATCGCGGCCTGCGTGGCCGCCTCGTCCTCCCAGTAGCCGGCGAAGACTTGCGGGCCGCGCACCAGCAGCTCGCCCGGCTCGCCGTCGGGAACCTCCCGGTCGGGGTCAGGGGCCTCGGGGTCCACGACGCGCACGTCCGTGGAGGGGAAGGGCAGTCCCAGCGCGCCCAGTCGGCGCGAAGGCCCCATGGGCGTGCCCGCGACGATCGGACTCGTCTCAGTCATGCCGTAGCCCTCGACGAAGAAGCCGCCGGTCGCCTTCTCCCACCGGGCCCCGACCTCCAGCGGCATCGGGGCCGCCCCGCACACCCCGTAGCGCAGGGTGCCAAGGCTCGTGCCCCGCTTCTGGGCGCCGTCGAGGATCCGCTCGAACATGACCGGCACACCGACGAAGAAGGTGAAGGGGCGCCGCTGGTGCGCGGCGAGCACCTGATCCACCGAGAACTTGGGCAGCATCACCTGGGTGGCGGCCTTCTGCACCGCGCAGAAGAGGTTGAAGGTCAGCCCGAAGGCGTGGAAGAAGGGCAGCAGGCACAGGAAGTTCTCCCCGCCCTCGTGCAGCATCGGCACCCAGGCGATGGCCTGGTTGGTGTTGGCCCGCAGATTGGTGTGCGTGAGCATCGCCGCCTTGGGGGTGCCGGTCGTCCCGCCGGTGTGCAGCAGGACCGCGACGTCGGAACCGACCGGGTAGGGGAAGCGCGAGGGGATCCGATGAGCGCCGGCCACCTCCTTGTCCCAGGAGCGCACACCCGCAGGCAGGCTCTGGGCCCGGAAGGCGGCCCGCTGCCGGCGGGCCCGC
>NZ_CAUROW010000026.1:0-29324 GCF_963526355.1 uncultured Actinomyces sp. | reverse complement strand
GTCAGGTAGTAGGGGGCCTGCTGGTCCTGGCCGGGCGTGGTCGGGTCATCCGGGATCTTCCAGAAGTCGCCTCCGGAGTAGAACTCCGCGGCATCGTTGACGTGATAGGTCGCCATCATGGTGCGCTGGACGTTGAACAGGTCCTCCGGGTAGCGCATGTGCGCGATGAGGTCGGCACTCATCTGGCTCATGGGTGTGACCGTCCCCGGGAAGACCTTCTGCCAGGCCTTGAGGATCGGGTCCTTATCGTCCCACTGGTAGAGCTTGACCGACCCGTCGTAGGCATCGACGACGGCCTTGACGGAGTTGCGCACGTAGTTGGACTCCTCCGGTGCCCTGAGAAGTCCTCCCTGGTTGTCGGCGGTCGCCGTCGCCCTGGCCAAGGACTCGTGCTGGGAGTAGGGGTAGTTGTTCGTCGTGGTGTAACCGTCGACGATCCACACCACCCGCTTGGGCGTGGCCGGGTTGTCATCATGATCGACGACGGCCGGGTAGGGGCTGTTGTCCAGGGTCAGCCAGGGAGCCACCTTGGAGACTCGCTTGGCCGGGTCCCGGACATAGAGGATCTGGGATCCCTCGCGCACCTCCTGGGAGAAGAGGATGTTGGCCTCCCGGAACTTGACGGCGTAGAGCAGCCGGTTGAACGGGTTGGACAGGCTCGGCCCGCCGTCGCCGGCGAAGGTGGTGTTGACCTGACCGGTCTCGGACTTGTCGTCGGGGTAGTCCAGCTCGCGCGGCGAGCCGTTGTCCTTGCCGCCCACGATGGAGTAGGACGGCGAGGACTGGCCGAAGTAGATCCGGGGCTCGTACTCGCCCAGGTCCCCCTTGGACGGGATGCCCCCCTCCCAGAAGGAGGGGTAACCGCGGGAGGCCACCGTGTTGCCGTAGGCGTTCACGACTCCGTAGCCGTGGGTGTAGACGGTGTGCTCGTTGACCCAGGTCTGCTGCTTCTCACCGAGGCCGGACAGGTTCAACTCGCGCACCGCGATGACCGTGTCCCGGTTGGTGGAGCCCACCTTGTAGCGGTCGACGTTAAGACGGTTCGTGAAGGAGTAGTACTGCTTGTTCTGCTGGACCTGCTGAAAGGTCGGGGAGATGAGTCCGGGGTCCAGGAGCCGGATCGAGGTGGTGGACTCGGCGTCCTTCTCCAACTGACCGGGCGCAGCCGTCGTGGTGGCGTCGTAGTTGGTGGTCTCCACGCTCTCCAGACCGTAAGCGGCCTTGGTGGCGTTGATATTGCGCTGGATGTACTCGGCCTCCTGACGCTGGGCGTTGGGGTCGACGACGAATTTCTGGATGACCAGCGGGTACGCCGTTCCCACCACCAATGAGGACACGATCATGACGACCACACCGATGATCGGCAGGCGCCAGGAACTGACACGCACCGAGGCGATGAAGAGGATCGCGACGGCGAGCCCGATCGCGGCGAGGATCGCATTGGCGGGGATGACCGCGTTGACGTCTGTGTAGTTGGCACCGTCGAACTTGGAGTTGGAGGCGTACAGGGAGCTGTAGCGTCCCAGCCAGTAACCCGCCGCCCGGATGACGGCGTACAGGGCCAGGAAGATCGCCACATGGGTGCGCGCCGCCTTGGTGAAGTGGGGTTTGCGTACCACGGAGATGCCGCCGTACAGGTAGTGGACGACGACGGAGGCCACGCCGGAGAACAGGACGACGCTGGACAGGAAGGACACGAGGGTCAGCACGGCCGGCAGAACGAAGACGTAGAAGGAGATGTCGATACCGAACTGGGGGTCCTTGACGCCGAAGGACTGCGAGTTGAAGGCCAGGAGGACCTCGCGCCAGCTGGGCGCCAGCGCCCCGCCCGAGCCGAGCACCGCCAGCACCGCAGGCACCACCCAGGTCATGCGGCGCCGTAACGGCTCGATCACCGTACGGTAGGCCTCGAGGTTGCGGGTGGCCTCATCGTCGGGCATCCCGATCTCCCGAGCCCGGTAGGCCGCGGTCATCGAGACGAAGACGGCCCCGAACATGACGGCGAATCCCACCAGGAACAGGATGGCGGCGGCAATCCACTGCGTCAGCAGCACGCGGACGTAACTGAGCTGGTTGAACCAGAGGACCTCAGTCCACACCTGCGACATGACGCCGATGATGACAGCGATCGCGACAACGATCGAGATGGTCAGCGCCAAGGGCCCGGGGCGACGGCGTGCGGTCTTGCCACGTGGTGCACGAGGAGGACGGATCCCACCTCCGCCTACACCTCCCAGGCCGAACAGCCCGGTTCTGGCACCCGGTCTCCACTGCCGGGATGAGCCGGTGGGCTTGCTCGAGGACTCGTCGTCGGGCGTGGTGCTCACGATCCTGCTCCCTGTCTGACGTACGTGGTGGCGCTGCCTCGCGCACGGTCCAGCGCGGCGCCATCGGCCCGAAGGGCCGCTCGGACCATCGTCCCACACACCATCGGCACGACCATAAACCTTCTTCAGGGCGAGAAATCGACTCCGGGCAGTCGCAATGCGAAAGCCGTTTATTCGAGGCAGTGTCATTAGAGACGGCAGAGGCACCGATGAGATGATGGCCTCGTGACTGACGATACGGCCGCCCCGCTGCCCGCCCCCGATTCCGAGCCCTCCTCCGCGTCAGCTCCCAGGACCTCGGCGTCGAGCGCGGACCGGTCCGCCTCTCCTCGGGGCCGGGCCCTCGCCCGTGCGGTGACGGAGACCGAGGCCCACGTGGCCGTCTCCGGCTGGGATCAGCCGGTACGGGTCTTCGCCTTGGTTCGTGCCGCCGATGCCCTCCGGACTGATCCGGACATCGCCGGGCTCCTCGACGCCGCCACCGTGGAGGGGGCCCGCACCGACCCTGAGCTGCTCATGGTGGTGGAGCAGGAGAGGCTCCCGGCTGCCGCCGACCTGGAGCATCTGCTGGCCCAACTCTCCTGGCCCCAGTCCGTTCACGGTGCGGCGATCGGTGTCGAGCGCCTGGTTCTGCCCCCTGCGGCGCAGGAGGAGGCGGACGCCATCGCCGACGCCGCCGAGCGCCTCACCTTCCTCCAGGCGCACCCCGACCGCGAGGACATCCGTATGGTGGTGGGCGTCCTGCGCGACGGGGAGTCCTGGTGCACGCTGCGTTCTCGCACTCACGACGACGCAGCCTCGGTCTACCAGGGTGAGCGACTGGTTCCCGGTTTGGTCGAGGCGTTGGCGACCACCTTCATGTAGCAGTGCGTGTCAGACGCCCTGCAGGCGGGCGAGTCACCGACACACCCCGGCCCCGGCTCAGGCGGGCCTCAGGTCGGCCCAGTCGCCGCAGGGACCCTCCCTCTCAGGCATTCTCCGTGCCGTCCGATCCTGAGCCGTCCGGCTCGTCGATGTCGTCAGCGCCGTCCGAGTCCTTGAAACCGAGGGATCCTCGAGAGGCCTCGTCCACAGGCCCGGGGATCCTGTCCCCCGGTCCCTCGGGGCTGTTCTCATCCGCCTGCCTGGCGCCCTCGGCGTACCCGAGGGTGCCGTCCAGGAGGGAGACCAGGTCTGCGTCGATCTCGGAGTCGAAGTCCTGGGCCATGCGTCGCATGGTGAGGAAGTCCTTGGGGTTGGCGAGCTCGGAGGCCGTGGGCATGACATCCGGGTGGTTCCAGAAGGCGTCGCGCTCGGCGTCACCGGCCTGGGCGCCCAGGTGGGCCCACAGCTCGGCGGCCTCGCGGGCCCGGCGGGGGCGGAACGTCAGCCCGATGAGTCGGGCGAAGACCTGCTCGGTGGCACCGCCCTGAGCTCGACGCCGACGCATCATCTCGGCCAGTGCCATCATGTGGGGCAGGTGGGGGGCGGCCGCGCGGGCGGTGACGACCTCGACCCACCCTTCGACCAGGGCCAGCAGCGTCTCGAGGTCCTCAAGAGCCTCGCGCTGGGCGGCCGTCTCCTGAGGCGCGAACAGCCCACTCTCGAGAGCCTCGCGCAAAGCATCGGGGTCGTTGGGGTCCACCTGAGCCACGGCCGACTCCAGGGTCTCGGTGTCGATGCGGATCTCGCGGGCATAGGCCGCCACGGCCTGGAGCACCTGCCCGCGCAGCCACGGCACATGGGCGTAGAGGCGGGCGGTGGCGGCCTCACGCACCGCCATGAACATGCGGGCCTCGTCCTCATCGACCTCCAGTCCCTCGGCGAAGGCGGACACATTGGCCGGCACCAGCGCGGTGCCCGGCTCACGTGTCAGCGGCAGGCCGGTATCCGTGGCGCCCAGAACCTCCTTGGCGAGTTCGCCAATGGCCTGACCGATCTGGAGCCCGAAAGCCGTGCCCGCCATGGTGCGCATGATCGATCCGAGCGCCCCCATCTGCTGGGCGGCCTGCCCCATCTCGGCGGGTATCTCGCGGATCTGCTTCTCCAGGGTGCTGGCAAGGGCGCTGGTGACGGCCTCGGCCACGGGGGCGCACACGTCCTTCCACACCGGCAGGGTGCGTTCGACCCACGTACTGCGGCTCCAAGCCTCCCGCTGCCCGGGGGCGGGCATGAGCTCGGTGGCGGTGTCGAGCCACAGGTCCGCCACCCGGAGGGCCTGGCGAGCGGAGTCCGCGACCGCGGCTGTCACCGTGGGATCGCCGTCACCGCGCGCCTGCCGGAGAGCCAGTTCCTGCCCCATTCGCCAGTTGACCGGCTCGGCGGTGGAGGCGGAGAACATCTGCTGGAACTGTGCGCGCATGGCCAGCAACTGAGCGGGGCTGAGCTGAGAGATGTCACCCACGCCGGGCATCTGGGCGATGGAGCTGGGATCAACCCCGGATGATCGCAGGGCTCCAACAGCATCGGAGGCCATCTGCTCACCGAAAAGTGATGCGAGCATCTTCTCGAGCTCGTCGAAGGCGTCCTCGCTCACGGCTCTCCTCTCATCGGGTGGTCCTAGGACATTGTCCGGGCACTGTCTCCAACGGTCCTATGCTCCCACCCATTCCTGTGCCGGGGCCATGTTCCGTTCGCCGACGGCGTGCCCGCATCCGCCTCCTAACGGCTCGGACACTCCGGATGCCGCGAGGCCCCATCGAGCCTGTGCCGGTCGGAAGCCCCGCCGGAGCCGCCACCCAGGAGACCCACCACAGCCGTTGTGCCACCGGATCGTCATCGTGTCGTCATTGTGTCGACTTCGTGCCAAGTTCGTATCGATAACTGCCTCTCTCTTCCAGGAAGATGTCGCATGATGAGCGCGTGACGCACGTAGACCAGCACGATGCCGCCGGCCCGGCCGACTCGACCGACCTTGACCGGCCCCTGCCGTCCCAGTCGGACCAGCCTGTCCGGTCAGAGGAGCCCGACATCGAGCTTCCGGATCAGGGCCGACGTCGGCGCAGACTGCGGCGGGTCCTGGCCGCTGGGACGTTCATCCTGGTCGTCGCCGTGGCGATCGCCGCCTTCACAGTACCGATCAACGTGGTCATCGAGGCCCCCGGCCCCACCTGGAATGTGCTGGACAACGGTTCGTCATCGGACCAGGACGTGCTCAAGGTCAAGGGCACTGAGACCTACCCGACCGAGGGGGCCCTGCGGATGACGACCGTGTCGGTATCGGGTTGTCCCGGATACCCGGTGACGACCGCCGACCTCATCGCCGCCTGGTTCTCATCGGACAGGAGGATCGTGGACCGTAACGAGGTGTGCCCGCAGGACCAGACCGCCGAGCAGGTCGAGGAGACCGGTAAGGCCCAGATGACCGCCTCGCAGGACTCCGCGGTCATTGCCGCGCTCATCGAGACCGGCATGGCCACCGCCATGCGCCTGACCGTCACCGAGGTGACCGAGCAGCAGGACTCCACCGAGGTCCAGGTTGACGACGTCCTGGAGACCATAGCGCCGGAAGGCGGGGAGACGACCACCATCACCTCCTTCTCCCAGCTGCGCGAGCTGATGTCCACCATTGCGGAGGGAACGCGGGTCACGCTCGGCGTGCGCCGCGGTGAGCAACAGGTCTCCGCCGCGCTCACCACGATCGCCCCGCAGGAGGGGACAAGCGGGTCGTTGCTGGGGCTGAGCCTGAAGATCTCGGTGGACAGCCCGGTGGAGGCCTCCTTCGGCCTGTCCGACGTCGGCGGACCCAGCGCCGGAATGATGTTCGCCCTGGGACTCGTCGACAAGATCACCCCTGGCGCTCTGACCGGGAGCAAGGACATCGCCGGGACCGGGACGATCAACATGGATGGCCAGGTCGGCCCCATCGGAGGAATTCAGCAGAAGATCGCGGGGGCCCACGGGGCCGGCTCGAAGTTCTTCCTGGCTCCGGCCAGCAACTGCGATGAGGTCAAGGGCCACGAACCCGAGGGAATGCAGGTCTTCGCGGTGAGCACCCTGCACGAGGCCGTCACCGCCACCGAGGCGATCGCCTCCGGCAATACCTCCGGCCTGACCACCTGCTCCGCCCGATGACAGCAACGATCGGTTGAGGCCACCTGCACGGGTGAGAGCCAACCGGGCAGAGCAGGGCGGATTCGCCGGAACGGTTCCGCCGGAACAGTTATCCACAGGCTCACGACCGCCTCTGGTCGCCCCGGTGTCGCTCATGCCATTCTCAGGTCAGTTCTTGACGCGGTTGGTCAAGACGTCTGGATCCTCGTGTCCTCACGCGGACACCGGAGGCCTGAAGGAGGCACGATGCGTATTCGAGGCGGGTGCGCCGTCCTGTGGCGTCAGCAGGGCGTCAGCCAGATCGGCACGAGTCCCGAGCGGCGCATCATTATCAATGATCTGAGTCTGGCCGAGCAACGACTGCTCGATGAGCTGGCACGCTCCTTGGAAGTCGGGGGCGTCTACCGGACCGCTCGGCGCAGCCGGGTACCGGTGGCGCGGGCACGTCAGATCGTGGAGGACCTGAAGCATCAGGGCATTGTGGTCCCCTCGACAGCCAGTGAGCCCGGTGGCGCCGACGGCGTCTACTGGGACCGGTTGGGAACTGACGCCAAGAGCCGCGCAACGGTCCTGTCCCAGACGATCCTGGCGGTTCACGGCATCAGTGCCCTGGCACAGGAGGCCGCCCTGTGGCTGGCAGAGGCCGGGGTGGGCACGATCCTGTCCACGCTGGCACCCAGGGACGGGGGCCTGGAGCCGCTCCTGTCGGCACGCTTCCCGGCGCTGAGGACGCGGGCGCCGCTGCGCACCCGGCCCGACGTCATGGTGACGGTGGACCCGCACGTGGTGGAACCGCTGCTCGCCCGCCGACTCGCTCAGGAGGGCATCATCCACCTGCCGGTGGTCGTCGGTGAGGCGGGGGTGCGCATCGGCCCGGTCCTGGGAGGTGGCGGCCCATGCGCGACCTGCCTGGATCTGTGGGAGCGGGACGCCGATCCGTGCTGGCCGGCGCTGGCCACGCAGATGCGCACCCTGCCCATGCCCGACGTCGAGCACCTGGTCCTGCACGAGTCGGCGGCGCTGACGGCCCGGGCCGCCATCGACACCATCCTGGGACGGGCGGCTTCCGTCAGCGATCCGGGGGACGGCTCCGGCCATGACGGCGACCCGCTCGGACGTTCCGCCACCTGGTGGGCCAGGCACTCGGCGGAGGTCACCGGCCAGGAGCCGCTGGGACGGCAGCGGGCCTGGGAGCGCCACCCGGAGTGCCTGTGCTCGCAGCTGTGAGCGTCGTCGAGTCGCGACGGCCACCGACTCACACTGTTCAGTCTCCGGCCTTGAAGTCCCGCAGAAGGGCGAGAACCTGACTGCCATACTCCTGGAGCTTGGTGGCGCCCACACCGTGGATGAGGGAGAGCCGTGGCAGGCTCGTCGGTTTGACGACGGCGATGTCCCGCAAGGTGGCGTCGGCGAAGACCGTGTAGGCGGGCCGGGAGCGCTCCTTGGCCACGTCTGAGCGCCAGGCCCTCAGCTCCTCGAACAGGGCAATGGTGCGTGGGTCGTTATTGGCCTCGAAGTCCGCGGCGGACTGCCGGGAGCGCTCCTTGGCGCTCTGACGGCTCTGACGCCGGGAGGTGCCGCGGGAGTCCTGCACGGCGGGCCACAGACCGTCCAGGAAACGGGAGGGTTTCCGGGCGGCCCGGCCTCCGGCGTTACGGGCGCGGGCGTAGGAGATGACGAGGTGCTCGCGCGCGCGGGTGACGCCGACGTAGAGCAGGCGCCGCTCCTCCTCGATGGCGGCCTGGCCCTCGGCCAGGGAGATCGGCAGAAGACCCTCGCAGACACCTGCGAGGATGACGGCGTCCCATTCCAGGCCCTTGGCGGCGTGCAGGGAGGACAGGGTGACGCCCTCGACGGTGGGGGCGTTCTGGGCGTCGGCGCGCTCGCGCAGCTCGGTGTGGAGGGCATCGAGGTCGGCGCCACGGTTCTGAGCCATCTCGTCGGCCAGTGCCACGAGCGCGTTGAGGGCGTCCCAGCGCTCGCGCACGGCCCCGCGGGGGGCGGGAGGCTCCTCGCTCCACCCCTCTCGGGACAGGACGGTGCGCACGTCCAGGCCGAGGTCACCGGTCAGAGTGGCCTTCTCGGTACGGGCGGCACCGAGGATGACGGCCATGGCGCGCTTGACCTCCTCGCGCTCGAAGAAGCGCTCTCCCCCGCGCACGAGGTAGCCGATCTGGGCTCCGGCCAGAGCCTGCTCGAAGACCTCGGACTGGGAGTTGGTCCGGTACAGGATCGCGATCTCGCTCAAGGGGACCCCGGCGGCCTGTAGGCGACGCACCTGGGCAACGGCCCCGGCGGCCTCGGCGGTGTCGTCGTCGTAGGTTGTGAAGCGTACGGCGGGGCCGCTGGGGCGCTGGGCGACCAGCTCGACGGCGCCTGCCGGCAGGTGCGGGCCGCCTCCTCCGCGCCGCGAACGGGAGAGGACCTGGTTGGCCAGGGAGACGACCTGCGGGGTGGAGCGGTAGTCGCGGCTCAGGCGCACGGTGCGGGCGCCCTCGTAGCGGGTGGTGAAGCCGGTCAGGAACGCGGGCGTGGCCCCGGTGAAGGAGTAGATGGTCTGGGAGACGTCGCCGACGACGCACAGCTGGCGGCGACGTCCCAGCCACAGGTCCAGCAGGCGCTGCTGGAGCGGGGAGACGTCCTGGTACTCGTCGACGACGAAGTGCTTGTACTGGCCGCGCACCTGGGAGGCGATGTCGTCTCGGTCCAGGAGGATGCCGATGGTCAGCAGGAGCACGTCCTCGAAGTCGATGACGCCGCGCTCGCTCTTGGCCTCCTCGTAGAGGGCCAGGACCTGAGCGACCGTGGCCGCCTCCTGCCCGGCCACGCCCGTACGGCCGGCGACGACGGCGACCTGGGCGTAGTCCTCGGGCAGGGTCATGGTGACCTTGGCCCACTCGATCTCGGCGGCCAGGTCCCGCACGGTGGCCCGGTCTGTGGGCAGGCCCAGGCGGCGGGCTGCGGCGCCGACCAGGGGCGCCTTCTGGACCTGGATGTCGGGACGGCGCCCGCCGATGGCGGTGGGCCAGAAGTAGGTGAGCTGACGCAGGGCGGCGGCGTGGAAGGTTCGGGCCTGGACCCCCGGGACGCCGAGGTCGGCAAGGCGCGAGCGCATCTCGCCGGCGGCGCGGGCGGTGAAGGTCACGGCCAGGACCTGGGTGGCCTGGTAGGCGCCGGTGGCCACGCCGTGGGCGATGCGGTAAGTAATGGCCCGGGTCTTGCCGGTGCCGGCGCCGGCCAGGACGCACAGGGGTCCTTCGAGGTGCTCGGCGACCTCGCGCTGGTCGGGATCGAGGGCCTCCAGGAGACCGGCGGCGTTCAGGCGGGCGCCGGGATGGGCATTGCGGGGGACGTCGGAGTGGGCCGGCTCGGGCACTGGCGAGCCGGTCGGGTCGGGGCGGGGGGTGGTCGGGCTCATCGGGACCAGCCTGCCACGGGTCGGTGACGAGAATCAGTGGCAGTGAGCCGACGCGATGGGAATCGACCGACACCGGGAGGATTCAACCGGTTCAACGCCTTAAGGGCTGTTCACGAACATACCAGTCATCTACGTTTACCCAGGCCAGCAACCATCCGTCTCATCCTTTGAATAAGCCTCTTTTTTATTATTAGCCCTTCTCGATCTTCTCGATATCGGAAGGCAGTGCGCTCCAATCCCAGTCCTTGACCCACGCCCCATCCTTCTCCACCACACGCGACGAGCCAATATCACTGGACAGCAGCCACAACACGTCGGCGTCCTCCTGCCACACCACCCCCACCGGGTGTGCGCTCATGAGATAACGCTGATCGTCGGTCCACACCACCTCACCCGCCGAATTCTTGATCACCGGGTACACATTGCGCCTCCCGTCGATCTCCTCCGCGAGAAACTCCGAGGTGTACCGCCCCGACGATGAGACTCGCATCTCTCCCTCGCGCAGCACCACAGAATCTCGTCCTCGCCCCTGGCAACCCACCAGACCGATAGCGATCACCACCACCGCGACCAGAGCCGCCCCCGCCTCGATCCATCGCCTCATCAGTACGGCCACCCCTTACCGCTTCCGCTCAGCACACCGCCATGAGCATCAACGACCACCGTTCCACTCCCTTCCCACCCGATATGGGAGGTGGAGAGATCAGCCTATCAGTGCTGGGAGCCCGGTAAATACATGTGATGCGGGGCCGTTCTGCTCCGAGTAGGCCCGGCCGGTGCACTGGACGCGGCCGGTGTCAACCGGCGATGGGGCCGCCGTACCAGTCCTCGATGAGGAGGCGGGCGATGGAGGTGGGGCCGGGCAGGAGGATGCTGCCGTCGGCGGCGCCCGCCATGAGCTCGTCGCGGGAGACGAGGCGGGCCTCGACGACCTCGTGGCCGTCGGGGCGGGGCCGGTCCTCGCCCGGGGCCAGTCGCGCCCGGCAGCCGAGCATGAGGGAACGAGGGAAGGGCCAGGGCTGGGAGGCGACATAGTCGACCTCGGCCACGCGCAGCCCGGTCTCCTCCCGCACCTCGCGGGCGACGGCCGCCTCGACGGACTCCCCGGCCTCGACGAAGCCGGCCACCACCGAGTAGCGCCGCGGCGCCCAGGTGGCACCGCGCACGAGGAGGAGGCGGTCGGAGGCATCGACGACCGTCATGATGACGGCGGGGTCTGTGCGCGGGAAGTGGACAGTGGCGCAGTCGCTGCACCGGCGAGCCCAACCGGCCTCGATGATCTCAGTGCGTCCGCCGCAGGCCGGGCAGTAGGCGGAGCGGGCGTGCCAGGCGGCCAGGGCGGTGGCGGTGGTGGCCAGGCCGGCGTCGCGGGCGGTCATCTGTGCACCCATGGCCCGCAGGGCGGACAGCGGGTAGCGCTCCAGCAGGCGGCGCAGGTCGGGATGGTCGACGACGATGCCCTCGGCGTCGGAGCCGGTGGCGGGCGGTTCGGGGGCGTCGGGGACCTCCAGGGCCGGGGGTACGACGACGGCGATCCAGCTGGGGCCGGCAGGTGCGCCGTCGTCGGAGAGCTCACGGCCCATGTAGAGGACGGTCAGGTCCGAGGCGCAGGTGGGGGCCGAGGCTCCGAGGTAGCCGGCGCGCAGGTCGGGCAGGCTCCAGCCACTGCGGGTACCGGGCCCCTCCCAGGCGGTGGCGCCGGGGCTGCCGATGAGGCTGGGCGGGGTGAGCCCGTCGTCGGGCAGGTCGGGGTGGACGGCGGGGCCGGTCAGGGCGACGCGGCCGCGGGCATCGACCAGCAGCAGCCGGGTCTCGGGGTCGACGGCGAGGCGCTCCAGCAGCCCGGGCTCGCTGCGCCGCTCAGCATCGCGGTCGGTGGCGGAGCGGGACAGGGCGAGCTGGTCGGTACGCATGGCCTTACTCTCCCATCCTGTGGTGCGACGTGCACATGGGCGCTCCTATACCGATAGGAGGAAAATATCGGCCTTCGGCGGCGCCCAGCCCCACCCAGTGGGCCGCAGCACCCGGGGGCCGGCGCAGATGTCCTGCGTCGACCCGTCATGCGGGGAGCATCGTGGATGGCTAGCCCCGCAGGATCTCCTCGAACTCCTCCTTGAAGGCGTAGGAGGACTGGGTGCCCCGTTTGGTCACCGAGTCCGCCGAGTAGCGGTTGGCCATCTCCAGGGAGGCGGCCGTATCGCCGGTGGAGACCAGGAAGTGGCTGAAGCAGCCGATGAAGGCGTCGCCCGCGCCGGTGGTGTCGCGCGCCTCGACCGCCACGCCGGGGATGAGCCGGTCCTCGGTGCGGGTCATCCACAGGGCGCCGCGCGAACCCAGGGTGACGATGACATTGGCGATGCCCACCTCCAGCAGGACCGCCGCGGCGTTGCGCACGTCGTCGAGGCTGTCCACGGGCATGCCGGTCAGTAGGGACAGCTCGCTCTCATTGGGCACGATGTACTGGCAGTCGCGCACCTTCTCCAGCTCCAGGTCGGGCTGGGCCGGGGCCGGGTTGAGCAGCACGGGGATGGAGTGGCGCTTGCCCAGGGCCACCGCCTCGTAGACGGTCTCCAGGGGGATCTCAAGCTGCAGGACGATGAGCCGACAGGCGGCGATCCGGTCCTCAGCACGACGCACATCCTGCGGACTGAGCAGGGCGTTGGCCCCCTTGACGATGAGGATGGAGTTGCGAGACTCCTCATCGACGAAGATGGGCGCCACCCCGCTGGCGGCCTCGGTGGACAGGACATGGGTGGTATCGATGCCGTTGCGCCGGTAGTTCTCGATGGTGCTCTGGGCGAAGAGGTCATTGCCGACCCGGGTGAGCATGAGCACGCGTGAGCCCAGCCTGGAGGCGCTGACCGCCTGGTTGGCGCCCTTGCCGCCGAAGCCCATGGCGAAGTCGGGCGCCTCCACGGTCTCGCCCTCGCTGGGCATGCGGGTGATATAGGTGATGAGATCCATGTTGCTGGACCCGATGACGGCGATGTCCTTGTCAGTTCGCATACCGTTTTCTCCAGGGTCCGAAGAGCAGGGGCTGAGCAGTGGTCGCTGGCGAGAGATGAGGTGCCGGGCGGCCGAAGCTAGACGAGCCCGGCGGGCTGTTGGACTCTGAGTATCAGTGAGTATCAGATGCGATCCTGCCACATCGGTTGTGTGGCCGTTGGTTGATCTCGACGCATGGGCCTGTGTCGGGGCGAGGCCGGCGGGAAAGCGTCCGTATGGGACGACTTTGACGGCAAGCCGGTCGAGGACCATCGACGTCTATGCGGGTCAGAGCGTTTCTGTATCGGTACCACACGAGAAAGCAGCATCAAAGTCTCCCATACGGACGAAATCCGGCTTGTCCGGGCTGAGGAATAGCCTGGGGGCGTGCGCACCTATCTCGATCACGCCGCCTCCAGCCCCATCCGCCCCGAGGTCGCCCGGCAGGTCGCTGAGGATCTGACCAGTGGCCTTGGGGGCTGGGCGAATCCGAGCGCGCAGCACACTGCGGGCAGGCGGGTGGGGGCGTTGCTGGCTGAGGCTCGTGCGCGCCTGGCATGCGCTCTGGGGGTGGATGCGCACGAGGTGTTGCTGACCTCCGGTGGTACGGAGGCCGATGCCCTGGTGGTCTCGGGCCGGGCGCGCGCGGTGCCGGGTGGAAGGCTGGTGATCTCGCCGATCGAGCACCCGGCGGTCCTCGACTCGGCGCGTACCGCCGCGGCCGAGCTGGATGCGGAGCTGAACCTTCTGGATGTCGACGGCGCCGGACGGGTGGTGCTCGACTCGGTGGCCCGGGCGGTGACGCAGGTAGCCGATGCAGGCCACTCCCCCGCTTCCCTCGTCTCCGTCATGACGGCGAACAATGAGACCGGAGTCGTCCAGGACATGGCGGCGCTGGTGAGGACCGTGCGGGAGACGAGCGGCGCCGGACGCCCGGATGCCCCCGGGTATGTACCGGTTCACTCCGATGCCGTGGCGGCGCTGGGGAAGGTCGCGGTGGACTTCCACGGCTGGGGCCTGGATGCGATGAGCCTGACCGGCCACAAGCTGGGGGCGCCGGTGGGCGTGGGCGCGCTGGTGCTTCGCCGCGACCTGGCGCTGACGCCGGCCACGGGAGGAGGCCGCCAGGAGCGGGGCATCCGCTCGGGTACGCAGGACGTGGTGGCGGCACGAGCACTGGCCCTGGCGGTGGAGCTGGCGGTCGCCGAGAGGGAGGAGCAGGAGAACCGGTTGACAGTGCTACGCCGCCGCCTCCTTGAGGGAGCGGAGGCACTTGCCGGGGTTCATGCCACGCTGCCCGGGGACGCCGATCATGTGGCCTCCACGGCGCACCTGTGGTTCGAGGAGGCCGACTTGGAGGCGCTGCTCATGGCCCTGGACCTGGCGGGGATCGATGCTTCAGCGGGGTCGGCCTGTCATGCCGGGGTCGCTCAGCCGAGCCACGTCCTTCTGGCGATGGGTTTCGAGGAGGGCCCGGCGCGCTCCACACTGCGCTGCTCCATGGGCCGAGACACGAACGCCGACGACGTCGACCGGCTGCTCGCCGCCCTGCCCGCTGCCCTGGAGGGGGCCAGGCGGGCCTGGACGGCGAGGAGGAGACCGAGCATCTGAGTACGTCTGAGACCTATGGGCGGCCCGAGCAGCCTCATCTTTGCCTCCTGCCCCGTCCCTTCTGCCATAGTGGGAGCATGCTCAGGCTGGTCAAGCGCTTCGCGATCCGCTCCGCCCAGGCCCTGGGCACCGCCTTTATTGCGTTCGTCACGTGGGAGGAAACCGGCTCCTGGGGCATCGCGGCAGGTGCCGTGCTGGCGTTGTTCGTCCTGCGGTGGCGCCGAGAGCGCCCCGATGCTGTCCTCGGCGTTCATTTCGCCCTGTACGCGCTCCAGCTCTGCGTCGCCGCAAAGCCCCAGCTACCCGCGGATATGGCGATCACTGTGTCTCTGTACTCGATAGGCCGGTGGGGCAAGCGGAGGCTCACACCCATGTGGGTCGCGGCCGTCTTCAGCGGCTCGGTGCTGGTGGCGTGGATATACCATCTGCGTGAGCCGGGCTCGGTGCCACTGTCCCAGTGGGCCGAGAACATGACACGAATATCCTTCGGACAGCTGTGCATCGCTGCGATTGCCTGGGGGCTGGGCAGGTTCATGAAGCAGCGCAGCCAGCTGCGAGCCAGCCGCCAGGCAGCGGAGGAGCAGCGACGGGCGGCGCGCGAGGCCGCGCTGCGCAACGAGATCGCCCGGGAGGTCCACGACGTCGTCGGGCACGCACTGGCCCTGATCGCCGTCCAGGCCGAGGCTGGTCGCTATCTGGCGGCGGGCTCCGAGGACATCGCCCTCCACCCCGCCGATCGCTTGGAGCAGGCGGCTCAAGCGCTCGGGAAGATCCGGACGACCGCGCGCTCAGCCTTGGCGGAGACTCGCAGCCTGACCCGTGCGCTGGCCGTTCCCCCACAACCGACAGAGCTCGGGGACACGCCGGAGCCCGCCGAGGCCCACGGGTCCCGACCCGCCTCCCCGGTCACTGACACACCGCTGCGTCCGGTCCCGGGACTCAAGGATCTGCCTCGGCTCGTTAACGATGTCCGCGCAACCGGCCTACCGGTCTCCTTGGCAGCCGACGATCAGCTGATGAGTCAGGAAGGTCGACAAGAAGGCTATGGCCTCCTCGGCACGCCGGTGGAGCTCGCTCTTTACCGGACGGTTCAGGAGTCTCTGACCAATGTGCTCAAGCACGCCGAAGCGGCTGCGGTCGACGTGAGGCTGGAGTACCGTGCGGACGGGATCGTGCTCACCATCGCCGACTATCCCGGCCCTTCTGGTTCTCAGACATCACCGCGGGCAGGCGAGGATCGCCTGAGTCTGGCGGATCATGGCGGCGTCTCGTCCGAGGCGGCGCCGGCAGGAACCGGCGGAGGCCAGGGGCTGGTGAACCTGCGCCAACGCCTGGAGGCGGTCGGAGGGACCCTGGAGGCAGGACCCCGCCCCGGGGGAGGATTCGTGGTACGCGCCCGTGTCCCCGTCGAGCCGTCGACATCAGTATTCGTGAATCCGAGAAGTGAGGCCACATGACTCAGCCGCTGCGCATCGCCCTGGTGGACGATCAGGACCTGGTCCGCTCCGGATTCCACATGATCCTTGACGCCCAGAAGGACATGAGCGTTGTCGGCCAGGCCTGCGACGGCATCGATGTTCTTCCCATGGTCAAGACCACTCACCCCGACATCGTCCTCATGGATATCAGGATGCCCACTCTCGACGGCATCTCCGCCACCCGCGCGGTTCTGGACACTCACCCCGATCTCAAGGTACTCATCCTGACCACCTTCGACCTGGACGACTACCTGGTCGCGGCGATGCAGGCGGGAGCCTCGGGCTTCCTGCTCAAGGACGCAACAGCACCCGAGCTCCTGGCCGGGATCCGCGCCGTCGCCCGGGGGGACTCGGTGGTGGCTCCCTCCGCCACGCGCCGGCTGCTGAAGCAGTGGTTCGCACCCACTGGACCAGTGGAAGCTCCTAGAGCACACTCCGGCTCCATCGAAGCACTGTCCGACAGGGAGAGGGAGATCCTCACATTGATAGGACGCGCTATGAGCAACAACGAGATCGCGCAGCACCTCGACCTTGCCGAGTCGACGATCAAGTCCCATATCAACCGGATACTGCACAAGCTGGAACTGAGAGACCGCGCCCAACTCATTGTGCTGGCCTATGAGAGCGGGCTTGTGCGCGTGGGCGAGTAACCCGACAGGGTGAGCGCTCTTAATCCGGTAGTGGCAATCAGCGAGGTCATTCTTGCCGGGGTACGAGCGAAGAGATCGTCGACGGCGATTGAAGAACGCCGAGCCTCGGCGCTGATCACTCAGGGTATCGGCGAAGTTGTGGGGGCCGGAGGCGTACTCGTCAGTCATCACGCCTCCTTCCTCGTCATCATCCCATGCAGGTCGCCGCAATACCCTTGGGCTCTCCCGGTTGCCCCGTCGACATCGACCTGCGGTAACCTGCCACGGCTGTCGTAACCGGTAACCGCTTGCCTGAAGGAGACCCCCGTGCGCGTCCTGGCCGCCCTGTCCGGCGGAGTCGACTCCGCCGTGGCCGCCGCGCGCGCCGTCGACGCCGGGCACGAGGTCGTGGGCGTCCACATGGCCCTGACCCGCAACCGCACCCTGACCCGCTCGGGCTCGCGCGGCTGCTGCTCCATCGAGGACTCCGCCGATGCCCGTTGGGCCGCCCAGATCCTGGGCATCCCCTTCTACGTGTGGGACCTGTCCGAGGAGTTCGAGGAGCGCGTCGTGGCCGACTTCCTCGACGAGTACCGCGCCGGCCGCACCCCCAACCCGTGCGTACGCTGCAACGAGCGCGTCAAGTTCGACGCCCTCCTGGAGCGCGGCCTGGCCCTGGGCTTCGACGCCGTCGCCACCGGTCACTACGCGCGCCTGAGCGGCGGCGCCGCTTCCGGTCGGCCCGGGGACACCACCGGCCTCACACTGCGCCGCGCCGTCGACACCGCCAAGGACCAGTCCTACGTCTTGGCGGTCTCAGGCCGCGAGGCTCTGGCCCATGCCCTCTTCCCCCTGGGTGAGGCCCTCTCCAAGGCTCGGGTGCGAGCCGAGGCCGAGGACCGTGGCCTGCCGGTGGCCTCCAAGCCGGACTCCTACGACATCTGCTTCGTGGCCGACGGCGACACCCGTGGCTTCCTGACCCGTTCACTCGGCGTCCACGAGGGCGCCATGGTCTCCCCCGACGGCGAGGTCCTGGGCACCCACCAGGGCTACTTCGGCTTCACCGTCGGCCAGCGCAAGGGCCTGGGCCTGTCCCGCCCGGCCGACGACGGCCGTCCCCGCTACGTCATCGAGACCCGTCCGACCACCAATGAGGTCGTCGTCGGTCCCGAGGAGCTGCTCAGCCGCACCACGATCGACGGCGACGGGCTCGTCCTTCTGGCCGAGCCCGAGCCGCTCACCGGTAGCCCGGCCGCCGGCGCCTCCGATCTCGACGGATCCCCCGCCGTCGGCTGGCAGGAGGCCAGCGTCCAGGTTCGCGCCCACGGCCGCCCGGTTCCAGCCCAGGTCCGCGTCGATGAGACCGCCGGCCTCCTGCATGCCTGGCTGGCCTCTCCCCTGCGTGGCGTCGCCGCAGGCCAGAGCCTGGTCATCTACGGAGGCGCCGATGGTGATCAGGTCCTCGCCCAAGCGACCGTCTCCTCTGAGCACGTCGCCGACCGAGCCGGCACCTGATCCCTCTCTGCCTCACACCGACCATCCGACCCCATGCAGCGCTAGGGCTCCCGCCGCGCCTCCTGCGCCCAAAAGGACTCACAAGGACTAGGGTTGAGGAAGGGGTCCGGCGCCCAGCAGGACCATCAGGAAAGGGACATCCCACCATGCCAGCCGATACGCCCGTCGATTCTCCGTCGGACACGCACCCCAGTCCCCCTCCTGCCCCCGCCGCTCCGAACCCGGAGCGCTATGTCGCCACCGTCAAGCTCGGCCCCAAGTCGCAGATCGTCATCCCCAAGGAGGTCCGGGAGATCTTCAATCTGTCCCCGGGGGACAATCTGCTCCTCCTGGCGGACCGCGCCCAGGGAATCGCCCTGATCAATCCGGCCGACTACGCCGATGTCGTTGCCGCCGCCTTCGACGCGGCGGCAACCAAGGCCGGCGGCGCAGCGATGCCCGGGGCCACGGCATAGTCACCGCGCCCCGGGCATCCGCCCACCGGGCTCATTCAGCCGCGTTCATCGCAGGCAGGTGTGCCGCTCGATCGCGCGCACCGCCCACCAGACCAGGATCGCAGCCACGATCGGTGCAGCCAATGCGGTACCGATTCCCACCAGGTGCGGGTCCTGGTCCGCTCGGACGGCCTCAATGAACTGCGGGAGCATCATGCGCCCCACGATCCGCCCACTGGTCATATCCAGCGACAGCGGTAGCAGCAACGTGGCGGCCAGGGCCACGACCTGGTTGACCGCGTAGAGGATGACCAGGCCGATCGCGGGTGCCCCGAAACCGAGCCGGTTCCAGCGTCCCTGCGCTCCAATGCTCATCACCGCTGCGACTTCGATGACCACGAGCACGTAGCTTTCCACCAGGACCAGGCCGCAGAACAGGACCGTGCCGGTTCCCATCTCGCTGATCATCTGACGCATCGGCTCGAGGTACTCCCCCAGCGTGATACCGAGCAGGTGCACGTAGGTGGCGAGCCAGCCGACACCCAGAGGCACCGACACCGCAACTGACACCAGCACCGCGATCACGGCGTACAGCGTCTTAGCGGCGAATATCACGCGCCCTTTAACCGGCAGAGTCATGGTGAGATAGCCGCGGGCGCCACACATGGATGCCCAGTACTCGATTCCGACCTGGGCGCCGACGACGACGGGTATGGCCAGGAGCGCCGCGAGCGAGCCCATGAGCAGCATCGAGGAGACCACGGGCAGCCTGAGCAGGCTCAGGAGCATGAAGCCGAAGGCGATGACCGCCATGATCCCCACGACTCCCGCATTGCGCCGAGCCTGGGTACGGGCCTCCTCCATGAGTAGTGTGGCGAACATCAGCGGTACTCCTTCCTGAACAGGGCGTCCAGGCTCATACCGCTTTCCTGGCGCAGGTCGTCGGCATCGCCCGCGAGCAGCAGGCGGCCGTCCTTGAGGAAGACGACGGAGTCAATGATGGGCTCGACGTCGGCGATGAGGTGGGTGGAGATGAGCATGAGGGCCTCGGAGTCGAAGTCTCGCAGGATGCCACTGAGGATGACGTCTCGGGCAGCGGGGTCGACTCCGGAGATCGGCTCGTCAAGGAGGTAGACGCGGGCGCGGCGGGACATGGCCAGGCTGATGCGCAGCTTCTCCCCCATGCCCTTACTCATCTCCTTGAGGGTGCGGTCAGTCGGCAGGTTGAAGAAGCGCACGAGCTCGGCGGCCTTGTCGGCGTCGAAGTCGGCGAAGAAACGCCGGTACTGGGCGATGGCTGCCGGAGCGGTCAGGTTGGAGGCCAGAAAGCTCGCGTCGGGTAGGAAGGACACGAGCGCCTTGGACTCGGGTCCGGGAGCGTGCCCGGCGATACGGGCCCGGCCGTCGTAGTCGGCCAGAACCCCGGCGAGGATCTTGAGCAGGGTGGTCTTGCCCGATCCGTTGGAGCCCATGAGGCCGATGATCCGCCCGGGTGGGAGCTCGAGACTCAGCTCGTCCAGCGCGGGTCGGCCCCGGTAGGTCTTGGTGAGGTTCTCAACGACGACCAGCGGGTCGGCGCCATCGAGGGCGGGAATGGTGGTGGGTCTGTTGGGGGCGTGTGCGCTCATGACGCATCTCCTGTTGTCTGATGGCCCTGTCGGTCCAGTGCCCACCAACGCTCGGTGAGGAGCGCCGCGGTCTGGTCCAGGTCCATGCCGATGGCGGTGAGAGTGTCGATGTAGGAGTCCGTGGCTCCGGAGGCGAGGCTCCGACGCACGGAGTTGATGGCACTCGACTTCGTGGTGACGAAGCGTCCAGCGGTCCGTTCTGTCGCGGTGAGCCCCTCACCGTCCAGCGCGCCCAGCGCCCGCTGAACGGTGTTGGGATTGACTCCGGTCTCCGCGGCGAGCTCGCGCACGCTGGGGATTTTGGAGCCCGGGGGCCACTGGCCGGAGACGATCCGGTGACGGAAGTCGTCCGCCAGCTGGACCCAGATCGGACGGGAGTCGTCGAGATCCATGGCTCTCCTGTCGCTTGGGGATGGGTAGCTGCTCATGAGCGCAGCACAGGCGATCTCGTCAGACCATCTGTATCACTGCACTAATACAGTGACACAAGTGGGAGTCGTCGTCAAGCCGAGCGGCCTCGAGCCCGCACTCGGACTCGAGGCCGCAGCTGCTAGTCGGGCAGCGCCGACCGCACCCTCCAGCAGGACGTTCAGTCTGGAGGGGCGACGATGGCGCGATAGTCGGCGTAGCACTCGGCAAGAAGCACAGGCGGCACCTGGCCCAGGGGCATCGCTCGACGTCCAGCGACCAGACTCAGGGGACCAGTGGTCACTACCTGATCCTCGCTCCACACGTCCACCCCATCGAAGTCGATGACGCTGCACAGGCCGATGACCGGGAAGTCCTTGAGGAACGTGCTGTACCAGTGGATGTTGGAGTCGGGCTCATAGCCGCGGGCCTTAGCCCGTTTGCGCAGGTCGCGGGCGACGACTCGTCTGCCCGCCCCGTCGTCGATGCCCCTTTGCCCCTTGTCCACCTGCGGAACCCGAGCCGAGAACTGGTCGAAGAGCGGAGCGACCTCATAGTCGACCAGGTGCTCCTGCCAGGCGGACATCTCCGCCTCGGTCATGAGCGTCCCGTGAGCCAGTCCGACCACGGCATCCGGGGGCAGCTCCAGTACGGCGTCGTCAGCGCCCAGAAGCTGGCCGTCCTCGGTGAGACGGAAGGCCCAGGTCTGGGGCGCCCCACCATCGGCTTCCGACTCAACGGACCTCACGCTCTCGTCCTGGCAACGGACCATCCAGACCAGACGAGCGGCCAGGTGCCGTGCCAGCGGGTGGTCGGCGAACAGTTCCCGCCACAGCGGAACCGGCCAGGAGCGCCCTACGCACATGGCCTCATACAGACGCCGGCTCTGGACCTTGAGGACGGCGGCCGCCTCCTTGCGCGCGAAGGTCAGGCGATGCCTGGTGTGCGCTACGAGCTCCCCGTCCTCGCTCTTGCGGGCGGCGGGCAGACTCTTGCGCGCGCGTCCGTCGGAGTCCGTCAGGACGATGGTCAGCTCCGGGGTCAGACGCCCCAGGAACTCACGCTCGCCGTAGGACAGGTGCAGCAGCCCGTCATCCCCGAAACCGGCCGTAGGGATACTGCGGTCACCGAGCTCGGCCTCACTCCAACCTCGCTCGGCGGCCACAGCCCGAGTGAGCAGATCGGCAAAGCCACGCACCTGCGGCAAGCGGTGCTGGGCCGCGGCCGAGACGATGACCTGCAGGGCCTCGGCGGACGGGTTCGCGGCAACGGCGGTCAGGACGGTCTCGGATTCGGCGCGCCATGTGGCGTGGCGGCTCAGTGCGCTCCTGGCAGCGGCGGCAAGACGCTCGCCCTCCATCCCGACGGCGAAGGCGAGCAGACCCTTGTTCTTCAGGCTCTCCCCCTTGACAGCCTCGCGGTTGTGGGCGACCCAGCGCTCGACGACGAAGGCACTCAGCTCGCGGGCGTCCGCCGCATCGAGCAGGCTCAGGTACAGCTCGATGGTGCCGGCCCCATCAGGGGTCTTGAGCCTGTACGCCTCGAGCACCCAGTGGCGCACGATGGCCGGGTCGAGCGGCGTCCCGTCAGCGAGCCTCACCTCGGGCATGGCCTCGAAGGGGAACCAGTCCAGGGCCATCGGAGGACGCTTCAGTCGCCGCTTGGGAAGGGTGAACGCCTCTGAGGTCACGAGATCACTGACGTCGTCACCGTAGACCTGGAGAGTGCGCAGCAGGGCGGCCCGCGCGAGACGGTCCTCCTCCTGGGCGCGGGCGGCGCGCAGCCGAGCGACGCCGTCGGGAATCGGCAGACCGGCCAGCCAGGACGCACCCACCCGGCGCACGTGCGCGATCGGACTCATCACTGCCTCAAGGGCCAGGTCCCCGGCCTCGGGGAAACCCGCCAGAAGCTTCTGGGCCAGCTCCCGATTGAACTCGGAGCGTCCCACGGCGACCTGCGCCAGGGCCGGCACCATGCTCTGGGGAACAGCCGGGAAGTGGGCGAGCGCGCAAAGCACTCGCGTCGCCGACGTGGAATCCTCCAGCAGGTCGCGGGCCCTTGCCAGGTCCTGGGCCATCCATGGCCAGGCGATCTCAGACTCACAGGTCCACAGGGCCCAGTCCCAGGTGATCATTCGCACCGCCTCGGGCGGATGCCCCGCCCGGACCAATGCGTCGGCGACGAGGCGCGGATCGGTGTCCCACGGCAGACCTTCCTCCAGGTGGCCGCGGGTGATGCTCCTGCTGACACGCTCGTCAGATACGTCCAGGGAGCGGCACAGCTCGTCGAGCGCCGCAGCGCGATCCTCAGACATGGGACTCACCGGGGGAACCACGACCGACGGAGTGTCGCCCGACTCCGATCCTCCCCCCTGTTCCACCTGCTTCACGACTTCCTGACTCGTGTCGTCGGACGGGCTCTGAAACCTGGGAGTGACCGGCATACCCGTATTGTGCCGTTTCCATGCAGTGTCGAGCGCGGAAACAACGACGCATTCTTCTGAGCATCGCGGATGGAGGCGAGCCCGAATAACTAGCCGATGATTGCCCCTGTATCACCGGCGCTCGGTTCGGGAAGGACCTGGGTCAGCCCCCGCCCCGAACCATGCCCTCGGACATGATCAGACCAACTTGGTCTTGTTCCCCAGTTCGGGTCGAATGCCCCCAGCGCAGCGAGGGCCGTGTAGTCCGCGTAGCACTCGGCCAGCAGTACCGGGGTACCAAGGACAGTGCGAGCGTCCGGTACCTGTTCCTGAGGGTGAGGTCGCGGGTGGCGCAGGTGATCTTGTCCTCGGGCAGGTAGGAGCCGGTGAACCGGATGGTGGCGCTCAGCCCGGCCGAGGTGAACTCCTTGACGTAGTCATCGAACCAGCTGCCGTCCACCGGGGCATCGTGCTCGTAGCCGCGTTTGGTAGCCATCACACGGAGCGCGAAAGTATCCGTGAGGTGCCCCTCCAGGTCTGTGAAGGCCTTCTGCCCGGGCTCGATCTTCCGGGGCGGTAGCCGTCAGCTGATCGAACAGAGGCGTCACCTCGTAGTCGGCCGGGTGCTCGCACCAGGCGCTGCGCCGAGTCTGGCTGAGTATGGTTCCGCGGGCGAGTGCGACGTCGGCGTCGGACAGCGCGATCCTGAGCTCAGGGGTCAGGCGCCCGATCAGCTCCCGGATCCCGTAGGACTGCAGGAGGCCGTCGTCGTCGATTCCTGTCGCCCTGCCTTGTCCGCGTGCTCCCCGTCAGTCCCGGCACCCGGGGCAGTGCTTCCCCGGCTCCGGCGAGCGGCACCGGTGATATCAGCGCGCTCAGTGGTATCAGAGCGTCAAGGCGTCGAGCCGGTCGACGACGGCGCAGGCCCGCAGCAGGGCACCGGGGCTCGGACGATCATCCACCTCGGCGAGCAGGGCCGTCAGGGCGGTGAGCTGGAGGTCATCTGCCATGCGAGCGCGCGTGCGCAGCACGTGCGCCACCATGCCCGTGGGTCGCATCGTCCCGGAGGCCGCGAGCGCGGTGAGCGCCTCGTGCACGTCCTGGGCCAGCGCCCGTATAGGCGTGCGATCCGCCCCGTTCTTATCCGGTGCTTGGGTGCGCATCCGGCTGAGCATCTGTTCCTTGCGTCTGTGCAATTGGCGGTACCCCCGGTTGGAGGCGCTGCGTGAAGCGGGGAAGGTGGCCGCCAGAAGGCTGAGCCGGTCATGCTCACACACGAAGACACCGGCTGGGCAGTCACCCTCGACGGTGATGGCCTGGATCTGAAGCTTGCGGGACAGCGCGTCGGAGACCATCTGCATCTCCCGACCGCCGACCTCCATAGTCAGCAGATGCCTGTGCCCATCGGTGCTCGTCACCGACCACAGGTAGTGCTGGTGGACCTCGTCGATGTCGATCGGTCCCAGGCCGTCCTGGCCAACCATGATCAGACGGACCCGGGGAACGGGGGCCTCGAAGCGGGCGGCCTCCGGCCCGAAGCCGATCCCCTGGAGTCGATCGGCCACAGCAGCCAGGTCGACGTCGTCGTAACTGGCCTCACCGCTGCGGCGAGTGACGGCAGTGTGGCTGGAGGGGGCCAGGGCACCGTCGGGCCGGCGCGCGGCCCCCGTCAGGCGCAAGGGGCCGGACAGAATGTTCCTCACCGAGGTGCCCCACAGGAGGATCGCATCCTCGGAATAGCGGAAGGCCGCGTCGACCCCGGCAGCTCGCCCGGTGGTGACTGCCTCCGGCCGGCCATTATCCAGATCCCAGAGTCTGATGGTCAGCCCTCGGCCTCCCGAAGGGCTCGTCCACCAGGTGGCGCCCAGTGGTAGCAGCAGGCCGGTCTCGGCCGTCTCGGTGTCGGCCGACCCGATGAGAGCGGGGGCGGGCGGGCCGGTGACGGCTGTGAGCGCCTGGGTCAGGGACCAGGCGGCGGCCAGGGCGCTGAGAACGGCGGCCTCGTCGACGGCGTCGTCACGCTCAGCGAGTGCTCGGAGCCTCCAGGCGGCGGAGGTCAGCAGCCGGGACAGCCGAGGCAGCTCCTCCAGACGGCTGACCTGGGCAAGGCGCTCGAGGTCGGTGGCGCTGCGGGGGCCGGCGTGTGAGATCCCCGCGGAGAGAACGGTCTCAATGGCGGTTGCGACCGTTGAGACGACGTCTCGCTTCCGGTCGCCGAGGGCGGCCTTCTCATCCGGCCACGGCCAGGGGCGGCCTGCGCGGGCGAAGAGCCGTATGACGGCCTGAAGACACCAGGCCGCGTTGGCGCCCGAGGAGTGGCGCCCTGAGACGATCATGCCCCGTGGTCCCAACCCCGCGATCACGACGATCTCGGGGGCATCGGGCCAGGTGATGCTCAGGCGTCCAGGAGCACTGGTCACGTCGGTGGCGGCGGCGAGCCGCCCCGGTGCGATCCCGGCCAGGGACGCCTGCGCTCGCCGCCGGGCCTCGGCCCCCAGCGACTTCTCGACGTCGACCGGCTCCCAGGCGAGGACCTCGTCCAGGACCGGGTCGCTTCCGCCCTCATGGGCAGGCGCCTCGGACAGCCGCGTCCCGGTGGGCTGCGCCTGAGACGCAGTGGGTCCCGTGGTCGCGTTGACAGCGCTGCTGTCCTCGGCGGTCCCGCCGCGGTTAACGGCCTCGCGCATCCACAGGCAGGCGGCGAGGACGTGCAGGCAGATGCCGGCCACGGGGCAGGGACAGCGTGCGTCCTGGGGCCCGGCGGCCGTCAGGGTGACCGGGACCGGTGGTCGGCCGACGCCGATGGTCACTACCCCGGGTACTGGCTGCGACACCGCTTCGGGGGCAGTGGGTCCGTTGACGGGCTCAACCCGGCCGGCGGCCAGCTCGGCGCGTCCGCGACGCAGCAGGCCCCGGTTGCCCAGGGCGATCAGGGCAACATCGTCAAGCGCACCGTAGACAGAGAAAGCAGCGGCCGAAGAGCCGCCACAAACCTCCAGGGCCTGTGAGGCATCGGGGGCGCTGGCAGAGACTTGAGTCCGGTCGGTCCGCTCGTTCATGCAGTCATCTCCGCCAACCAGGAGGCGAAGCGGTCCGGGGTCATGGCGGCGATCCTCATGCCGACCTCGGCCAAGCGCTCGGCGACGTCATGGTCATACCAGTCGCGGCCCTCATCGTTCAAGGAGGCCAGCCCCAGCACGGTGACGCCCTGCGCCACCAGGTCACGCACCCGTTTGACGAGGGTGGACACCGATCCGCCCTCCTCGAAGTCACTGATGACCGTCACAATCGTCCGGCTGGGGCTGATCACCGTTCCAGCGGCGTAGCCGACGGCGTTGGCAATGTCCGTTCCGCCTCCCAGCTGGCTGGTCATGAGTACCTCGACGGGATCGTGAACCGCGTGGCTGAGGTCGACGACGGTGGTGTCGAAGACGGCCAGTCGTACGGACAGGCCGGGAAGACCTGCAAGGATCGAGGCCATGACGGCACTGTGGAGCAGGCAGGAGGCCATGGAGGCGGACTGGTCCACCAGGATGATGACGTCCCAGGTCAGGTTGCGTCTTCTCTGGCGGGACACGAAACGCACGTCCTCGACGATCATGCGGCCGGCGCCTGGGTCCATGTTGCCCAGGTTCGCGGCAATGGTGCGACGCCAGTCGAAGTTGCGCGCCAAGGCATGAGGACTGTTGCTGCGCCGACGAGATCCGCTCAGGGCCGTCGTCACGGGGTACTGCAGGCGCTCCATGATGTCGGCGACGATCCGGGCGATGAGGGCACGTAGCCCGTCGGTGAGCCTGGGCGAGATCGTCCCTTTGATGCGCAGCAGCGCGGCCCCGAGCTCGGGACTGGTGTCGATGGCCTCGATGGCTTCCGGGGCGTCCAGCAGCTCGGCGAGCCCGTACCGGGTCAGGGCGTCGCTCTCGAGGCGTTGCAGGGTGGAGGCCGGGAAGAGCCTACGGGCGTCCTCGAGCCAGTCGACCGCCCGTATGACCGGCGGTCCCAGGGTGGCTCTCGTCCCGTCACCACCTCCTGCGCCCAGCCGGTGCCCACGGCCCGTGTACTCGCGGTCATAGATGTAGCCCAGCACGTCATCGAGGTCGGCTTCCTGGTGCCTGCGCGGCAGATTCGGCTCGGCGTATCGGCCAAGCACCATGCGCCAGCGACGTGCTACCAGGCCACCACCCGACCCTTTCCAGCAGGCGGAGGCGTTCAACGGCGTACCGCTCGTCATCCCGCCCACTCCCCCAGTCCGTCACGCACCAGGGAGGCGACCAGATCCCGTTCGAGCTGAGCCCCGAGCGCGGCGTGGGCCGGATCCACGTTCCAGACGGTATCGAGATCGGAGGCGGCAGCCCCGACGAGTTGTGCCACCATCCCCGCCAGGCGATGGGTCTCCACGGGCCTCAGCGTGGTGAAGGCCCGGCGCAAGTCGGGCAGAGCGGCGACAAAGGCCTGATCATCAAGGTCAGCCAGCGCCCCGGTGACGGCCTCGACGGCGTCGGGAGAGTGCAGGAGCACGTCCGGGGCGGATCGCACCAGGCCCACAATGAAGTCTGCGGCCCGTGTCGGATCCGCACCCACCGCGAGATGAGTAACGACGGCGCGCACCGCCTCCTCCTCGCTCAGTACCCTGACGGAGGCCGCGATGCCGGTGGCACAGCCGACAAGAACCGCGGCTGCGTCGCGGCTTCGACGCAGAACCTCGATCTCACGCAGTACTGCCCGGAAGCCGGCGCCGTGGGCGGTCTCGCCTACGAACTCGTCATCGGCAGCTGATCTGATGATGAGGTCTCGTACCGAGATGAGGGCATCAACGGCATGGGGCGCCTCCTGGTTCTCCAGGCCGACCAGATCGGAAACACGCCGGGCGATCATGGCGTCGCCTCGGTGCAGAATGGATCGGATCCGGGCACCAGCATGGTCCAGGCGCAGGCGGGACGTGGACTCGATCAGGCCCGCCAGCCGGTGCAGGGCCTCGACAAGCTCCCCCAAGTTGCTGAGCCGCCCGAGGCTGTTCTCAAGGCGGTCGCAGACGTCGCCTGCCTCGGCGTCGAGCCCCATGACCGCCAGCTCACTGACCAGGGTGGCCAGGGTGTCGGCGTCGAGCTCACCGGTGAGTCGCTCGGCCAGGCGGGCACGGATCAGGACGTCGAGATCAGGCGCCTCCTGGGCCGCGCGCACGAGTGCGGCCTCCACCATGGGGGTCCAGGCGTAAACCCATTCCTCGAGGAACTGGCCCATGCCGGTGCCGGCGACGAGGTCGGCCCCTGAGATCTGGTGGGCGAAGCCGGAGCCGACGAAGCGCAGGCGGGCGAGCAGCTCGCGGCGCTCACGGTGGCGAGGTCGGCGGCTGGTGTCGAGGCTGACGCGATGCTCGACGGCGTCATCGATGATGAAGCGCGCGGCGCGCAGACGGTCGCGCACCTGAGAGACCAGCGGTGGAACGGCGGTGCCCTCGGGGACGTACCCGGCGTCGGAGGCGGCCAGGACGGAGGCGACGGCGGCCCCCAGATTGCCCGAAAGCCCGGTTTCGTCCTTGACCAGGCAGCTGGTGAGGGCGTCAAGGATGTCGCAGCGTCCGGGCCATGCCCGGTCGCGTAGCGCGGCCAGTCGCATGGCTTGCTCCACGGTGGCCAGCACCTGGGCGGTCCCCAGCGGTTCGCCGAGCTCGCGCAGGGCGGTGGCGACGTCGATAACCACGGCCGTGGCGAAGGCTCGGGCGGCCCCAGCCGGCTCTGGGACAGGCCGGGCAGTCCGCCGCTTGGCCCGTCGAGAGCCTGCGCCGCTGCCCGCGAGCGGACTGGCCCCGGTGCGGGCCCGCCAGGCTCGCTGCCACAGGCCCGGTGAGGGCATGCCGGCGCCGTACCCGCGCAGGGCGTCGAGACGAGCAAGGTCGTAGCGGATGAGCCATGCCGGCCCGCCGGGCTGGGGCTGCGGCTCAGGCAACCAGGCGGCGTGCTCTGTCGCGTCGAGGCAGTCGAGCAGTGCCATGGTGTGAAAGCCGCCGGTGACGACCACGACCGGGGCAGCCGGAACAGCGGTGCCCTTCTCACTGACACCGATCGACGCAGATGATTCTGGCAGGTGCCGTCTCAGGGCGGCCGCCATGACGGCCTCGCGGGCGTGGGTGCCGTCAGCATCGAGGACCTCGCGCTCGACATCGAGCCGGGCCAGTCCCGACCAGGCCAGTGTGTCGGAGAAGAAGCCCCGCCAGGCGCGGATATCGGCGGTGGCGCGGTCCTCGAAGAGGTGCTCCCAGACCTCGTCGTGGTCCCGGCAGCCCAGGCGCCGGGCGAGGGCGTCCAGGCTGCGCGAGCGCGCCAGGTACCGCTCGGCCTGCAGGGTGCGGGCGACGCCGCCCCGAGCGTCGTCGCGGGGATCGTCATCATCTCGAAGGCAGGCGCTGCGGTCGATGAAGACGGCCTCGGCCCCGTGCT
>NZ_CAUROW010000025.1:0-31708 GCF_963526355.1 uncultured Actinomyces sp. | reverse complement strand
GCTCGCGGTCCTCGGCCCGCCCCACCGTGATGGGCGAGCCGGAGAGGTTGACCAGCACCGTCGCCCCGGCCAGCGCCGCCACGGAGGAGGGTGGGACAGGCACCCACATGTCCTCGCAGACCTCGACGTGGAAGGTCATGCCGGGGACGTCGTCGACATCGAACAGGAGGTTCGCCCCGAAGGGGACCCGCGCTGAGGGCCCGACACCGTCGGCGCTCTCGGCGCTGGAGCCGGAGCCGGAGCCGCTACGCACACCTGACAGCTCGATGCTCTCCACCCCAGAGGGCAGGGCGTCACCGGGCGCGAAGTGCCGCTTCTCGTAGAACTCCCGGTAGGTGGGCAGGTAGGACTTGGGGGCAACGCCGCGCACCCGCCCGCCCTGGATGACCAGGGCGCAGTTGTAGAGGCGCTCGCCCAGGCGCAGGGGGGCGCCGACGACGAGGGCGGTCAGGAGGTCGGTGCTGGCGGCACGCAGGGTCTCGATGGCGGTGAGCACATCGGACAGAAGGACGTCGGACAGGAGGAGATCGTCGATGGCGTAGCCGGTCAGGCACAGCTCGGGGAAGGCGGCCAGGCAGACGCCGTCATCGGCCAGGGTCCGGGCCTGTTCGATGATGGCGGCGGCATTGGCGGCCGGGTTGGCGGGTATCACCGGCAGGGTGGCGGCGGCGACGCGGGCGAAGCCCTGGTCGTAGGCGGAGAGGAACTCGATATCGGTCACGGCGCCGCTCACGGTGTCATCCACGACCTCATCCACGGCATCATTCATAGTCTCGGTCACAGGGCCGATCCTCCCATCGACGGCGCCTTCCTGCGAGACCTCCCGCGGTTAGTGTCTCACTCGCGGGGGGACTCGCACGCCTCGAAGGCACCCGTCTGGATCGAGGCGCACCCGGCCGCGTGGAAAGCCCCGGAGCAGTGAGGCGATGAGCGAGTCCAGCGGCGAGCTGCGCCCACCACGTCACCCGTGGAACCGGGGCGGCGAGGTGGGCGCAGTCCTGCACTCACGCATACGCCTGAAGCACCGCGTGGAACCGGTGGCGGCGAGGGCGGGCGCATGCCAGGAGAAAGCGAGTGACGGAGAGACAACAGGATGAGAGCAGTGAGGAAACGGCGATCACCTTCTTTCAGTGGACCCGAACGGTCCGGTTGTCATGAGTGGCTTTCAGTGGTCTCAACTCTGACGCGGGTCGTGTTGTGGCGGCGCTAACGACCGTCGGACGGCCGGCGGACAGACGCCGTCGGACGACTTCAGCCGATCCGACCATCCCCGACCAGGTCGGCATCGATCAGTACCGGGCGGGCGCGGGCTCCTCGAGCATGAGGCACCAGGCCGCGATGTAGGCCAGGCACATGGGACCGGGTAGGAGGCCTGCCAGGACCACTCCGACACGCACTGCGGTCACGGGCATGCCCCAGGCCTCAGCCAGGCCTCCGCAGACACCACCCAGGATGCGGTACTCGCGGGAACGGCGAGGCAATGAACTGCGGAAGCGATAGAACTCGCCGGCCCGCCCCGAGGAGGCGCCGGCGTCACCCCCGGGGCGGGAGGATTGGCTGAACTGACCGGGGTACTGCTGCTGTGTCATGCCACAAGTCTGGCCGAGGAGAACCGGCCTCCACCATCGGGGATCACCCTGACAAGCCCCTGATGTTTCTCGCCCCTCATCCCTGACTGCTTGATCGAAAGCAGGTGCCCGCGTAGTTTATTACTGTCGCTAACGCGCGTTAACGAGCAAGACCGGGGGCTTCACTCGGGCCTCCGTTCTGTCTGTGCCGCCACGCATCCGCCCCCGTTCCCAGCCGACCCCGTTCCCCGGAGGATATGCCATGAGCCGGATCGTCCGACCGCTCAGCGCCTTGACCGCCTTCTGCCTGCTCGCCGCAGGGGCGACACTGGCCTCCATGCCCGCATCCGCGACCGGCCCGGCCCACCCGACCACTCGGCTCGTCCCTGCCGCCCCGACGGATCCCAACGCCGACCAGGCCGGCGAGCAGTGGCGCCCGCAGGCCCACTACACCCCGCAGAAGAACTGGATGAACGACCCCAACGGGCTCGTCTACTACGACGGCGAGTACCACATGTTCTACCAGTACAACCCCGAGGGCTCGGACTGGGGCAACATGTCCTGGGGTCACGCGGTCTCCAAGGACCTGGTCCACTGGGAGGAGCTGGGCGTGGCGATCCCGTACACCTCCCAGTACGGGGTGTTCTCCGGCTCGGCGGTCATCGACACCAAGAACACCTCCGGTCTGGGCAGCCCGGACAACCCGGCCATGGTCGCAGTGTGGACGCGGGCCGACGTCGGCGGCAACCAGTCCCAGTCCCTGGCCTACTCCACCGACAAGGGCCGCACCTGGAGCCTGTACAACAACGGGGACCCGGTCCTGGACATCGGCTCCAACGAGTTCCGCGACCCGAAGGTCTTCTGGGACGAGACGGCCGACCGCTGGACGATGGTGGTCTCCCACGCCACTGAGCACCGCGTCTCCTTCTACTCCTCCCCTGATCTCATCCACTGGACCGAGCAGTCCAGTTTCGGCGGGGAGGGCATCACCTCGGCGGTGTGGGAGTGCCCGGACTTCTTCCCGATGCCGGTCGACGACGACTCCAAGGAGGTCAAGTGGGTCCTCGTGGTCACGGTGGCCGACTCCGCCCAGTACTTCGTGGGCAGCTGGGACGGATCCACCTTCACACCCGAGGAGATCCCCCACTACACCGGCGAGGAGGGCACGATCCTGGCCGACTTCGAGAACGGCTACACCGGCTGGAAGGCTGACGGCGCCGCTTTCGGCTCGGGCCCGGCCACCGGGGAGCTGCCCGGGCACCAGGGCAAGGCCTACGTGGACTCCTTCGGCAGCGGAGACGCCGATACCGGCACGCTGACCTCGGATGAGTTCACGGTCTCCTCGTCCTACATCAACCTGCGCACTGCCGGCGGCAAGCACCCCTACAACCCCGAGGCCACCGGTGACAACGGCGGCGGCAAGCTCCTGGCCGGCTTCGACGGCTCCTGGGACGGCTGGACCGTGGAGGGCACCGCCTTCGGGACCACGCCCCCTCAGGGCGCCACCCCCGGCCAGCAACCGCTGGTCAACCACTCCAGCGCCGGGCTGCTCAACACCTACTTCGATGTCAGCAACGGACAGGGCTCGGACGCCACCACCGGCACCGCGACCTCGCCGACCTTCACCATCGACTCCGCCTATCTCAACCTCCTCATGGGCGGCGGCAGCAACCCGCGCCCCGAGGGCGGTGCTGACGGGGGCTCCGGGGCGACCGTCGTCGAGCTCGTCGTCGACGGCAAGGTGGTGCGCACGGCCACCGGCCGCAACCTGGAGGAGCTCAACTGGCAGAGCTGGGACGTCAGCGATCTCAAGGGCACGTCCGCCCAGATCGTCGTCACCGACACGGCCACCGGAGGCTGGGGACACATTCTTCTGGACGAGGTGCGCGCCTCCGACACGAAGGCCTCCCCCTTCGCGGACAACACCTCGGTCAACCTCGTCGTCGACGGCAAGGTCGTCGCCTCCGCCACCGGCAACAACTCCGGAAACCTGGACTGGACGAGCATGGACGTCTCGGCCTACAAGGGCCGCAAGGCCCGGCTCGTCATTGAGGACCACAACGGCAATGCCGAGGACTGGGGCCACCTCATGGTCGACCAGATCGTCCAGTCAGACACGAAGGCCTTCTCCGGGGCCGACGTCGTCCCCCGCCTGGACCACGGCAAGGACTACTACGCGGCCGTCACCTGGAACGACGCCCCCGACGGCAAGCGCTACCAGGTGGGTTGGATGAGCAACTGGGCCTATGTGCGTGACCTTCCCACCACCACCTGGCGCACCGCCATGTCGACGGTGCGTGAGCTGGGACTGACCCGGGTCGACGGCAGGCTGCGGCTCACCGCCCAGCCGGTGACGGCCCTGGAGTCCCTGCGCACCGGCCAAGAGGTGACCCGGAAGGACATCGACGTCCCGGCGGGCGACGCCTCCCTCGGTCAGGCCGCCCGGGGCGGCTCTCTGGACATCAGCGTGGACCTGAGCCCCGGCACCTCCTCCTTCGCCGGTCTCAAGGTCCTCGACAACGGTGAGCAGTACACCCTCATCGGGTACGACGCCGAGACCAAGCAGGTCGTCGTGGACCGCACCCATTCCGGGATCATCGACTTCTCCGCGAAGTTCCCGAACCGCGCCACCGCCCCGCTCTCGCCGGACAGCAAAGGCCAGGTCCACCTGCGCATCGTCGTCGACGCTCACTCCGTGGAGGTCTTCGCCGCCGATGGAACCCCCGTCATCACCGAGACCGTCTACCCTAAACAGGACGCCACGAACGTCTCGCTCCACGCCGAGGGCGGCACCGCCCGCCTGAGCAGCCTGAGCCTGTGGCACCTGGGGTCGGCCAAGGATGCCGGCGGCGTCGCCGATGGCCCCGACTCCCCCGGCCCGGGGCAGCCGGCCGCGCCGAGGCAGCGCCACGGCCAGACCAGGGCCCCGACAGCATCGGCGAGCCCGGTTCCAGCCGCCGCAGGCAAGGGGGAGTCGAGCAGGTTCCCACTTGCCCGCACCGGCACGTCCCTGACGCTCGGCGTTCTGGGCGCGGCGGCCGCCGCGATCGGCGCCTACGTGATGCGCCTGCGCCGTCGGCGGGCCTGAGCGCCATCGCCACTCCTGCGGCCGGGGGCGTTCGACGCCGTCGGGGACAGGATTCCTGCACCCGCACGCGCAGACATGTCCCTCGTCTGTTGGCTCAGGCCGAGGAGCGGCGAACGATCTTCCCGGGCAGGAGGGTCTCGACGGGCACCTCCTCCCCCTCCATGAGGGCCAGCAGGAGGGAGACGGCGACCTTCCCCATCTCCTCGAAGGGGAGGGCCACGGTCGTCAGAGCGGGGTGGACCTGGTCGGCGATGAGCTCCTGGTCATCAATCCCGATAACGGCCACGTCCTCACGTACCCGCAGGCCCCGCTCGCGGATGGCGTCATAAGCGCCCATGGCCATGCGGTCGTTGCCACACACCAGGCCGGTGAGCCAGGGGCGATCCGTCAGGAGGCGAGCGGCGGCCGCGTACCCACCCCGGGTGGTGCCATGGCCGACGGCGACACTCACCGTGTTCCAGGGGATGCCGGCCCGCTCCAGGTAGGCCTCACAGCCGACGCGCCGTCCGGGCGCCGCCTCGCCGTCCTTCGGGTCCAGCTCGATGACGCCGATGTCCCGGTGGTGCCCCTCCAGGAGGGCTTGGGCGGCCAGGCGCCCCATCTGCTCCTCGTCGGGGCGCACGCAGGGCAGGCCGGAGACCGGGTCGGTGCAGTGGACCAGGACGGTGGGGATCTCGTGGGCCTGCACGGGCATTCGGACCAGGCAGTTCCACCCGGTGGCGTAGATGATGCCCTCGACCCGGGACTTCAGGAGCGTCTCGAAGGCCTCGGAGTCCACGTCCGCCTCGGTGGATGTCGGCACGATGAACAGGGTGTATCCGGCACGCCGGATCGCGTCCTGGATTCCACGGATCGTAGCGGCACCGAAGGGACTGGTGACGATCTCGGAGACCAGCCCGATGAGGGAGGACCGGCGCGAGGCCAGTGCGCGAGCCCCACCGTGGGGGCGGTAGCCGAGCTCGGCGGCCACCTGCTGGACGCGCTCGCGCGTCTCCGGGGCGATGCGGACACCGTCGCGATTGTTGAGGACGAAGGACACCGTGGTGCGCGAGACGCCCGCCGCCCGGGCCACGTCCTCCATGGTGGTCCTGTAGGTGTCGTTCACTGCACCTCCTCCCATCCCCTGCGGCTTTTCAGCCGGCCGTCTGCGCCCGGCCTGCTTCACCGGTCCGGCACCTGCACCGTCGAACGGCTCGGGGGCAGTCTGCCAGGACGACCTCACGGCGCGTAACTCTGACCAGCGGCAGCCGGGTCTCTGGACGATATCTTCTCCATATCTCTCCATTGCTCTGCGAGCCAGACCACCTTCCCGTTACCCTGAGTCCGTGACAACGACTTCGCCCCCTGGCTTCACGGTACGCGCCGTCCTGTGGGACATGGATGGCACGCTCATGGACTCCCAGCCCTTCTGGGACGAGGCCTTCATCCACCACTGCCAGGCATGGGGCGGCGATCCACGCCCCGAGCTCGTCGCCCAGATGACGGGCGCCTCGATTCGCAAGGCCCGCGAGCTCATCGCCGCCACCGGCGCCACGCGATCCTGGGACGATCCGGCCACACAAGAGGTCTTCACCGCGATAGCGCACGACGTCGAGGCCTCCGTGAGCGCCGCCCCTCCCCTACTGCCCGGGGCGCTGCGAATCACCTCGGCGCTGGCGGAGGTGGGGCTGGCCCAGGCGATTGTCTCGGCCTCGCCGCGCAGGATCGTGGAGAGGGTGGCCTCGGCCCTCGGCGATGTCTTCGCGGTCCTGGTGACCGGTGACGACGGTGTCGGGGCCAAGCCCGACCCGCTGCCCTATGCCACGGCCGTCGAACGCCTCGACCTAAGCCCCGAGGACTGCGTCGTCGTCGAGGACTCGCCCACAGGTGCGGCCTCAGCGAGGGGCAACGGGATCCACGTCGTGCAGATCGGGTCGCAAAAACACTTTCCGGCCGACCCCGGCCTCGTCGTCGTCCCGGACCTGGCCTCGATCACCCCACACCTGCTGCTGTGGGCGCAGCGCTGACGCGGGCCGGGCAACGGCCGGTCCCGGTCATGCATATAGGACCGGCTCGGGAACCACAGGGTTCCCGAGCCGGATGGGATGGATATGGACGAATTATGAGGATCGCTCAGAAGCAGGTCTCAGCTGCAGGCTTCAACCGCCTCAGGCGGCCTTGGGCCGCTGTGGGGTCTCCGGGTTCTCCTGGAGCGCCCACTGGCTTCGCAGGCAGTCGACGTAGAGGCGGATCTCCGCCACCAGATCGGTGTCCAGGAAGTCCGCTGCAGCCGTCTCAGGGGTCGTCGAGCACAGCCACTGCAGCTGGAGCCCGTCGGTGAGAGCGACCAAGCTGCGTGCCACCAGACGCGAGGGCATCTGCGGGTCAACGAGCCCGGCGGCCTTGCCGTCCTCAAAGCTGGACTCGAATCGCTCAACGGCGCCATTGAGGTGGTCGGCCATCCAGCGGTGCGCGGGGTGCGCGGCGTCAAGGACGGAGACCGCCGTGGCCGTGTAGATCGCCGCGAGATCACGGTGGGCGACATTGCGCTCGAGCAGCTCGATGTAGCGGTCCAGCAGGACCCAAGGGTCAGTGCCGATCTCCGCGACGGAGCCCGCGGTCCCCAGGGCGTCCACGTTGCCGACGGTGTCCACGGGGGCCTCGGCGGCGTCGCCCTCGGCTGTCGGGGAGTCCACGAGGATACTCAGGGCGTCCTCGTGGTCACGACGCTCAAGTACCTTGGCGAAGAGTTCGTCCTTGGAGGAGAAGTGGTGCAGCAGTCCGGCCTTGGAAATGTCCGCCGCATTGGCGATGTCGGCTAGGGAGGTGCCGGCATATCCGCGCTCTCCGAAGAGAATCACGGCTTCATTGAGGATGCGCACGCGCTTGTCCTCACTGCCCGCTCGGGGGCGCCCGGGTCCACGCCGCCTAGCCGGGGCAGCTGGAGGTGGAGTCGGGGTACTGACAGTGTTCATGGCCGAATCATGGCACCTTCCAGTAAGGGAATTGCAAGGCAGAATGGCGGTATTCGGAATAATCCGCTCAAGTGTGACCTCCACGTGGCCTACCCGTGACGTGAGTGACGACTTGATCTCTGTTTTCACATAATTAACCGGCCCTTACCAGCGCAGACACCCCCGACCGGGTGGTCTGTTGCAACTGCTGGACTCCCTGCCCATCCACACACTCATTCAATGCCCAGAGATTCTTGCGCGGACGTGCAGGTTCGCATGGTTCACCCACTAACATCACGGTTTCATAACACTTCCGACAATCTTGTTTCCGTTTCAAATATCGACAGCGGTCCTTGCGAGTCCGATGGGCCGGCGCACCACCCGCACCGCATGCTGGACCCATGCACCCAGGACACTCGACCCATGCCTGACGCTCATGACGACCACCGGCACACCCTCGTGAGGAGCCGCCACCTCCAACGACGACATCCGGTCCTCGTTCCGCGCTGAGAACGTCGAGGTACTACGTACTGCACATGACGTCTACCGGGATCAGGGTCGGTGTCTCAGGCCTGGGACTGGCGACCTGGCGGGCCATGGAGAACCAGCAGAGAGGCGGCACCCCGACGTCGAACCGCGGGAGACGATGACGCCATGCGTCGAGACCAGAAAACATCCACCTCTCCATCAACAAGTGCGGATCCTGTCGGGGCCCGAGCTGTTGGACGGGATGGCGCCCAGACAGCGGATGATCACCGATGGAGACCCGACATGCGCCAGTACGCTACTTTCGTTGTGAGATATCAACCGAAAGTCGCCCCACAGGACGGTTTCGGCGCCTGACGACCGCATGTGACCTTGCGCGCGCAGGGGTACCTCCCGGCAGGTTAACCGGCCTCATGCCCCCTACGATGGGCGATATGCGCCCCTTGCCCCCGCAGCCGCCGCGGCGCCCCTCCCGCCCCAGGCGGGGCCCCAGCCGCAGCTCCTCATCGGCTCCCGGACGCCGGGCGACCCCCTCCGGCGTCCCACATCGCAGCCCGGCCGGGCAGCATTCCACGCACCGCCGTTCGTCGGACACCCCGGATCCGACCAGCCGTCGCGCTCTGGTCGTCGCCCGGCGGGAGCGTCGGCTCCGCCGTGCCCGCAGCCGGCTCCTCTACGGCGCCATCGCGATGGTAGCGGTGGTCCTCATCGTCATCGCCGGCGTGCGCATCTGGGGCCTGCGCCCCGGTTTCGCCCTACCTCTGAGCGCCGGCGTCTCCACAACGCCTTCCCCGGCTCCAGCGGAAGCGGCGTCGTCCGCCAGGCCGTCAGCAAGCCAGTCGGCCTCGCCGACGGATTCCCCATCCGCGTCACCCACCCCATCGACCTCGTCACTGCCGCCCCCGCGGCTGGACGCCGAGGGATTCGCCCACTCCGACGCCGTCGGCGACGGCACCTGGACGATCGCCCCGGCCGTGCCTGTCTCCCGACCCGCAGCCGGAACCGTCTACCGCTACGTGCTCCAGGTCGAGGGCGGAACGCATGTCGACGCCGCCGCAGCGGCCCCCATCATCGAGCACATTCTCAACGACGAACGCGGCTGGCCCACCGCGCAGAGCACGTCCTTCGAGCCGGTGGCCGATCCCGCCGCCGCCGACTTCGCGCTGAACATCGCCACACCACCCAGCGCCGACGCCCTGTGCTCGCCGCTGGAGACCTCCGGCATGTGGAGCTGTCGCAACGCGAACAACGTGGTCATCAACTCCGACCGCTGGAACTGGGGCGCCATCACCTACCCCGACGTCGACTCCTACCGTACCTACGTCACCAACCACGAGGTGGGCCACTTCCTCGGTCACGAGCACGAGTTCTGCACCGGAGCCGGCCTCAAAGCCCCCCTGATGGCCCAGCAGAGCCACGACATCGCCGGAGGCTGCGTGTTCAACGCCTGGCCCACTCAGGACAGCCAGCCCGGCTGAGATACGCACCGCTACGGGCAGCAAGAGGGGGTGAGTCCACCTGCGCGGCGGACCCACCCCCTCGTTGACTCGTCGGTCCGATCGGGTCGATGAGACCAGTCGACCGTCCCGGCTCAGGCCGGCGACGCCGCCGAGGAGGCTGAGGGCAGGTGCGCCTCACCCTCGGCTCGCAGCGTGAGGCCGTCGCTGCCATCGACCTTGTCGACGACGACCTTCTGCCCGTCGAGGACCTCCCCGGCCAGCAGCATGCGGGCCAGACGGTCACCGATCTCCCGCTGCACGAGGCGGCGCAGCGGCCGGGCCCCGTAGGCGGGGTCGTAGCCCTCATCGGCCAGCCAGCTGCGGGCGGCGTCGGTCACCTCCAGGCTCAAACGCCGCTCCGTCAGACGCTTGGCGATCCGGGCCAGCTGGATCTCGACGATCTCACCCAGCTCCTCCTTGGAGAGGGCCTCGAAGACGATGATGTCGTCGAGGCGGTTGAGGAACTCCGGCTTGAAGGAGGCCTGAACCACGCTCATGACCTCGTTGCGCTTCTCCTCGGGGCTGGTGAGCGGGTCAGTGAGGTACTGGCTGCCCAGGTTCGAGGTGAGGACGAGGATGACGTTGCGGAAGTCGACCGTACGCCCCTGGCCGTCGGTGAGGCGGCCGTCGTCGAGCACCTGCAGAAGGATGTCGAAGACCTCGGGGTGGGCCTTCTCGACCTCGTCGAGCAGGACCACGGAGTAGGGCCGACGCCGTACGGCCTCGGTGAGCTGGCCGCCCTCCTCGTAGCCGACGTACCCGGGAGGGGCACCCACGAGGCGCGCCACGGAGTGCTTCTCGGAGTACTCGGACATGTCGATGCGCACGATGGCGCGCTCGTCGTCGAAGAGGAACTCGGCCAGGGCCTTGGCCAGCTCGGTCTTGCCCACACCCGTGGGCCCCAGGAAGAGGAAGGAGCCGGTGGGACGGTCGGGGTCGGAGATCCCGGCCCGCGAGCGGCGCACCGCGTCGGCCACGGCGGCCACGGCGGCCTTCTGCCCGATGAGGCGCTCGCCGATGACCTCCTCCATGGTCAGGAGCTTCTCGGTCTCCCCTTGAAGGAGCTTGCCCACAGGGATCCCGGTCCAGGAGCCCACGACCTCGGCAATCTCGGGGGCGCCGACCTTCTCGGCGATCATCGGCTCACCGGCGGCCTCCTCGGCGTCGTCGGCGGCCTCGGCCTCACGGATCTGGCGCTCCAGGGCCGGCATGTCGCCGTAGCGCAAGCGACCGGCCTCCTCGAAGTTGCCTTCGCGCTCGGCCAGGTCGGCGCGGGTGCGCATCTCGTCCAGGGCCGCGCGCAGCTCGCCGACCTTGTTGTGGCCGGCCTTCTCGGCCTCCCAGCGGGCGTTGAGCGAGGCCAGCTCCTCGGAGGCGTCGGCCAGCTCGGCGCGCAGGCGCTCCAGGCGGTCGACGTCGGCCGGGTCGGCCTTGGCCACGTCCTCGATGGACTCGTCCAGGTAGGCCTCCTCCATGCGCATGCGGTCCACGCGGCGGCGCAGCTCGTCGATCTCGACGGGGCTGGAGTCGAGCTCCATGCGCAGGCGCGAGGCGGCCTCATCGACCAGGTCGATGGCTTTGTCCGGCAGCTGGCGACCGGTGATGTAGCGGTCGGAGAGGGCCGCGGCGGCCACGAGGGCGCCGTCGGAGATGGTCACCTGGTGGTGGGCCTCGTACTTGGGGGCGATACCGCGCAGGATGGCGACGGTGTCCTCGACGCTGGGCTCACCGACGAAGACCTGCTGGAAGCGGCGCTCCAGGGCGGGATCCTTCTCGATGTTCTCGCGGTACTCGTCCAGGGTGGTGGCGCCCACCATGCGCAGCTCGCCGCGGGCCAGCATGGGCTTGAGCATGTTGCCGGCGTCCATCGCGCCCTCGGAGCCACCGCCCGCTCCGACGACGGTGTGCAGCTCGTCGATGAAGGTGATGACCTCGCCGTCGGAGTCCTTGATCTCCTTGAGGACGGCCTTGAGGCGCTCCTCGAACTCGCCGCGGTACTTGGCGCCGGCCACCATCCCGGACAGGTCCAGGGCGATGAGGCGCTTGCCGCGCAGGGACTCGGGGACATCGCCGGCCACGATGCGCTGAGCCAGGCCCTCGACGACGGCGGTCTTACCGACACCGGGCTCCCCGATGAGGACGGGGTTGTTCTTAGTGCGCCGGGACAGGACCTGCACGACGCGGCGGATCTCGGCGTCACGGCCGATGACCGGGTCGAGGCGCCCCTCCCGGGCGGACTCGGTGAGGTCGGTGCCGTACTTCTCGAGGGTCTTATAGGTGCCCTCGGGGTTGGCGGAGGTCACCCGCGAGGAGCCGCGAACCTGGGGCAGGGCCTCGATGAGGGCATCCGGGGTGGCGCCGGCGTCGGCCAGGGCGCGGGCCACGGTGGGGGTCGAGCCGGAGGCGTCGCCTTTGGCCAGGCCGATGAGCAGGTGCTCGGTGGAGATGTACTCATCGGCCAGCTCCTTGGCGACCGCCGAGGCGGCCTCGAGGGCGGCCAGCAGGGCGCGCGAGGGCTGAGGCTGGGTCATCGAGGAGCCCGAGGAGGCGGGCAGCTGGGTCAGGAGGCGGCGCGCGGAGGCGCCGACGGCCTGGCGGGCCGCGGTGTCGGGGCAGACGGCGGCCAGGAGTCCCGCGGCGACGCCGTCGGGCTGGGAGAGGAGCTCGACGAGCAGGTGCGCCGGCTCGATCTGGGGGTTGCCGGCCGCGGCGGCAGCCTGCATGGCCCCGGCGATCGCCTCCTGCGACTTGGTGGTGTAGTTGGTGTCCATACGGATCTCCTTTGAGGGTGGTCACGCCTTGTGTCTTCTTCTGGCCATCTCAACCTTCACAGAGTTGAGTCTATTCCACTCAACTTCTTGAGTGGGCAGTGGCGTGGACTACTCCCTCAGGCGAGCCCGTTCCCGTCACCGGCAACGATCGCCCCCGCCCCCAGCGAGTCCGGTCTCTTGACTCACCATCGTTCGACGCCGCAGGGCAAGGGGAGCAGCACCGACATCGCAGGCTGATCGGCTCCGCAGCCACACACAGCAACCGTCCGCATCCACACAATATGACGGCTAAGATGATATCGCCCTCGCTCCGCCGGCCGACATCGGAGGACCACGATGAGAGCAAAGGTCCAAGCCGTCAGTGCTGCCACGGCCGCGTTGACACTCCTTGGTCTCACAGCGGCACTGGGTGGGTGCAGCGCCTTGAGAGGCTCCTCCACATCGTCGTCGACAGCACCAGCCGCGAGGCAGACCACGACCGCCCCCTCGGCCCCCACGGGTTATGCGGACGTCACTTCGAGCTCGGCCCAAATCACCATCGCACTGCCCGCAGACTGGAAGGACATCTCCAGCTATTCTCGAACCGAGCTCATCCCCCTGGCCGAGGACCTGGGCACGGACGACAACAAGGCCCTCAAGGCGAATCTCGACGCCTACGAGGTCTTCAAGACCGCGGGATCATCCCCGGGGCAGCCGTTCTCGCCGCGGGTCTACATCGACAATGAGCGTCAGGAGAATGCGAAGATGAACGTCGGGGACGCGTTCTCCGACGCCTCGAAGCAGGAACGGGTGACGATCGAGTCGGTCGAGGCGATCCAGACCGTCAACGGGCAGGGCATCAAGGGGACTTTCTCCCACGCGCCCCGGAGCAGGGCCGATCATGGATCAGTCCTCTACCTTCCCACCTCGACCGCGGACTACGCCCGCGTGTTCGTATTCGCCTCCTCTGCCGACGACGCGCATCAGCTCACCGCGGCCATCATCGCCTCCGCGCACTGAACCGTTGGGGGCCAGCGGGTTTGAGCCGTTGATCTCCTGGTCCAGGGTGAGGAACAGGTCGCGCTCTGAGCCCGGGGCGCCTCTGGCCGGCCTCGTCGCCCCTGACCCGGTGACGCACCGATCAAGGCGGGTGGAGGTCCCGCTGTGCCAGTTCTCTGGGGAAGTTGGTTCGATGGCGCTGGTAACCGCCGCAGAGGGTTTTCCTCGCCCCGCCCGATCCGGCGACGGCATTCGGATCATGCGGTCTTCTCTCACCGACGTGTTCGCGCTCAGGGTCTTTGTTGGACGCACCCATCCAGGACCGGCCACCGCGAGAGGATAAGGGGCCCCTCCAGCCCCCTCCGGCCCCCTCCAAGGCCTCCACAAGCCACAGCCGAAAAGCGATCCGCTTGGAGAACTCCCAGCAAAGCGTGATCTCCTTTACCAACGCTTTTTCTCACACTCTGGAGCACCATGAAGACCCTACGCACCGCCGCGACCGTACTGGCCGGACTCTCCCTGGCCACCGCCCCCGTTCTGACCGCCTGCTCACAGAGCACGCAGGGCTCCGGCTCATCCAGCTCAGCCACCTCCGACAGCTCATCAGACTCGACGACGGGCAAGGCGAAGGACAAGGACGGTAACGACAAGAAGACCTCCGCCAGCGACGCCGCATCCAGTCAGACCGATAGGTCGGCAAAACCCGCCCCCAGCGACAGCCAGGAGGCCACCGGCTCCATCACAGGCCTTACCTTCGCCATCCCGAAGGACTGGGCGGATCTCAAGAACCTCGACCCCTCGGAGAAGGAGGCGGTCGCCCGGACCATGGGCCTTGACAGCACCGCCCTCGACCAGCAGACCAGTGCCTTCGACATCTTCTACCGCGCCACGGAACCCGACGGCTCCGGGTTCTACAACAACGTCAACTTGGCCTCTCAGACACTGCTTCTGACGTCCACCCCTTCCGAGTTCGACATCACGTCGCTACTCACCCAGCAGAGCGCGACCCTCAAGGAGTACTCCACCAAGCAGACCGCCAATGGCGAAGCCGCGGTGGGGACCTACACGATGCAGGCAAATGGCAAGACGGTTGAGGGAACCGTCATCATGGTTCCGACCTCGCAGCCCGCAGCCGGTTACGCCAACTACGCGACGATCTATGTGTCTGCCAGTTCTGCGGACGAGGCGGAACAGATCACCGGCACCATCCTCGATACGATCCACTGAGTCGGGCCGGCAGGCCGGCTTCAGGCCGTCGACAGTCCACCGGCAGGACTCACCCGTGAGCGCGGCCGGGGACGTTCCACGCGGCCGGGCACACATTGATCCCGAGGGGGACCTTTTTCGCCTACGGGGACGGGATAACCGCACCCGTCCGCGCAGGACGTCCCTGCTGGGAGCCGAACGCACCCCTACGCGTGGAATGTCCCCGGCGAAAGGCCGCCAGTCCCTTACCACTGCCAGGTGGGGCGGGTGGGGGAGCCTGCGGCATCGGCCAGAAGGACGGCCTGACGTACACGGCGCGTCAGCAGGGACAGGACGAGCCGGTAGGAGTCCTCCACCATGTCGACGGCGTCGCCGGCCCGGTAGCCGGTGCTGGTGAGGTCGATGCTCACCCAGTGGCGTTTGGACTGATGGAAGCCCGGCTCCACCCAGTTGTACGCCTCCCGCACGGCGACGACGTCCTCGGGGTCGAGCTTGACGTTGGCCAGCAGCCGTCCGTCAGTATGGGTGATGAGCAACAGGAACAGACGGGTCCCCACTGAGGCCACGGGGATGTCCCACTCAGGCTTGTCGCCGACCCAAGCACCGGGCAGGTCAGCCGCATGGGCCAGAAGCGCGTCACGGCGTGCAGCCACGGCGGTATCGTCGACGCGCGTGAAGGGCCCGTTGGGATGAGGGACATGGTGGAGCAGGTCAGTCATCGACGTCGAGCCTACGTTCTCCTACCGGCCGTGCGGAACATCGACGTCAACCACAACGGGGTACGGCCCCTGACGGCGAGACCCGCGGAATACCCCCGTGGTGACGTACGTGCCTAAACCTGGCACCATTCGGATGATGCCGCCGTCATCCGACGTCCGGCTACCTGACGGAAGGAGACACACATGGGACTTGACGACCTGGCGAAGAAGGCCGGTGACGCTCTCAACTCCGACAAGGCCGAGGCGATCAGCGACAAGGCGCTCGACGCCGCAGCCGGCGCGGTCAAGAAGGCGACCGGCGGCAAGTACGACGACACGATCGACTCTGCCCGAGACGCCGTCGACGGCAAGCTCGGCACGGACTGATCCGGTGAGAGCCCGCTTGCCCCCAAGCACCGCGGTCTTCTGATCGCAGGAACGAGGGCCCCGCACCGTGTGGTGCGGGGCCCTCGCCCGGTCCCGGTCCAGCTGGGCTCCTCTCCCGGCCGCATCCGACGTCGGCCACCGCTGTCCGGCATCATCGGCGCAAAGACCCAGCTGTCTCCCACCGGGACGTCTCTTCCGCGTCCCCTCGGACCACCCCCCTTCCTACTGCGCGTTGAGCGCGGCGGTCGGAGGAGTGCGGGAGGCTCGAACGGCCGGGTACACACCGGCCAGGGCACCGATGGCGATGGTGACTCCCAGACCGCCGGCAACAGCGATCACCGGCAGGGAGAAGGGCCAGCCATTGGCGGCCGACATTCCGGCAGTCACCCCGATCCCGATGACGCAACCCAGGGCCCCGCCCAGGGAGGCCAGCAGCAGCGCCTCGGTCATGAACTGCACCAGGATGTGACCACGCATGGCGCCCAGAGACCGCCTCAGCCCGATCTCCCGACGCCGTTCCAGCACCGAGATGATCATGGTGTTGGCCACCCCGATACCACCGACGAGCAGGGCGATCGAGCCCACGCCCAGCAGCAGGCCGGTGAAGGCCTTGTCCGCTGCGTTCTTGGCCTCCAGCGCGTCCGAGGGACGCGAGACCTTGACCTCGTTGGGGGCCTGCGGCGAGATCGACGGCGCCAGCACCTGGCGCACCGTGGGGACGGCGGAGTCCTGGCTGCGTGTGTAGACCGTCGTCGGCTTGGCGTCGTGCCCCAGCAGGTTGCTGGCCACGCCCTGACCGATGAGGGCGGCGTTGTTGAGCTCGGGTGCCAACACCACCGGCTTGAGGATACCGACCACGGTGAACCAGTTGCCGCCCAGCCACACATTGGTGCCCGGCGAGACGACACCGAGGCGCTGGGCCGCCGTCTGCCCCAGGACCGTGGCCGGGTACTTGCTGGTGGCCTCGTTGAGCCAGGTGCCCTTGTCCACCTGTCCGGCCACGACGTCGAGCAGCGACTTGTCCGCGGCCAGGGTGGTGATGCCGCCGGAGGCGTTCTTGTCGATGAACGGGCTGCGGTAGACCAGCGAGTTCTTGACCAGGCCGGTGCTCGAGGCGCTCTGGACGTTGTCGAGGAGCCGGACCTTGCCGACGGTGTCCTGCGGCAGGGAGGAGGAGTTGCCGAAGAGGTCCTGGCCGGCGGTGGCCGTCAACAGGTTGGTCCCCAGGGAGTCGAGCTGGGCGGCCAGCTGGGCGCGGCTGGAGGCCGAGATGCCAACCACCGAGATCATGGCGGCGATGCCGATGGCGATGCCCAGGGCGGACAGGAAGGCGCGGGTGGGGCGCGCCCTGATGCCGGTGCCTCCCAGGCGCAGCACGTCGGCAAGACGCAGCCGCGAGCGCTGGAGCCGGCGGTCGGATCCGCCGGCCTGGTCGTTGCGGTCGCGGTCACGCCGGAGTATAGACGTCGTCATGGACGATCTCCTTCTGGCTTGAGTCCCCCACGATGCGGCCGTCGCGGATAGCGATCTGCCGGGGGAGCCGGGCGGCCAGCTCGTTGTCGTGGGTGATGACGATGATCGTGGTGCCCTGGGAGTGGAGCTCGTGGAGAAGCTCAACGATCGAGGCCCCGGAGGTGGAGTCGAGGTTCCCGGTGGGCTCGTCGGCCAGCAGCAGGGGCGGCTCGCCGACGACGGCCCGCGCGATGGCCACGCGCTGGCGCTCTCCGCCGCTCATCTGATGGGGGCGGTGGTCGAGCCGGTGGGCCAGGCCGACGCGCTCGAGGGCGGCTCGGGCGCGTCGGCGCCGCTCGGATCGGGGGACCCCGCTGTAGAGCAGGCCGTCGGCAACGTTGTCAACCGCGTTGACGCCGTCGGCCAGGTGGAACTGCTGGAAGACGAAGCCGATGCGGCTGGCCCTCAGGGCCGAGAGCCTGGCGTCGGACAGGGAGCCGACGTCGACGCCGTCAATCTCGACGCTGCCTGAGCTGGGCCGGTCCAGGGTGCCAATGAGGTTGAGTAGTGTGGATTTGCCCGAGCCCGAAGGGCCGACGATGGCGACGAACTCACCGTAGTCGACCTCCAGGCTCACGCCCGCGCAGGCGGCCACTGGCGGCTCCCCGTAGGTTCGCCGCACATCACGCAGGGACAGGATGCGGCTCATGTCTGCGGCACCACCACTCGCTGTCCCTCGGAGACACTCTCGCCGGAGATCTCCACGCGCCCACCGGCGAACATCCCGATGGTGACCGGCACCTTGCGGGTGGTGCCGTCGGACTCGACGATCTCAACGCCGTACTGGTCGGGGCTCAGGGCCAACAGGGCCCCGATCGGCACCGACAGAACACCCTCTCGCTTCTCGCTGGGCAGGTTGACGGTGACGGAGACCTCCTGGAAGTTGGCGGTCGCCGAGGCGTCGGTGAGGGTGACGGCGATGGGGATGACCCGTTCCTTGGAGTCGCTGGAACCGGATCCGGAACCCGAACCGGAACCGGAGGACTTCTCGGTGGGCGTGCCCACGGAGGTGATGGAGCCGGTGGTGGTGCTGGCGTCGGGCAGCTTGATGGTCACGGCGGTGCCGACGACGGCGAGCTTCTGGTCGGAGAGCTTGATATTGGCGTCAACCACCTGAGTGGTGGAGGTGACGTCGTAGAGCTCGGCATCGGCGGCGATGCGGTCCCCAACGCGGGCGGTGACCGTCCCCACGCGCAGGTCCCCGGGGGTGAAGACCATGCGTCCCAGCGGGATGGTCCCGGTCTGGGGCAGGCCGACGGAGTTCTGCCACTTCATGATGGCGCTGGTGGTGGCCCAGCTGAAGTGGTTGTCGGGCTCATAGTCGAAATGACCCATATCGCGCAGGAGGGTCTCGAGCTGACGGATGTCCTCGCCGTTCTCCATCCCGGACTCGAAGGCGCGCCAGGCGGGGAGGGAACCGTGCATGAGGTAGGCGATCTCAGTACCCGTGCGGTAGAGGACGTCACCCTGGGTCAAGACGGTTCCGGATTCGGGCACCTGGATGAGGACACCCTCGAAGCCCGACTTGAACTTGCGCGAGTCGGAGTAGCGCAGGGTCCCGGTCACGGAGGTCTGCCCCTGGAGGTCCCCCTTGGTGATGGTGTCGGTGGCGCCGTTGAAGGTCGGCGTCGTCGGCTTCGGTTTGGCGGCGAAGGGGCCGGAGCGGGTGACGAAGGCCCCTGCGCCCGCTCCCGCGGCCAGGACCGCGGCGGCCCCCATGGCCAGGAACGCCCGGCGTCGGGTGTGACGTACCGTGCCCAGATCACCCGCTGTGCCGGTCGAGCCGGTGGTCGAGCCGCCGTCGACCTGCGTGGAAGTGGTGGTCTTATCCATGTGCATGCCTGTCTGAATGTATGTCTGCTGTCTGCGCGGCAGCCCGGCCGCGCGAGCCAGTGGTCTGTCAGTACCCGTGGGGCACCGCGTTACTTGTTCCCGAGCTCGGAGAAGCACTTGTTCATGACGTCCTGGGGGATGTCGCCGTTGAGCTGAATGCCCTTGCCGGGCTCGGGATCGGGAACGTCGTAGCCCTCCTTGCGCAGGCATTCGGTGGCCTTGACCAGGTCCTGCTGCGTCTCGGGCTTGGCGAGGTCCTCGGTGCCCGGGGCGGGGCCAACGGTCTTCTCGCACTCGTCGGCGGCCTTGTAGGCGGCGTCGGTCTCGGGGAACTGCATGTTGCCGTTGGAGTCGGGGTCAGCGACGTCGATTCCCTTGTCTCGCATGCACTTGGCCATCTTGAGCAGATAGTCGTCCCCGCCGGTGGCGGAGGCGGAGGCCTCGGATGCCGAGTCGGCCTTCGATCCCTGGGAGCATCCGGTCATGAGTCCGATGGCGCACACGGCACAGGTCAGTACTGTGGCGGTGCGGGTGATGATCCGGGTGTTGAGGGGCTTCTTCATGGGAGGGGGTCCTTTCGGCTCGCGTGGGTCGAGGGCGGTGACGCCCGTGCGTTCGGGGAACAGCCAACCGGGACCGGTGTTGCCACGAGGTTCACGATTTCGCTTATGTTGTGGCAACACGAGGGCTGGTTGGCTCATAGAACCGGCCGCATACACCACAGCGAAGGAGACAGGGCAATGCGCGTACTCGTCGTGGAGGATGAGGAGTACCTGGCCGAGGCCATCGCCACGGGGCTGCGGCGCGAGGCGATGGCGGTCGACGTCGTCGGCGACGGGGCCGGCGCCCTGGAACAGGTGGCGATCAACGATTACGACATCATCGTCCTGGACCGGGACCTGCCCGTCATCCACGGCGACGAGGTGTGCCGCCGGGTGGTCAGCGACCACCCCAGCACTCGGGTCCTCATGCTCACCGCGTCCCGGACGTTGGACGCGCGCGTGGGCGGCTTCGAGCTGGGGGCGGACGACTACCTCACCAAGCCCTTCGAGTTCCCCGAGCTGGTGGCCCGGCTGCGAGCCCTGGGGCGACGCAGTCAGCCGGCGCGCACGCCGGTCATCGAGGCCCACGGGGTGCGTCTGGACCCCTTCCGCCGGGAGGTCTACCGCGATGGGCGCTTCATCAGGCTCAGCCCCAAGGAGTTCGCGGTCCTACAGGTCCTCATGGAGGCCGAGGGCGGGGTTCTCAGCGCTGAGACGCTCCTGGAGAAGGCCTGGGACGCCAACGCGGACCCCTTCACCAATTCCACCCGGGTGACAATCTCCCACCTGCGCCGCAAGCTCGGTGAGCCGCGGGTGATCCAGACGGTTCCCGGTGCGGGCTACAGGTTCAGCGCATGAGCGGGCAGGGGGCGCAGGCGGCTCTGCCCGACGACGCGGTCCAACACGGCGGCGCCGGCGGGGTCCGGCCAGGACGTGAGGAGCGGTTGCGTCGCCCCCGGCGCCTGAGTATCCGGGCGCGCCTGACCCTGACCTACGCCGGACTGGTGACAGCTGCCGGCGTGGTCCTCATCGCCCTGGTCTACTTCTACACCCGCTATGTCACGCTCAGTATCGAGATCGGCGGCCCGGTCGGGGAGACCGCCGCCGTGCCGGCCTCGCAGGTCAGCGAGGCCGCCAAGGTGGACACGAACCTGTTCGATCTGCTCAGCAGCATCATGCGCTCGGCCGTCGGCGCCCTGGCGCTGCTCGTGGTGCTCTCCGGGACGGTCGGCTGGATCCTGGCGGGACGGATGCTGCAGCCGCTGTCCTCGATGAATGCGGCGGCCAAGCGCGCCGCCTCAGGCGACCTCAGCCAGCGGCTGGACCTGTCCGGCCCGCGCGACGAGATCCACGACCTGGCGGACACCTTCGACAACATGCTGGCCTCACTGGAGCGCTCCTTCTCCGTCCACCGCCGCTTCGCGGCCAACGCCTCCCACGAGCTGCGCACGCCCCTGGCCACCACACAGACGATGATCGACGTCGCCCTGTCAGACCCGCAGGCCTCCACCGAGGACCTGCGTCGGGTCCTGACCCGGGTCCTGGAGACCAACCGAGCCAACCGGGAGACGATCGACGCCCTGCTGGACCTGGCCGATGCCCAGTCCGGTCGACTGGCCCGAGAGGACGTGGACATGGAGGTCACGGTCCGCAACGCACTGAGCGTCATCGCCCCCGAGGTGGCCGGGCGCGACCTGCACGTCTCCACCCAGCTGCTGCCCGCCCGGGTCCCGGGCGACCCGGTGCTGCTGCGCCAGAGCGTCTCCAACCTGCTGCGCAATGCGGCCCGCTACAACAATGACGGCGGCCGGATCACGGTGGGAATGGAGCGTGTGGACGACGGCGTCCGGTTGACGATCCGCAACGACGGCCCCGTCGTACCGGCAGACAAGGTCGAATCGCTGCGCGAGCCCTTCGTCCGCGGTGAGGGGCGGGGGCGGACCCGGGGCTCCGGACACGGGCTGGGCCTGGCGATCGTGACCGCCGTGGCCTGCGCCCACGGCGGTGAACTCCGACTGAGTGCTAATCCGGCCGGCGGGCTGACGGCCGTCCTCGAACTGCCCGGAGACGAGGGGAAACCGATCACGCCTCTGACACAGGTGGGAGACTGAGGGCCGCCGGCCTGCGTGGCCGGCGACTCTAGGAGATATAGGAGATATGAGAGCCGACGGCGGGTGCGCCGACCGACGCGCCCATATCAGGCCTGCGGGCTCTTCCTACCGGAGTTGATAACCAGCTCGATGAAGAGACGGACCAGGCCGATCTGCGCGACGGTCCAAGGGGCGTCGAAGAGCAGGCTCGCGAAGAACTTGCCGAAGTTGAAGCTCCGGTTCATCGTTCCGGTGTCGAAAGTGCCACCGAGGTCGCCTGCGTTGTAGGCCGAGTAGAGCCAGCTGGCGATCAAGGCGCCGATAACGATGTAGAAGAACACCTTGCCGAACTTCTCGGCGAAAGGCTTGGCGGTGTCGAAGAGATTCCCCACGAAACTGTCCCCCGCTGGCATCTGGGGGTAGGGCTGCCCAGGCACACCCGGAGCGCCAGGGGGCGCCTGGAACTGCTGCTGGGGCGGGTAGGGCTGGCCCGCGACCGGAGCGGAGGGAGCTGAGGGCTGTTGATAGAAGGGCTGACCGGGGATGGGGGGCTGAGTCATAAGACTGTTCGCTTCCTTCAGTGTTGGGGACGCAGGCAGGCTACCGTGTCTGCGGTGACCTGTGAAACGGACGAGTCGCCCCTCGTGTCTTGCGATGCGACTCACAACCCTTATCAGGTGGTAGGAGCCGCTGCGGCCACCGGCGCCCCAGGGCCCGCGGGTCGGACTGCGCGTCCCGTTCCTCAGCGAATCAGCCCGTATGCGTCGGAATCCACGACTGCGCTCGCAACGGGCGGGGCCGGCAGTCGGCGTTTGCGTTCGCTGCGGGCCACGGCGGTGCGTAGCAGGGTCTCGAAGGGACCGGCGTGCCCGCTGCGCTCCAGGACCACGCACAGCACCACCGTCACCAGCCAGACCCCCAGGGCAATGAGAGCGGTCCGGGCCTCACCCAGGTGGAGCTCGATGCCGGTCAGGGCGGGCAGGGCCAGGAAGACGGCGGCGAACAGGAGGCTCTGACTGAGGTAGGCCGTCATGGAGCGGCGCCCCACGGCCGAGGCCAGACGACGCAGCCCCGTCAACCCGCCGCCCTCCCTGGGCCCACCGGCGTACAGGGCCAGCAACGCCAACCAACCACAGGCGCTGAGCAGTCCCGCGACCCTGTCAAAAGAAATAGCCCAGATGATCAGGGGCCCACCCGTGGCCCGCACCGCGATCGCGATACCGCCCAGGGCCCCGAGCCCCAGACCACCCACGCCGACGACGGCCAGGAGCCGACGATGCCGCTCGGGATGAGCGATGAGGTCGGTGTCAGCCAGACGAGCCCCCAGGAACATCGCCGGAACCACCAACGAGGCCAGCACGGTCATCAGCGTAGTTCCAGACCAGGAGGTGACACCGTTGAAAACGTAGGAAACGGGTGTAACGGTCGAGCTGTCGGCCCCCCGGCGCACAACCTCGACTGCGTTCAAGCCCTGGGAGGCCAGGAAGCTGTTTAAGTTGTACATCATGACGACGCTCACGGCAGTGATGATGACGCTTAGGATCGCGGCTCGCCTCCAGTGCTTGCGGGCGACCCATCCGCCGAAGAAGACGGCGGCCAGGCCGTAAGTCCCGATGATGTCGGCGGAGAAGAGCATGGCGTGGGCGGCGCCGAACAGGATCATCCACAGCCCCCGGCGCCGCATCAGGCGGCGGGCATCCACCGTGGCCTGCTCACGGGCCCAAGCCTCCTGCTGCGGCGTCGGCTCACACCCGGCCTCCACACCGGGCAGGGACTGAAGATAGCCCTGAGTCCCAGAGGCAATACGCCGCTTGACCATAGTGGCCAGCCCGAAGCCGAACAGGAGAGCGAACAACGGATAGGCCCGTCGGTCGACCAGGAGGGTGCGCGCCCACAGCCAAACCGTGTCGACGATGTCAGCAGAAGGGGTGGAGGACCGCGATAAGTAGACCCAGGTGGGGACGTTGGCCAGGGCGATGAGCAGGAGCATGAAGCCACGGGCCACATCCGGGGCCGGATAACGCACACCCCGGGCGCCGGTGAACGATGTCGCGAGTTTCATACCCTCCACGATAGAAAGCGCCTCACAGTCCGCGTTTCCCCCGCCGGGACCGTTCACCATCATCAAGCCTCTCCACCTGAGAGACGAGAAGAAGCCCCAACGCCTCCTCCCACAGAACCAGAACCCCTCATCCTGGAGCCGGTTGCGAACAGTCTGCCGGATACGGGCGCACCAGCGACGAGCCCAGTGCGCGGTCGTGTCCTTGGCATCGCCCCTACTTTTGCAACACGTCCTCACGGCCGCTTGATCGCGCGCCGACAGTCCACGCGGCGCGGGCTCCAAGGCCGGTGGGCAGCCGCCGTGGGCGCGTCATCCGACCGGCACTGCCCCCGGCCGGGCACCGTCGGATCAGGAGGCCGACGGCGGTGCCGGGCGAGGCCGCTTGCGCTCGCTGCGGGCCACGGCGGTGCGCAGCAGGGTCTCGAAGGGACCGGCATGCCCACCGCGTTCCAAGACAGCGCACAGGCCGACCGTCGCCAGCCAGACCGCCGCGGCAACCAGGGCAGCCGCGGCCTGCCCCAGCCACAGACGCTCCCCCGTCACCAGAAGGGGGACGATGACGAAGATGAACCCGAACAGGATCGTCTGACTCAGGTAAGCGGTCATGGAACGACGCCCCACGGCGGAGGCCAGCCGACGCAGCCCCGTCAACCCGCCGCCCTCCCGGGGCCCACCGGCGTACAAGGCCAGCAGCGCCAACCAACCACAGGCGCCGCCCAGACCGAAGAACTCTTTGGTCACGAAGTCCCACGACCACGCCGGGATGGACATCACCTTGGTCAGCGCGCTGTGGAGCGCACCTCCGATCCCTAGTGTCAGGCCACCGATTCCCATCGCCATGAGCAGGCCTCGGTGCCGCTCCGGGTGGATGATGATGTCGGTGTCGGCCAGGCGCGCGCCGATCACCGCCGCGGGCACGATCAGTGTGATGAGGAACTGCGCGAACAGGGCGAAGATCCAGCCCGAGATGTTGATGACGAACCAGGGCAGCGCCGTGGGTGTTGAACTCACCTGTTCCCCGGACATCTGTGCAGCCATCTCTGGAGGAAAGAGATCTATTGCCATGTAGGCGCAGACCGCCACCGCGGCAATGACGACGCCGCCGATGCACAGGGCGATGTACCGCTTACGCGAGAGCCATCCGGCGAAGACGACGGCGACCAGGCCGTAAACGCCGATGATGTCGCCCACGAAGAAGATGCCGTGGACGAATCCGAACAGGATCATCCACCAGCCGCGGCGCCGCACCAGGCGGCGGGCGTCCACCGTGGCCTGCTCACGCGCCCAGGACTCCTCCTGCGCCGTCGGCTCACGCCCGGCACCCACGCCGGGCAGGGACTGAAGATAGGCCCGAGTGCCGCTGGCGATACGCCGGTTGACCATGGTCATGAGACCGAAGCCGAACAGCATCGCGAACAGCGGATAGGCCCGGTGGTCAACGAACAGCGTCCGAACGAACACCCACCAGGCATCGGCCACCGACGCCTGAAAGGTACCGGCGGACTCTGCCGGCGCCCTGCTCCACTGGGGCACGTTGGCCACTGCAATGAGCAGGAGCATGAAGCCCCGGGCCACATCCGGAGCCGGATAACGCACACCCCGGGCACCAGTGAATGATGTGATGAGATGCATACCATTAACCATACGATGCCCCATCCCCCCGGGCCTCCCTCTCCAGAGGGAACCCTACTTGAATCGTCCTCCTTCTTCGGGAGGAGGGGGCACTATTTCATTCAGAAACTCCGGCGGGGGCGGCTATGGCATTGGCGGTTGGTGATGGTGGGGTTGGGTGGGGTCGTTTGCGTTCGCTGCGGGCCACGGCGGTGCGCAGCAGGGTCTCGAAGGGACCGGCGTGCCCGCTGCGCTCCAGGGTGGTGCACAGCAGCACGGTCATCAGCCACACCGCCACAGCGATCCCGGCGACCCGGGCCTCACCCAGGTGAAGCTCGATGCCGGTCAGGGCGGGCAGGGCCAGGAAGACGGCGGCGAACAGGAAGCTCTGGGTCAGGTAGGCGGTCATGGAGCGGCGCCCCACGTTGGAGGCCAGACGACGCAGCCCCGTCAAATCGCCGCCCTCCCTGGGCCCACCGGCGTACAGGGCCAGCAACGCCAACCAACCACAGGCGCTGAGCAGTCCCGCGACCCTGTCAAAAGAAATAGCCCAGATGATCAGGGGCCCACCCGTGGCCCGCACCGCGATCGCGATACCGCCCAGGGCCCCGAGCCCCAGACCACCCACGCCGACGACGGCCAGGAGCCGACGATGCCGCTCGGGATGAGCGATGAGGTCGGTGTCAGCCAGACGAACCCCAAGGAACATCGCCGGAACCACCATGGAGATGATGAGGCCGATGGGCATACCTTGAGCCCATTGGGTGACACCGTTGAAAACGTAGGAAACGGGTGTAACGGTCGAGCCGGTCGCATCCTGGTGGGCGATCGGGCCTATGAAGCTGCCTATGATGAAGATGATGACAACGTTGGCGACAATGATGACGGCGCTCAGGACCGCGGCTCGTTTCCAGTGCTTGCGGGCGATCCATCCGGCGAAGATGACGGCGACCAGACCGTAGAGGCCGATGATGTCTTGGGAGAAGAGCATGGCGTGGGCGGCGCCGAACAGGATCATCCACAGCCCCCGGCGCCGCACCAGGCGGCGAGCGTCCACCGTGGCCTGCTCACGGGCCCAAGCCTCCTCCTGCGGCGTCGGCTCACGACCCGCCTCCACCCCCGGCAAGGACTGCAGATAGGCTCGAGTGCCGCTGGCGATACGCCGGTTGATCATGGTCATAAGCCCGAAGCCGAACAGCATCGCGAACAGCGGGTAGGACCGCTGGTCGATGAACAGCGTACGCACCCACAGCCAGACCGTGTCGATGGTGTCAGCAGGAGGGGTGGAGGACCGCGCTAAGTCGACGTCGACCCAGCTGGGGACGTTGGCCAGGGCGATGAGCAGGAGCATGAAGCCACGGGCCACATCCGGGGCCGGGTAGCGCACGCCCCTGGAACCAGTGAAGGAGGTGATGAGTCTCATGCCCTCCACCCTAGGAAGCACCTCACAGTCCGCGCCTCCCCCGCCGGGACTGTTCCCATCATCAAGCCTCTCCACCTAAAAGGCGAGAAGAAGCCCCAGCGCCTCCTCCCACAGGACCAGAACCCCTCATTCTGGCGTCCGCCTGATCACGCGCTGACAGTCCGCGAGGCGCAGGTTCCATCATCAGAGGGCAGCCGCCGAGGGTGCATCATCCGGCCGGCACTGCCCCCGGCCGGGCGTCGGCGGGCTGGGAGGTCGACGGCGGTGCCGGGCGGAGTCGTTTGCGCTCGCTGCGGGCCACGGCGGTGCGCAGCAGCGTCTCGAAGGGACCGGCACGCCCGCCGCGCTCCAGAACCACGCACAGCACCACGATCACCAGCCACACCGCCACGGCAACCAGTGCAGCCGCGGCCTGCCCCAGCCACAGACGCTCCCCCGTCACCAGAAGGGGGACGATGACGAAGATGGTCCCGAACAGGATCGTCTGACTCAGGTAGACCGTCATGGAACGGCGCCCCACGGCGGAAGCGATCCGGCGCAGACCTGTCAGCCGACCGTCCGGCGCCGGCCCGCCCGCGTACAGGGCCAGCAACGCCAACCAGCCACAGGCCCCAGCGAACCCGGTGAACTCCTTGGTGGCGACATCCCACGGCCACGCCGGGATGGACATCACATTAGTCAGAGCGCTGTGGAGCGCCCCCACCACCGCCAGCGCCAGGCCACCGACTACCGCCCCCGCGAGCAGGCCTCGGTGCCGCTCCGGATGGATGATGATGTCGGTGTCGGCCAGACGCGCGCCGACCACCGCGCAGAGGAGGATGATCGCTGCGAAGTCCTGAATCAGCACCCCGTATGCCCAGAAGAGCATATTGCTGACGGCCCAAGGGAGCGCCGTTACGTCCGGCGGCCCATCACCGCCCCCCGAGGAGGCGGGGCCCATCATGAGTTGGAGACCAACGGCCACCAGAGTGGTGATGGCACCGACGGTGTACAGGGCGGTGTACCGCTTGCGCGAGAGCCATCCGGCGAAGATGACGGCGATCAGGCCGTAGGCACCGATGATGTCTCCAAAGAAGAAGATGCCGTGGACGAATCCGAACAGGAGCATCCACCAGCCGCGGCGCCGCACCAGGCGGCGGGCGTCCACCGTGGCCTGCTCACGCGCCCAGGACTCCTCCTGCGCCGTCGGCTCATGACCCGCATCCACCCCCGGCAAGGACTGAAGATAGGCCCGGGTGCCGCTGGCGATGCGCCGGTTGATCATGATCATGAGACCGAAGCCGAACAGCATCGCGAACAGCGGGAGGGCCCGGTGGTCGACGAACAGCGTCCGAACGAACACCCACCAGGCATCGGCCGCCGACGCCCGGAAGGTACCGGCGGACTCGGTCGGCACCCTGCTCCAAAATGGTACGTTGGCCACCGCGACGAATAGGAGCATGAAGCCCCGAGCCACATCCGGGGCGGGATAGCGCACACCCCTGGAACCAGTGAACGACGTTGTCAACTGCATACCATTGAACTTATGACTTTCGCCACCCGGATGTGATCCTCCTGGAGGAGGAGGCGTTTCTGCGCGCCCCTCCTCCAGGGGGAGGTGCGCTTATTCTCTCCTCCTCAAGGAGGAGAAATCAGATGTCGCTTTTGAGCGGAGCCCCTGGTGGTGTCGGTGGCGGTATCCGCCGTGCGGGCCGACGTGTCAGCGCCGTGGGAACCGCGTGGACCTCATGGGGACGAGCGCGGTACTCGCCGTACGCGCCATGCTCGTGGCGCGCCCGTCACCCGGCTCGGGGCGGCGCTCTGCGGGCCCACGACCCCGTCGACCTGGCGCGACGACCTGGACCTCGCCGTCGGCGGCCGCGGCGAAGATCCGTTGGACGACCGCCTCCCGGCTGCGCATGCGCGCGTTGTCGACCTCCAGCTCCTCGACGCGGGCCTCCAGGTCGAGGATGCGGCGGATGCCCTCGAGGTTGATGCCCTCCTGGGACAGGGACTGGATACGGCGCAGACGCTCGACGTCACGGTGGGAGTAGCGCCGGCCCCGCCCGCGGGTCCGGGCGGGGCTGACCAGTCCGAGCCGGTCGTACTGGCGCAGGGTCTGGGGGTGCATCCCGGCGAGCTCGGCCGCCACGGAGACCACGTAGACCGCACGCTCAGCCGCGTCGTCAGCCAGGTGGCCCAGGCCCTGCCCAGCCCGACGCCGGCTCACTTGCCGGCCTCCTCCATGAGGGTCTCCCGCGGGTCGGTGTCACCCATGGCCTCGTCGAAGGCCTCGAGGGCCTGCCTGGCGGCCTTGGAGAGCTTCTTGGGGACGGCCACCTGGATGGTCACCAGCAGGTCACCTGTCTTCTTGCGGGTGGTGGCGCCCTTTCCGCGCAGGCGCATGACCGTCCCCGAGGACGTGCCGGGCTTGATCTTGATCTTGGAGGTACCGCCGTCGAGCAGCGGGACCTCGACCGTGGCGCCCAGGGCGGCCTCACGCAGGGTGACCGGCAGATCCATGCGCAGGTTGGCGCCGTCGACCGGGTCGATGGAGTACACCGGGTGCTTGTTGACGCTGATGGACACCACCATGTCGCCGTTCTCGCCGCCGTTGAGGCCGGCTCGCCCCTTGCCGCGCAGGCGGATCTTCTGGCCGTCGCGCACACCCGCCGGAATGCGGACCTTCATGGTGCGCCCATCCGCAGTGAGCTCCACAGTGGTTCCGGCGACGGCATCGCGCAGGTCCAGTGCGGCCGAGGTCAGAACATCGGAGCCCTTCTGCGACTGGGGCTGGGAGCCGAAGCTGCCGAAGCCGAAGGGCCCGGGGCGGCCACCGGAACGGGTCGGGCTGGGGGTGCCTCCGAACATGCGCAGCAGGTCGTCGAGGTCGGGCTCGCCGCCGGCTCCGCCGGTCTGAAAACGGACATTGCCGCCCTGACCGCCGAACATGGAGGAGAAGATGTCCTCGAATCCGGCGTTGGCACCGGCACCACCCGGCCCCCCGGCCTGGAAGCGCGCACCTCCTCCGGCCATGGAGCGGATCGCGTCGTACTGCTTGCGCTCGGCCTCGTCGGACAGAACCGCGTACGCCTCCCCGATCTCCTTGAACCGCTCCGCCGCCGCGGCGTCGTCGGGATTGCGATCGGGGTGGTACTTCTTCGCAAGCGTACGGTAGGCCTTCTTAATTGCGGCGGCGTCGGCGTCCTTACTCACGCCGAGGACCGCGTAGAAGTCCTTCGTCATCCAGTCCTGACTGGCCATGGTCGTCTCACCGCCTCCTTATCCGGGTGATCGTGGGTTTTCCTTACTAACAGATTTCGATGAATGTCCCGGTGCACCCCCGGCCGGCGGCGGACCCGCACCGGCGTTTCCGGCGGGTCCGAGTCCGCCGTCGGACCGGGGTGAGTGGTGCAGTGGGTATGCGGTGGATCCGCAGTGGATCTAAAGCGGATACCGCTCAGGCCGGGTTGGCGACCTGGACGCGGGCGGCGCGCACGACGCGCTCGCCCAGGCGGTACCCGGGCTGGAGGACCGTGACGATGGTGGGCTCGGTGACCTCACTGGACTCGGTGGCCATGAGGGCCTCGTGCAGCGTGGGGTCGAAGACCTCGCCCACGGCGCCGAAGCGCTCCAGGGAGTACTTCTCGGCCAGGATCGACTCGAGCTTGCCGGCCGTGGTCTCGAAGGTGCCGGTCAGGTCGCCGTGCTGGCGGGCCAGCTCGATCTCGTCGAGGACCGGGATGAGGGCCTCGACGACGTCGGCGGCACCGGCTTGGCGGTGGGAGGCCGCGCCCTCGCGGGACCGACGCACGAACCCCTGGTACTCCTGCTGGAGGTTGTAGAGGTCCGCCCGGGCCCGGGCCAGGTCGTCGGCCGCCTGAGCGGCCTGGGCCTGAGCCTGGGCCAGGGGGTCGTCCCCCGCCTCCCCCTCGTCTGAGGAGGAGGCGTCGGACTGGCCGGCCGCGCCCTCGGGCGAGCCCTGTGCGAGTCCTTCACGGACGTCGTCGGGCACCTCCTCGAAGGCCGACTCGACGGCCGCCTGGAGCTCGGGGTCGATGTCCTCGTTCTCGGGGGTGGGGCCGGTCGGGGTCACTTGGAGTCCTCGTCATCGACGATCTCGGCGTCCACGATGTCCTCGTCGTCGGAGGACGTGGCGCCGCCGGTGGCGGAGTCGGAGTCGGCCGCGCCCTGGGCGGCGGCGTCGGCCTGGTAGATGGCCTCGCCGACCTTCTGGGCCACCGAGCTCAGCTTCTCCTGAGCGGTCTTGACCGGCTCGATGTCGTCTCCCTCGAGGGCCTTCTTGAGGTCGGAGACGGCCTCGGAGACCTCGGAGTGGACGTCCTCGGGGAGCTTGTCCTTGTTGTCCTTGAGGAGCTTCTCGATGGAGTAGGCCTGCTGCTCGGCGGAGTTGCGGGTCTCGGCGTCCTCGCGGCGCTTCTTGTCCTCCTCGGCGTGGGCCTCGGCCTCCTTGACCATGCGGTCGATGTCCTCCTTGGGCAGGGCGGAGCCGCCGGAGATGGTCATGGACTGCTCCTTGCCGGTGCCGCGGTCCTTGGCCGAGACGTGGACGATGCCGTTGGCGTCGATGTCGAAGGAGACCTCGATTTGGGGCACGCCGCGGGGGGCCGGGGCGATGCCGGTCAGCTCGAAGGTGCCCAGCGGCTTGTTGTCCCGAGCGAACTCACGCTCGCCCTGGTAGACCTGGATGAGCACGGAGGGCTGATTGTCCTCGGCGGTGGAGAAGACCTCGGACCGCTTGGTCGGGATGGCCGTGTTGCGCTCGATGAGCTTGGTCATGACCCCGCCCTTGGTCTCGATGCCCAGGGACAGCGGAGTGACGTCGATGAGCAGGACGTCGCTGCGGTCGCCCTGGATGACGCCGGCCTGGAGGGCCGCACCGACGGCGACGACCTCATCGGGGTTGACGCCCTTGTTGGGCTCCTTGCCGGTCAGCTCACGCACCACCTCGGTGACGGCGGGCATACGGGTGGAACCACCCACGAGGACCACGTGGTCGATGTCGGAGACCTTGACCCCGG
>NZ_CAUROW010000024.1:0-33030 GCF_963526355.1 uncultured Actinomyces sp. | reverse complement strand
TCTTCTACATCATGTCGCGCTGCTTCATGCTGCGGCGCTGGCGCCGTCCGGCCGCTCTGGTGAAACGGGGCCAGTACCCCTCCTGAACCTGCGCTCGTTCCGACCCGTTCCATCCGGTCCCACGACGGTTCCACATCGTGGGATCGTGCCGTAGGGTGATGTTATGGAACCCACAGTTGGATACAGGCGCCTGGGCGCGTCCGGACTGAAGATCACCGAGATCACTTACGGCAACTGGCTCACCCACGGCTCCCAGGTGGAGGCAGATACCGCCATTGAATGCGTTCACACAGCCCTCGACCTGGGAATCACGAGCTTCGACACCGCCGACGTCTACGCCAACACGGCCGCTGAGGAGGTTCTGGGGCGTGCGCTGGCCGGTCGGCGCCGCGAGTCCCTGGAGGTCTTCACCAAGGTCTACTGGCCCATCGGCCCCAAGGGCCCCAATGACGTGGGTCTGTCACGCAAGCACATCATGGAGGGCATCGACGGTTCCCTCACGCGCCTGGGCATGGACTACGTGGACCTCTATCAGGCGCATCGCTATGACCACGAGACCCCGCTTGAGGAGACCATGCAGGCCTTCGCCGACGTCGTGCGGGCGGGCAAGGCCCTCTACATCGGGGTCTCGGAGTGGACGGCCGAGCAGATCCGCACCGGCCAGGAGCTGGCCACGCAGATGGGTTTCCGCCTGGTGTCCAACCAGCCCCAGTACTCGGCCCTGTGGCGGGTCATCGAGGACAAGGTGGTGCCCACCAGCCAGGAGCTGGGGCTGGGACAGATCGTGTGGTCGCCGATGGCCCAGGGGGTCTTGTCCGGCAAGTACCTGCCCGGCCAGGAGCCGCCCGCCGGTTCACGGGCCACTGATGACAAGGGCGGCCGGCAGATGATCTCGCGGTGGCTGCGCGACGACGTGCTCACCGCGGTCCAGGCGTTGCGCCCGATCGCCCAGGACCTCGGAGTGACCATGCCTCAGCTGGCGATTGCCTGGGTCCTGCGCAACCCGGCTGTCTCCTCAGCGATCGTGGGTGCCTCACGCCCCGAGCAGCTGGTGGACACGGTCAAGGCCTCAGGCGTGCACCTGGATGACGACGTCATGGCCGCCATCGACATCGCCCTGGGCGACGTCGTCGAGCGGGACCCGTCGTTGACCTCTTCCCCCGACAAGCGCCCCGCCTGACGGGGCGGGGATCAGCGCAGCGCACGAACCCCAGAACCGGCCGACGCTGTGGCCAGGGCGCGGTTGATCCGCCCCGGCCAGGCCGGCCCGTTGTAGATGAAGGCCGTGTATGCCTGGAGCAGGTCCGCTCCGGCGTCGAGCATGAGCTCGGCGTCCATGATGGAGGAGATACCACCGACGCCGATGATGGTCGGCCCCTCCCCCAGCCGGCTGCGCAGGCGGCGCACAACCTCCAGGGAGCGGGGCAGAAGAGGTGCACCGGACAGACCGCCATCGCCCAGGTCGTGGTCGATAGTGGTGTTGGTGGCCACGACCCCGTCCAGCCCCAGGTCCAGGACCAGGTCGGCGACGGCGTCAAGATCCTCATCGGCAAGGTCCGGGGCGATCTTGACCAGGAGCGGGACATGGCGCCTCGCGGCACGATCCGCAGCCTCGCGCACGGCCTCGAGGATCGGACGCAGCGCCTCGACGCTCTGGAGACTGCGCAGCCCGGGGGTGTTAGGGCTGGAGACGTTGACGACGAGGTAGTCGACCCACCGGGCCACCGCGTTGGCCGAGTACCGGTAGTCCTCAACCGCATTCTCAAGCGGTGTCACCTTGGTCTTACCGATGTTGGCACCGACGACGATGGAACGCCCTCGCGGGGTGCGGCGCAGGGCGCGCAGCCGCTTGGCGGCCTCGTCCGCTCCGGAGTTGTTGAAGCCCATGCGGTTGCGCACGGCCCGCATCTGAGGGTAGCGCCACATGCGGGGCTTGTCGTTACCCTCCTGGGCCCGGGCGGTGAAGGTGCCGACCTCGATGAAGCCGAAGCCGAGCATGTCCAGGCCCTCAACGGCCCGCCCCTCCTTGTCCATACCGGCAGCCAGCCCCAGGACACCGGGGACGGGGCGGGCGAAGGGGCCACCCTGGTTGGCCGAGGGGACGGGGAAGACGGGCCGGCGCCCCCACACCTGGCGCACCACGTCCCTGACGAAGGGGACCTTGCCAGTCAGCTCGATCGCGTCCATGCACACGTCGTGGATCAGCTCGGGGTCGATGCGGGTCAGGACGGTCTTGTACAGCAGGTCGTAGAGCACGGTGCCAGGCTACCCCGGCACGGTTGGCACGGCTCCGCAGCCGCGCTCGGCCCGAGCAGTCTCGCTCCTGGTGGTCCTTGCTTCGCGCCGGAGGCGGTATCACGGTAGCGTTGGTGCAGTCTCAGCCTGGTCACCGGCATGTTCTGAGAGGTGGTCCGTGTCCTTCAACCGCGATATCCAGATCGATCCCAACCGGGTCCAGACCCGTTCCGGCGGACGCCGGGGCGCGATGATCGGCGGCGGCTCGATCCTGACCGTCATCGCCGTCGTCCTCATCTCCCAGATCACCGGCGTCGACCTGTCCTCGCTACTGGGGGCGCAGCAGCAGACCGGAACGACGACGTCAACGGCCTCGTCGATCGACACCTCCGTATGCACCAGCGGGGACAGCGCCAACAAGTACACCCAGTGCCGCATGGTGGCCACCGCCGAGTCCCTCGACGCGGTGTGGACGGGTCAGTTGCCCGCCCAGGCGGGGATCAACTACGCCAAGCCCGAGTTCGTCCTGTGGGACGGCACCCAGATCTCCTCGGCCTGTGGCAACGCCTCCTCGGCGGTGGGCCCCTTCTACTGCTCGGGGGACCAGACGGTCTACCTGGACATGAGCTTCTTCTCCGAGATGGAGAAGTCCCTGGGGGCAACGGACACACCTTTGGCGGAGGAGTACATCGTGGCCCATGAGTTCGGGCACCATATCCAGCACCTGACCGGGCAGATGGCCAAAGCCGACCGCTCGGGCAGCGGCGCGACGTCGGACTCGGTCCGCCTGGAGCTTCAGGCGGACTGCTATGCGGGAATCTGGGTCAACCATGCCTCATCCACCCCCGACCCGGAGACCGGTCGGCCCTTCCTGAACCGCCCCACCAGCGAGGAGGTCAGCGGCGCTCTGGGAGCGGCCGAGGCCGTCGGTGACGACCACATCCAGGAGCGGGCGAAGGGGCACGTCGACTCCGACACCTGGACCCACGGCTCCTCCGAGCAACGTGTGCGCTGGTTCACCACTGGGATGGACACCGGCTCGGTGCAGGCCTGCGACACCTTCGCGGTTGACGCCTCCCGGCTCTAAGAATTCCGCGGCGAGAACGTTCACCGTTGTCGCTCCCACCCGCCTTCTCCCCCACTGGATCTATTGATTCAACCGGGCCCGCAGCCTCCTGGTCGGCGGGCCCGGTTTGTGTGCGACGCGGCGTCACACCCAATACTGCGATCAACGGGCACGCACTACCGGTGACGTGACCGGCGATCGACACTGGAGAGGACACCATGACCACGGCACTCATCATCGTTGAGTCCTATTACGGCAACACCCGAGCCATCGCCGAGGCAGTCGCCGCAGGATTGCTTGACGGCGGGGCCGAGGCTCAGGTCGTTGACGTCGATCAGGCTCCGAGCACCCTACCCGCAGACCTGGATCTGCTTGTGCTGGGAGCCCCAACCCACAACCGAGGGCTGCCGACTGCGGCCACGCGAGCCAAGGCCCGTGAGCAGGAGGGGACGAGAGGGTCGTCCCACGGTATCGGCGAGTGGCTGGCGAGCACGGCGATTCCGGCCTCCCTCAACGTCTCCGTCTTCGACACAGTCGTCTCCAGGGGCTGGCTCAGCGGTTCAGCGGCCAAGGCGATTGCCAAGGTACTGCGGCGGCACCGGAGTCGGGAGACGTCGTCGATCAGGAGCTTTGTGGTCTCAGCGAGCAAGGGACCACTGGCCGGCGGCGAGGAGACCGACGCCCGCAGCTGGGGACGCGAGCTCGCGGTTTCGGCAAGTGACGGATAGCTGCGTGCCTCTTCGCAACAGCTGTGCATCACATCATCGAAAGGAAAACAACAACATGACAACAACGAACCATGACGGGTCGACCCGGCTACAACTGAATGGACGAAACATCGCCGGAGCCTGCCTGACCGTCTGCGGCCTCATCACCATCATCTGGGGCGGGACGGTCGAGTCCATCAACGTACTGAGCCCCGACTTCATGAGCTTCGCCGTCAGCGGGCTGGTGATCATCGCCTCCGGGGCATGCCTGGCGACGGCGCCTCCTCCTGCTGCTCGCGCCGCGCTCATCTGGCTGGCAACGCTGACGTCGATGCTCTTTCTGTTCATCATCGGCATGGACGTCATCGCCTCCCTGATGAGCTGCGTGATAATCGCCGGGATCGCCACCTGGCTGACCATCAGAATCCTGAGATGAGAAGGGCGGCCGGCTCGGTGCGGCAACTAGGGTAAAGGCGAAGTCGCTTCGGAATTATTCAGACCGAGGCGACTTCGTCGCTTCCTGCTCAGTAGTAGCGCCACTGCCTCATATCACGGTTGTAGACCTCGACGATCCGAGGATGCAGGAGCGTGGAGGGCTCCATGGTCTCAGTGCGGGGAGGTTTGGTCCGCATGATGAATTCCAGAGTCGCCCGATCCTGGTAGCTCAGTCCTTCGGGCAACGACTGGCTGATGAGGTCCTGCGGCGTCTTGGTGGATAATACGAAACCCCACTCCCCGAAGGAGGGGATGTTGGTCGAGAAGGGCAGGATCTGCCGATCCGGTTGGGCGGCGGCAACAGTGCTGGCCACCGTGGAGAAGGCATGGGGTGAGAAGAAGGTGGAGGTGGCCTGGGTGACCATGATGCCCTCGGGTGCCAGCCGCGCCTCGATATTCCGGTAGAACTCGGTGGAGTAGAGCTTGGAGAGTTTCTCGTTGGAGGGGTCGACCAGATCGATGAGAACGACATCGTAGGTGGCGTCGGAGTCTCGGACATAGGTGAAGGCGTCGTCGTTGACGACACTGACCCTGGGGTCGGACAAGGAGGCCTTGTTGAGGTCCTTGACCAGGCGGTTGCTCCGTGCCAGCTCGGTGACATCAGGGTCGATGTCCACGACGGTGACGTCCTTGACGCCGGGGTAGCGCAGGATCTCTCGTGCCAGCAGACCGTCACCGCCCCCGAGCACGAGGATGTGGGCGGGATCCTTCACCGAGGTCATGGCGCTGGCCGACAGGGTCTCATGGTAACGGGCCTCATCCAGGCTGGAGAACTGGAGCTGGCCGTTGAGATACAGGCGCAGGTCGTTCTGGTACGCAGTCAGGACAACCTTCTGGTAGGCGGTCTGCTCGTAGTACACCACCGGGTCGTTGTAGCGCAGCGCCTCCACGCTGCGCTCGATGCGGTTGGCGGCGACGAACATGCCGACCAGTGCTACAACGACGGCGGTGGCCGCCCACAGGATCTTGCGCGGGGTGCGCACCTGGAGCAGAACGAGGACCGCGACCAGGACGTTGAGGGCCCCCACCAAGTAGGCCCCACGCATCAGACCGAGCTGTGGGAGGAGGATCAGGGGGAAGACCAGTGAGGCCACCAGAGAGCCGAAGTAGTCGATGGCCATGACCTTGCCGAGCAGCTCACTGGTCGAGCGGCGCCCGAAGGCGGCGAAGGTCCTCACGAGCAGCGGGATCTCCAGTCCAATGAGAATGCCGATGGTCAGACTGATGCCGCCGAAGACGACCCAGTGCAGGCGGGTACTCCCGAAGGCCAGGTACAGCAGGAGGACGGAGTTGCCGCCGATGAGGCCGAGGAGGACCTCGCTGACTCCGAAGACGACTGCTGGATCCGAGCGGAAGCGATTGACCAGCAACGAGCCGATGCCCATACCGAACAGGGTGATGCCGGTGGCCAGGCTGAAGCTCAGGACGGAGTCGCCCAGGAGATAGGAGGCCGCCGTGCCCAGGATGAGCTCATAGATGAGCCCGCCGATCGCGGCCAGCAGAGCCGCAGTGAACAGGGCGACGTTCTCCCGCCGTCCGATTCGGCCATGGGGCATGGTGAGCCCCTCAGCTCAGGATAGTAGCCGCGATGATGATGGCGATGGCGAGTGCCGTGCCGGCGAATGCCGCCCCCAGTCCGATGTTCTGGTCCTCGATGAGCTCGCGCCTGAGATCAAGGCGGAAGATGCGGTTGACGAGCAGCGCGAACACCATGAGCAGGATAACGCCGAGCAGCGCGTAGACGACGGTGCTGAGCAGGGACTGCCAGTTGAGGTCAACCGATGAGTTGTGGGCGATGGTCATGAGCGACATTTCTTCTCCTTCATGTATCCGACCATGGATGAAGTACTTCAGATTTCTACTCGCGGAGCCGACCTGATGATCACAGTGTGATCTCGGAGCGGGTCATCTGCCGGGCTCGCAGGCGCTGACGCACGATCTCTCCCACGGCTTCGATCTGCGCGGGAGTCAGTGCGCGGCAACTGGTGAGGGTCACATAGCCGGTGCCCGACTCGGGCCAGGTGTGAGCGGCGATATGCGACTCCGCCAGGATGACAACGGCACTCAGGCCTTGAGGCTCGAACCGGTGGTGAGCACTGGAAACGGCTGTCAGCCCCGCCTCCTGGGCAGCGTCGCGGAGAATCGCCTCGACAATGGAGAGGTCGTTGAGCGCATGCGGCTCGGCACCACTGATTTTGTAGCTGACAGAACACAGGCTCACCACACTCACGCGAGCACGGTAGCAACGGGGCCGGTACCCGGCAAACGGGCCGTGGTCCCCATCTGCGCCCGCCGAACGACATCGGTGATCAGCATGTGATGTCCTCAGCTGCTGGGGCGTGGGCTACTTGCCGACACCACCTCCACCGCCTCCATAGACGGTGCGGTTGCGGTACCCCCCCGAAGTTCCTGTGCGACTGGTGCCGCTGCGGGTGCACGAGGAGAACACGCCGACGGCCAGGCCGATGACGGCGGCGCCGCTGAGGAGAGCGCGTCTGCTGTTCCGGGCCACTAGACCGGAGACATTCCGGCTGTTGTAGAGCACACGCCCGAAGAGCTGCTTCTGCCGGCCCTTGGAAAGGGTGGTCTTGCGGTAAGCCAGGAGATCAAGGAAACGGTGACTGTCGATCGTCAGCTTGCTGGTGACACCGGCCGGGTCGGTCAGCGCCAACTCGACGTAGGTCATCGTCTCGCCGATGTTCAGCGGACACACCGGAGAGCCGATCACCTCCTCGAGTGTGCCGGTGGTGACCTCCTTGACGACGGCCTGGTGCGGTGTGCCGTTGATCGTCAACTGCAGCCCCTGGCCGACGGCCAGAGCCCACGGCTCGATCTTCTCCTGAAGACGAACGGGCTCGTAAAGCAGGAACTCACCGGGGTCATGATCGAACTCGACCCACGTATCGGCGTCGTTGGCGCCGATGAGTTGCCACTCCTCCCAGTAGTAGAAACAGTTGTCCTGGGTGTCCCACTCCTTGAAGAGCAGGCAGCCTCTGACCGAGAGGGTGCCCCCGCTCCCCTGGAGCATCTCGCCGACCTGAAGGTTGGCCTTCGTTCCGCTCACCTGACTGCTCCCGCCCGTGACGCGCAACAGGAGGACGACACGATGCTCCTCCTGCCGGCGTCAAAGCCATACCTGTCCGCACTCACGCGGGCACAGTAGCAACACGGGCAGAGCCCGGCAAACGGGGCGAGCTCCCCATCGCCTCGTTTGCCTCGTTCCGTCGAGCAGATCGGGGCCCGGTCCGTGCTGGGTGCAGGGCTCGACGTCCCTGAGCCCGTGCGAGACTGTCCTCGTGCGTGTTGCAGAGATCGCCAGACTGACCGGGACGACGGTCCGTGCCGTGCGTTACTACCACTCCCTGGGCCTCCTGCCCGTGCCGGCAGAGCACGGCGGGTGGCGCAGCTACGAGCTCGCCCACGTGGCCCGGCTCTCGCGAATCCGCTGGCTGGTGCAGGCCGGTGTGTCCCTGGAGACGATCAGGAGCATCCTCGACGAGTCCGAGGCCGCAGCCGGCAAACATGTCGAAGACACACCCACCAAAGGGACGTCTTCTCAGGCACAGCCGGAGGCGAGCTGTGTCGTCGAGGACCTCGCCGGGGCCTTGACCACCGTGGAGAAGCACCTGACCGAGGTGACCAGGCAGAGAGACATGCTCACCGGTCTGCTGGAGCGAGCCAAGACTGGTTCGACTGTCTCACCGATGTCCCCGCGTATGGCGGCCTTCTTCGACCGGCTGGAGCAGGCCGCTCCCGATGAGGCCACCCGCTGCGCTGTGCGCAAGGAGCGGGACCTGACCGACCTGGCCTGCTACCGCGGTCAGATGCCGCCGGAGGCGGAGTTTCTCTTCGTTGACCCGGATCCTCGCTACGACGCCGAGTCACTGGCCCTCTATTCCCAGGATCCGGCCGAGCTGTCAGACGCGCAGATCGAGCAGCGCGCACGGGACATGGTGTCCCGACTGGAGGCTCGGCTGACACCTGAGCACCTTGCGGACCTGGCGAACAGCGTCGACACCGAGGCGGTACAGGCGCTCTTCCGCCTCATCGCCACCACCGGCCACTCCGACGCACGACTCACCCGGGCCTTGGAACGGGAGTTCCTCACCGCGATCGATCGATGGAGCCGGGGCGAGTAGGCCGCACGCGCCCGGATGCTGCCGCGTCGGCTTTGCGTACGACGCCGCGTCACACCTCACCCTGGAGGCATGCCAGCCACCACAGCCTCCTCAACAGCGTCCGTACTGCCGGCCCAGCGTCCCTCCCCTGCCATCGACGTCTCAGGACTGGTCAAGACCTTCGGTTCCTTTCGGGCGCTCGACGGTCTCGACCTGGAGGTGGAGACGGGGCAGATCCACGGTTTTCTGGGCCCCAACGGTGCGGGGAAGTCGACGACGATCCGCGTCCTTCTGGGCATGTACCGCCGCGACAGCGGTGTGGTGCGAGTCCTGGGCATGGATCCGCGCCACGACGCCGAGCGGATCACGCGTCGGTGCGCCTACGTTCCCGGTGATGTGGCGCTGTGGCCCACGCTCACGGGAGCACAGACCCTCGATGCCCTCGCCGCCCTGCGCAGCGGGCGGGACCGGGCACGTGAGGCCGAGCTCATCGAGGCCTTCCGCCTGGATCCCCATAAGCCGGTCCGTTCCTACTCCAAGGGCAACCGGCAGAAAGTCATGCTCGTGGCGGCGCTGGCGGCGCCGTGCGACCTGGTCATCCTCGATGAGCCGACCTCCGGGCTCGACCCGCTCCAGGCGGAGGTGTTCGTCGACGCGGTTCGTGATGCGGCCGGCCAAGGGCGCACGGTGCTCATGTCGAGCCATATCATGGCCGAGGTCGACCGCCTGTGCGACTCGGTGACGATCATCAAGGACGGACGAACCGTGGAGTCGGGGCTGCTTGAAGAGCTGAGGCACCTACGGGCCTCCCGGATCACCTGCGTGCTGCCTCCTGATCAAAGCTCGCCTCCCGGACGCCGTCGATGGGCACGGTTGCTGCACCTCGAGCGCGACGCCCGCCGGGCACCGGCCGAGACGACCACTCACGTCACCCTGCCCCCGCCCGACGCCGACGGGCGTCTGAGCGTCTCGGTTCCCGCGGACCGTGTCCCGGCAGCGTTGCAGCAGCTTCTGGCTGCCGGTGCGCAGGAGGTCACCTGCGCGCCAGCATCCCTGGACGAGGTGTTCCTCCAGCACTATGAGGCGGCGGCGCGATGACGGCTATTGCGCGCTCTCTTGCTGCGATCTGGCAGTCGGTTCGCCTGGCGGCCTCTCAGGAGCGGGCCTGGCTCGCAGCGCTTCCTGCGGTGACCGGGCTCATGACCGCACTGCTGGCTCCCAACTACGGCGAGACCTTCGCCTCGCCTGCCGACCTGGCCCGGGCCGTGGCCTCGGCCCAGGTCTCCGATACCTCCCGGTTCCTTTACGGCAGGCTCTCCAGCTCGGCGGGAGTGGTTCAGATGGCGACGTGGGAGCTCGGAGGACTGACGTTCCTGGTGCTGAGCATCGTCGTCGTCCTGCGCTCGATCTCACTGACGCGCGCCGCGGAGGACCTGGGGCGCGCCGAGCTGCTCCGCTCGGCGGGGGCCGGTCCCGTGGCGGGTCTGCTGGGGCAGGGACTCGTCCTGGTCCTCCAGTGCCTGCTCCTGGGGGTCGGAGCGGGCGCAGGGATGCTCGCTCTGAAGGAGGCGGATGGCGCTGACGCCGCCGCCTATGGAGCAGTGCTCGCCTGCACCGGCCTGGCGGTTTCCTTCACGACACTCGTCGTCGCGCAGCTGGTCCCCGACGCCGCCACGGGCCGCACGGTCGCGCTGGCGATGGTGGGCCTCATGCACGCGGGCAACGGTATGCGAGCCTCCAAGGACTGGGACTGGGCGGGATGGGCCTCCCCCTTCCGCCTGAGGGCGGAGGTGGATCCCGGCGGTGCGAACGCCTGGGCCCCCATCCTCATCGCGGTCACAGCCAGCGTCGTCGTGCTGGCACTGGCTGGGATGCTGGCCTCTCACAGGGATCTCGGTCAGGGGCTGGTGCGGCTGCCCGCGAGGCGCTCACCATCGCTGAGGGTCAGTGGGCCCCTGACATTTGCCCTCAGGCTCAGCAGGCACCAGTGCCTGGCGTGGGCGCTCCTCGTCTCGCTCGTGGCCGGGGTGCTGGTGTCGATTGGAGGAGATGTCGTCGACCTGGCCCGGCAGGGTGGCATCAGCGGAGGGTCTTTGGGATCCCTTCTGGATGGAGACGATCCCGGCGAGGCATTTCTGAGGTACATCGGGCAGCTCGCAGGAGCACTGGCCGCTGCCCAGGGCGTGTCGCTGGCGCTGCGCTACAGCGATGATGAGCGCTCCGGACGTCTGGAGACGGCTGTGACCACTGGGAACCGGCCTCTGCGGATTCTGCTCTCCTCATGGCTGGTGGCCGCTCTGGGATCCGGACTGACCCTCATCTGCGCGACGGTCGCGGCCGGGCATGTCGGGCGCTCCGAGCTGGATACGGACATGATCGACGCCGTGCGTCTCGTGGCCGGCCAGTGGCCCGCCGCCCTGGCTTCGGCGGCGATCGCCTCGGCGCTGTGCGGGGCGTGGCCCAGGGGACGCGGGCTCGCTTGGGCTCCAGTGCTGGTGGGGCTGGGAGTCGCGCAGCTCGGCGGTGTCCTCGATCTTCCGAGGTGGGTTCGAGACGCCGGTGCTTTCGCCCAGGCGGGTGAGACGGGGAGCCTGTGGCTGGTCGTTATCTGCACGGTCTGCCTGATCACGGCGGCTTTCTGCGTGACTCGCCGGGACATGGACCTGGTTACCTCCTCGCGTCGCGGTATCCCCTGCCTCACCGTCTCCTAGCGCTCCGCGCTATGCCGGCTCAGACGTCCTACTGGGAACGGTGTCCTGCCCGTCACCGGCTCCCTGCATGTACTTGTTCCAGTAGCCCGGCTCCGGCTCGACCTGCTCGACGACGTCGACCCACAGCCCACTGGGATCGGCGAAACCGAACCGGTGCTGGGGTGGCACAGGTGGAAGGAGATGGACGGGACATGTTCCGAGAGGCTCCTGACGAAGGTGCTGACCAGTCTCATGGAGGGTGCCGCCCTCGTTCCCCGGCCGGTGGGGCCGGTCGTTCGTCTCCTATCCGGAGCGATGAACGAGGCCGCGTTGTGGTTCGCCGAGACCGACTCGCCAACGGCGTTGAAGGACGCGATGGACATGCTCCAGTGCATGATCGGCTCGCTGCGAGCAGATGCGGCCGAACAGACAACGCGAGTATGGTCGAAGGCATGAGCGCACGGCTTCCTTCCTCCGACAACGTGGTTCTCAAAGGCATCCGCGAGGAGCCCGGCCCCGACGACGGAACACGGGTGCTGGTGGACCGGCTCTGGCCCCGTGGCATTTCCAAGGAGCGCGCCGCCCTCGATGAGTGGGCCAAGGACGCCACCCCCACCACCGAGCTGCGCCGCGCCTTTCACAACGGGGCTCTGCCCTGGCCCCAGTTCGTCGACGCCTACCGGGCCGAGCTCACCGAACGGTCCGAGGCGGCTGCCGCCGTCGAGCACCTGCGCGACGAGGCTCTGAAGGGACGGGTGACCCTCCTGTTCGCCGGCCACGACCACGTCCACAGCCACGCGCGCGTCCTGCGCGAGGCGATTCTCGGCGTCGAGGAGGACCTGTCCTGACATCCGCCGTAACCCTGTCCCCTTGACGATGCGGCGGCCCGCGCACCGATCTGCGGTGCACGGGCCGCTCAGGAACAGGCCAGCAGTGTCTCTCAGCCCGGCCTCAGACGTTGAAGCCCAGGGCTCGCAGTTGCTCGCGGCCCTCGGGGGTGATCTTGTCCGGCCCCCACGGCGGCAGCCACACCCACTGGATGCGGACCTTGTCCGCGATGAGGGACAGGGCCTGCTGGGCCTGCTCCTCGATGACATCGGTGAGCGGACAGGCGGCGGTGGTCAGGGTCATGTCGAGCACAACAGTCCCGTCGGGCTCGATCGACACCCCGTAGAGCAGGCCGAGGTCGACGACGTTGATACCGAGCTCGGGGTCAATGACGTCGCGCAGGGCCTCTTCGACGGCGGCGACATCGACGCCCTCGGTGCTGGCAACGGCGGCCGGTGCGTGCTGGGCGGCCATGGGGTTGTCGGCGCCGGCCGGCACCCCGGTGGGGTTCTCGCTCATGGCTTCTCCTTCTTCCTCAGAGGTCAGACGGTGATCAGGCAGTGGGGCGGTCGGGCTGCTTGGGATCGGTAGGTTCCGCCGCGGGCAGGGCGACGCCGGACTTGGCCAAGGCGTCCTTGAGAGCCATCCAGCCCAGCAGGGCGCACTTGACACGGTTGGGGTACTTCGAGACGCCCTCGAAGGCGGCACCGTCCTCGAGGTCGTCCAGGATGGCGTCGTCGACACCCCTGCCGCGCGAGTGCATGAGGGTGTCGAAGTCGGCCTCGAGCCGGGCGACGGTGGCCAGGTCGGCGCCGTCAACGAGGTCGTGCATGACGGAGATGGAGGCCTGGGAGATTGAGCAGCCGTCCCCCTCCCAGCCGATGGCCTCGATCTTCCCGTCCTTGACGCGCACCCCCAGAGTCACATCGTCACCGCAGGTGGGGTTCACTTGATGACTGGTGGCATCCGGGGCGTCGAGGGCGCCGCAACCGTGACGCTCACGGGAGTGGTCGAGGATGACTTGCTGGTAGAGTTGGTCGAGTTCGTTCATGCTCACCTTTGGAAGTAGCGTCGGACGTCGGAGATGGCGGACAGGAAGCGGGCCACCTCCTCCGGGGTCGAGCAGGCCCCGAAGGACAGGCGTGAGGAGGCGTGCATGCCGAAGTGCTTGTGGATCGGCTGGGCGCAGTGGTGGCCGGTGCGCACGGCGACGCCGGCGGCGTCGAGGACCTGACCGACGTCGTGGGGGTGGACTCCCTCGATCGAGAAGGCGACCACGCCCAGGCGGTCGGTCGTGTCGGTCGGGCCGACCAGGCGCAGCCCGGGGGCCTGGGCGAGGCCCTCGAGCACCTGCTGGGTCAGGGCCTGCTCGGTGGCGTGGAGCCGGTCCAGGCCGATCCGGGCAAGGTACTCCACGGCCGTGCGCCATCCCGCGGCCTGCGCCAGCGGCTGGCTGCCGGCCTCGAAACGGGGCGGGCCGCTCATGAAGGTCGACGACTCCATGGTGACGACCTCGATCATGGAGCCTCCGGTCAGCACCGGCGGCATGGCCGCGAGCAGCTCCTCGGTGGCCACGAGCGCGCCGATCCCGGTGGGGCCAAGCATTTTGTGGCTGGAGAGCACCATGGCGTCCACGCCCACGGTCTTGAGGGCACCGAAGTCCAACGGGAGGTGCGCGGCGGACTGGCAGGTGTCCAGGACGACCAGCGCGCCGACCTGCTGGGCCCGCGGCACGATGAGGTCGAGCGGGCTGATCGCACCGGTGACATTGGAGGCGTGGGTCAGGGCCAGGACACGGGTGCGCTCGGTGATGACGTCCAGCGTGCCGGTGTCGATGCGTCCGTCCTCGGTCAGGTCCAACCAGCGCAGGGTGGCACCCGTGCGGGCGCACAGCTCCTGCCAGGGCACGAGGTTGGCATGGTGCTCGGCACGGGAGACGACGATCTCGTCACCCTCCCCGATGATGAGGCGCCGAGCCGGGTCAGTGGTGTCGGCGTTCCCGCCACCGCGGGAGGCCGACCGGCTCAGGCTGGCGTGCCCGATGGCCAGCGCCACGAGGTTAATGGCCTCGGTGGCGTTCTTGGTGAAGACGAGCTCACTGCCGCGCGCGCCAACGAAGACGGCGACGGCATCGCGGGCGTCCTCGAAAGTGGCAGTGGCCTCATCGGCGAGCTGATAGGTCGAGCGCCCCGCCGCACCGTTGGAGGTGCGGTAGAAGTCGGCCTCCGTGGTGATGACACTGGCCGGCTTCTGACTCGTTGCGGCCCAGTCCAGGTAGGCCAGGGCCTCACCGTTGCGAGCGGGTCTCTCCAGGTAGGGGAAGCCGGAGCGGATCGCGGCGATCTCCTCAGCACTGAGCGCGATGGCGAAAGACGCCCCGGTGGGCGGAGCAGCGGACTGGGTCATGACGTGCCTTTCCGATTCGATGCGAGCGGTGCGCGATGCACTCGGGGACAGCCGAACGCCGAGGTCACGAGGAGCCTTAGTGCCCCTGGTGCCGGAGCCGATGACGACGCCTTGTCCCGAGCCGTGCGTCGTCATCGGTCTTTCACAACAGCGGCATCACTTAGGCGAGGAAGCGGTCGTAGCCCTCCTCCTCCAGACGGTCGGCCAGGTCGGGGCCACCGGCCTCGGCCACGCGCCCGTCGACGAAGACGTGGACGTAGTCGGGCTTGATGTAGCGCAGGATGCGCGTGTAGTGGGTGATGAGCAGGAATCCGGCGTCGGACTCGTCGTGAAGACGGTTGACGCCCTCGGAGACGATGCGCAGCGCGTCGACGTCCAGCCCGGAGTCGGTCTCGTCCAGGACGGCGAAGCGGGGGCGCAGCAACTCCATCTGAAGGATCTCGAAGCGCTTCTTCTCACCGCCGGAGAAGCCGGCGTTGACGTCGCGCTGGGAGAAGGCCGGATCCATACGCAGGTTCTTCATGGCCTGGTTGACCTCGCCGACCCACTGGCGCACCTTGGGGGCCTGGCCGTCGATAGCGGTCTTGGCTGTGCGCAGAAAGTTGGCCACGGTGACTCCGGGAACCTCGACGGGGTACTGCATGGCCAGGAAGAGGCCGGCTCGGGCCCGCTCGTCCACACTCATCTCCAGCAGGTCGACGCCGTCGAGGAGGACCTCGCCGTCGGTGACCTCGTAGTCCGGGTGGCCGGCGATGGAGTAGGCCAGGGTGGACTTGCCCGAGCCGTTGGGGCCCATGATGGCGTGGACCTCGTTGGAGTCGATGGTCAGGTCGACGCCTTTGAGGATGGGCTTGGGGCCGTCATTGGTGGCCACCTGGACGTGGAGGTTCTTGATCTGCAGAGTGCTCATGCGACGTTTCTTTCAGCTGGTAATGGGTCTGGTGACGAGTAGGCGGGCCACTGTGCGGGTCCGGCCAATCACTCGGCTGCCGGTACGGTGACGGGGTCCTGGTCGGTGCGGGCGGTGATGAGGCCGGTGAGCTCGAGCTCCTTCTCGATGGCGGCCATGAGGCGCTCCTCAACCTCGTCGACACCGATCTCGGCGACGATCTCGTTGAAGAAGCCCAGGACCACCAGGCGACGGGCCTCGGTCTCGGGGATGCCACGGGCACGCAGGTAGAACAGCTGCTGGTCGTCGAAGCGGCCGGTGGCGCTGGCATGACCCGCGCCCTCGATGTTGCCGTTCTCGATCTCCAGGTTCGGCACGGAGTCGGCCTTGGCTCCCTCGGTCAGGACGAGGTTGCGGTTGAGCTCGTAGGTGTCGGTGCCGCGGGCGGCCTGACCGATGAGGCAGTCCCCCACCCACACGGCGTGCGCGCCCTCGCCCTGGAGGGCCCCCTTGTAGGTGACTCGGGAGTAGCAGTGGGGCTCGGTGTGGGCCACGTAGGGGCGGTGCTCCTGGTGCTGGCCGGCATCGGTGAAGTAGACGCCGTAGGCGTCGATGTGACCGCCCTCGCCGGAGAAACCCAAGTCGGGGCAGATGCGCACGTCTCCGCCGAGGCTGACGACGACGTGCTTGAGGACGCCCCGGCCACAGACCTTCACCCGGTGGTTGGAGGCGTGGACGGCGGCGTCCTCCCAGCCCTGGACGGTCACCAGGGTGAGCTCGGCGCCGTCGGCGACCGTCACCTCGACGCCCTGGGTCAGGGCGGCAATGCCGGTGTGGTCGAGGACGACGGTTCCCCTCACACCGGGCTCTGCGGCGACGAGGATGTGCTGGGCGGTGGGGCGGGCGAGCTCCGGGTCCTGACCGATGATGGCCAGCCGGGCGGCTCTCTCCAGCTCAGCGCCGGTCTTGAGTGTCAGCACGGTGGCGGTCTCGACGCCGTTCCATGCGGTGACCCCGGTGCGGTCGACTGGGGCGCCCACGGTGCCGATACGCACGTCGTGGCGCGGCACGGTCTCAAAACATGCGCCCTCGGGCAGGTCGGCCTCGACGCGGACGGCGGCGGAGTCGGGGGCGTCAGTGCCAGCAGTGGTGGCCGCGCGGACGGCGTCGAGGTCGAACAGCGAGGCGAAGCGCTTCATGGGCGTGAAGCGCCACTCCTCCTCGCGTCCACGCGGAACCGGGATGTCGGCGGGGTCGAAGGAGGTGGGGCGATCGGCGCGCGAGGAGACGTAGCGCGGCCCGCCGTGGGAGTGGGCGCCCTCAAGCGTGGCGCTCGAGTGGTCGGTGGAGAGTTCAGGCATGTGGAGGTGCTCCTTGGCCGGCGGCCGGCCGGTGTGATCAGGTGTTTTTCGAAAAGCTGAAGGGGCTCGCTGACATAGTGGGGTGCGGCGGTCTCAGCCCACCGAGTTCTCCATCTGCAGCTCGATGAGCCGGTTGAGCTCGAGGGCGTACTCCATGGGCAGCTCGCGGGCGATGGGCTCGACGAAGCCGCGCACGATCGTGGCCATGGCCTCGGTCTCGGTCAGGCCGCGCTGCATGAGGTAGAAGAGCTGGTCGGCGCTCACCTTGGAGACGGTGGCCTCGTGGCCCATCTCGACGTCGTCGGTGCGCACGTCGACGTAGGGGTAGGTGTCGGACCGGGAGATTTCGTCGACCAAGAGCGCGTCGCACAGCACGTTGGACTTGGAGTGGCGGGCGTTCTTCATGATCTGCACCAGACCGCGGTAGGCGCTGCGGCCACCGTGGCGGGAGATCGACTTGGAGACGATGTGGCTGGAGGTGTGGGGCGCCATGTGGACCATCTTGGCGCCGGTGTCCTGGTGCTGGTCCGCGCCGGCGAAGGCGATCGACAGGGCCTCGCCGCGGGCGTGGGGGCCCATGAGGAAGACGGCCGGGTACTTCATGTTCCGCTTGGAGCCGATGTTGCCGTCGACCCACTCCATGGTGGCGCCCTCGGCGCAGGTGGCACGCTGGGTCACCAGGTTGTAGACGTTGTTGGACCAGTTCTGGATGGTCGTGTAGCGCACGCGGGCGTTCTTCTTGACCACGATCTCCACGATCGCCGAGTGCAGGGAGTCGGTGGAGTAGATGGGGGCGGTGCAGCCCTCGACGTAGTGGACGTAGGAGTCCTCGTCGGCGATGATGAGCGTGCGCTCGAACTGGCCCATGTTCTCGGTGTTGATGCGGAAGTAGGCCTGCAGCGGGATCTCGACGTGGACACCCTTGGGGACGTAGATGAAGGACCCCCCGGACCACACGGCCGTGTTGAGGGCTGCGAACTTGTTGTCACCCGCCGGAACCACGGTCCCGAAGTACTCCTGGACGAGCTCGGGGTGCTCACGCACGGCGGTGTCGGTGTCGACGAAGATGACCCCCTGCTCCTCCAGGTCACCACGGATCTGGTGGTAGACGACCTCCGACTCGTACTGGGCGGCCACGCCCGCCACCAGGCGCTCGCGCTCGGCCTCGGGGATGCCGATGCGGTCGTAGGTGTTCTTGATGTCCTCGGGCAGGTCATCCCAGGAGTTGGCCGGGCGGTCCGTGGAGCGCACGTAGTACTTGACGGCGTCCATGTCGAGCTGGGAGAGGTCCACGCCCCAGGTGGGCATGGGCTTGCGCTCGAAGGTGGAGTAGGCCTTGAGCCGCTTGGCCAGCATCCACTCGGGCTCTCCCTTGATGGCGGAGATCTCACGGACCACTTGCTCATCCAGACCTCGCTTGGCCCTCTGCCCGGCCTCGTCGGAGTCGTGCCAGCCGAAGTCGTAGCTCGTTGAGATCGAGTCGATGATCTCGTCGTCGGTGCTACGCGCAGTCTCGGTTGTCGGCAGTGTCATCGGGTTCCTTCCATTCGCTTGGTCTCAAGACCTCGCGTCTTAGCCGCCGCCCGGACCGCGCGCTTGCGCAGCGCCGGCATGGCGATCGGAATGTGGGTGGTGCAGACGTGCTCGCCTCCGGCCAGGGTGGCCAGACGCTGGACCGGGACGCCCACGAGGCGGGAGATCGCCTGTGTCTCGGCATCGCACAACTCGTGGAACTCCCCGGCAACGTCTCGTACCGGACAGTTGCCCTGGCACAGCTGTACTGCGAAGGAGCCGTCGCCGACGTCGCGCACGGAGGCCGCGTACCCGTCAAGGGTCAGGGCATCCGCCAGGGCGCGGGCACGCTCGGAGGGATCCTTACCGGCCGATTCGACGACGGCGGCGTAGCGACGCTCCAGGTCGCGGCCCCGGGCCGCGGCGAAGGAGTCGACCGCCTTGTCGCCGGCGACCTGGGACAAGTAGTGCAGGGCACGGTTGGCCAGATCGGAGTAGCCCTCCGCGAAGGAGGTGCGAGCTTTGGGCGTCAGAACGTAGTGCCGAGCAGGACGGCCGCGCCCCCGTTTGCCGGTCAGCGCCGGGGCGTGGACCTCGATCTGCTCGGCCGTCTCCAGTGCGGTGATGTGCCTGCGCACCGCGGCCGGCGTCAAGCTCAGGACCTTGGCGAGCTGAGCCGCTGAAACCGGCCCCTTCTCCGCAATGAGGTCGAGAACGCGAGCCCGGGTAGAGTCATCGTCACTCTGCGTCATGACTGCTCCTCCCCCAAGTCGCTGCGATGCTCACGGCCTGACCACGTTGTGGCCGGTTCGACGACGTCCTGGTCGGCCGATCGGCGTCTGCGAGCCGGCCCGAGGACTGAGCCAGGATCGGCTGTAGGACGTCGCTGGTCGTCGTGCCACGAGTTTAACCAAGATCATGCTTGCCGAATTCAACACTGGCAAGTTCGTGATGGGGCGTCGCGAGGTGGGATTGAACACGCCACCTAATTAAAGGCAACCCTTACCCAGGAATTCCTAACTGGATGGTTGTCGTCAGAAACTACCATCACCTGGCTAGAGGCTCTCGGGGCTACGCAGCCAGGGAGCGTCAGCAGGGCGCAGCCCGACCCAGCCGCGAGCGCGGGCCTGGGCCGTGGCCAGGATCCCTAGCACGGTGGAGGGATTGTGCAGGCGGCCGTCCATGACGGCGTCGATGGCCTCATCCAGGAGTACCCAGGTGGGTACGAACTCGGCCTCCTCAGCCTCACGAGGAGTGCGCTGGTCCTCGGGCAGCAGGCTCAGGTCCTGGGCGAGGAGTATCCGGGCCCCCTCGGTGGTGAAACCGGGTGAGGCGTAGAACTCGGCCAGGGTGTTCCAGGTGGTCGCTGTGTAGTCGGTCTCCTCGGCGAGCTCACGAGCGGCCGCGACGGCGGGTTCCTCCCCCGGCACGTCGAGCAGGCCGGCGGGGATCTCCCACAGGCAGGCACGCACGGGATGGCGGTACTGGCGGACCATGAGGATCTCCGGGGCACCATCGGCCTGGGAGGAGTCCTGGCCCTCACGCAGGGCAACGACGGCGACGGCGTCGTGGTGGACGACGACCTGGCGCGCCACCGGCTCCTGACCGGGGGCGAGGCGCACATGGTCGGCGTCGACGGCGAAGATCGGGCCGTTCCAGACCCGCTCGCTGGAGATCAGCTCCCGCCCCGGCTCGCGCTCATCGGCAAGGCCGTTCTCGCGAAGTGCGTACGTGTCGCTCCTGCGGGTCCCTGTCACCGGCTGGTTCACGGTTGACTCCTTCACTCGCTGCCGGCGTCCTTTGTCACCGGGCGCCCGGGTATCGACGATGCTACCCCTCGCGGTGGCGCTGCTCGGGTCACCCCAGGGCAAGAACCGCCTGACGCAGCTGGGCCGACAGGTCCTCGGATCCCGGCAGGAGCTCAGCCGCTTGCCGCGCGTTCTGCGCAGCTCGGGTGCGGGCCTCGGGGTCGTTCAGGATCGCGGCGAGTGTCCCGGCGATGGCGCGGGCCTCGGGGGTGACGAGGACGGCTCCTCCCCTGGCGGTGACGGCGGTGCCGCCGACGTCGGTGGCCACGATCGCGACACCGGCGCGCAGCGCCTCCTGAATGGTGAGGGGCTGTCCCTCCCACAAGCTGGTCTGGACGACGACGTCGGCAGCCTCCATGAGACCGATTGCGTCGGTGCGCCGGCCCAGGAGGCTCACTGGAAGGCGCTCGGCGGCGATACGCTCCGTGGCCTCAGTCCTGCCGGGCCCGTCTCCGGCGACAGCCCAGGTGAAGGCGAGCAGACGGCCGGCCTCGACGTCGCGGGCCAGGATCGCGGCGGCGTCGAGCAGCAGTGACAGGCCCTTCTGCGGGGCCAGGCGAGCGACGGTCAGGACGCGGGCCCCCTCCTGCGGCCAGGCGTCCTCCAGTGCTGCCGGGACGGGGGACTCCGGTTCGGACCGCGGCTGCGGAGCCGCCGCGGGGATGACGGCGAGCTCGACATGTGGGGCGCCGAGATCTCTCGCGCGCTCGGCCAGGTCGGGGCTGACGGCCAGAATGAGGTCGGCGCGCGAGGCGATGAGCCGTTCGAGTCTCTCCCCTACCAGGGTGGTCAGGCGACCTCCGACGGTGAGGTTGTGGAGGGTCACGACCAGCCGGGTGCGACCGCGCCCGCGTCGGCCCAGGGCTAGAGCGGCCAGGGCACCGGCGCGCAGGCCGTGGGCGTGGACGGCGTGGGCGCGGCGTCCCAGTCGCCGCAACCTGGCCACAGCCAGGGTGTCACCGAGGCTGGGGCGGGGACCGATCTCGAGCGACTCGGCGCGGGCAGGAGCAACATCCAACCCGTCGAGGACCGTGGTGGGTGCCTCGACGATGACGTCATGTCCGTCGGCGGCCAGTATCCGGGCGCAGTCGGCCAGGTGGGCGCGGATCCCTCCGGAGGCCGATCCGCTGACCTGGAGGATCCGCAGGCGCCCGGTGTCCGGGACCAGCGGGGCACCGACCTCATTCAAGCTGCTGACGGCGCTGGTGCTCATGCCTTCTCCTTCTTCGCGGGGTTCCCCATGTCTGTGGGCGCCGCCTGGGCGCTGCGCGCAGCCCTCAGGAGGCTGCGGTCGGCCAGGTGGATCGCCATCAGGACGATGACAGCAGCCACGGCGGCTCCCAGCACCGCGGTCAGAACCGCCAGGGTCGGTGAGGCCACGTAGGTGGTTGCCACCCGGACGACCAGGCCGGTGGCAAGGGCTACCGGGAGCCCCGTGACGAGGGTCGTCAGGACCGGACGCAGGACCCGGCCTCCCATGACACGGGCCAGGACGGCCAGCAGGCTCACTCCCGCCACCGTCATCCCGATGGTCGTGCCCACTCCGAGTGCGACGAGGGTGCCTCTGCCGTCCCCACCGGACGGCGCCATGAGACGCACACAGGCAGCGGAGGCGAGAGCCACAGTCAACCAACCTGCCGCGGTGGCGTGGGCGGCCGGCCGCGAGCGGTCGGCGGCGAAGAGAACCCGGGTGACCTGATAGATGAGGGCGTAACCGATCAGCCCCGGGGCAAGGACGGCCAGGGCATGTCCCATCCCATCGACCTGCTTGAAGGAGAAGAAGCGCTCGGCGGCGGCGCTGGCGGCCAGGAGCATGGCGCTCCCGGCGACGGCGACAGCGGTGACCAGGGCGGTCGAACTGGCGACCAGGCCGGCGACGGTGCTGTCCGCGCCGGCGGTGCCTGACACGGTCCGCTGGTGAGCGGCGGCCTCGAAGGCCGCTGTGAGGCGCGGGTAGAGGACGGTGGCCACCGGCACGGCCAGCACCGCGTAGGGAAGGACGTAGACGGCCTGCGTGTACTGGTAGACGGCCGCTGTGCCTGTCTGCCCTCCCCAGCGGGCCAGAGCCAGGACCGCCAGGACGCTCAGTTGCTGAGCCAGAATCGTCCACACTCCGGCACCCCCCAGACGCAGCGCCCGCCGGGCCTGAGAGCCTCCCAGCCTCAGGGTGGGACGCAGTCCCAGTCCCAGCCGGTGGACCGGCCACAGCAGCGGCAGGCTGAGCGCCGCCACTCCGAGGGTGGTGCCCCAGCCCAGGATCTGCAAGGCAGGGCCGGAGCCCGCGTCGTCGCCGTCAGTCAGCGCCCCGTAGAGGCCGTAGGTCGCCATGACCACGAGACTGGAGAGCATCGGGGTCAGCGCAGGCCAGGTGAAACGGTTGTGGGCCTGAAGGACACCGGTGAGGACCACCGCCACCCCGTACATGGGCACCTGGAGGGCGAACATGCGCAAGAACGATGCCACGAGCTCGTGCTGAAGCGCGGGATCGACCCCCTGGGAGGTGGGGAACAGGCCTGCGATGGGGGTGGCAAGGACGATGAGGACCAGCGACAGCGGGGTCAGGACGGCCAGGACCAGGCCGAGCAGCCCGGAGGCGGTAGCGGTCACCTCTTCGCGCCTGCCCGCAGCGATCGGGACGGCCAGGAGAGGGACGACGGTGGCGGCCAGGACACCGCCGACGACGACTTCGTAGAGGGTGTTCGGCAACTGGTTGGCGGTGGTGTAGGCGCCCGCCACCGTGCCAGTGCCGACGGTAGCGGCCTGGACGAGCCAGCGCAGGAAGCCCAGGACGCGGGAGACGAGGGTCAGGCCGGCGACTGACCCCGCCACCGAGAGCAGGCCGCCGCGGCGTTGCCGGGCTGTCATCAGGGGCGGCGCCCCAGCCCGTCGAGCGCGGCCAGGACCGGAGTGTCGGCGATGACACGGGAGAAGGAGACCTTCTCGCTGGCCAGGATGAGGCCCACGCCGCCCAGGGCGGCTCCGGCACGCACCACCCGGCTGGGGTGGCAGGCCAGAGCGGTTCCCAGCAGAGCACCGACGGCGTTGGCACCGGTATCGCCGAGCATCGTGCTCTCCTGGAGGTCCTCGGGCAGGGCGGTGAGGCTGACTGCCAGGGTTCCTGCGGCCAGCAGCCGGGTGGGTTCGCCGTCGTGCCCGGGGGTGGTCAGCAGGGGCGCGCTCACGATGAAGGCGGTCTTGAGCGCCCGGCCCGGACGCAGGTCGAGAAGGTTGAGAAGATTCGCCCAGGAGGCGATGACGACAGCGCTTGAGGCGGCGTCGACAGCGCTCGCAGCCAGGTGGCATCTGTCAGTGCCCGCGCTGCGGTGACGGGCCAGCAGGACCCCACTGACGAGGGCTCCCGAGCCAATGACGGCGATCTTGAGGGCCCCGGTGGTGACACGTCCGCGGGCAAGTGCGGTCAGATGGCCCTTGAGCCCCTTGGCGGGCAAATCCCCGTCGTGGGCACCGGCATCAAGGTCGTCGACCAGGCCGGCACACCCACCGGCCGTCGTTGCGAGAGTGGATGCCAGTCCCACCCATGAGCCACTACGCGGGGCTGATAAGTCTGATGTGGACGCGCTGCGAGTGAGTCGACCAGCCTCGACCGCGGCCATGACGGATCCGGCAGCGACCCCGACGCCTCCGCGCAGATTGACGGTGCGGCCGTGGAAGTTCGTGCGGTTCAGCCCCTGAGCCGTGGACTTCAGGGAAGTGGACCAGGACAGAGTGACGCCCGCAGCCTTGAGCCCCACCTGAGCCAGGCGTCGGGCGCAGAGGCCTACTCGCATGATCGTGCCAGCCATGGCTTCAGCCTAAGGCAGGGCGGGTGCAAATCGTGACGGCCACGGCTCGAAAGGGAATGGACCGGCCCGGGTACGACTGCCCCGAGCCGCTGCCCACCGGCTGCATTACTTGGCCACCGGGGGAATGACGGCGTCAGCACCCTTGTCGAAGCCGTAGTGACCAATGGTCCCGGCCTGAGTGGAGGCCAGAGCCAGAGGTGTGGATACCGCGGCAGCAACCTGGCCGACGGAGTCGATGGTCGTCACCTTGACCCCGACGGAACGGATGGTGCCCACGACGCCGTCGTCGCCATCGGCGGATCCGACGACGATCGTAACGGCTTGCGAGGCCGTACCCGCCAGGGTATTGGCCCATTCCTTCGGATCCTGACCCGGAGAGGCCTCGACCGTGGTTCCCTTGCCGGAGGCGACCCTGGGACGAGGGCCGATGACAACGATCATCTCGGCCGGGCCGGTGGGGGCGGAGTCCACAGTGACGAACGGGCTGCCGGAGGTATCGACAGTCAGCAGGTCCATGAGGGCGCGGGAGGAGTCGTCGTTACCCGTGAGGGCCTTGGCGAGTCCCTCCCCCAGAACCCCGTTGGCGTCCTTGGAGTTGGCCGTTCCCAGGTTGCTCTGAAGCTGGCCGGAGAAGGTGGAGCGGTAACCCTCACGAGACAGATCCACCCAGGTGGTGGTCAGACTCACACGACCGGTGACGGTGGCTCCGGCGGTCTTGAGCTGGGAGGCGACGGCATCGGCATCCTCGGTCTTGGCCTCAGGCAGGAGTACCAGGGCGACGTTCTTGGAGGCCAGGGTCCCGGGCAGGAGGCCGCTGGCACTCTGGGTGATGTAGGAATCACGCTCGTTGACGGCCGTCTCGGTCTGCTCGAGCTTGGACTGGGTGGCGTTGCGGTCCTCCCTCAGAGCGGTGACCTGATCGTTGAGCGCGGTTCCCAGGGAGTTCTGAAGCGGACCGGCGCCCAGCACGACCCCGACGGCGAGGGCCAGGAACACGGAGATGAGCGATACCAGGTGATAGCGGAAGTCGATCATGGTTGAGACCTTGGAGGTGACCGTGAGAGGTGCTGCCTCTCGGATGGGCGGGAGTCATTAGACGGTGGGTGAGTTCGGGGCCAGACCCACCAGTGAGCGGAAGAAGTTGACGATGTCGTCCCACACCGCGCCGGACAGCCCCAGGAAGGTCTGCCCGCCCGGCGTGGCCATGAGGGCGATGACCAGGGCGACGACACCCGACAATGCCAGGAGCAGCAGCCACCACCCGGAGATGCGGGTTCGGTAGAGCTGCGAGACGCCCTTTGCGTCGATGAGTCGGCCGCCGACCTTGAGCCGAGTCAGGAAGGTCGAGGACATGCCGGCACGCCCCTTGTCGAGGAACTCGAGCAGAGTGGCGTGCGTACCCAGTGCCACGATGATCTCAGCGCCGGCCTCGTCGGCCATGAGCATGGCGATGTCCTCGCTGGTGCCGGTGGCCGCGAAGACGTGGTGGTCCACCTCGAGCTCCTCGACGTGAGCCAGCCCCGGGGCCCGCCCGTCACGGTAGGCGTGGACGACGATCTCAGCGCCGCAGGTGAGAGCCTTGTCTGACACGGAGTCCATATCGCCCACGATCATGGCCGGCTTGAAGCCGGCCTCCAAAACGGCGTCGGCTCCGCCGTCGACACCGATGATGACAGGCTTGTACTCGCGGATGTAGGGCTTGAGGGCCTGGAGGTCCTCCTTGTAGGAGTATCCGCGCACGACGACCAGAACGTGCCTACCGCTCATCCGCGTGGACAACGTGGGTATGCCGACGCCGTTGAGCAGCAGGTCCCACTCGCCACGCATGTACTCCATGGTGTTGGCGGCGAAGGCCTCCAGCTGAACGGCCAATCCCTTCTTGGCCGCCTCCATGGCGTCCCCGACAGTCTGCTTGGTCTGAACCGTTCCCTCGGCGATGACCTGATCCTTGCCCTCAATGCGCACGACACCGTCCTCAACGACGATGCGCTGGCCGTCGTGCAGGCGCATGACGTCAGGGCCCAGGTCATCCACGAGCGGGATGCCGGCCTCCAGAAGGATTCCCGGACCGAGGTTCGGGTAGCGCCCGGAGACCGATGGCGATGCATTGAGAACTGCGGAGGGGCTGCACTCGACCAGTGCCTCGGCAGCCACCCGGTCGATGTCGGTATGGTCAATGATGGCGATCTCGCCGGGCTGGAGGCGCTTGGTAAGCTTCTTAGTGCGCGCGTCGACGCGGACGACACCGCTGGGGTGCCCCGAGACGGACGCAGACTTCCTGCGGAAGGGATTCCTCACGGCTCGGATTGTCCCACGACTGCTTCCTGGAGAAGCTCAGCGGCGTGGCGGACAGCGACGCGGGAATCCTCGTGGCCGGACAGCATCCTGGCGAGCTCGCGTTCTCTCTCCTGGCCTTCGACCACGAAGACCTGTGTGCGGGTGCTGCCCGACTCGGACTTTCTCACATTCTCTGGGGGATCCTCCAAGGACCCCGGGAGTGTGGGGTCGAGTGCGCAGGACGATGACCGCGACTCGGCTTCCACGTCGCTGACAGTATCCTTGCGCACCACAAGGTGAGTATCCGCCCAGGCCGCCACCTGGGCAAGGTGCGTCACCACGACAACCTGGTGGTGGCGTGCCAGGCGCGCCAGGCGCCGGCCGATCTCCCTGGCGGTGCGGCCGCCCACACCGGCATCGATCTCGTCGAAGACGAGGGTGCGCATGTGGGTGGAGGGGCGTGCGGAAGCGGCGGCGTCGGCAAGCACCATCTCCAGGGCCAGCATGATGCGGGAGAGCTCCCCTCCCGAGGCGCCCTTGCCCAGAGGCAGGGCAGGCGCGCCGGGGTGGGAGACGAGCCTGAGGGATACGTTCTCGATGCCGGTGGGCCCGGGCTCATCGAGTCGGTCCAGTTCAACGATGAGTCGCGCCCCCTTCATCTCCAGCCCCTCCAGCTCGGTGGTAACAGCCTGCTCCAGGTGCTCGGCGAGCAGCCGACGCGCCCGGCTCAGCTCATCGCCGACACCTACCAATTCCTCGTCGGCCGCGGTCAATCGCCGGGCCAGACGTGCGGCGGCGTCTTGGGGGCCGTCAAGCTCGGCCAGACGCGCGGCGGCGCGCTCGCCCCAGGCCAGGAGGGCATCGACGTCGTCGATCCGCTCATGGAGTCCGCCGATCTCCCGGCAGGCGCGTGCAAGCTCACCACGGCGGTCCTGAACCTGGGCGAGGCGAGCCGGGTCGGCGCTCAGGGAGGACAGGTAGCCGCCCAGCTCGGCGGCGATGTCGGCGGCGTCGATGCCCAGGCGCTGGGTGCGCACGGCCAGTTCGGCCAGGGCGGGATCACGCTCGGACTCGGCGACCAGGCTGCGATGCGCGTGGGCGATGAGTGAGACGACGTCAGCCTCCTGCCCGGTGGAGGACTCCTCCCCGTTCAGGGCAACACGGGCCCCAGCAGCGGCCCTGCGCAGGTCTTCGGCGTGGTCGAGTCGTTCGGCCTCCGCAGTCAGGTCCCGGTCCTCACCACTGCAGGGGTCAAGCTCGGCCAGGACCTCGAGCCAAGTGCGCAGCTGCGCCACCTCGGCGGCCCGGGCCTGGGCGGATGCCTGCCACTCCTCGAGCGCCTGGGCGGCCTGCCGACGCGCCTGGTAGGCCCGAGAGTAACGACGGCACAGGGCGGTGTGCTCGGAGCCGCCCAGGGAGTCCAGAGCGGCGCGCTGGGCTGCTGCCGAGCGCAACCGCAGTTGATCGGCCTGACCGTGGACGGAGACCAGTCGACCTCCCACCTCGTTGAGGACCGAGGCCGGGACGGCACGTCCTCCCAGGTAGGCGCGGGAACGACCGGTGGACGGGACAGTACGCGACACCAGGAGAAGATCGTCATCGAGGTCTGCTCCGGCCTCGATGGCGCGGGCGGCGGCGCGCGAGTCGGGGTCGACCAGGAAGGCCCCTTCGACCAGGATGCGCTCGGCACCCGTACGCACGCTGGTGGTCTCTGCACGCTGCCCCAGCAGCAGCCCCAGTGAGGTGAGCACCATCGTCTTACCTGCACCGGTCTCACCGGTCAGGGCTGTCAGACCGCGGCTGAGGGGCAGATCGGCCTCCTCAATGACACCGAGGTCCTCAATGTGCAGGGACTCGATCATGACGTCCTTCCCGAGGAGTCCCGCAGGGTCTCGGCACCGGTGCTCCCATCGGAAGTGCGGGCCATCGGTTGGTGCAGCGCCTCATCCTCGGCCGAGTAGGCCTCATCGGCGCTGCTGGAGGCCCGCCACCCCTCCACGGGCAGGTCGAACTTGCGCACCAGGCGGCTGGCGAAAGGGGCCTCGTTGAACCGTGCCAGGCGTACCGGACGCTTCGCCCGGCTGACTCGGATCCGGGCGCCGACGGGTACGTCCAGGCTGCGCCTGCCATCGCACCAGATCTCGGCGCCGTCGAAGCCCGCTCGCTGGACCACGACCTCCATGCAGGAGTCGGGCCCCAGGACCAAGGGGCGGGTGAACAAGGCGTGCGCGGCCACCGGCACCAGGAGGAGTGCCTCGACCTCAGGCCAGATGACAGGGCCACCGCAGGAGAAGGCGTAGGCGGTCGAGCCTGTGGGCGTGGACATGATGAGGCCGTCGCAGCCGAAGGAGGAGACGGCCTGGCCGTCGACGCCGATGGCGACCTCGATCATTCGGGCGCGGTCGCGCTTCTCCAGGGCCGCCTCGTTGAGGGCCCAATCGCAGGTGACCGTCCCATCCGGACAGATGACCTCCACGTCCATGGTGGTGCGGGTCTCGACGGCGTAACGGCCCGCAACGAGGTCGGCAACGACCTGCTCGATGCCGTCGGGGTCGGCCTCGGCCAGGAAACCGACGTGCCCGGTGTTGATACCCACCAGGGGGATGTCTCGCTCGCGGGCGACCTCGAAGGCGCGCAGGATCGTACCGTCACCACCCAGGACGAGGACGAGGTCGACGTGGTCGGTGCACTCCGGACCGACGGGTTCGACACCGTGGGAGCGCAGCGCCGCCGAGGCCCGGGCCACGGCGGTGGCGGTGGGGGCACTGGGTCTGGGGACGGGGACCGGCTTGTCGTTGAGGTCGCGCTGCAGAAGCATGACGCGTGAGATCCTCCGACGACGAGGGTCTTGCGGCGTCTGCTCCGCGGGCTTCGGGAGGCAGGTCAACTCGGCGGTACCCGCGGCGCTTGTAGGACTCAGCTTGATCATGGTCGGGTCCTCGTTCTGCTTCGTCGGAAACCTGCTGCGGCGGGGCGGGAGACGACGGCGTCCTCGACCTGGGCTCGTAGGTCGTCGCCGCACAGGTCCTCGGGGCTCCCGGCGCGGGAGGCATGCATGTTCAGGAAATACTCGACGTTACCGGCGGGGCCCGGCAACGGGGAGGCGGTCACGGCGTCGATGCCGACTCCCAGAGCATGAGCGTGTTCGGCCACGGTCAGGACGGTCTCCACATGGAGATCCGGGTCGCGCACGACTCCTCCGTGCCCGATGCGGTCCTTGCCGACCTCGAACTGGGGCTTGACCATGAGCAGGAGGTCGGCGTCGTCGGCCGCGGCTCGCAACAATGGTTCGAGAACCAGGGTCAGGGAGATGAAAGACAGGTCACCCACCACCAGGCGGGGGGCCGGCGCGACGGCGGCAGGGTCCAGCGTGCGGATGTTGGTGCGGTCCAGGGCAGTAACACGAGGATCGGATCGCAGGGACCAGGCCAACTGGCCGTAGCCGACGTCGACGGCTACAACGTGCTCGGCACCGCGGCGAAGTAGGACGTCAGTGAAGCCGCCCGTGGAGGCACCCGCGTCCAGGCAACGGCGGTTCTCGATGCGAGGCGCCAGTCCGCGTTTTTCCAAGGCCTCCAAGGCTCCGGCAAGCTTGTGTGCACCGCGCGAGACGTAGTCATCTCCGGAGGGGACCAGGATCTCGATGGCCTGGGCCGGATTGACCTGACGGGCCGGCTTGGTGACCACCTCGCCGTCAAGGGTGACGTGGCCGTCGGAGATGAGGGTGTCGGCGTGTGTGCGGGAGCGGGCCAGCCCACGGCGCACGAGCTCGGAGTCGATGCGGATGAGTCGGGCCATGTCAGCCTTCCGCTTCGTGCAGGACGGAGACGAGCTCCTCGTGGATGGCGGCCAGCGCACCGGCGCGCTCCTCCAGAGGAATCGTCCCGATCTGGGCGAGTTCAGCGGAGTGGTCGGTGAGGCCATGGGCAGCCGTGAGGGCGACGTCGGCTCGCGGAGGCGCGGGCACCGGTGCCTTGGGCGCCGCTGTGCGGGCGGAGCCGGGTGTGGGCACCGTCTCCTGTCGGACACTGGTCTCCGGCTCGTTGCGGCTCATTCCTGACTCACCTCGACATCGTTCGTGTACGTGCTGCTACGGCTCTTTGTCTCCTTGAGGGGTGCTCCCGACTTCGGCCGGGCTCTCAGGGTGCGACGACCTCGATCTCGGGAATATCCAGCACAGTGGCCTCGCCCCGAGCAACCTGCTCGTCGGCCCATGCCCATGCGGCCACGGCCAGAGCCCGGTAGGAATCCAGATCGATGCGCACGGGTCCACCGCCCTGAGAGGTCACCGCTCCCACATCCTGGAGCTCGAGCCTCGAGCCGACAACGCGGGCGCGCCGACCGCCGATCTGCCACCACTCCTGTCCGTCCCGCACCAATCGCACGGGTGCGGGATGCGGCTCGGTCAGGCCGCGCAGGTCGGTATGCAGAAAACTGGGACGTTCGGTGGCCGGCGCTGTGATGACGTCCCGGGCGCCTGAGACACCGGTGAGGACGTGGAGGCCGGGGATTCCTGCGGCCCGGGCACCGACGTGGTCGGTGTTGAGGCGGTCACCGACGGCCAACGGCTTGGAGCCGCCAGCACGCTTGAGAGCGCGGGTGTAGATCCCGGGAAAGGGTTTACCCCCGGCCAGGGGCTCCTTGCCGGAGGCGTTGACGATGGCAGCCACGAGGCTGCCGTTGCCCAGGGCGAAGCCGCGTTCGGTCGGCAGGGTCGCATCGAGGTTGGTGGCCACATGGAGGGCGCCCGCGTTGATGGCGTAGACGCCCTCCGACAACAGGGCCCAGTCAACCGCCGGGTCCCATCCTTGGACTACGGCCACCGGCGCGTCCTGCGCACTGCGAGTCACCCGGAAGCCCTCGTCGAGCAGGGCCTGACGCACGCCGTCACCACCGACAACGAGGACCACGGAGCCGGGTTCGACGTGCTCGGAGAGCATAGCGGCCGCGTCCATGGCAGCGCTGAAGACCTCTGTGGGCTCAGCGGCGATGTCGTTGGCCGCAAGCTTGTCCACGACCGTCTGAGGAGCCCTCGAGGCGTTGTTGGTCACGAAGGACAGATGCATCCCGGCAGCACGGGCGGCGTTGACGTTGCCAGCAGCATGAGGCACCCGGGCCTCACCGGCGAAGCAGACGCCGTCGAGGTCGAGCAGTGCGACGTCGTACGCGGCACACAGGGGCCGATCACTACCCAAAAGGGTGGCAGGTGCGTCGGTAGAAGTCGACTGGGACAGAGTCATCGGGGCTCCTCAGGGGTGTCGTCAGCAGACGCGCTCATGGCGGTTGTCTCATCGGTGGCGTCACCGGGGGACGCTGGGGCCTCACCCGCGTCCTCAAGCAGCTCGGCCATCTCAGCCTCAACACGCTCAGCAAAGGACTGCGACCACTCGGCATCATCGTCCTGGTCGGGTGGTTCGAGGTCTGCGGCGGTGTCCGTACCGAGCTCGGCCGGTCCGCCGGAGGCCTTGGCGTCGTCGGCCTGAACGCCCGCCACAGTGTCGGTCTGCCCACCGGTCATCATCGGGGAGTCCTGATCCGGCGTCTCGGAGTCGTAGTCCTCCTCGATGTCGAAGACCTCAACCTCGTCCTCCTCAGCTGGTTCCGGGCCGATGCGGTCCCGGATGGCTGCGGCCTCGCTGTGGCGTCCGAGCTCCTCAAGCCGGTCGGCTCGTACCGAATGCAAGCGCCTGAGGGTATCACTGTCTAAGGGGCGCGCCCTGATGGCGTCCTCAATGATAATGAGACCAAGGTCGGTCTGCCCCATCTCATGGCGCAGGCTGGAGACGACCATGGCCAACTCGGCGCGCTCGATCTCGTCAAGTCGGCGTGGGTCGGCCGCCTTCGCAGCCTGGAGGGCCTTGTCGGCATTACCCAGGGCTCGCTCGCAATCGACCTCAATGGCTCGGTGAAGATCGACGCCGGACAGTCGCCTGGCGGCTCGGATCTCTCGAAGCGCCTCACTGTAGTGCTCGGCGAGGTACGCCGCGATCCCGGCTGTCTCCCGCACGACGGCGACGCGACCGGCGTGGGAAGCAGCGTATCGCGCGTGCTCATAGGCTGCTTGAGGGTCGTCCTCCAGCAGCCGCTGAGCCATCACGAGATGACGAGCGACGTTCTCGGCGTTGGCGCGCCCTAGGGCACGCAGCTCGTTCCTGGCGCCCCGCTCAAGATCTGCGGGTTCGACCTCGTCCGGCACGGGAGGCTCAGGAACACGTTGTCGCTGTGGCGGGCGACCTCGGTGGGCATTGCGCCTGCCTTGTTCGTCTCGTCTCCCTGCACTGTCATTGAATCCGCCTGCCCTCCTGCCGCCTCGGTCAGAGCGCTTCTCACCGAAGCCCCCATCACGACGTCGTTCACCCCACCGATCATCCCGCTGCTGGCCGTCCTGGCGAGAGCTGTTCCCATGATGATTCGAACGCCGAGAACGCCCTGGAGCGTCGGTGGGCTCTCCGTGTCGGTCGTGACGCCGGCTGCGAGACGAGTGGTCGCCTTCAAAACGCTTGCGGCTGCCGAAACCGTGACGATCACTGTCTCGACGACGCCTACCTGAGTCGCCGTGATCAGCGTGGTGGCGACGATCCTGATACGCCATGGTCCTTCTTTCGCTCCGGAACTGCTGTCAGTTCCCTCGCTGTCATTGATTGCCTGGGAGGAGCCTACCCGGACCGCAGCTCATGGACGTAGCGAGACCCGGCAACGCGGTGTGGCGCACGGCGCTCTTTTCTGCATTCTGCGGATCTCATATCCCAAAGGGGGCATATGCCCTTGGGGTGTGTTTGTGTGTGGGGCCCATGAGATTGTGTTGTTCTCATGGGCCCCACAGTGGTGTGTGCTC
>NZ_CAUROW010000023.1:0-33431 GCF_963526355.1 uncultured Actinomyces sp. | reverse complement strand
GTCTCAATGATCGCTACGGCCCCTACACCCTGGCGCTGATCGAGACGATCCTGCGCCTGGCTGACTGGAACGTCTCGCAAGAACTGGAGCAGGGACATGAGTAGTGCTGAACACCTTGATGAGTCTGCCGAGTACCGACTGACTGCGTTACCGGGGTACCGGGCGGCATACGTCCTGGCAACCTGGGGGCTGGTGTCCCTCCTCCCGGGTGCAACGCTGCGCTTTGAGGGGGAAGGAGTCCCCGTCGTCGGCTATAGCGGAGGTCAGGATGAGTTCGTGAGCGTAGCCGCTCGCGGCCTTGTCGAACGTACCTGGAGGCTTGAGGATCGTGTACTTCATGGGATCACGACGACGACGCCCACGCGATCTGCGGTCAACGCCCTGGCACATGCCGACTGGCAGGCAGCTGCAAGTACAAGCGACCTCAGCCAATGTGGAGCGGTGGCGGTCTTTGATGCGTCCTCGACGTCGGCCGAGCAGTCGAAGATTCCGAGGACGCAGGATCTCCACGTCCGGTCCTCAGCGTTGACCCTGCTCAGCGGCAGGAGCCATACCGCCAAGTCGGTGCAGGACACCTGGAGGCTCATGGGTGCGTCACTGGTCACTGCGGATGACGCTGTCGCTGCGGGGGCGGCACACCTTGACCGACTGGTGCACGGCGAGATTGCTGTTGCTCGGGCCAAGCCGGGGCTGCGCTTCTCCGCCAGTCAGGTGACTCCGCGTATTACCAGCGGATCCGAGGAGTGCGATGTGTACCCGCTCGTGGATCTCCTGGCCTTCTGCGGGCACTTGCTCCTCCAGCCGTGGCAGTGCGAGATGAAGCGAAATAGTCCGGCCAAGGCTCTCTCCTGGGTGCTGCATCCGGTTCCCCTTACGGTGGAGGCGATCATCGATCTGCACGAGTCTCCGCCGCCTGAACTGCCGTGGCGACGGTGGACGTCCCCCATTCGTGGCACCGGAACCACGTCCAAGGTGACATCGTTCGCGCCCGCCTACCGAGAGGTATGAGAGAGAAAGAGGTGACAACAGCCCATGTCTGATCAGATCGCAGTCCTTCCGCTGGCACAGGCGCTACCGGACCTAGGAACACCGGATGCGGTCCATCGGCTTGCCATGTCGTACTTGCCGGATCTCAGAGGCGCTTCGCGGTCGATTCGCGCAGACCTCGGCGTCCTGTACCGCCTGGCCCTACCAACCGAGTATGGCGGGCAGAAGGGTTCCCTGGTCATCAGATTCCGGGCCGATCTCGATCTGCCTGGAACGCAGGCCATCGAGGCGCCGTCAGGGTTTGCCGTCGGTCAGCGCTTCACTGTTCGAGTGGTGGCCGAGAAACGCCATGCCGACGAATCGGGAAAGAACCGCGTCCGGGCTGTCCTCGATGAAGAAGCTGATGGTTGGGCGGTTGGTTTGCTGAAGCGTCATGGTCTGACAGCCAGTGAATTGACGGTCTCACCGAGGTGGTTCGTGGGCCGGCGAGGTGGACGCTCCTTCACTCTCCGGGACCTCACCGGCACTGTGAGCAGTATCAGTGAGGTTGGGGCATCCGCCTACCACCAGGGCATCGGGAGGGGGAAGGCCTACGGCTACGGAATGCCCTTGGTGCTGTGACGACGTGGATGAGGACTGTGCTCGACCAGTATGGCAATAGATGCGTAGATAAGGAGAATACTGTGACTACTGCTCAAGAATTTCGCTCCACCATCGGTGATCTCATGGATGATGATGCGGTGGCCGGAATCAGCCTTGCCGGTGAATATGACTCATTGGCGGGAATGACCGTGACACCGCCGGCGGGCACGATCCGTCAGAAGGGTGAAGTTGTCGGCTTCTTTGAAACCGTCGATGATGGGAAGGCGGCCACGATTGATACGTGGGGGTCCCAGGCCTCGCGGTGCGAGGTGCTTCTCGCTAGTCGCTTCAGAGGAGGAACCTCCACACTTGCCGAGGTTCTGGGATTCCCTATGGTGGTTCTTGTTGACGAGGAGGGTGAGGTGCTGACCACCTCCGTCGAGCTCTCGCACCGGCAGGCCGATGCCACGTGGAGGCTCATACGGAAAGAGCTCACCGACAAGGGGGTCGATTTTGAGGGAATCCAAAATGCCACCCGCTCCCAGCCGGATGCCCTGCTCACTGGATTCCCCACAGCGATCCCCTTCGGATGGTGGCACTCGCAGACGAAGCGCTCCCAGAAGGCTGTTGATGAAGCCAACAAGGGGGGGAAGAAAGGTGGGGGTAAGGATGCTCGTGAGCTGAATGCGACGCGGGATGAATTTCTTGGTTACTACGTCATGAATCCTGCGGAGTCGCGTTCTGCGAGACTGTTCACATCGGAGATTATTGCGACCGGTGTGTCTGAGCGCCGTCGTATGGCTGGGAAAACGGATCCGCTCTTCGCTGCAGCCAGTAATAAAACGACGATTCGGGGAGTAAAGCTTTCCGCTCTGGGAATTGGGTCGTTGCCTCCGCTTGATATTTCTGAGGCTCCATCAGATTTAACGTACGACTCTATCGTGGGGAAGGCCTTCTTCTCCCTCGCGGGGTTGAGGACATTCGCTTTCTCTCGCCCGGAGCCTGCCCGAGCGCTGGTGGTCAGCCTGACCCTGCTGCTGTACCGACTGCTTCAGGAACGGCTGGACCTGCGCGCAGGGGCGGAGCTGCGTCTGCGCGAGCCGGGCCTCGAGGTCATGGTCGAGAGGCACGGAGCCCCCTCCGAGGCTCTCACACTGCCGGAGGTCGACGAGCTGGTGGACCTCGTGCGTGACCTGGGCCAGGAGATCGGTTGGAACGGCGCCACCACGGTCACGATCGCCCACGATTCCCCGCTGGGAAAGATTATTCTGGACGTTGATGGGCGCAAGACTGATGGACGCAGCGATGAGTGAACTGACCGTCACGGCCACGTTCCCCCTTGGAGAATTCAACGCGCATGATGGAGAGGGGCGCGCTGAATGGCCGCCGGCTCCAGCGCGGGTACTGGCCGCGATGCTGTCCGCCGCCCATGGCCTGGGAGAAGGCGTCTCCGAGGTCGAGGTTCTCTTTCGATGTCGTCCTCCACGGATCACCGCCCCTCCGGCCGGCAAGCGTCAGATCGGTTATGGCCGATGGGTACCCGTCAACAACGAGGTGAAAATGGCCAAGGACGGTTCACCGACCGGAATCATCGACCGTAACGATCGACTGCTGGAGAAGCAGGCGAAAGCTCCCGAACGCGGCATGATAGTGGGAACAGATCCGAGCGACGTCGTACGCTGGACTTTCGCTGCCGACGACAGTGCCGATCTCGGTGTCCTGCAGAAGGTGGCGCGGTCCGTGGAGTACCTCGGGCGTCCGACCTCACCGGTGCTGCTCGACGTCGTCGACGGTGCTGTCGAGGCGCCGCCGCACTATTCCTGTTGGGAACCGGACCCGCTGGGCTGGATTCAGTTGCGCGTGGGAACGGAAGGACTCCTGGCCGCTTTGGATGCGCGAGAGGAGGAGCGGCGCCGCAGCACCGTGACGGGGACGCATCCGTATATGAGCGTGCGACCCACCGCTCCCTATCGGCTCGTGGGTGCGCAGTCCGGTGACGGCGCTGCGCCTGATACTCGGGAGCTGCTGCGCACGTGCTCGCTCTACCGCATGCCCCACAGTGGGAGGGAAGGTGCAGCTCTGGTCCATGCGGCCGATGCTGCTCTCGTCATGGAGCAACTGCGAGACTCCCTTGAGGGAATCGGCTGGATGCTGCCACTCATCGGCGGGCTGGGCCGCCGTCACCTGCCCGTCCTGCGGGGGGTGCTCGTGACCGGGGGGCCTCGGCTTCCCTCCGTGGGACTCGCGGTGAGAACGGGGGTGGTCGAGGCCAGACTCGCTGAGACCAGGACAATGGCTTCCCTGCCGCGAGTTCTGCGGGCTGCCACGGCTCCTTCGTCGCAATGGACCACCGTTGTGTCGAGGGTGGGTGAGCCTGAACGCATCATGCGCATGCTGAAGGAACGCGCCTCGGGGCTCGGCTGCAGACTCGTTGAGGCTGAATGTCACTCCGAGTCACGAAGCGACGGAGGTATCGATGTGCAGGAGAACAACGGGCGCTGGCACGTCTCGGTCGCCTTCGACGCGGTGGTGCCCGGGCCGGTTGTCTTCGACGGCACGCTCATGGTTCCCCTGGGGGCCACCACCTTGGCAGTGAACCCACGGCGACCCCGAGCCGACTAACATCGCAGGTAAGCAAGTGTCAGCCCCGCGCACGCGGGGGTAGAGGCGCGCCGCACGACGACTTCGGGCTGATGATCTCGTCAGCCCCGCGCACGCGGGGGTAGAGGGCGGAAGAGTGGGCTCTACGCGGCCGGTATCGAGTCAGCCCCGCGCACGCGGGGGTAGAGGGGACGAGGACGTCGCCGCGGCCACCGCGATGGTGTCAGCCCCGCGCACGCGGGGGTAGAGGGCGCGGCGCTCGCCAACGCGGTGCGGCAGGCGGGTCAGCCCCGCGCACGCGGGGGTAGAGGGATCTCCGTTTGGTATCGCCCCGACGCCCGCAGGTCAGCCCCGCGCACGCGGGGGTAGAGGCACATGCCTGTCAATGGGAAGCAGGATGCCAAGGTCAGCCCCGCGCACGCGGGGGTAGAGGGCGCAAGCCCAAGGCAGAGCCGGAGCCCGTCGAGTCAGCCCCGCGCACGCGGGGGTAGAGGCCGCTCGACGTCGGCGAGCGTGAATGCCTCGGCGTCAGCCCCGCGCACGCGGGGGTAGAGGGTGAGCGTCCCCGGACGCGATGACGAGGTGAAAGTCAGCCCCGCGCACGCGGGGGTAGAGGGACGGAGACCGAGATCGTATCCGGTGACGCTACCGTCAGCCCCGCGCACGCGGGGGTAGAGGCGCTGCGGCGGCGTAGGACTTGCCGGACTTCTCGTCAGCCCCGCGCACGCGGGGGTAGAGGGGAACACCAATGACCTGCCCATTCACCGCCGACGGTCAGCCCCGCGCACGCGGGGGTAGAGGGGTTGGGACTGCGAAGTCTGGTCGTGGTCGCGAGTCAGCCCCGCGCACGCGGGGGTAGAGGGACCCTCGGGCTGACCTCGGCCCCGCTCGTGATGTCAGCCCCGCGCACGCGGGGGTAGAGGCGACGTCGCTCTCACTACCCAGATCCGGGTGGCGTCAGCCCCGCGCACGCGGGGGTAGAGGCTCGACGCCGATCGAGCGCCGCCCCAGATTCCTGTCAGCCCCGCGCACGCGGGGGTAGAGGCAACCGCTTCGCCGCCGGATGCACTGACCTCAGGTCAGCCCCGCGCACGCGGGGGTAGAGGTTTAGCTGGGTCGCTACCGATCACCTCGGGCATGTCAGCCCCGCGCACGCGGGGGTAGAGGCTGCTCGGCCAGGTCGTAGAACACCTGGCCGCCGTCAGCCCCGCGCACGCGGGGGTAGAGGCGCCGTCGGGAGCGGATGGCTCGGCCATACTCTCTGTCGACTATCTGGTCGGGAGTCCGTGATCGGTTGGAGCGCCCTGATCCGCCCGCTCCTCAATGGGCCGGGACCTCGAAGGTTCCGACCCGATCCGCGATCCCCGCGGCCAGGTCCTCGATCATCCCGGCGTCGTGGAGACGATCCCGCCAGCTCTCCGGGATTCCGCTGCGCCCGTACAGCGCCCCCGCCAGCTGCCCATAGATGGCCCCGACGGTGTCGGCGTCGTCGCCCAGGTTCACGGCCAGCAGCGCACCTTCGAGGAAGTCGTCGGTTCTGACGAGGGCCCACAGCGCCGCCTCCAGGCTGTGCAGCACATATCCCGACGACGAGATCTCGTCGCGTTCCTTGACCCGGTAGGAGCCGCTCAGGATCGCCGCCAGGTCGGGACTGGTCACCTGCTCGGCCAGCTCGGCGGCCAGCACGCACAGATCCGCGCGTGACGCCCCCTCGATGGCGGCCACGATGAGTCTGCCGTAGGCCCCGCACGCCTCGACGCACTCGACGGCGGGATGGGTGGTGCGGGAGCTGTCGGCGCAGAAACGCCCAGCGGCCTCGGGGTCGTCGCAGAAGGCCATCGCGACCGGTGCCAGGCGCATCAGCGACCCGTTTCCCGCGCTCATCCCACCGACTGCCTCGCGGTAGGGCTCGCCGGTGACCTCGAACTCCTCCAAGGCGGCTCGGGTCTGGTTGCCAATATCGAAACACCGGCCCGTGCTGCTGAAGTAACCATCGCGATACCAACGGACGAAACGGGCCAGCTGGTCGCGGGGATCGTAGGCCCCGGTCTCGATCAGGCTCGCTGCGATGCACAGCGCCATCGACGTGTCATCGGTCCACTGCCCGGGCGCCAGGTTGAACACCCCGCCGCCCACCATGTCAGTGACGGGCGGGAAGGAGTCGCGAGCCTGAAACTCGACGGCGGTCCCCAGGGCGTCGCCCACTGCCAGCCCCAGGAGACTGCCCAGAATTCGATTCTCATTCATGGGGTCACGGTACAGAGGGTGACCGGAGAATGACCGGAGAATGATGGTCCACGGGGAGGCCACCCGGTCCGGGACCGGGTGAACCGGCTCCGGCCGGCTCCCCGCCGGGATCCCGCCGGTGACCCAGCGCCCTACTTGTTGGGCGTGCGGCCCAGGGTGAGGTAGCCGGGCAGCGTCTGGTCCTGGCCCGCACTGGAGAAGCGCAGTGGCTGGCCCGACGCCAGCGGGTTGACCACACGCACCAGGATCGTGTTCTCACCGGCCGGGTCCTGCGGCAGCTGGCCGGAGAAGGTCTGGGTCTTACCGATCTCGATCTTGCGCAGGTCGCCGCTGAGCGTTGCGCGCCCCACCTCCGTCCCGGTCGAGCTGTTGATGGCCACCGCCTCCACTTTCCAGTTGTAGTAGAAGGGGGCCACCCCGTTGTTGGCGATCTGCACTTCGATCTTGCCGTTGCGCATCCGCCAGCGCGCCACCGACAGGTCGTAGCCGGTCTCGGCGGAGGTCTGCACGGCTCGCTCACGCTCGGTGCCGCTGAGCGTCGTCGTGAAGGCCCAGTTGTCCACCAGCCAGCTCGCGTGCGTGGCCTTGATGGAGGCGGTCATGTCCACCGCGCCGCCGTTCGAGCCCGAGGCCATGCAGCTGCCCGGGCTGCGCACCGAGCACTCCTGGATTCCCGGGTAGACCTCGCCGCCGATCGGGTAGTGCTGCCAGGCCTGGTCCGCCTTCGCCTTCTTCAGTAGCGGCAGGAAGTGCCAGTCGGCGGTGTCCATGGTCGCGTAGCCGAAGGAGTCGTCGTGGTAGCCGACCCTGCGTCTGGCCGTTTCCGCTGATGGGTAGCGCGCCAGCGTCGGTGTCACCTGGAAGGTGCTGTCCCAGGTGTCCACCAGAATGTTCTGGTTCGCCGTCGACGGCATCCAGTTCTCCCCGGAGGGGTTCTCCCCGGAGACCTTCCCGTCCATCGGCCAGGTGTGCCCCTCACCCCAGAAGCCCACGAGGCCGTGTGTGATGAAGGCCAGGCGTGGATCGCCGTCGTACTGCCGGGCCAGGGCCGAGATGAAGCCGGTGAGCGTCGACATCATCTCGGGGGCGTTGTAATCGGGGGCGAGCGACTGGCCCGGCGCATTGCCATTGACCGTGTACTCGTGGGTGGTGACCGTCTGGGAGCTCAGCAGGTAGGCCGGCATGCCGCTGGGACGCCCGGGGTAGTCGACGTAGAAGCGCAGCACTGCCTGGTGCCCGCGCGAGGCGATGGCGTCGAGATGCGACTCGAGCGCGGTCCACGAGTAGGTGCCCGGCCCGGTGACGACGTCGCTGAGTGGCAGCGTCAGCCATTCCATCGTGTAGGGCGGGGCCGATTCGGGCAGCCCCGGCGGGGTGGAGGCGTCCGACGGCGCGAAGGGCATCATGCCCTTGAGCGGGTTGGCCTCTGGACGGCTCCCGGCCGAGACCTCGGTCCAGACCCCGTCGCAGTCGCAGGCCCGGAACCCGGTGGCCAGGGACACGACTGCGATGAGCGCCACAATGATGGCGCTGAGCCGCGGTCTGCGGCCACTGCGGAGCCGATCGAGCAGCTGGTGGCTCAGGGAGTGGGAACGGCCTCCGGCCGGGGTGCGCGAGTCCTGCGCGGCCCGGAGGTCGGAAGTCGAGGGGGCGTCGTTCGGTGATTTGATCATGAAAACTTGTAGGTAGGGGCCTCGATGTTAGGATAACCCTACCGGTCGTCTGGCCGATCTTCCTGTGCTATCGCTGACAATGTGTCGGGCTGACAGTGCTGGGAGTGCTGTGGACTCATCATTGCACGATGGTGTGAAAAATCGGTGGCGCCGCTTCCACGGCCTGTGCCGACACCGTTCTGTCGAATGCTGGCGGGTGGTCGGGGAAGGGGTGGCGAGTCATATGGGACGTGTGCGGGGCGTGGTCGTCGCCGGCTGGGATGAGATTGCCGCCGCGCGTATAAGCGGCAATGATGACTCCGTGCGCGTCTTCAATTTCTCCGCCGGTCCTGCCCAGCTCCCCCTGCCCGTTCTCGAGCAGGCCGCCTCCGAGCTCACCAGCTGGGGCGGATCGGGGATGTCCGTTCTGGAGGTCTCCCACCGCGGGGCCGACTTCGTGGCCTGCGCGGCCGACGCCGAGGCCACTCTGCGTCGCCTCCTGTCCGTCCCCGACAACTACCGCGTGCTCTTCCTCCAAGGTGGGGCCAGCGCCCAGTTCGCCGGTATCCCCCTCAACCTGACCGCCCCCGGTGACACGGTCGCCTACCTCAACACCGGCCAGTGGTCCGCCAAGGCCATCAAGCAGGCCGGCGCCTACGAGCTCGACGTCGTCGTGCCCGCCGACGAGGCCTCCTCCTCCTACACCACCACCCCCGAGCCCGGCTCCTTCACGGTGCCCGAGGCGGCCCGCTACCTGCACTACACGCCCAACGAGACCATCGGCGGCGTCGAGTTCGACTACGTGCCCGAGGCCGGTGAGGTCCCGCTCGTGGCCGACTTCTCCTCCACGATCCTCTCGCGGCCCATCGACGTCTCCCGCTACGGCCTCATCTACGCCGGCGCCCAGAAGAACATGGGACCATCGGGCCTGGCCGTCGTCATCGTGCGTGAGGACCTGCTGGGGCACGCCCGCCCGGTGACCCCCACCGTCCTGGACTACCAGAAGATGGCCGACGCCGACTCCATGCTCAACACACCCCCCACCTTCGCCATCTACCTGCTGGGGCTCATCGGCCACTGGATCGAGGACGTCGGCGGCCTGGAGGCGATGGCCGAGCGCAACCGCGCCAAGGCCGAGCTCCTCTACAGCTTCATCGACTCCTCCGACTTCTACGCCAACCCGGTTCAGAAGCGCTCGCGGTCCTGGATGAACGTGCCCTTCACCCTGGCCGACCCGGCCCTTGACGCCGACTTCCTGGGCGGGGCTCAGGCGGCGGGCCTGACCAACCTCAAGGGCCATCGCTCCGTGGGCGGTATGCGCGCCTCCATCTACAATGCCATGCCGATCGAGGGCGTGCGCGCCCTCATCGACTACATGACCGACTTCGCCGCCCGGTCCTGAGCGCCCGCCGCCCCGCCCTGCCTGCTAGCCCGGCTGCCCGCCACAACCCTCCTCAACCCGGACCGCTCTGAAGAAAGTACCTCCGTGACCACCAGCAGCGTTGACCACAAGTTCCGCATCCGCACCCTCAACGCCATCTCCGGGGCCGGCCTGTCCCGCCTGCCCGATGAGTTCTACGAGGTCGGCGGCTCCGTCGAGGAGCCCGACGCCCTCCTGGTGCGCTCGGCCAAGCTCCACGACACCCCCATCGATGACTCGGTCCTGGCCGTGGCCCGTGCCGGCGCCGGCACGAACAACATCCCGGTGGACACGCTCACCGAGCGCGGCGTGCCGGTGTTCAACACCCCCGGCGCCAACGCCAACGCCGTCAAGGAGCTGGTCCTGGCGGGCCTGTTCATCGCCTCGCGCAACCTCATCCCGGCGGCCCGCTTCGCCCACACCCTTGAGGGCGACGACGCCGAGATCGCCAAGGCCGTCGAGGCCGGCAAGAAGCAGTTCGTCGGTTTCGAGCTTCCCGGCCGCACGCTCGGCGTCATCGGGCTGGGGGCCATCGGCGTACAGGTGGCCAACGCCGCCCTGGGGCTGGGACTCAACGTCGTCGGCTTCGACCCGGGCATCTCCGTGGAGCACGCCTGGCACCTGAGCGCCGAGGTCGAGCGGGCCGACTCCATGGAGGAGGTCTTCCGCCGCGCCGACATCCTCACCGTCCACGTGCCCCTCATCCCCGCCACCCGCGGACTGGTGAGCACCCAGCGCCTGGCCCTCATGAAGGAGACCGCGGTGCTGCTCAACTTCGCGCGCGCCGAGATCGTCGACACCGACGCCGTCGTGGCCGCCCTCGACGAGGGCATGCTGCGCGGCTACGTGTGCGACTTCCCCTCCACGCAGGTCCACAAGCACCCCAAATGCATCTCCCTGCCCCACCTGGGCGCCTCCACCAAGGAGGCCGAGCGCAACTGCGCCATCATGGCCGCCGACTCCCTGCGCGGCTTCCTCGAGGACGGCCAGGTCCACAACTCGGTGAACTTCCCCGAGGCAGTCATGACGCGCCAGGAGGGCACCCACCGCTTCGTCATCGTCAACCGCAATGTGCCCAACATGGTGGGTCAGGTCTCCACGATCGTGGCCCAGTACGGGCAGAACATCGCCAACCTGCTCAATAAGTCACGCGGTGAGCTGGCGGTGACGCTGGTCGACGTCGAGGGCGAGATCGATCTCAAGATCCTTAACGACCTGCGCGCGATCGACGGCGTCCTGTCCGCCCGCGGCATCTGAGCCGGCATCCTTCGCGGCCGGGGACATCCGGCCGCGCGGAGTGTTCTCGTGCTCTGGGTGCGGCGGGACGCCGTCGTACGGGTCATCGAGGCCGGTGCTGTGGGCTATCTGCTTAAGTACTCCGCCTCTGAGGAGCTCGACGCCGGACGTCGCCGGGTCATGGCCGGCGAGTCCGTTCCGTCCCCGGGGCGCTTGCCGAGCTGCTGCGCTATGTGCGCTCCCGGACGACGGCAGTGGCACCGACGCCGACCCACGATGCCCGTGCCGAGGAGCATGAGCGCGCCGTGGCGCAGGCCAAGCAGGCTGCTGCCGGGCTCAGCCGGCGCGAGCTCGACGTCATCGCGGCGGCCGCCGAGGGACTGACCACCGAGGAGATCGCCAGCAGGCTCTACATCTCGGCCTCCGCTGTGAAGACCCACCTGCACAGCGCCCAGGACCGGGTGGGCGCGCGCAACCGGGTGCACCTCGCGGTCCTCGCCGAACGCGCCGGCCTACTGGGGTAGGTGCGGACGCAGTTCTGATCGGCTAGGGCCGCTCCGAATGGAATGTCGGATTCGGAGGTATCTAGGGACTCTCGGACGCACCTTCGGCCTCGCTGACTGTGCCCGCGACGTCCGTAGTCGAGGGCTAAGGTGCGTCCACGACGAACCAGGTGCTTGACCGCGCCCCTGGGATCGTTACTTGGCGACGTACAGGGTGACTTCCTTACCTGTGATCTGCTCCCCCTGCCGCGGGTTGGAACTGATGACCGTGCCTGATGGGAGTGATGGATCGCTGGGCTGCTGCTTCTCCACCTTGACCTTGAGGCCACGGGCCTCGAGGTCGGACTGTACGGCCTTGGAGTCCTTTCCGTTGACATCTGGCATCGTGTTGTTGGGATCTCCCGCCGCAGACCCGCTCGGCGTCGGCGTGGCAGCCGCTCCGGTGGAGAAGTGCACGGTGATCGTGTCTCCCGCAGAGGCGCTGGAGCCTGCGGCCGGGTCGGAGGAGACGGCCTTGCCCCGCTCGACGTCGGAGGCGACGTCGTCGCCGCGCTTGAACTGCAGGCCGGCGTCCTCGATGGTCTTCTTGGCGGTGGCCTCGTCCTGGCCGGTCACGTCGGGGACGGAGGCCTTACCGGTGGACACCACGATATCCACTGTGGTTCCGCGCTCGACGGAGGTGTCTGCCAGAGGGTTGGTGTAGATGACCCGGTCCTTCGCAACCGTGGCGGAGTCCTCCTGGGTGACGTTGCCGGCCTCGAGCCCGGCGTCCTTGAGAGCCTTGCGGGCATCACTCTGGGACTTGCCCTCCAGGTCGGGAACCTTGACCATGGCCGAGCCGGTGGAGAAGTGAACGGTGACAGTCGAGCCGGACGCGATCTTGGTGCCCTTCTCCGGGTCCGAGGAGACGGCCAGGCCCGCGCTGACGGTGTCATTGGCGACCTCGTTCTTGGCGAACTTCAGGCCGGCGTCCTCAATGGTCTTTCTCGCCGAGTCCTCGTCCTGGCCGCTGACGTCGGGCACGTCCACCATGGTGACGGTCGCACTCGGCGTCGGGGTCGGCCGGGGGTTGAACGCCCCGGAGGCCCACCGACCGGCAACGACGGCCAGAGCCACGAACAGGAGGAACACGAGCACCCAGACCCAGGTGTGACGCTTGGGCTTCTCCTCGGGCTCCTCGGAGTCCTTCGCCGCAGGTGCCGGCGAGGGCTCGGAGGGCACCTGGGTAAAGGCGGACGTGGGTTGGACCGGTGCCGCGGCGGGAGACGCCATCACGGAGGTCGCCGGGGACCAGGAGTCCGCGGCCGGAGCGGCCACGGACATTCCCCGGGCGGCCGCCTGCAGGTCGGCGCGCATGTGGGCGGCGTCCTGATAACGGTCCTCGCGGCTCTTGGCCAGCGACTTGAGGATCACCCGGTCCAGAGACTCGGGGACGTCCGCGGCCAGCGAGGAGGGGCGCTTGGGAATCTCCCGCACGTGCTGGTAGGCGATGGCCACCGCGGAGTCGCCCTGGAAGGGGGGCTGACCGGTGAGGAGCTCATAGAGGAGGCAACCGGTGGAGTACAGGTCTGAGCGGGCGTCCACGGACTCGCCGCGGGCCTGCTCCGGCGAGAGGTACTGGGCGGTGCCCACCACCGTGTGGGTCTGAGTCACCGTCGAGGCGGAGTCCTCAATGGCTCGGGCGATGCCGAAGTCCATGACCTTCACCGCACCGGTGGAGGTCAGCATGATGTTTCCGGGCTTGATGTCGCGGTGGACGATCCCCACCCGGTGGGAGTACTCCAGGGCGTCCAGGACGCCGGAGACGATCTCCACCGCCTCCGGGATCGGGACGGCCTCGCCCTCGCTGAGGAGCTCGCGCACGGTGTGCCCCTCGACGTACTCCATGACGATGTAGGGCACCGTACGGCTGGCGCCGCCGGGCTGAAGGAGCTCCTCCTCACCGGAGTCGTAGACGGCGACGACGGCGGGGTGGTTGAGTGCGGCCGCGGACTGGGCCTCGCGGCGGAAACGGGCCTGGAAGGTCGGATCACCGGCGATGTCCGAGCGCAGCAGCTTGATGGCCACGACCCGCGACAGGCGGGTGTCGTAGCCGAGGTGCACCTCTGCCATACCACCACGTCCGATGAGGTCGCGGATCTCGTAACGGCCCGCGAGGACCTGGGGGAACTGACTGGTCACAGTACCTCCTTGACAGGGATGCTCAGCATCAAGGCTGGCACGACCTGATGCGCATGGGCAAGCGTACCCGTGCTGTGTGGGGTGAGGATGACGAGGATCAAGATGAGGACTCTCAGGGTCAGCAGGTTGAGGCCGAGGAAGGAGCGGCCGGAGGCGTGCCGGGCGGTGCGCGACGGCGTCGGCTCCTCGGCCGCATGACGTCCGGGACGCGCCGTGGCCGACTGCGGCAGTTCACGGGTCCTCGGACCGCGGCGGCCCGTTGCCTCCCAACTGAGCGCCTCACGGGGGTCCCAGGCGTCGGTGGGCAGGTTCACCACCGCCCGATCCAGGGCGCGGGCCACCTCGCGTGCCGAGTGCGGGCGGTCGGCCGGCTTCTTGGCGAGCAGCTTGAGGACGATGGCGCGCACCTGGGGCGGGACGGCGTCGGGAAGAGTGGGAACCTCCTCGTTGACATGGGCGAAGGCGATGTCCACCTGGGTGGCACCGCTGAAGGGACGGCGTCCCACCAGGGCCTCGTAGGCGATGATGCCCAGCCCGTAGAGGTCCCCGGCTGGAGTGGCCATGTTGCCCATGGCCTGCTCGGGGGCGAGGTACTGGGCGGTGCCCATGACCATTCCGGAGGCCGTCAGCGGGCGTTGGTTGATTCCCGTGGAGATGCCGAAGTCTGTGAGCTTGGCCAGGCCCTCTCGATTGATGAGGATGTTGGAGGGCTTGATGTCCCGGTGGACGACGCCGGAGTCGTGGACGACCTGGAGGGCACGGGCCACCTGCGCCAGGACCGGGAGGATCTCGGCAGGGGCCAGAGTGCCCTTCTCGGCGATGATGTCGGACAGGGCGCGGCCCTGAACGAGTTCCATGATGATCCAGCCGGTGCCATCCTTCTCCCCGGAGTCCAGGACGACGGCGAGATTCGGGTGGCGCAGGCCCTTGGAGTTCTTGGCCTCCGCACGCAGGCGGGACAGGAAGATCTCGTCCCCGGTCAGCTCGGGCCGGAGGATCTTGGCGGCCACCGCCCGACCCGAGCGCAGGTCGGTGGCACGCCAGACCTGGCCCATGCCGCCCAGCGCGATCTGCTCCACCAGCTCGTAGCGGCCCTGGAGCTGGAGTCCGGCAACGGGCTTCACCGGTCCACCGCCGCGTCGATGATCTGGGCTGCGACGGGGCCCGCCACCTTGCCGCCGGTGGCGTTGTCCTGGGTGTCGGCGTTGCCGTCGAGCACGACGGCGAGTGCGATCTGGGGCTTGTTGATGTCTGTTCCGGCGAAGCCCGCGAACCAGGTCGTGGGGCCGGTGTCCGAACCAGTCTCCGCGGTGCCGGTCTTACCCGCCACCTGGACCCCGGCGACCTGGGCATTCGTGCCCGTGCCCTCGGTGACAGCGGTCTGCATGAGGGAGGACAGGGACTTGGCGGTGGCGGAGTCGATCGGGGTGCGGGCCACCTTCTTGGAGGTGGTGCTGACCTCGTTGAGGTCGGGGTCCAGGGTGCGTGAGACCAGGTAGGGGGTCATCTGCTCGCCGTCGTTGGCCACGGTGGCAGCCACCATCGCCATCATGAGCGGAGTCGCCTGCACCGACGCCTGACCGATGCCGGCCATTGCCGTCTGCGCCTGGGAGTCGTTGTGCGGGTAGACCGAGGGGGTCACCTTCAGCGGAATGGAGAGGTCGGAGTCGAAACCCCAGTTGTGGGCCTCCTTGGCGAGTTCCTCCTCACCGACGTCCATGGCCAGCTGGGCGAAGGGCGTGTTGCAGGACTGGGCGAAGGCGTGGGAGAAGCTCGTCCTCCCGCCGCAGGACTCCCCGCCGTAGTTCTCCAGGGAGTGGCTGGTGCCCGGCAGAGTGATGGTGTCCGGGGCGTCCACCTCGGCATCCGGTGTGATCTTGCCGGTGCGCAGTGCCGCAGCGGTGGTGATGATCTTGAACGTGGACCCCGGCGGGTAGCGGTTGCCGGCGATGGCTCGGTTGTCCAGTGGCCGGGAGGAGTCCTCGCTGAGGGTCTTGCTGGCCTCGTTGGCGGCGTTAGCGTCCTGAGAAGCGAAGGCGGAGGGGTCGTAGGAGGGGGAGGAGACCATGGCGAGGATGGCGCCGGTGGAGGGGTCCAGAGCGACGACGGCGCCCTCGCGCCCGGCCAGGGCGTCATAGGCCGCTTGCTGGATCTCGGGGTCGATGGTGAGCTGAACGGCACCGCCCCTCTGTGAGCCGCCCGTCACCAGGGTCTTGATCCGCGAGGAGAACAGGGAGGGATCGTCCCCGTTGAGCACCGAGTTGCCCGCTTGCTCCATGCCGGTCATGGAGGCGAAGGCTGGTGAGAAGTAGCCGGTCACCGGGGCGTAGAGCGGTCCGTTGGCGTAGACGCGCTGGTAGTCGTCAGATCCCTGACCGTTCTCGGACTTCTCGGTGCTGGCGGCGGTTGTCTGGTCGGCAAGCAGAATCGGGCCACGGTCGGTATCGAAGTCCCGGTTGACGGTGCGGGAGTTGCGCCCGTCGGAGTTGAGAGCGTTGTTGGAGGACCACGGCTCCCAGATGGCGGGACGTGCCAGCCCCTGGACACTGGTGACGGACAGGGACAACGCGGAGAACATGGCCAGTACCAGGAAGGCGACCTGGCGGATCTGTCGGTTCATTACTGCTGCCTCCTGTCGCTGTCATCAGTGAAGCCCGGGGCGCGCGAGGAGCGCAGTGTCCCGCCGTCCGGCTCGGTGAGGTGTGGAGGAGGTGGTGCCTGTGGGGCGACGGTGACCGTGGGTGCCGCATCGCCGGGGAGCCCGGCATCGCGCGGCGCGTGGTGCGGGTGGTGACCCTCGTCGGCGCCAGGGGCCTGGAAGGAGGGGCCGTAGCCGCTCGCGTCCCCGTAGTCCTCCTCATAGCCGACGGTGGGGTCGCCGGAGGCGGCCTCACCGAAGGACTCACTGACGGGTGTGTCGTCGCCCCCGGCGTCCTGGACCCGACGGCGCAGGGATGTCGGCAGCTCGGCGGTGTCGATGATCCGCGGTGCGTGGGTGGCGGGGCGCCGGGCGGCGTCGGACAGGCGTAGCAGGAGAGCCAGGATGACCCAGTTGGCCAGGAGCGAGGAACCTCCATAGGCCAGGAAGGGCAGGGTGAGACCGGTCAGTGGGATGAGCCTGGTGACACCGCCGATGACGACGAAGATCTGTAGGGCGATGGCGAAGGACAGGCCCACGGCCAGGAGCTTGCCGAAGCCGTCGCGCAGTGAGACGGCGGTGCGCAGGCCTCTCTGGATGAGGACGAGGTAGAGCATGAGGATGGCGAGTGTGCCGGTCAGCCCCAGCTCCTCACCCAGCGAGGCGAAGATGAAGTCGGAGTTGGCGAAGGTGACGAGAGTCGGAGACCCCTTGCCCCAGCCGGCCCCCATGAGCCCACCGGTGGACATGCCGAACATGCCCGTCAGCAGCTGCCAGGATCCGCCGGCGGCGTTGTAGACGGAGTCGTCGGTGGCGTGGAGCCACCCGTTGATGCGCTGCTGGACGTGGTGGAGGTGCGTGGCCGCGAACCAGGCCGCCGGGAGGAACAGGGCCGCGCCGATGAGCAGCCAGGAGGGCCGGTCGGTGGCCACGTACAGCACGACGACGAACAGGCCGAACAGCAGCACCGATGAGCCCAGGTCCTTCTGGAGGACCAGGACGCAGATGCTCACACCCCACACGATGAACAGGGGGCCCAAGTGCCTCGCGCGCGGCAGGCTCATCCACAGGAACTTGCGGCCCGCCAGAGCCAGGTTGTCGCGGTTGGCCACCAGGTAGGAGGCGAAGAACACCGCCAGCAGCACCTTGGACAGCTCAGCCGGCTGGAAGCTCATGGGGCCGATCCGGATCCAGATCCGGGCGCCGTTGATGCTCTGACCGATGAACGGGAGGAATGGCAGGACGAGGAAGGCCAAGCCGGACCACATGGCCAAGCGGTCCCAGCGTCTCAGACGTCGGTAGTCGCGCAGCAGGAACAGGACGGCGCAGAAGAGGATGACGCCGAGCAACGTCCAGATGAGCTGCTTGGTGCCGACGTAGAACTGCCACTGCTCGTTGACCTCGTATGCCAGGTCCAGACGTTGAATCATGGCCAGGCCGATCCCGTTGAGTGCCACCGCTGCCGGCAGAAGGACCGGATCGGCCCATGGGGCGGTGTAGCGCACCCACAGGTGCATGAGGATGGTCAGACCGAGGAAGGCGCCCCCGAGCATGACGGTTTGTGCCGGCGAGGACCCAGTGCGGTTGAGGGCTGTGAGCACGAAGCCGCCCAGGCCGAGCACCAGGGCGAAGCCGAGCAGTCCTGCCTCCGCCCACCGGCCGGAGTGTCGTGCGGTACCGGCGGGCTGGATCGTGGCCACACCCGCGGGGGCGCCCATGGAGTCTGGAGCGGCAGCCATCTCATCCCTCCTGCCCGGGCTGAGCCGGTTCGGCGGGTGCGGGGGACGGCGTAGGGGATGGTGTGGGGGTGGCGTTTGGCGAGTTCTGCTGGGAGGTGGTCGGCTTGACGTGGGAGCGGACTGTTTTATCGATATAGGCCTGGGCGGCCTTCATTGAGTCCTGGGTGACGGTGTCCTCCAGGCGTTCGCGAATGTTGTCGTCGAGCTTCTCCACCGGCAGGTCGGCGTAGGCCTCGACCGAGTGGCTCAGCTTGAGGGGGCCGATGGACTGGGGGATTCCCCGGAAAATGGCGACCTGGCCTTCGTAGGAGGAGACGTAGTAGCGAGTCTGGGTCCACCGGTAGAACAGCGCACTGGACCCGACGAGTGCGACGAGCAGAATGAGACTTCCCACCAGAACGCGACGACGGTGACGGCGTCGGGCCTTCTCCTGGGTGGCGGCCTCGGCGGCGATGGCCTCGTCGACGTCGGTGGAGTCCTCGGAGGTCGGCCGCTCCTCCAGAGTGGCCATGAGAGCGGCCGCCTTGGCGGCGGGGCTGGCGCCCTCGGTGTCCCTGGCCTCGGCGTTGCCGCCGGCCTTGCGATGGGCCGCTGCCGCGCGCTCCTGGGCCAGGCGTTCGGTGGCGGCGCTTCCCACCACCTGGGGGACGGTCTGTGGCTCGGGGTCGTCCTTGACGACATCGAAGACGACGGCGGTGACGTTGTCCGGGCCGCCGGCACGCAGGGCCAGGTCGATGAGCTGATCGGCGGCCTGACCGGGGTCGGCGACGCCGGCCAGGACCTCCCCGATGGTCTCGGCGGTCACCGGGCCGCTCAGGCCGTCGGAGCACAGCAGCCAGCGGTCGCCGGGAACCGCCTCGCGGATCGACTCGTCGAGCTGAACCTCGCCCTCGGTGTCGCCCAGAACGCGCAGGAGCACCGAACGCTGCGGGTGCTGGCGGGCCTGGTCGCGGGTGAGGCGTCCGGTCTCAACGAGGTACTCCACGAAGGTGTGGTCGGTGGTGACCTGGGTGAGGGTCCCGTCGCGCAGCATGTAGGCGCGCGAGTCGCCCACGTGGACCATGGCGAGCTTGTTGCCGCTGCGCATGACGCCGATGCAGGTGGTGCCCAGTCCGGCAAGGTCGGGGTCCTGGGAGGACAGGGTGACGAGCTCGGTGTGGGCGGCCTGGACGGCATCGCGCATGAGGCCCAGCAGCTCGCCGGCCTGGTGGGAGTCGCCGTCCAGGGGCATGAGGTGCTCAATGGCGACCGCCGAGGCGATGTCTCCTCCGGCGGGTCCGCCCATCCCGTCGCACAGGAGGCACAGGTGGGGGCCGGCGTAGCCCGAGTCCTGGTTGGACTGGCGGACCAGGCCGACGTCGGAGCGCGCGGCGAAGCGCAGGGAGATGGTCATGAGCGCAGCTCCAGCGTCGTTTGGCCGATTCTGACAGGAATGTTCATGGGGAGCTCCACGGCGCCGCGCACGGGGCGGCCGTCCATCATGGTTCCGTTGGTGGAGCCCAGGTCCTCCAGCCACCAGGCGCCGTCCTTGGGGAAGACGCGGGCGTGCCGGGACGAGGCGTAGGAGTCGTCGAGGACCAGGGTGCACGAGGGTGAGCGGCCGATGATGATCGACGAGGGACTCAGGGGAACGGTCGAGCCGGCCAGGGGGCCCTCGGTGATGACCAGACGCGTGGCGCCGCGGCGCCGACCCCTCGGGGCCGGACTCGGGGGCTGCTCGGAGGCGTTCACGGAGCGTCTGCGCGCAGGCGCCGGGGTGGGGGAGTCAGCCATATCGCGCCGCATGACGCGCACGATCAAGTACAGGAAGAACCACAGCAGGACCAGGTAGCCCAGCCTCAGGATCGTGAAGGCGAGTGCGCTCACCCGTTGACTCCGCTGTTCTGGGTGCCGTCCCAGAACAGGATCTGGGTGCGGCCGATGGTGAGGGTGTTGCCGTCCACGAGCGTGACGGCGTCGACTCTCTGGCCCTCGACGAAGGTACCGTTGGTGGAGCCCAGGTCGCTGGCGATGGCGTTGCCGTGCGTCAGGCGGATCTCCAGGTGACGGCGTGAGACGCCGGAGTCGTCAACGATGATGTCGGCCTCCGAGCCGCGTCCGATGACGGTGACCGGGCCGGTGAGCAGATAGCGCTGGCCGTTGATGTCGACGATCGGATGTGCTGGTGTGGCCGTGGCGGATGCGGCGGGGGCGGCCGCGCCGCGCCGCGTGGAGGACTCGATCTCGATGGCGGGAGCGTTGGGGCTGTTGTTGACGACGAAGGAGACCTCGACCGGGCCGACGAAGGAGTAGCCCTGATCGGCGGCGTGCGAGGTGGCCACCTCCTCCATCTGGCGCACCATCTCGTCCTGACCCCAGGCTGTGATGCGCTCGATGCTCGGTGGGGTGAGGTGGATTCGGAAGATATTGGGAACCACTGAACGGTCGCGGGCGAAGGACGCGGCGCGCTTGTCCATGGTCTCGCGGAGCTTCGAGGCGATCTCGATGGGCTCGATGTCGTCCGAGAAACGGGACATGGCGCGGTTCGTGACGTTCTCGACGCCCTTCTCGAACTTGTCCAGGAATCCCATGGACAGTACCTCCCCCAATGTGGTGTGGCGGCCCCCGGGATGGAGCCGGGAGGCGGGACTGCCCCGCCTCGCTATGGGCCTGCACGGGCCTGCGCGCAGGCCGATACCGTTCCCATCGTAACGGTAGCGAAGTCATCACAGGGAAGACGGCCCTATCTGTGTGAGGTAATTGTGTCGTGAGCGGTCTCACGGCCCGGTGTGGGCCCGAGGATTGGACGACGGTGGGGGAGGCGGGCTAATCTCGTTCTCGCTTCGCGCGAGTGGCGGAATTGGTAGACGCGCACGGTTCAGGTCCGTGTGATCTTACGATCATGGGGGTTCGAGTCCCCCCCCGCGCACAGATCGGAAGGGCCCGGGCCATGAGGTCCGGGCCCTTCGCCGTCCGCGGTGCGGCTCAGTGGTCGTTGTGGATGTACTTCTGTCATGAGGACTGCGCTTCGGTCAGGATGACCGGGATTTGGGTGTTGCCGTCTTTGAGAAGGTGCAGTCCTCGTGCCGACAGTACGTCGTCGTTCCGGCGGTGACAGGGGCGGGTTCAGCGCGAGGCGGACCGGGGATGCAGTCGGTGCAACAGGTACCGGGCGACGGCGGCCCCGGCCCAGGCGCCGACGGCGTTCTGGCCGACATTGGCCAGTGAGGGCCGCCGCTCCAGCATCGGCAGGAGGCTCTGGAGCACCTCGGCGCTCAGACCGACGACGCAGCCCACCAGCGCCCACATCCACCACGGGACGTCCCGCCAACCTGCGACGGCGCAGAAGGTGGCCGGCGCCATCATCACCAGGTTGAGGATGACGTCCTTGCTCTCTGAGCTGAGGAATGCCGGCCCCAGCGAGTTCTTGAGGTCGGCGATGTCCCGCCCTGAGGGCCATACGACAGCCACGCAGACGACGATCAGAAGGATGACCGCCGCGATGCGGGCCGTCCGCTCATGAGAGGTGTCGTGCGGGACCCGGCTCGGCGGGCGCTGATAGAAGGGGGTGTGGTCGGCCGGAGCGCCGGTGGGGGACTCGGTTCGGGCCTCAGGGGAGGCCTCGGGGGAATCGGCGGATATCAGGGGGTCGGGGGCGGATTGCTGGGTGGGCACGCTCATGACGCTACCGCCCGCCTTGCGAGGAACTCGGAAGGCGGGCGGTAACGATCGGAGCACAGGAGTGTGCCCCAGGACTCAGCAGCAACCGGTTGAGATCTCCGTCTCGGCCTGCCTGGCCCGAGCTCGCCAGAACTCGCGCTCGCTCATGGGGCCGTGTGCTGACTCGTGCCCCGACTCGTGCGCGGTCCCATGGCGGCCGGACGGGCAGCCGGCGTGCTCACGGGCGTAGCGGGCCAGGTAGCGCTCGTAGGCGGACTCCCCGGTCAGGTCGCGCCACAGCGTGCGGGCCCGAGCCAGGGTCTCGCGCACCCGACGGCGGGTGCCCGGTCGTCCTGCTGCTTGTTCTGCTGCCCGCCCCGCCGTCTGAGCCGTCGAGCCGGTGCGCGTCATGACTTCTCCGCATGAGCCCGCTGGGGGATGAGGGCCGGGTCGCCGACCTGCTCGTACTCCCGGGAGACCTTCTTCATGAGCGAGGAGGCGACCATCGTCTCGGGTGCGTAGAAGTTGGACTCCTGGTGCGGGTCCTCCGACGTCGTCGTGTCCCGGTTGCGGATCGTCTGGATGATGCGGATGAGGCCGCAGATCATGACGAAGGCGACCATGACCAGGAAGATGATCGACAGCGTCCCCTGGATCATCGTGTTGCGCACGATGGCCCGGGTCTCCTCGATCTTGGCCGGGTCGGTGAGCGTGCTCAGCTTGGCGACGGCCTCGCGATGCTGCTGGAAGTACCCCACGAGCGGGTCGGTGGAGAAGATCTTCTGCCACGAGGCCGTGAAGGTGACGGCCGTGTCGAACGCCAACGGTATCGCTGGGATCCACACCCACTTCGTATAGCCCTTGCGCACCACCATGACGGTGACCACCAGCAGGGCCACGGCCGCGATGAGCTGGTTGGCGATGCCGAACAGCGGATAGAGCGTCTGGATGCCGCCGCGGGGGTCGGTCACGCCCATGAGGAGCAAAGCGCCCCAGGAGGCGACGACGACGGCTGTGGTCCCCCAGGCGCCCACGTGCCAGGACGGGTCCTTGAACTTGGGGAAGGCGTTGCCCAGCGCGTCGGAGAGCTGGAAGCGGGCCACGCGGGTGACGGCGTCGACGGCCGAGAGGATGAACAGGGCTTCGAACATGATGGCGAAGTGGTACCAGAAGCCCATCATGGCGCGCCCGCCGCCGATCTGGTGAAGGATGTGGGCGATGCCCACCGACAGGGTGGGGGCCCCGCCGGTGCGTGAAACGACGTTGGGCTCGCCGACATCGCTGGCCAGGCGCTCCAGGGCCTCGGCACCCGTGTAGGTCTTGGGGTTGCCTTGATCATCCCAGGAGTCCCACTCGGGGTTGAGCTTGCGGCCCTGGGCGTCGGTGACGCCGAGCTTGGCCACGGCGGCCTCGGCGAGCTGCTCGCAGTGGTGCTCGGGGTCGTCGGAGGTCTTGCAGGGGGCGGAGGCGACCGTTTCGGGGCCGGCGATCTTGTTCATGGTCGCCGTCGAGGTGTTCATGGAGAAGTAGATGCCCGGGCTCAGGGAGACCGCGGCCGCCAGCGCCATGATCGCCACGAAGGACTCCATGAGCATGCCGCCGTAACCGATCATGCGGACCTGGGTCTCCTTCTCCACCATCTTGGGACTGGTGCCCGAGGAGACCATGGCGTGCATGCCGGACAGGGCGCCGCAGGCGATGGTGATGAACAGGAAGGGGAAGAGGGTGCCGGCGAAGACCGGGCCGTCGGTGTTGAAGGCGAACTCGGTGACGGCGGCCATCTCCACCAGCGGGCGCACGATGATGATGCCCAGGGCCAGGATCGTGATGGTGCCGACCTTCATGAAGGTCGACAGGTAGTCGCGCGGGGTGAGCAGGACCCACACCGGCAGGACCGCGGCCAGGAAGCCGTAGATGATCATCGCCCACACCAGGGCGGTGGGGGACAGGTGCAGGTAGTGGCCCAGGGAGGACTCGGCCACCCATCGCCCGCCGATGATGACGGCGATGAGCAGGCCGAAGCCGACGAAGGAGACCTGCGTGATCTTGCCGGGCTGGACGAAGCGCAGCCACAGGCCCATCCCGATGGCGATCGGGATGGTCATGCCCACCGAGAAGACGCCCCAGGGAGAGGCGGCCAGGGCGTTGACGCAGACCATGGCCAGGACCGCCAGGACGATCATGAGCATGACGAAGACGACGACGGTGGCCACGATGCCGCCGATCTTGCCGATCTCGTCGGTGGCCATCTGACCCAGCGAGCGACCGCCGCGGCGCATGGAGAAGAACAGGACAAGCATGTCCTGGACGGCGCCGGCCACGAGGACGCCGATGATGATCCACAGGGTGCCGGGCAGGTAACCCATCTGGGCCGCCAGGACCGGACCCACCAGCGGGCCGGCGCCGGCGATGGCCGCGAAATGGTGGCCGTAGAGGACGACGCGGTGAGTGGGGTCGAAGTCGCGCCCGTTGTTGATGCGCTCGGCCGGGGTGGCGTTGGTGTCGTCGGGGCGCATGATGCGCCGCTGGATGTAGAGGGCGTAGAAGCGGTACCCGATGGCGTAGGTGCACACGGCGGTGACCACGAACCAGATGGTGTTGACATGCTCGCCGCGCACGATCGCCAGCATCCACCAGCCCAGGACACCCAGGGCCGTGATGACTACCCATGTGGCGATCCGTGCGGGTGTCCATCGATTGTCGGGACGTATGCCGACCGGGACGCCGTCGGCGTTACGGATGATCCGCTTCTCCTCCTCATCTGTGTAGGAGGGCAGAGAGGCTTCTTTCTGGGGCATCGGGTTTCCGTTCTCATCGTCGAGAAAAGGTGGTGTACGTCATCGTCTCCGATGACGGCCCCAGGGTATTCCTCATGCTGGCCGAAAGGAAGCGGTCGACGAGCCGGGAATGAAAACCTGACATTCATATATGACATCACATCTATGTGCTTCGCTTGCTGGAAGTGGTTTCGGTCGGTTGCCGGCTGGAGCCGCGCACGACGTCGTCCAGGGTGGTCTCGGTGAAGGGCTGACGGTCCTGGAGGCGAGTTGGAGCATGCTGACGGGGTTGTGCGCGGTAGCGGTCGGGGTCCTGGGGCGCAGGGGGGTGTGGTTCGCGTATGAAACCGGGTCGATATGGGCGCCGAGCCGTCATGGCGAGTGGGTGTCGCCCGGCGGCAACCGGATGGCTCCCGAAGGCGGCGTCAATCCTTGAGAGGGTGAATCAAGCAGGCGCCAGGGGTGAGTCGTCGTGGAAGGCGTTTTGCTGTGGCATGTCCCGGAGGTAAGACGTGGGTGGCGTTGATGGGTGATTATTTCGTGGGGTGAGATGTCCTAGAATTGGGTACATGTAGTCGAAGGTTGCGTTTGTGAGTGATGCTCCGCGCTTATCTTGGTGGTAAAATGCGGAATCATGAAGGATCTGCTTGCTGCGCAGCAAAATAAACCGTTCTTTCTTGTGTTGATTCGTTTGGCCGTCATGGTGCTATTGGCTGCCGTGACGTATTCCGTGCTCCGATTTGCCGGTATGAGCAATGATTTTCCGCCACTCGATATGCTCTACTTCCCCTTCGTCAACATTGTCTGCGGTGTTGTCATCTGGCGCCGGTTCCGGCAGTATGGCGTGTCAGTGTGGGAGTACCTCGGTTTTGAGGGCCGTCGTCTTGGTAAGGACATCGCCTGGGGGCTTCTTTGGTTGTTCGTTTCATATATCCCGTTGGCGATCGCCCTCATGGCGTCGATGTATCTCATGTTCGGCGCAGACATGTCCTCGCATTTTGAGCAGGTGTTCGCCAAGTCCGTCCCGCAGCTGCCGGACGGCGTACTGCCGGTCATGAGCATCTTCGGTGCGTTCGTCTTTCTTGTCAACGCACCGATTGAGGAGATCGTCTACCGCGGCTGGCTTCAAAAGGGCTTAGCCGGACGTTCTGGAGTCACGATCGCCATTCTCGTCCAAGGGCTGCTGTTCGGTCTGCAGCACATGATGTTTGCTGGAGACGTTCGCGGCATGGTTATCTACGCCTTCATGTTTCTGGCATGGGGCGTGACAGCCGGTGTCATCGTCCACCATCAGCGGCGTTTGGCGCCGATGGTCATCTCGCACTGGATTGTCAATATCATCTTCGGTGTCGGCCCGATGCTGGCGATTGGGTTTGTGGGGATGTAGGTGTGCGGCCCATCATGAAGGTAGTGGGGGCTACTCACGGACGGGGTCGCTCACGGACCTGGTGATCTCCTGTGCTCACCTAGGATTGGACTGCTCGTCTCATACCATGAAAAATATTTATGGTGTGATCGTGGAGGTTTTGATGACTGATCCATCTCATGAGAGTATTTCTTTCTGGTGTTGATCTTCTTGCACCTGCCCGCGAATGGGGGTCCTCTCTGAGAGAATGAATCAAGCAGGCATGGCCTGCTGGGCTCTGACGGAGGCTGCGAGTGTTCACCGTCTCCGATCCGTTTGGGATTCTGTACTGCATAGAGCCTGCGGATACCCTGGTGCTGTGTCCGTGCTTCACCCTGCCCTCGACGTCCTCGCGCAGGCGCCGATCCTCACCGTCTTCCTCGTCATCGGACTGGGGACCGCCGTCGGGCAGATCCCGCTGGGACCGATCCGCTTCGGGGCGGCCGGGGCACTTTTCGTAGGACTGGCGGTCGGAGCCCTCGACCCCCGGCTCGGCGCCGACCTCGCCCTGTTGCGAAGCCTCGGCCTGGCTCTGTTCTGCTACACCGTGGGCCTGGCCGCCGGCAACACCTTCTTCCGCGATCTGCGTAGGCAGCTGCCGCTCATGGCCGTGTGCGTCGTCGCGCTCGTGATCGCCGGCGCGGTGGGCGGCCTCTACTCCCACCTGGCCGGGGTGAGCCCGGCCATGGACTCCGGCGCCTACGCGGGTGCCCTCACCTCACCGGTGCTCGACGCCGCCATCGAGGCCGCCGGCACCCAGGAGCCCGCCGTCGGTTACGCCCTGGCCTATCCCGTGGGCGTCGCCGTCGCCATCCTCATCGTGGCCGGGGTCGTGGGACGGTCCTGGCCCGGGCGGCGCGACCCCCGGCCCGCCAGCGCCGACGGCATCACTGCCACCAGCGTCTACCTCCTCCAGCGGGTGGCCCTCGGAGAGATGGAGGCCTTCAAGGAGGGGCGCATCCGCATCTCCTACCTGGAGCGCGACGGCGAGACCCGTGTCGTGGCCCCCGGTGAGGAGCTACTGCCCGGGGACAAGGTCGTCATCGTCGGGGCGCCGTCCGCCGTCGAGTCCGCCATGCACGACCTGGGCACAGGGTTTCACAAGTGCCTGGCCAAGGACCGCAGCGTCGTCGACTTCCGGCGCCTGACCGTCTCCTCTACCCGCGTGGCCGGGCGCACCATCGCCGAGGTGGACATGCCCGGGCGCTTCCAGGGCGTCATCACCCGCGTCAAGCGCGGTGACCTCGACTTGCTGGCCCGCGAGGACCTCGTCCTGGAGCTCGGCGACCGGGTGCTGGCGGTCGTGCCCAGCGACGAGCTGGAGAAGGCCGCCGACTGGTTCGGCGACTCCGAGCGCTCCATCGCCCAGATCGACGCCTTCTCCGTGGGTGTCGGCATGGCGCTCGGCGTCCTGGTGGGGCTGGTCGCGATCCCGCTGCCCGGCGGCATCACCCTGCGGCTCGGGGTGGCGGCCGGGCCGCTCGTCGTCGGCATGGTCCTGGGGCGGGTGGGGCGCACCGGACCCTTCGTGTGGGGGCTGCCCCACGCCGCCAACTCCACCATCCGCCAGCTGGGACTGCTGTTCTTCCTGGCCGCGATCGGGCTGGCCTCGGGACCGGACTTCGCGGCCTCGGCCTTCTCGATGACGGGGCTCAAGGTGGGGGTGCTCGCCGCGCTCATCGTGGTGATCAACGCGATCGTCCTGCTGGCCGGGGCGCGCTGGTCCGGGGTCTCCGCGCAGCGCGCCGCCGGCGGCCTGGCCGGGCTCGTCGGGCAGCCCGCGATCCTGGCCTTCGCCCTGTCCAAACGCGATGACGAGCGCATCGAGGCCGGCTATGCGACCCTGTTCGCCCTGGCCATCGTCGTCAAGATCGTCATGGTCCAGGTCCTCGTGGCGCTGTAGGCGCGGATCCTGGAGGCGGTGCACGGGGGTGCGCCTCTCGGGTCACCGCCGCGGCGGGGCGAGCCGATGCGGGCGATCAGCCGGTGGGACCGGGCTCGCTGTCTGGGGCAATCGCGCTGGTCGTGGTGCAGGCCGTAGGACGTCGAGCGCGTTGAGGTCCGCCTGCGCCAGGCCGACTAAACCGACATTTTCTTCACAAACGACGCGGCTCCGGGTCATTTATGAAGAAAAGGTCGATCTATGAAGAAAATGCCGGTGAGTCCGGCTACGAGACGGCCAGGTCCTCCAGCCACTACTCGATCGGGTGCGGCCTGAGCCCTAGGAGCTCCTGGACGCTGCCGTCCTCGGCGATGGTGTTGCTGTCCTGCGCATTGAGGGTCCGGTAGAGCCCGACGACCGGCGCCGCGGCCGGCCCGAAGAGCGGCGTCATGAGCTCGCCGAAGGCCTCGGGCGTGATGCCCTCGAACCGGACCTCGCGGTCCAGGCGGCTGGAGAAGGCCGCGGCCAGATCCGGTCCCGTCAGACCGGACGGGTGACCGACGCCGACCGTGCCCGTGGTGGGGGAGGCGTCCGTGAGCAGGCGGGTGACGACATCGGCCACATCCAGGTGCGAGGTCCAGGAGATCGGGAACGACGTCGATAGCGGGTAGCGCAGCACGCCCTCCTCGCGCACGGGGCCCAGAACGACCGGCAGAAGAAGGTTCTCCAGGTAGAGGCGCAGGGCGACGACGGCCGTGAGGATGGTGCGGCCGCTCAGGCCAGGAGGTCCTCCCACCAGGCGGTGAAGGTGGGGCAGCGCTCCAGGACCGCGGGAAGCCCGGCATCGCTGACGAGCTGAGGGCCGATGACGGTCTTCATGTAGCCGGGGTCGGCCGCCTCCAGGCGCTTGGACGGGGCGGTGCTGGGGCCGTCGTTGACCCGCTCGGGGCCGCCGGCTCGACTGATGGCCTGCCGCAGCTCAGCGAGTCCCTGCCGGGGGAGCAGCCCGTCTCCCTGCCCGGCGTCGATTGCCGCCAGGACGAGGGTCTCGATCTCATGGAGGACGACAAGCGGACGGAAGCGCGGATCCTGGTACTCGGCGCGCAGAGCAGCCATGAGCCCCGCCTGCCGGCCGGCGCTGCCGAGGCTCTCGGAAGGAGTCGCCACCTCTCGCCCGGGTGCGCCCTTGGGGTACTGGTAGTAGTCGAGCAGGAGCCCCACGCGGTGCCAGTGAGACGCCTTGAGAAGAGCCTGGAGCTTAGCGTGGTAGTGCTTCCAGTGGCCGCCGCCATGATGGGCACCAGTGGGGGTCGCCGAGGTCGTGACGACGACCGGCGTCACGTACGTTCCGCGCATCGAGGCCGCAGTGCCCAGGACCTTGTTGACCAGCTTCTCCTCGGTCTGACCCTCCACGAGGATGACGACCTGCCTCATCAGGCCCGTCCCTCATGCGCCGGGCGCCCGCTTCATCGCGAGCGGCCGAGGCCGTGTTTACCTCGGACCGTCCCGCATGCGCCGGGCGCCCGCCCAGAAGATTCATCTCCCACAGCGAGCCGGTGGAGTAGTCCTCCAAGAAGCCCTCCAGGGCCGCGCGGTCGGGGCGAGTGGCCTGGGTGGCGCCGTTGACCCGCTCCAGGACCACGACCTCCTCCAGAGCGAAGTGGGACAGCAGCGGCACAGACTGGGTGGCCAGGATGACCTTGTGCCCGTTCCTGCCCGCGATATGTGTCACCTCCGCGAGCAGGCCGATCGCGGCCGGGTGGAGCCCCAGCTCGGGCTCGTCCAGCACCGCGGTGGCTGGCAGGTCCGGCCCCAGCAACAGCATCGCCAGGCAGATGAACCGCAAGGTGCCGTCGCTGGCCTCATGAGCCAGGAAGGTGCGGTCCAGCCCGCGCTGCTTCCAGCGCAGCCTAATCCGGTCCGACGGATCGGGGACGAGTACGAAGTCGTCGAAGAACGGCGTGACATGGCGGACCGTCGAGACGATGCGCTGATAGTGCTCGGGGTGAGTGTGGCGCACCTTGAAGAGGTAAGCGGCGATGTTCTCCGCGTCCGAGCGCAGGTAGACGTCGTCGCCGACCGTTGACCTGCTCTTGACTGGAGCGTTCTCGGAGACGTCGTCGAAGTGGAAGACGCGACAGACTTCGAGGATCGGGCGAACGTAGGTCGCGAAGTTGTGGAGCCTCACGCTCTGTGTGGACTGTGTGATTCGAGGGACGCGGCTGCGTGAGCCGAATCCGAGGTCCTTGGTAAAGGGCCTGTCCCGGTCGCGTCCGGCCTGGAACAGCAGCCACTCGTGAAGCTCAGCCGAGTCGGAGTCGTCCCAGTGCAACAGTCATACACCGAGCCTAGCCAGCAACCAGCCGATGCGGAGGGCGCCGCCGTTGCCGACCCGCCCGGAGTGCCGTCTCGTGTCCGCCCGACGTTGTCGTCGACCCTCACACCACGGCGTGACTCACGCCGGTGAGGCGCGGGGGCGCCAGGCCGACAAACCGACCAAAACTTCATAAACGACGCGGCTCCGGGTCGTCTGTGAAGAACAGGTCGATCTATGAAGAAAAAGTCGGTGAGGCTCGGGCGCGTCAGCGGATCAGCCGAGCAGGGCCAGGACGACCGCTGCGCTGCGGGCAGCTGCCTCCTCGGCGGCGATGTGGAAGTCCTGGCCCGCTTCCGGGCCGCACAGGTCGGACACGCCGCGTACCGAGACGAAGGGGACGCCGAGGCTCGCGGCCACCTGCGCCAGCGCCGTCGACTCCATGTCCGTGCTCAGCGCCGAGGGGAAGACCTCGCGGGTGTCGGCCACGTTCGCGGCCGTCACGAAGGAGTTGCCGGCCAACATCTGACCAACGCGCAGCCGCGCCGAACCCGACGAGGCCGTGGCGCCGCGCAGAGCCTCCTGGCCCACCTGCTCCAGGCGCTCCAGCAGGGCCGCATCTCCGGCAAAGGTCTCCGGCTGGCCCGGGGTCTGGCCGCGGGCGTAGCCGAAGGCGGTGGCGTCGGCGTCGGTGTAGGCCAGGCTCGTCGAGGCGCACACGTCGCCGACCTCGACCTGTTGGCTGAGCCCGCCGGTAGTTCCCGCCGAGACGACGGCGCTGGGGCGGACCTGAGCCAGGATAGCCGCCAGCGCGCTCGCGGCCGCCACGAGCCCGATGCCGCTGCGCACCAGGATGAGCTCGCGCTCGCCGTCGGGCAGCTGGAGTGACCAGGCGCGTGCAGCGCCGAGCAGGGCCGGAGGCCGGGCCCCCGCGCGCTCGGGCAGGGCGTCCAGGAAGGGCTGAGCCTCCTCGGCCATGGCGCAGGAGACGATGACGGGCGCGGCACTGGTGCGACTCACGCGCCGAGCCTACAGGGGGTGTCGGAGGCCGGCGTGGTCAGTGATGGCTGTGCTCTTCCCGGCTCCTGCTGTCACCGGGGGGCATTCCGCGCGGCCGGGGGCGTGTCCTTCCGGGCGGGGGCGTTCGACGCCGTCGGGGACCGCAATCCCGTCCCCGCACGTGCAGGATGTCCCCGGCTGTGCGGATATGTCCCCGCACGCATCGGGTCAGTCCGCTGGGCCCCACCGCCGGGCCTTGCCGTGTCTCGCCGGTCCTTGCCTTGCCGCGCCCCATCACTGGACCCCGGGCCCCGCCGCCTACGACGGCCTACTGGCCGGCACCCTCGTCGTCCCGGGAGCCGGTGGCCGCGGTGACGGCCGCGGCCGGGTTGATGGGCAGTGCCCGGCGCGACTGGTCGCGGCGCAGCAGGAAGTTTCCCAGCCGGATCGGCCAGGCCACGTGGTTGATCCGCGGCCAGCGCAGCATGACGTAGTCGACGGCGTCGTCCACCTCCAGACGCCGCGTCGAGTTGCCGACCCGCACCCACAGCGCCGCCCCGTCGCGTCCCTTGGCTGGCTTGAGGTAGACCGGCAGCGGGGACGGGGGCGCGGTCACCCGGCACACCTCCGCGGTCCCGTCCGGGGTGGGCGAGAAGTCCACCTGCGGCAGCGCGGCCGCGTTCGTGCCCATGCGCGTGCGCCACATGCCGCGCAGCCACAGCTCGAAGCGGTCGGCGTCGGGCTGCTTGAGGGTGGAGTAGTCCGGGCCGAGCCCAATGAGGTTGCCGCCGTCATCGACGCCGAGCAGGAGCGTGCCGCCCGCGGAGTTCATAAAGGCTGCCACTGTCTTGGCCACGACCTCCTCCATGGCCTCATCGCGCTTGTCCGTGCGCAGGTTCCAGCGCGCCGAGGACTTGAACTCCAGGCGGTCGGACTCGCCCATCTGGGCAACCTCCGCGATCGGCAGCAGCGTGTGACGGTGCTGGACGCGCGCCAGCACCGCGGAGGTCGCGACCAGCACCACGACCGCCACACCGCAGGAGGTCGCCAGCATCTTGATCGAGAACAGGTCACCCTCGTCGAAGAGCCACCCCGCCAGAAGCAGCCCCAGCCACAGGCCGACAAGCGCGATGAGCGTGGCCGCCGCATCCGACACAGCGACCCGCCCACGCAGCAGGAACCGCGTCAGCCGCCCCACGAGGAAGGACAGCAGAAGCAGCAGCGGCTGAGCGATGACCCACCAGATGAGGATGGGATTGGCGGGATTGGTGATGGTGACGGTCTCGATGCTCTCCACGTGCGTCAGGTTCTCTTCGTCTCGGTGCCCCGCGGCGCGGGCACGGGGTGGGCAGGGGCGGGCTGAGTGAGGCTCAGGATACGGTCGGCGTCGGTGCTGGATGGGCCCGACGTCGGAGCCCGGCGATGGCGCGCCGTCTCACCCCATTACTGTGCCGGGCCCGGTGTTACCAGGCTGTGAGGACTGTCCTCTCCGGCTCCTGCTGTCATTGGCGGGGACATCCTGCGCGGCCGGGGGCGTGTCCTTCCGGGTGGGGGCGTTCGACGCCGTCGGGGACCGCAATCCCGTCCCCGAACGCGCGAGACGTCCCCGGCTGTGTGGAAATGTCACCGAACGCGCGGAATGTCCCCGGCCGGGCGGTACAGGGCCGTACGGGCACGTCAGGCCATGACTTGCGTCCACTCCTCGCGGGCGGCGAGGAAACCGCGCACCGCCTCCTGGGCCGCGGCCAGGGAGTGGTTCGCCCCCCAACCGCACTGGACCTCGTTGGCCGCCGGCACCTCCTCGGCGGTCAGGATGTCGCGGAAGGTCGCCTCCAGAAGGGGCAGGAACTCCTCGGTCCCCACCCCCAGCATGAGGGCGTAGAAGCCGGTCTGGCAGCCCATGGGGGAGAAGTCGATGAGCCGGTCGGTGTGGTTGCGCATGAGCTCGGCGCTCAGGTGCTCGATGGAGTGCACAGCCTCCATCTCCAGGTGCGCGCGGTTGGGCTGGCAGAAGCGCACATCGTACTTGACCAGCACGTCCCCGCCGGGCAGCTCCTTGCGGTCAGCCACGCGCACGTAGGGCGCGGCCACCTTCGTGTGGTCCAGGTTGAAGGACTCGACGTTCATCCTCGGCGTGCTCTGCTCACTCGTGTCGCTCATGGGGCCAGCCTACGGGCCGGGGACGAGGCAGGATGGGGGCATGACTCCACTGGCGCGCATCGTCGCGGGGCCCGACGGCGCCCCCACCCTGGTCCTACTCCACGGCATCACCGGCTCCGCGGTCTCCCTGGCCGAGGCCATCGATCACTGGGTGGACCGCGGCTACCGGGTCCTTGCCGTCGACGCCCGTGGGCACGGCCTGTCCCCACGCTGGGAGACGGCCCAGCTCGAGCGGGCCGGGGAGGTCCTCGTGGAGGACCTCATCGCCGTCCTGGAGGACCTGGAAACCGCCTCGCGCGGACGGGTCGCCCTGGGCCTGCCGACTCCGCCCGCCCCGGTGGTCATCGGCCACTCGATGGGCGCGGCCACCGCTATGGTCGCCGCCGTGCGCCGCCCCGACCTGGTCTCCGGTGTCGTCCTGGAGGACCCGGCCCGCTTCGGCACCCGCAGCCCGCGCGAGCTCCTGGCC
>NZ_CAUROW010000022.1:0-33991 GCF_963526355.1 uncultured Actinomyces sp. | reverse complement strand
CCGACGACCTGCTGTTTACAAGACAGCTGCTCTACCAACTGAGCTAAAGCGGCGTACGGCCGGTGGGTGGCCGCGGGTGCGGGGACAGTCTGGCACAGACCGCCCCAAGGCGGGAAACCGGAGAGAGCGAGTCCACTCCGGGGTCCTGGAATCCCTACAAGAACTGTGCGAGATCCGTGTGTGGTCAGCCCTGCTCGCCCTGTTGCTCGGCCCCTTGCTGCTCAGCGGGCTGCTCGGCCGGCTGCTGGGTGGACTGTTCGGCCGGCTGCTGGGTGGGCTGCGCCGTTGGTGTGGTGCCGGTGGCCAGCTCGGTCAGAGATGTCGGTGTCTGCAGCTTCTTCAGATCGGCCTTCTCCCCCTTGAAGAAGATGGTCGGAGTACTTTCGAGGCCTCTGCTGGAGAAGGCCTCATCGCTGATCTTCACCCAGTTCTTGTACTTGTCGGAGTCGATGGCGGCCTTGAACTTGGCGGAGACCTCGTTGGGGACGCCCACCTTGGTGGCGGCGGCGACCAGGCTGTCCACGCTCATGAGGCTCTGGTTCTTGGTCTCCAGCACTTGGGAGAAGATCTCGAAGGCGGCGCCGTGGAAGCTCAACGACTGGGCCGGAGCCTCGTCGAGCACTACGCCCATGGCGTTCATGACTGTGCTGGTCCACTGCTGGTTGAGGATCTTGGAGGGGTGGAGAACCAGGGTGATCTTCTTGTCGCTCAGCAGCTGATTGATCTCCTGGGTGTGAATGCCCTCGAACTGGGCGCAGTGCGAGCAGGAGTAGTCGAAGTAGATGTCCAGGACGGGGGCGGAGGAGGTGACGGTGTCGAGTTTGTCGCCCTCGCCGTAGGTCCAGGAGCCGTCCTCAAGGACCTGCTTGGGGACTCCGTCCTGGTTCGCCTTCTTGGTGGCCAGGCCCTTGCCGGCCTCGGGGAGTTCCGTCTTGTTCCGTTTGACCGCCAGGTAACCCAGGTAGCCGAAGCCTCCGGCCATGACCACTCCCGCGGCTCCGATGAAGCTGCGGCGGGCGATCGTGTTACGACGTGCACGGCGGGCCTCGGCCTCGCGCAGCTCCTTGGCCTTGAGACGTGCGGCCTCGCGGCGCTGGGCCTTGGACGGGCGGGGCTGGTTAGTGGACACTCGGTGCTCCTTGTGGTGCGGTGGCGAGCGGACGGCGAAGAAGACGAATTGTCGAATGAGTCATGGCTGTAGCGATGTCATTCTGCCCGACGATGCTGTGCGAAACCATGCCTGACGTTTGCCGCCGGCGGATTGTGACGCATCGGTCGTTGAGAGGCGGGCATGCGGGCGGGTGATGATGTGGTGAGGTGCTGATGTCATTGCGGTGCGCCCTTGAAGCCGCACGTCATAGGCTCGGTGATCAGGTAGACCGAGACATCCGCGCCCACCGACTTGGCCGGCCCCGGGAGATCAGGGCCCATCACGGTAGAGCCATCGGCTTCGGGCCTCCCCTTCTTCCTCCGGGCTCGCCTCACAGGCCTTTGCCGGCTCTACGCGGCATTGGCAATGCGGACCTATCGGTGTGCCGGCAAGCAGAATCGTCCGTGCCCTCATGAGTCCCGGATCCTGGTCGGCCACCCATGCGGCAATGCGCGAACAGTGACGGTTAAAATTCGAAGAACGGAGAGAAATTGGGGAACGGAACAACTTTGGCGAAACACAGCAGAAGTGTGATGATGCCGACAACGACCAGACCCACCCCAAGACCTCTTCTGGCAAGGGTGCTGGAGACGAGTTTGTTGACAATATGTGCGCCGCCCCGGCGAGTCGCGGCTCCCCAAGGGGCCAGCCACAGCGTCAGGAGATAGGCGGCATTCACTGTGAAAATAGTGAGCACGAAGCGGTTGTCAAGGGAAACTGAGTCGAAAGCGGAGGAATTCTCATTGGTGATGCCGAGCGAGTAGCTGGTCAACATGACAATGAGTCCGACGCCTAAAGCCAGCAGAAAAGCGAAACCAACAGAGAACAACGACCGCACCAGGTACCACGGAGTCGCCGCCCACATGCGGGAGGTGTCGGTCGGCAAGGCGGAGCCGCGCTGAAGCCGGTTCCAGCGTCGAGCGTCCTGAGCCCGTCCCACAGTTCCGGCGATCACAGTGAGAACCGCGGCCAGAATGGCGAGCCATCCCGGTCTAGCCCATCCCACGGCGGACAGGGCGAACCCGAAGGCCAGCAGCACCAGCGGACGGCGCTCCGGTTCCTTCGCCCACTCGGGCAGGTCGCCCGCACCGGCGGACGCAATGGGGCGCTGAGTCTGAATGGGCTGAGCGCCGGTCATCGTCGGCCCCGTCATCATCGCACCGGCCGGTACGGCCGCCGGATGGGCAACAGGCTGGGGATATCCGGGTTGAGGAGTCATCGGGTGGTACCCCGAGTAGGGCGAGCTCGGCACCTGCCCAGAGTGTACGGGCCGTGGGTAAGGTCCCGACGGTGTCGCAGGGGCGGGTGTCCCGATGCTGTACTGCATCGACGGTGCCGGCCCCGTCGGCACCGGGGCGCTGTTCTGATACCGCGATCTGGGAGGAATGGCGGGCGGGGGCTGGACCGATGCCGCCGACGGCGCCGACGACGCGCTGTAGCCGTAGCCGCTCTCGGCGCCTGAGGGTGCGGAGGCCGAGCTGCCGTATGCGGCTGAAGAGACTGAGGCCGCGCTGCCAGCGGAGGGGGAGGAGTTCGGAGACAGGCCATAGCCCGATACGGCGCCGTACCCCGGTGCGAGAGTGCCGATACTCCTGCCCGACTCCGACTCGTCGGAACCGGTCTCGGACTCCCCCTCCGGCCCCAGGAGGCGATCAACGGCCTCCTGCCCCGTGCCGCCCTCGGCGATCTCATCGAGGACCTCCAGCAGGCCGTCCGGGCCCAGCCGGTCCTCCGGGTCCGGGGCGAGCGCCGCAGTGAAGGCCCTCGCCAGCGCCGGGTTCTCCTGCTCCAGGTCGCCCAGCTCCGGGGTGCCGGCGTAGACGCGCCTGAAGACCACCTGCCACGCGCCCGAACCGAAAGGCGCCAGCCCGGTCACGGTGAACAGAAGAACGCCCGCGCAGGCGTACCAGTCGACGCCGGCGGTCGGCTCCCCGCCGTCGAGCATCTCCGGAGGAATGAAGCCCGGGGTGCCGGTGACCTGGCCGGTCTGGGTCAGCCGGACGTCGTCGGCCACCTGGGCGATACCGAAGTCGATGAGAACCGGGCCCTGAGCACTGAGCATGACATTGGAGGGCTTGAGATCCCGGTGAATGACGCCGGCGGAATGCACTGCGCGCAGCGAGTCGACCAGCCCGTGAGCCAGGTCGGCCAGGTCGCGGGCGTCTGTGGTGAGGTCGTAGACGCCCTCGTGCTCCACCTCATACTGAAGGGTGGGTCCCTCCACGAGCTCGGTGATGACGAAGGTGACGCCCAGGGAGCCGTCCCCGGTCTCGATGTCCAGGATGCGAGCCACGCGCGTGTCCCTGACCCGGGCCAGGACACTCGCCTCGCGATCCAGGCGGCGCCGGGCCGTGGGGTCCGCGGCGATCTGGGGGTGAAGGATCTTCATGGCCACGTGGCGGCCGCCCTCATCGGTGGCCTCCCACACCACGCCCATTCCTCCGGCGCCCAGGCGACGCAGAAGCCGATACCCCCCTATCAGGGTGCCGGCGCGCAACTTGCTCAGGGTGACCGGCTCGCCCGGGTGCGCGTCGATGTTCTGCGTCATGACTCCCACAGTACCGGGCCGTCTCGGCTCGTGGGGGCAGCCCGACTGTGGGGCTGTTCGCCCGAATGCGGGTCGGATCCCGGGAGAAAATCTCATGCTGGAGCCGATCGCCGGCGGGTGGGTGGACTCGATGCCGCCGGCGGTCATGGGGAGGGCTACACCTGTCGAGCCGTCGATTGTGGAAGCGTTGGAACATGCGGAGGAGGCGGGGCGTCGCCGACCGTCCGGCCGGGCCTCGGCGAGGATTCACTGAGCCGATGGCGGACTTTCGTCGCCATCGCCGAAAAGGAACACCCTGAAAGAATACTGTGAACTGCTGGTCAAAGTGAGGAACCTATGTCAAGATAAGCCCGTCCACGGTCGAACGGCTGACCGCGGCACGTGTCAATGCGGACACGCATCGGCACCTTTCACGACGGATCGTCCGGCACGTACCTGCCGGTGAAGGGAAGCACCACCCATGGCAACTGTTACTTTCGAGAACGCCACACGGATTTACCCGGGCAATGACCGCCCCAGTGTCGACGCTCTCAATCTCGAGATCGCCGATGGCGAGTTCCTCGTGCTTGTTGGCCCCTCCGGCTGCGGTAAGTCCACCTCCCTGCGCATGCTCGCTGGCCTGGAGGACGTCAACGCCGGTCGCATCCTCATTGGTGACCGCGACGTCACCGACGTTCAGCCCAAGGACCGTGACATCGCCATGGTCTTCCAGAACTACGCGCTCTACCCGCACATGACCGTCCACGACAACATGGGCTTCGCCCTGAAGATCGCGGGCACCCCCAAGGCCGAGATCGACAAGCGCGTGCGCGAGGCCGCCAAGATCCTGGGGCTGACCGAGTACCTGGACCGCAAGCCCAAGGCTCTCTCCGGCGGTCAGCGTCAGCGCGTGGCCATGGGGCGCGCCATTGTGCGCAAGCCCAAGGTCTTCCTCATGGATGAGCCGCTGTCCAACCTGGATGCCAAGCTCAGGGTCCAGACCCGCACCCAGATCGCCTCGCTCCAGCGCTCGCTGGGTGTCACCACGGTCTACGTCACCCACGACCAGACCGAGGCCCTCACCATGGGCGACCGCATCGCGGTCCTCAAGGACGGCGTGCTCCAGCAGGTCGGCACCCCGCGTGAGATGTACGACCACCCCGCCAACGAGTTCGTTGCCGGCTTCATCGGCTCGCCGGCCATGAACCTGGGACAGTTCACGGTCAAGGGCGACGTCGCCACCGTCGGCGCCGCCAAGATCCAGCTGTCCAAGGCGACCCTGGACGCCATCACCCCCGAGGACGGCGGCAAGGTGACCATCGGGTTCCGGCCCGAGTCTCTCGACGTCGTCTCCGCCCAGGACGAGCACTCCATCCCGGTGCGCCTGTCCTTCGTCGAGGAGCTGGGTTCCGACGCCTACATCTACGGCGAGCTCGTCGGTGCCGAGGACTCCGAGGCCAAGCTCGGCTCCGGTGAGGACTCCAGCCAGATCATCGTGCGCGTGCCCCCGCGTACCGCCCCCGAGCCTGGTGAGACCGTCTACGTGCGGATTCGCCCCGGTCAGGAGCACATCTTCTCCGCCTCCACCGGCAAGCGCCTGCCTGCCTGAGGATGCTGACGACGACGGCGCCGTTCCCCGTTCCCGGGGCGGCGCCGTCGTGCTTGCCGAGGCGGGGCTGAGTCGCGCCGGCCGGAGTGATCTGGCGGGCCGGAGGGCGGCGGCGCAGCGTCGTGAGAATACCGGACCGCGAACGTCTGCCGCGCGGTGAGAACCGGATCGTTCTCGACGGCTTTGAAGGTGTGGGCCGCTACTCACACTTTGAAAGGCGAAGAGGGCGCTGGCCTGAAAGAATGACATCATGCCCCAGTCCATGAAGATCACGGCAGCGACGATTGATCCGGCGCTGCTCGACCTCCCCTGGGAGACCGCCCTGGAGGAGTGGCCCACCGAGGTCCTTGCTGCACTGCCCCGTGGTCTGTCCCGCCACATCGTGCGTTTCGTCAACCTCTCCGAGCGTGTCATCGCGGTCAAGGAGATCGGTGAGACCGTGGCGCACCGCGAGTACGAGCTCCTGCGTGACCTGGTCCGGCTGGGGGCGCCCTGCGTGCAGCCGACGGCGGTCATCACCGGTCGGCGCAGCGTCAGTGGAGAGGAGCTCAACTCGGTGCTCATCACCGAGCACCTGTCCTACTCCCTGCCCTACCGGGCCCTGTTCAGCCAGTACATGCGCCCCGAGACCGCCACGCGTCTCATCGACGCGCTCGCCGTGCTGCTGGTGCGCCTGCACCTGCTGGGTTTCTACTGGGGGGACGTGTCGCTCTCCAACACCCTCTTCCGGCGCGATGCCGGTGCCTTCGCCGCCTACCTCGTAGACGCCGAGACCGGCGAGCTCCACCTTGAGGGGCTCACCGACGGCAAGCGCCTCTACGACATCGACGTGGCGCGCACCAACATCATCGGTGAGCTCATGGACCTGCAGGCCGGCGCCCTGCTGGAGCCGAGCGTGGACACCATCGAGGTTGGAGACCGGATCGTCAGCCGCTACACCGAGTTGTGGGACGTCCTCACCGCCGAGGAGTCCTTCTCCATGGACGAGCGCTGGCGCCTGCGTCGTCGCGTCCAGAAGCTCAACGAGTTGGGCTACGACGTCGCCGAACTGACCATGGACACGGACTCTCAGGACAACCACATCACCATCCAGCCCAAGGTCGTCGACGCCGGCCACTACCATCGGCAGGTGATGAGGCTGACCGGCCTGGACGTCCAGGAGCGCCAGGGCCAGCGTATGCTCAACGACCTGGAGGCCTACCGGGCCATGTCCGGGCGCAGCGACGACCCCATCGAGCTCGTGGCCCATGCCTGGCTGGCGGAGGTCTTCGAGCCCACCATTCACTCGGTCCCCGTCGAGATGCGCCGCAAGCTCGAGCCCGCGGAGATCTTCCACGAGATCCTCGAGCACCGCTGGTACATGTCCGAGGCCCAGGATCGCTACGTCACCACCCAGGAAGCAGTGGACGACTACGTGGCCACGGTGCTGCCTCAGCACCGTGACGAGCGTGCCTACCTCGGAGTCGGGGACACCCAGGAGATGGAGGCTATCGCCGTCGACGACGTCGAGGAGCCGCTGCCCGAGGACGACGCCGAGTTCGCCGCCCGCGACGAGCAGACCCTGGCCGACTACGCCGCCAACCCCTTCGGCTTCACTGCCGGCATGAAGTTCAAGGGGGAGTAGGGCGCGCCGCAGACTGCGCGGTGCGACGGCGTCGTCGGTGCCGCTGGTGTCCGCCCGGTTGATAGTCTGATCTCGATCAGCTGAGGCGATGAAGAAGGGCCGTGAAGGGGACATGAGCGAGGACGTGCCCGCATTCCAGGCCCTGCCCGGGGTGACGCCGGAGAACAGCGCCTTCATTGACCTGTACTACGACCCCTCCGTCACCTTCATCTGGGGAAATACCTTGTCGTTCTCGATCAACGACGGTCAGATGCGTCTGTCGGCGGGCCAGTCCGTGAGGATCGCGGTACCGCCGGGGCCGGTGCGGGTCGTCGTGCAGGTCCTCACCCTCTCCTTCATCACCCCGAAGCCACAACTCGATTTCGTGGTGTATCCCGGCCAGGTGGTGCCGGTGTTCTACCGGGCCTCCCGTTTCAAAAACAACCTGGGATCGTTGACATTCCAGAGGCTCGACGGGTTCTCGCCCACCGAGCGGAGGGATCTGTCCACCATGAAGGTCATGTTCACCGTCATTCTTGGCATGATGATCTTAACGGCCATCCCCATAGCGCTGTTGTTCTGGTTCCTGAGCACGCTGGGACCGCCATGACCGGCTGCCGGACACACCCGCGACTTACGTGCGAGGTGTCCCCGGCCGTATAGAAATGTCCCCGGTGGCACGTTCTCAGGCGCCGAGTTCCTCGGCGACCAAAGCCATCTCCTCGTCGGCGCGGCGGCGCAGCTCACAGTGGCGCCTCCAGGAGGCCAGGGAGACCTCGGTGATGGCATCCAGCAGTAGGGAAGGCGCCTACGGCCGCCATCCCGCCCAGGTGGTGCCGGTGATCTACCGGGCCTTCATCCTCCGGGGCAATAGCCTAACGGTGCGCAGTACACGTCGAGCCCGCCAGGGTGAGTGTGCCTGCCTCCACCGTCGATCCTGTCGGCTAGAGGCGGCGCCGTTCTTGCAGCCACTGCGCGTAGGTGGGACCCGCTGCGGGGACGTCGTCGCCGGGAACCAGTGCACCGCGGCGGAAGGCGAGTCCCCACCCGGTGGGAACCACCAGAGGAACCGGCTTCGCAATGAGGTTCGGCAGCTGTGTGGTCATCTTCCACAGCGTCATGATCTCCCGTCCTGCGATCTGGTAGGTCTGGCCTTCGGTCTCGCTCAGGGCTGCCCGGGCCACCGTCTCGGCGACGGTGTCGAGGCTGACCGGCCGCATCCTCATCGAGGGAACGAGTGAGAAGGGGCCATGGCGCATGCGCTCCATGTTCTGCTCGGCGAACTCGAACCATTGGGTCGAGCGAACCAGTGACATGCGCTTGCTCGACTCGCGAGCAAGCCGCTCCTGCGCGCACTTGCCCGCGAAGTAGCCGTAGCCCTGCACCTCCGGAAGGTCGCAGTTGACGATCGACAGCAGCACGTGCCTGGCGTCCAGGGCGTTCGCGGCTGCCGACACGGCGCGGGTCGAGCGTGTGAAGAACTCGGTGGCCACCCTTTTACTCGTGGTGAACAGCCCGGTGGCCTCCACGATGACGTTCGCGCCGGACAGTGCGGCAGCCCCGTCGTCGCGCAGGACGTCGAAGCCAGTGCGGCGCGAGTACAGCGTCACCTGCGCCCCGGTTGCCTGCAGGGCTCGCTTGATGGCAACCCCTGAGTCGCCCGCTCCGACAACTGCCACCTTCACCGTGATCTCCTCCGCATGTCTCTGCTTGGTCTATATACAATCCTCTACGATCGTAGAGTGCTCTATGATTATAGAGATTCCTACGATTGGAAGGCAAGGAGCAGGTACGATGGGGCGCAAGGAGCAAATTGGTGACGCCGGGGTCGGGCTCATCGCCCGTGACGGGGTGCATGCCCTCACTCATCTGCAGGTCGACACGGAGGCGGGACTGCCCCGCGGGTCGACCTCCTACTACGCCCGGACTCGCCGTGACCTGCTGGCGCTCGTGGTCAACCGTCTCTCCGAGGGCTCACAGGCTGACATCAATGACCTTGAGATCCCCGCGTCCGTCAGCCGGCAGGAGGCCGCCGAGATCGTCGTCGGCATCCTGGAGCATATGGCGCGGCGTGCGGACGCCCAGGCCGCGCGTGGGGCTTTGCTGTTCGAGCTGCGCGACGACGTCGGGCTCTGGGAGCTGCTCACAGCGGAAGCGCCGGTCAGACGGCCTCTGACGCATCTGGCCGAGCGGATACTCGTTGCCGCGGGTGTCGACCAGGCCTCTGCTCACGCTCCCGACCTGGTGGGGCTGGTGGACGCCCTGCTCATGTACCAGGCGGCCAAGGCGGCACCCGTGGACGTCCGCAAGGTGCTGAGGGCCTACCTCGAGGGGATTGGCTGACCGACCCGCTCTGCGGCGTGACGCTTCTAGGCGCCGAGTTCCTCGGCGACCAAGGCCATCTCCTCGTCGGCGCGGCGGCGCAGCTCACGGTGGCGCGTCCAGGAGGCCAGGGAGACCTCGGTGATGGCATCCACCAGCAGGAAGGCGCCCACGGCCGCCATCCCGCCCGGGAGGTGCCCGGTCGAGCGGCGACGGCGCACGGCGGCTCCCAGGAGCACACCACCCAAACCGGCCTCCATGAGCGCCGCGCCCCGCACCATCCATGGTTTGTCCGTCACAGTGCGCACGTAGCCCTGCCAGAAGGCCGAACCCGGGGTGGTGGGGTCGGCCAGCAGCAGGCCCACGCTGCGGCCCACGGCATTGGACAGCCCGCGCGGCTCGTGCACGACGACGCCGGGGACCTCCACCGGGGCCAGACGGCCGGTGAGAACCTCCAGCACCCAGTCGGGAAGTCCCAGGGCCTCCAACATGGCGGCGAATCCGTCGATGCCGGGCCGGACGATGGCTGCGGTTGCGGCCTCCAGATCGGCTCCCGGGACGGCGTCGACGATCCCGGAGGCATCGGTGAGGTCCGCCAGGAGCTCGTCCACCAGGGACCTCAGAGCAGGTCCGGGCTCCTTGACCCCGCCCCAGACGTAGCGCGACGTCATACCCCAGGAGAAGACGGCGTCATCCTCCGGATCCCCGGTGGGGATGGCACGGATCGACAGGTCCTCGGCGTCGGCGGTCAGCACCAGAGCCGGTAAGGACTCCTCGTCCCAGCCGAAGGAGCCCAGGTCCGAGCCCTCACCGGAGTACATGACGATGCGGCGCTCCAGAGCCGGCGCGGAGGCCACTGCCAGTGGACGCTCCAGCAGCGTGGCCTGCAGGGGCACCATGTAGGCGCTCATCGGGGAGACCACCACGGTGCGGGCGCTGGCCGAGCCGTGGTGGGAGATCGTGGGCAGCTCGACGTCGTCGGGAAGGGCGTTGAAGGCGGCCGGGCCCACCGCGACGTCGGCGGTGAACTCCTGGGCGAGGGACTCCACGAGCTCGCTGATGCGCGGACCGGGCACAACTCCCCCGCGCGAGGGCGGCGTCACCGCGACCCGGCCCTCGACGTCGGTCATGAGGGTGAGGCTGAGTAGGTGGATGGTGGCCGGGAACCACTCCAGGCGCACGACCACCCCGCGCGCGGCGAAGGCGTCGGCGACAGCCTCCGGCGTCGTGCCCGGCGCGATGAGTACGCCGTCGGTGCGGTTCCAGCGCTGTGAAGCGTCCTGGGCCATGGGGACCTCCTGTGGATCGGATGCGGCCCATTGTGTCAGCAACGGAGCCTTCATGGGGAAGTGTAAGCCGGGTGGCTTGCGGCCGGATCAGTCGGATCGTCCGGATTGGACGAGGCGGCGGACCGACTGGGTCAGGTGCTGCTGCCGCCGGCGGCCCGGCGCCGCCGGCGGTCGACCTCGTAGAGGCTGATACCCGTGGCCACGGCGGCGTTGAGGGACTCCACGCTGCTGCTGATCGGCACCGAGGCCAGCACGTCGCAGGTCTCGCGTACCAGGCGGGACAGACCCGTGCCCTCCGCGCCGGTGACCAGCACCAGGGGGGAGTCGGCCAGGGTGAGGTCCTCGATGTCGGTGCTGCCTGAGCCGTCAAGGCCGACGACGAAGCAGCCCTCCTTCTTCAGCTGCTCCAGGGCGCGTACGAGGTTCGTCTCGCGAGCCACGCGCACTCGGGCGGCGGCGCCGGCCGAGACCTTCCAGACGGTGGCGTTGACGCCCACTGCGCGGCGCTCGGGGATGATGACGCCGTCGGCTCCGAAGGCCCCGGCGCTGCGCAGGACCGCGCCGAGGTTGTGGGGGTCGGTCACCTGGTCCAGGGCCACGAGCAGCGGCGTGTGGCCCAGCGAGCGGGAGCGCTCGAGCAGGTCGCGGGCGGTGGTGTACTCGTAGGTGGGTACCTCGATGGCCACGCCCTGGTGGGTGGCGGAGTCGGTCAGGGCGTCCAGGTCCAGCTTGGTGGTCTCCAGTACCGGGGCGCCCAGCAGGGCGGCGCGGCGCACGATGGCGCCCAGGCGCTCGTCGGACTGGGCGGAGACCGCCATGAAGACCCTCGAGATGGGCACCGAGGCATAGGCGGCCTCGGCGACGGCGTTGCGTCCGCACAGGATCTCGTAGCCCTCGGGCACGTCGAAGCGGCGCTTGAGCTTCTCGAGCTGCTTGGCCCGGGTGGGCTGGGCGGCCCGGGCCTCGGCACGGGCCTTCGCTCTCGCCTTGGGGTGACCGACGCGGTTCTCCGCGCGCGGGGTGGGGCCCTTGCCCTCCAGGCCCTTGCGGCGCTGGCCGCCGGAGCCCTTCGTAGGGCCCTTCTTCGAGCCGGGGCGGCGCTTGGCGCCGGGATACTGCTCGTTGCCGGGCATCCGGAGCCTCCTGTTCGTAACGGTAATGGGCGGTTGAGGCGATGGGACAGGTCTCGACTCCTCCCGAGTTTCAGGAGGCCTGTGCAACGACGAGGTCAGAGCCTGCGCATACGGGAGCCGGAGGGGGTGTCCTCGACGCCGATGCCGGCCCGCGCGAGTTTATTCCGCTGAGCGTCTGCGCGTGGCCAGTCCTTGGCGGCGCGGAGCTCGTCCCGCTCACTGCGTTCCATATCGAGAAGCCTGTTGAGAATCTCCGTGTCATTCCGATTCCCGGAGGAGCTGACGCCGCCGAGGAGATGGGAGCGCCAGGGCTCGGCCAGCGGGTCCAGGCCGAGGACGTCGAGCTGGGCGCGCAGATCCAGGGCCAGGCCGGTGACGGTATCTCCTAGATTCCGGCCCGCTGCCACGTGCGTCTCTCCGAGAGGCTTGACCTCTCCCCTCCGGATCTCCTTGTCGACGGCGTCGACTCGAGACAATGCGACATTAAGGGCCTTGAGGGTGGCGTGGACGACCGCCATGGTGCCGGCCAGGTTGAGGTCCTCATCCATGGCGGCCGTGAACTCGGCCGGCAGGGCCCGGGCGCGCACCTGCTCGGCCGGGGCGTCGACGGGGTTCAGCCCTTCGTCGTCGGAGAACTCGTAGGCCCGCAGGATCGCGCCGGACAGGCGCTCCCACAGGGCGTCGGCGTCGGCCAGGGTCTCCTCGGAGAACTCCACGGTGGAGCGGTGGTGGACAGTGCCCAGGGCCAGGCGCAGCACGGCGGCGTCGTAGCGCTTGAGCAGCTCGGCCACCGCCAGGGAGTTGCCCAGCGACTTGCTCATCTTCTCGCCCTTGATGGTCACCCAGGCGTTGTGGACCCAGTGGCGCGCGAAGCCCCAGCCGGCGCCGTGGGACTGGGCCTGCTCGTTCTCGTGGTGCGGGAAGCGCAGGTCGATGCCGCCGCCGTGGATGTCGAAGGTCTCACCCAGGTAGCGGCGCGACATGGCCGAGCACTCCAGGTGCCAGCCGGGCCGACCCCGGCCCCAAGGGGCGTCCCAGGTGGCGTCTGCCGGCTCGGAGGGCTTGGCGGCCTTCCACAGGGCGAAGTCGCGCGGGTCGCGCTTGTCGGCCTCCACGTCGTCGTCCAGCTGGGACTCGTCCTCGGTGGTGGCCAGGTCCTCCAGGCGCTGGTTGGTGAGCGAGCCGTAGTCGGGCAGGGAGCGCACGTCGTAGTAGACGTTGCCGGACTCGCCGATGTAGGCGTGGCCGGCGTCCAGCAGGCGCTGGACCAGGTCGACCATCTCGGGGATGTGGCCGGTGGCGCGCGGCTCATAGGTGGGGGCGGCCACGCCCAGGGCGCGGTAGGCGGCGTCGAACTCCCGCTCGAAGCGCTGGGCCCAGGCCCACCACGGCACCGGAGGCTCGGCGGCGGCCGACTTGCTGAGGATCTTGTCGTCGATGTCCGTGACGTTGCGGATGAGGCGGACTTCCTGGCCTCCGCGCTCCAGCCAGCGGCGCAGGACGTCGAAGGCGATGCCGCTGCGCATGTGGCCGATGTGGGGTGAGCCCTGGACGGTGGCACCACACAGGTAGATCGTCACCAGGCCGGGGGCGGCTGTGGGGGCCAGCGGCACGACTGCGCGTGCGGCGGAGTCGTACAGGCGCAGGGCCGGCTCGGCCGCACCCGCTGACGGGATGGACGCAGCGGGCTCAGCGGGCTCAGCGGACCGAGTGGGCTCAGTGGATGCGGTGCTCACGGGCACAGGCTACCTGCCCGCCCGCCACCGGTGTCCACTGGGACCAGGGCTTTTTCCGAGGGTCGCGGCCGGGCTCTGGTTTCAGGTCCTGTCGCATCTGTTCGGGCGGAGGTCGGTTCTCGCCGGTCGCCGACGTCGCGTTCGTACCTGAGGACTCGCGTTGGGGTTGTGGGTACGAACACGCGCCTTAAGGTACGACCGCGTGGACGGCGTCGGGTACCGGATAGATCAGAGCGGTGGCGACGGCGAGCAGGCCTTCGGTGCGCCCCAGGAAGCCCAGGTGATCGGTGGTGGTTGCGGAGAAGGAGACCCGGGCTGTCGCCGCCCTGGACAGGGCCTGAGAGGCCTCGGCGGTGCGTGCGGCCACGCGTGGGCGCTCACCCACGAGCTGGACGGCGATGTTGCCGATCTCGAAGCCCGCCTCGCGCACGCGGCGGGCGGCCTCACTCAGGAGCGTCGCCCCGGAGGCTCCCTTCCACTGCGGCTCGGCGGTACCGAAGTTCGAGCCCAGGTCGCCCAGCCCGGCGGCGGAGAACAGGGCGTCGCAGCAGGCGTGGGCGACGACGTCGCCGTCGGAGTGGCCGGCCAGACCCGCCTCACCGGGCCACTCCAGGCAGGCCAGGTGCATAGGGGCTGCGGAACCGTCCAGGTCGGGGGCGGCGAAGGCGTGGACGTCAGTGCCGATTCCGGTACGGGGCAGGAACTGGGCGATCCTGTCCAGCTCGATCGTGGCCGGGCCGGCGGCGTGGCGGGCTCGGGGACGCGGTGGGACGGGCTCGGCGGATGCGTTGTCGCCGGATGTGGGCTGAAGCGGCTGATCTGGCTGGTTGTCGGGCATGGAATCGTGTCTACCAGATGTCAGCGGGTGGGCCCCGGGACTGGTGGAGTACTCCGCGACGGCAATCGGTGTGAGGGGGGAGTCACAGTTGTCCTTCCCCAAGACAGATGCTTTCCGATTGTAGGGATCCTCTATATTGTCGCCATGATTGTATGGCGTGGTTGGGGCATTCTGGCAATCTTAGTCACGGCGGCGGGTATGGCTGGGGCCATACTCCCACTGGAGGCCTTGATGGGGCGCGGTGAGACGGCGTCGACGTTGGGTCCCGGGATAGGGCTCCTGATCTCGGGAGTGGCCAACTTCTTCCTCGGGCGGTGGCTGAACCTGACCCGCCCGGCCCAGGAGGTCGAAAAGCTTCGCAACCAGCTGCGGGCCGAGATGTGGGAGCGAGTGGCGAACGGCGCCTTCCAGATGTCCCCCGGGGCTCCGGCACCGTCCTCCGAGGAAGAGGCCGCTGCTCAGATCGAGCAGGTCGTCGAGAACCAGGTGCGCGACATGGAGCGGGCCAGGCGCAACATCCACACACTCTTCTTCATCCCCATCCACTGGATCGGTCTGATCGAAGGGGTGAGTGGGCTGGTGTCGGTGCTCTACTCCCCCTTCGCCGGCTGAGCGGCCGATCCCGAGACCCGCACTGACCCGCACTGCCACGGGGCCGGGGTACTCCAGGTCGTCGCGAACGTGCCCCAGGCCTCGACTGCTGACCTCACGGGGTGCTCCATGGGCCCAGAGGTGCGTCCACGAGCTCCTGGATGCAGTCGAATGACAGGCTTTCGAAACAGGCCTTGGAGGACGTTGAGGCCCGGCCCGCCCTCAGGGCAGGCGCCAGTCCACCGGGGAGGCCCCCATGTCAGAGAGGATCGTGTTGGTGCGGCTGAAGGGACGTGAGCCGAAGAACCCGCGCGAGGCGGACAGTGGGGACGGGTGCGGCGAGGCGATGATCGGCGTCTGACCCAGCATGGGTGTCAGGGACTGTGCCGGCCGCCCCCACAGGATCGCCACGAGTGGGCCGCCGCGCTGAACCAGCGCCTCGATGGCGCACTGCGTCACCCTCTCCCAGCCCCATCCCTTGTGCGATGCCGGCGCTCCGGGGCGAACTGTGAGGACCCGGTTGAGCAGCATGACGCCCTGCCTGCACCACGGCGTGAGGTCCCCCGACGTCGGTTGGGGCACGCCCAGATCGCTGACCAGTTCGCGGAAGATGTTCTCCAGGCTGCGCGGTGGCCGCACGCCGGGCGCCACCGAGAAGCTCAGCCCCATGGGATGGCCCGGAGTGGGGTAGGGGTCCTGGCCGACGATGAGGACGCGCACGTCGTCCATCGGGTAGGTGAAGGCGCGCAGCACGTCCGTTCCCGCTGGGAGGTAACCGGCGCCTGAGGCCACCTCCTGGCGCAGTCTCTCACCGATCTCGTGGATCGTGGGCTCCACGGGTGCCAGGGCGCGTGCCCAGGAGGGGTCAATGAGCTCGTGCAGAGGCTTGGCGGTCGTCACGCCGCGAGCCTAACGGCCCGTCACCGTCGTCCGCAGGATCTTGCCGGACCCGATGTCATGGTTCCGTGAGCCGGACGTGGCGATCAATACCCGACGAACGGTGCTCGGACCGGTATCTTGTGAGGGTGAGCAACTACGACTACCCCGAGGACGAATTCGACGTCGGCGAGGATGACGGCCCGGTTCCCGTGGGCGTGCACCGCGCCCAGGTGCCTCGGTGGCGCAGTTGGGCGCCGCTGCTGGCCGTCATCATCGTGGTTCCGGCGCTCGCCTGGGGAGCCGTCACACTGTTCCTCAACAACTCGGGTGGTGGCTCGTCAGGTGCGTCCTCCACATCCCAGCCCGCCCAGAGCAAGCAGGCGGGTGGGGACCAGGCGCCGGGTACCAAGTCGGCCGAGGCGTCCCAGGCCGCTGAGTCCTCGGCCGCCCCCAGTGCCAGTGCCTCCGCCGGTGCTTCGGGCAACGTGGACTTCACCACCGGGGTCACCGTGGCCAACGGGACGGCAACCAGTGGCTTGGCCAAGGGCGCCAGTGACAAGCTCACCAATGCGGGCTTCGCCGCGGTGAGCGTCACTCCCGGAATCTACGAGAGCGAGGAGCCGGACAAGTCGACGGTCTACTTCGCCTCTCCGGAGAACCGCCCTGCCGCTGAGGAGGTCGGCAAGAAGCTGGGGATCAGCAACGTGGCGGAGAGCGCTGAGAACGCACAGTCCAACCCGATCGTCGTCATCCTGCGCGATGACTACAAGTCGTAGTTCGGGGATATGAGGCCGACGGCGCGCCCCGGCCGCCGTCGGATCCTGACTCTCGCCGCGGCAGCACCGCTCACCGCCGCTGCGGCAGTCTGGGCCGGCACGGGTATCGCGGGACTCGCGCGCCGTGAACCGACGCTTCTGGGGAACGGCCTGGTCGTGGCCGGGGGCGGTGCCCTCCACTCCCTCGCCCCAGGTACCGCAACGACTTACGTTCCAGGAACCCGCCTGCCCGAGCGTCCCGAGCCGTGGGGCTTGCTGGTGCCGGACCGCGACGTCCTGGTCGGCAGGGCGCTCGCGCGCCGCGAGGCGGCCCGTCTGCCCGCCGGCAGGTGGAAGGACTTGGCCGACGGGGCCCTGGCCGATCTTCTGGCACTGACCGGACCGGCTCTCACGGTGGGGCCACCCGGTCCGCGGCCGACGGCGTCGACTTGGAGCCCCACGGTCGGTGCCGGCCCCGCGGGCAGGACGGGGGCGACGAGCAGCCCTGAGCCTGAAACCGGGCTTGAAGCCGAGCCCGAGACCGCGTCCGAACGCGAGGGGGTGCCGCAGGAGGTGGAGGTCTTCCCGCCGGGCGCGGTGGTGGCTGCGCCGGTTGGCAACTGGCGCTACGTCTGGCCGCGGGATGCCGCCTTCGCCGCGGCCGCCCTCAGCGCGGTGAACCTGCCGGAGGAGGCGGTGGGCGTCCTGGGCAACTTGGCCTCCTGGCAACGGGCTGACGGCGGTTTCGAGGCCCGATACGCCAGCGACGGCCGGGTGCCCGACGGCCGTCCTCCCCAGTCCGACGGCTGCGGATGGTTCCTGTGGGCAGCGGCCAGGCTCCTGGCCGACGGCGTGCCCGCAGCCATGCTGGACGGTCTGGTGGGCCAGAGCCTGGCTCGCGCCGCCACCCGGCTCCTGGCGATCACGGACACGCCTTCGTACCTGCCCGCCTCCAGTCCCGACTACTGGGAGGTCTCCGAGACGGTGCTCACCCTGGGGACCGCTGCGCCGGTGCTCCTGGGGCTTGAGGCCGCGACGGCGCTGGTCGAGGTGGGGGCTGATCTCGGTACCCCGCCTCAGGACCTGGCCGACCGGGCGGCAGTGGTGCGCCGTGCCATGGAGCAGAACTTTGCCCCAGCCTGGGGGCGACACGTGCGGAGTGACGATGTCGATGCCGCGATCGCCCTGGTCCTCCCACCGTTCACCGAACCTCTGCGGGGGGCGCGAGCTGTGCGGGAGGTGGCTGCGGCGCGCATGCGGCGTCCCGCCGGCGGCCTCGCACCGGGGTCGGGCTGGCGAGATGACGGTGTCTCCTGGACGCCGGAGACCGCCCTCATGGCATGGTCGGCCCTGTCCCTGGGAATGGAGCAGGAAGGGCTCCGGCTGCTGTCCTGGCTTGAGGCGCACCGCACCTCCGTGGGGGCTCTGCCGGAGAAGGTCCTGGCCGACGGCGCCCCGGCGGGTCCCGCGCCCCTGGCCTGGACCTGCGCGCTCATCCTGTTGGCAACGGCGGGGATGGGTTCGGATCCGTCTTGAGTCCCGGAGGTGCGCTGCCGCGATTCCCTGCTTCGCCGTCGGAGGATTCGGCGTGGATCGGATCTGAGTGTCTTGCACTCAAGGGCCGAGAGTGCCAGCATTGCGGTTAGCACTCGGAGCCTTCGAGTGACAACGCATCTACGAATGCAGCTAAGTCCGTACAGGCTGGAACGTGAGGACCGGCGTCGGGTGTGACGTGAACGCCCGGGGTTCGATCCGTCCGTCGCGGGCGCGAACCGGCCGCCCCTACCACGCAGTGGAGGAAACTCAATGTCCAAGATCATCGCCTTCGACGAGGAGGCCCGCCGCGGCATGGAGCGCGGCCTCAACACCCTCGCCGACACCGTCAAGGTCACCCTGGGCCCCAAGGGCCGCAACGTCGTGCTCGACAAGAAGTGGGGCGCCCCCACGATCACCAACGACGGCGTGACCATCGCCAAGGAGATCGAGCTCGAGGAGCCCTACGAGAAGATCGGCGCCGAGCTCGTCAAGGAGGTCGCCAAGAAGACCGACGACGTCGCGGGCGACGGCACCACCACCGCCACCGTCCTGGCTCAGGCCCTGGTGCGTGAGGGTCTGCGCAACGTTGCCGCCGGCGCCAACCCGATCGCCGTTCGCCGCGGTATCGAGAAGGCCGTCGCGGCCGTCGTCGAGCGTCTGCTCGCCGACGCCAAGGAGGTTGAGACCCAGGAGGAGATCGCGGCCACCGCCTCCATCTCCGCCGCCGACGAGCAGATCGGCGCCTTCATCGCCGAGGCCCTGGAGAAGGTCGGCCACGAGGGAGTCGTCACCGTCGAGGAGTCCAACACCTTCGGCCTCGAGCTCGAGGTCACCGAGGGCATGCGCTTCGACAAGGGCTTCATCTCCCCCTACTTCGTCACCGACCCCGACCGCCAGGAGGCCGTCCTGGAGGACGCCTACGTCCTGCTGGTCGAGTCCAAGATCTCCAACGTCAAGGACCTGCTCCCGCTGCTGGAGAAGGTCATGCAGAGCGGCAAGCCGCTGGCCATCATCGCCGAGGACGTCGAGGCCGAGGCCCTGGCCACCCTCGTCGTCAACCGCATCCGCGGCACCTTCAAGTCCGTGGCCGTCAAGGCCCCCGGCTTCGGTGACCGCCGCAAGGCGATGCTCCAGGACATGGCGATCCTCACCGGCGGCACGGTCATCTCCGAGACCGTCGGCCTCAAGCTCGAGAACGCCACCCTGGAGGACCTGGGCCAGGTTCGCAAGGTCGTCGTCACCAAGGACGAGACCACCCTGGTTGAGGGCGCCGGCGACAAGGACGCCATCGATGCTCGCACCTCCCAGATCCGTCTGGAGATCGAGAACTCCGACTCCGACTACGACCGCGAGAAGCTCTCCGAGCGCCTGGCCAAGCTGGCCGGCGGTGTGGCCGTCCTCAAGTCCGGTGCCGCCACCGAGGTGGAGCTCAAGGAGCGCAAGCACCGTATCGAGGACGCCGTGCGCAATGCCAAGGCCGCCGTTGAGGAGGGCATCGTCGCAGGTGGCGGCGTGGCCCTGCTCCAGGCCGCCGAGGTCCTCGGCTCCCTCGACCTTAAGGGCGACGAGGCCACTGGCGCCGCGATCGTCAAGGTCGCCGTGGAGGCTCCGCTCAAGCAGATCGCGATCAACGCCGGTTTCGAGGGCGGCGTCATCGTGGACCGTGTGCGCAACCTGCCCACCGGTGAGGGCCTCAACGCCGCTACCGGGGAGTACGTCAACCTGCTGGCCGCCGGCATCGCCGACCCGGTCAAGGTGACTCGGTCCGCTCTGCAGAACGCCGGTTCCATCGCTGGTCTGTTCCTGACCACCGAGGCCGTTGTGGCCGACAAGCCCGAGCCTCCGGCCGCTCCGGCCGAGGGCGGCGCCGGTGACATGGGCGGCATGTACTGATCGACGTGATTCGTCTCGAACCGTTCATTTACCGGTAGTCCGGCCACGACGACAGTCGGGCCGAGGACCGGAGGCGGGCCGTCCCCCACGCATGTGAGGGGCGGCCCGCCTCCCTGCGCGCATCGGGCGTGCGGTAGTAATGGGCCGCTGTCAGCCGTGGGAGGGGGTTACCATCCGCCCACGGGGCCCGCGGCCGGTGCGGGTGCCGAGGTGGTGAACCGCCCCTGGTTCGTGGTCTCGGCGTCGTCGTAGCAGACAGCGGCGTTGTCCAGAGCCAGGCTGATCTGGTCGAGATTGGACTGCACCTGGAGCTGGGTGAGGTGCCAGTCGGCCGCGCAGGTGGCCATGGAGTCCGACGCCGTCCCGGTCCAGCAGGATTGCAGCAGGCCGATATCGCCCTGCATGGCATCGACCTCGGTCTGGATCGTGGCGATGCGGGTTCGTGTCCGGGCGGCGGTGTCGGCCACCGCCGCGGTGTCGACTGAGTAGGTGGGCATGGGTGGATCCTTTCGCGAGAGGCGGCCCGAAGGCGATGTTCACTGCGTGTCTCTCACGTTAGGGCCCGACCCCGGGACGCGCCGGACGGAGGAACAGCCCTGTGAACTCCGGGTGCAGACGGAGTCCTGTGGCCCCGGAGAACCCGGGCCCGCCTGGCGGCGGGAGGGTGAAGCGCCTCAGAGGTCCCCGGCGCCGTCCTCGATGATCTCCTCGGTGATAGGGGTGATCTCGCCGGTGCGAGCTTCGCGAAGCTCTTTGGCCTCCCGAGTCTTGGCCCGCAACTTCTCGGCGAGCTTGTCCCGCTCGGCCTGAACCCGGGCGCGACGGTCATCGGCGTCATCGGAGCGGTTGCGCGAGGACAGAAGCAGATCCAGGTCGGCGGCGCAGGACTCCATCGAGGCCGTGTGCGCCATCGCCTCCTCACCGTCTCCGTCCTCCCCGTCGCCGCGCTCACCGCTCTGTCGTGTGGAGGCGGACGCGATGGCCGGGACTCCCCGGGAGGGGGTGCGCGGTGAGGACGCGCTCGACGGTGATGTCTCCTCCACGGGGGCTCCCGTTCGGGGGCGTTCACCCGTCGCCGCGGGCGATGAGGCGATCAGGGCTCTCATGTTGGTGTCGATACGCAGAGTGTTTCCGTCCTGGGTCGGAAGGCCGGCCGACTGTGCCATCGAGGTGAGCGTGTGCAGGCCCAGAGGGGGAGTGCGAGGTTCGATCGAAGCGATGTCCCCGAGTCCGTCCGGTGCCGACTCGGGTGAGGCGGCCTCGGGCGCGGCGGCTGCCGGAGCCGGGCGCGCCGTCGCCCGGGACGTGACCCCCTGCTGCTCGGCGGCGAGCTTGGCGAGTTTCTCGCTCAGCCGCCGCTGCTCGGCTGACAGGTTCTCCCGGGCGGCGCGCTCCCAGCGCCGGCCGAGGGGGGAGTGGAAGAGGTGCTCGCGGTCCAGGAGTCGGGAGACGATCGTCAGACGCCCGTGCAGGTAGGCCTCCAGAGGGATGTGGGAGTACTCCTCGCGCAACAGACGCACGTACTCGGTGTAGGTCTGTGGGTCCACGGCCAAGGTCCCCAGATCGGCGTCGATGAGTGCCTGGGCGTCGATGTCGTGCTCGTCGAGCATATGCCGCTTGAGGTTGACGATGAGGCAGCACACCCGCTCGACCGTCTGTGCGGGAACACCCAGGTGGCGCAGGTCGGTCTCGGCGAAGGCCGCTGAGGCGGTCTCGTCCTCGCCGCCGTTGCCGCGGTTGGCCTCCTCGGCGTCGGCTGAGAAGACGCACCCGTGGTACCAGCAGGCGACCCGCATGATGTCCGGGTTGTGGGATTCCTCGGCCAGCTCGTCGACGCGCGCGAGCATGTCGATGAGGTGGCGAAGGTTGTGAAAACAGCGGTCCGGCGTGGACCAGCGCTCAATGAGGAGCTCGCCGGCGGAGCGGATCGCCTCTGGGGGCTGCGTGGCGCCGAGCGCCTTCACCGAACGGGTGAAGGCTGGAAGAAGCCACTGCGGTGCGTCGATGACACCCATGGGTCAGTCTCCGTGTTGGAAATGGAACGCGTGCCATCGTAGGACCGTCCCCGCTGTAACGTCGACGTGACACAGTGTCTCGCGTACCACTCTTACAGAGTCCCGGAGGGGATCCGGACGGCATGGCACAGGTGCTCGCCTTACCAGGCCGGCGCGGGCGGCAGCTCGATGTGGACGGTAGCGCCACCGCCGGGGGTCTGGAGCATCTGCACCGTGCCTTGGTGGGCGGCCACGATTCCCAGCACGATCGCCAGGCCCAGGCCTGACCCGCCGGTCTCCCGGTTACGGGAGGTGTCTGAGCGGTAAAACCGCTGGAAGACCTTCTCGGCGGCCTCGGGCGGTACGCCGTGGCCGTGGTCGCGGACCTCGACGACGACGACCGGCTGCGCCTTCGGGGTCGCACGCGGAGGTGCCATGCCGATGGCGATCTCCACTGGCGTGCCGGCGGGCGTGTGGCGTACGACGTTGCCCAGCAGATTGGTGAGGATCTGGGAGAGGCGGTCGCGGTCGCCGATGACTTGGATCGAGGGCGCCTCCTTGCCGGCGGCCTCGTCACGGGGATCCAAGGGGATGAGGCCGCAGTCGCGCTCGGGGGCCAGAACCATCATGTCGCTCAGGGCCCCGGCCGCCAGGTCGGTGAGGTTGACCGGCTCCATGGACATCTCTCGCCCCTCGTCGATCCGGGCCAGCTGGAGGAGGTCGTCGACGAGGCGCCCCATGCGGTTGGACTCGGTCTCGATGCGCCCCATGACCTCGCCGGTCTTGTTGGCGGGCACCCCGCCCATCCGGTAGAGCTCGCCGTAGCCGCGGATCGCGGCCAGGGGGGTGCGCAGCTCATGGGAGGCGTCGGAGACGAAGCGGGTCATCCGCTCCTGGGCCACGACCTGGACGGCGAAGGCGTTCTCGTTCTGGGCCAGCATGGTATTGATCGCCCGCTGCAGCGATCCGACCTCCGTGGTGCGCGGCTCAGTTACCAGGATGCGGGCCGACAGATCGCCCTGCGCGATCCGTCCGGCCACACCCTCGATCTGGCGCAGGGAACGGAAGGAGCGGTGGACCAGGTAGGTGGCGAAGATGGCCCCGACCGAGATGATCGAGACGTCGGCCAGGGCCACGACCAGGCGAGTCCGTTCCACGGTCTCCATGACGTCGCTCAGTGGAAGCGCCAGGGCGACGGCGCCGGTGTACTCGCCTGTGTCCTGGTCCTGGATGAGCAGGGTGATCATCCGCCACTGGTGACCGGGCTGGTCGGAGTTGACCGTGGTGATCGGGTAGTCGCCCTTGTCGGCGTGAGTCAGGGCGCGCCGGTAATCCAGTCCCTTGATCTGCGGCTGGCCGTACTTGGCGGCGGTATCGGCCGAGATCCACTCCCCGTTGCGACTGGCGTCAAGGTAATCGGCCTTGACGTAGTAGTTCGAGGGGAAGGTAGTGCTGGTGGTGCCGCCCTCGCGGATCTGGGCCAGACCCTGACTCCCGATGGCCACGGAGGTGGTGCGCAACTGACTGTCGATCTGCCCCATCATGTGACTGTAGAGCAGGGAGGTCACTACGAGAGAGACCACGATCAGCCCGATGGCGAGTAGTCCCGTTGTCATGAGAGTCAGGCGAGTGCGCAGAGGCATCGCCTGCCAGGGCCGCTGGAGCGCGGTGATCGGGTGCCATCGGCCCCGTTTGATCGGGCGGTGCTGCTTGCCGGACGACTTGGCCGGGCGCGTGCTGCCCCCACGCGCCACGGCCATCACTCGGCCTTGGGTTCGCGCAGCATATAGCCCACTCCGCGACGGGTCTGGATGAGCGGGGTGACGGGCCTGCCGTCAGCGCCCTGGATCTGGTCCACCTTTCGGCGCAGATAGGAGATGTAGGACTCCACGATCGCGGCGTCACCGTTCCAGTCGTACTCCCAGACGTGGTCGAGGATCTGGGCCTTGGAGACGACGCGCCCGGCGTTGAGCATGAGGTAGCGCAGAAGCTTGAACTCGGTGGGGGACAGGTCCACTTCCACCTCGGCGCGGTGCACCTCGTGGGCATCCTCGTCCAGGATCAGGTCGGCCACGCGCACGACGCCGTCGTCCTCGTTCTCGATGGCGTGAGTACGACGCAGAATCGCGCGGATGCGGGCAATGACCTCCTCCAGGCCGAAGGGCTTGGTGACGTAGTCGTCGCCGCCGACGGTCAGGCCCTGGACCTTGTCCGCCATGTCATCACGGGCGGTCAGGAAGAGAATGGGGGTGGTCACGTCGCGCTCGCGCAGGCGCCGGGCCACGGTGAAACCGTCCATGTCGGGAAGCATAACGTCGAGGACCACCAGGTCGGGAGACATCTTCTCCACCGTTTTGAGGGCGCCGTTGCCGTCTCCGGCGATCGAGACCTCGAAGCCTGCGAATCGCAGGGATGAGGCGAGCAGGTCGCGGATGTTGGGTTCATCGTCGACGACAAGGAGGTGAGCTTCGGTGCGGGACTGCTGGGAACGCTCCATGGGCCACACCATCCCTTCAGTTTCTGGCTGTTTCCTGGACGAGTTCCGAGTGCTTGCTGTTGATGGGTCAAGTGATTGGTGTGATGCACGACGTACTTTGGCGGTCGAAACCCTTGTGATTCCCACAAAAACAGAAGGCTTGGGTGGTTGGTGCTGAACAGAAGCGATTGGCGAAACTCTTCGGCGATTCGGGTTGTGAGATGAGGCGGGGCGACGACGGCAGCGACGCCCCGCCGATGGGCTCAGAGGAAGACGAGCGGGTCGAAGTCCTCCAGCGGGATGATGCACACGCGCGGCAGTGGGATGGTGAAGGCCTTGACGTCGCTCTCCAGGTCATAGACCGTCAGGCCCTCGCCCTCCAGCGAGGCCAACTGGGCGTTGAGGAACTCGCGGAAGCACAGGATTCCCACCGTGGCGCCGGCCTGCAGGAGCCTCTCGATATAGGGGATGTAGTCGCCGTCGTGGCTGCCCAGCAGGACATGCGCTTCCTGGCCGGACTCGACCCGCTGCGCCAGCGCCTCCAGAGTGCGCTGGATACCGATGTCGACGACCTTCTCCTCGTTGTTCCCCGACCCGGCTAGCGGGACGGGGCGATAGTCCATGGCCAGTAGGGCCTGGATGAAGCTCATGGGCATGTGGCCGCTGGTGGCGTTGAGGAAGAACAGGGCACGAGCCTCGTTGTCCTCGCCCTCCTCGGCGTTGGCGGAAGACAGTTCGTCGCAGTATGCGAGGACCCGGTCCCAGCGGGGCCGCTCCTCAGGTTCGGGACGTCGCCCCAGCACACTCATGCCGAGAGTGGCGTCAATGTTCTCGCCATCGACGAGAAGATAAGTCGGTACGCTCATAGGCTTCATGCTACCGGTCCGGCCGCCCGGTGGCTGACGGCGCCGCCCGGAGAGGCTCTGCTGATATCAACGCTGATGTCAACGCGGTAACCCCTGAACCCGCTGACTGAGGCGCCCGGCCCTCGTCGTGGCGACGAGAACCGGGCGGAAGGCGTCTTGACGGCGCTGCTCCGACAGCCGGACCGGCTCGGGAACCGGCGCTGACGTGGTGAGCCTCAGTGGCCTCAGTAAGAGGACCTCTCCTCGCCGACCGGCTGGCTCTGGGCCTTGAGGGCGTCGAAGGCGGCGTTGATGGCGGCGTCGTCACCGTCGGTGATCTGGGCGGCGGGCTGCTGGGCGCCCGGCAGCGCCGGATTCTGCCCGGCCTTGAGTGCGGCCAGACGGGCCTCGGCCTCCAGGTCCGCGCCGGAGGACTCGAGCTCGGCGAACTGGGCCTCCAGGGAGGATCCGGCCAGCTCCATCTGCCCGGCGGCCTGGGCCTCGACCTGACGCACCTGATCCTCGTAGCGGGACAGCTCGCTGGTGGGGTCCAGGACATTGATGGAGCGAATGGCTCCCTGCACCTTGACCTGGGCCTCGGCGGTCTTCTGACGGGCGATGAGCTGGTCGCGCTTGGAGCGCAGCTCGCCGAGCTTGACCTCCATCTGCTGCAGGCCGGTCTTGAGCTGCTCGACGACCTGGCGCTGGGAGGCGATCATCGGCTCGGCGGCCTTGGCCTCGTTCTCCGCCGTGATCTGCTTGGTCAGTGCGATCTTGGCCATCGAGTCCCACTTGTCCGCACCGGCCGCGTCGCCGCCGGCGCGCAGCTGGTCGGCCTTGCGGGAGGCGGCCAGTGCCTTGTTGCCCCAATCCCGGGCCTCGGCGACGTCGGCGGCGTGGTCCTTCTCGGCCAGCCGCAGGTTGCCGATCGTCTGGGCGACGGCATCGCGGGCCTCGGCGATGGAGGCCGTGTAGTCCCGCACGAGCTGGTTGAGCATCTTCTCCGGGTCCTCGGCGCGGTCCAGGAGCGCGTTGACGTTGGCGCGGGTGAGTTGGGCGATGCGCCCCAGGATCGACTGCTTCTCAGCCATAGTTGTTCGTCCTTCCGTCGAGGTGCGACGTCGGTGTGGGCAAGGTGGTCGCCGGGCGGGCCAGGCGGATCAGGCGCCATGATCTCAGGTTCGGGCGGTCGGAGTCACGCGGGCCGGGGATTCATCGCTCAGGGCATGACCAGGGAGGAGACGGCAAAAAACGCCGTTCAGAAACCGGCAGGTCGTGAGGGGCCTGAGGTCGGGCGATTTCCGAGCGCGGCTCAGAAGTCGCCGTCTCCGCCGTCGAAGAAGCCGCCGTCTCCGCCGCCGAAGTCGCCACCGCCCTCGAAGAAGCCACTGACGCCGTCGAAGAAGCCGCCATCCCAGTCGTTGTCGTGATGGTGGGATCCCCAGCCCCCGTAGTTATGGCCGCCTCCGCCCAGAAGGAGCCCTCCCAGCACGAGCGAGCCCAGGTCGAGCCCGCCTCCTGAGCCCCCGTCCGAGCGCGGGCTCCACGAGCTCGACGATGAGCCGCGCACGTCGGCCTCGGCCAGGGTCTGGGCCTGGGCCACGAGGGGCTCGGCCGCTGCGACCTCGGCCAGTGCGGCCACCGGGTCCGTGGTCTGGATGGTTGTGGCGGCCGTGGCGTGGCGGGAGGCCTCGCTCAGCGCTGTGCGCGCAGAGGGCCCCACCGCGCCGCGATAGGTGGTGATGTAGGAGGTCACGGACTCGACCTGGGAGTTGAGGCGGGCCAGACGCGAGCCCAGGGAGGCCCGGGCCCGCGAGTCGTTCTCCTCGCGTTCGCGGGCTGGGGCCAGGGCGGCGTCGATGGCGGCCTCGGCCCGAGTCAGGTGGTCCAGCGCGGCCAGGGGGTCGCCGGTCGGCGAGTCGCCGCTGGCCCGACGTCCCTCAGCGACAGCGGCCTCGGCATCGGCCACGAGTGGGGCCAGGGTCGCCGCCGGCACCGAGCCCTCCAGGCGCTGGGCGTCCACCAGGTCCGAGGAGATCGAGGCGATGGCCGTCTCCAGGTCCTTCGCTGCGCTCTGGAGGCGCTCGCGGGCGCCGATGACCTGGGCGGCCAGTCCGCCGGCCTGGGCGATCGAGCCCTGGGCGATGCGCACCTGCTCCACCGCCGTCGCGTCCTGGGAGGTCTCGACGCTGGCGCGGGCCTGGTCCAGGGCGGTGCGTCCTGCGGTCAGCAGGCGACGGGCCTGCTCGGGGGCCTGGGCCACGCTGGTCAGGGAGGAGGCGGGGTAAGCAGCGCTCAGGGTGACCAGGACCGTCTCGGCCATGACGATGGCCTGCTCGGTCTCATCTGCCCGCTGGGTGGTCTCAGCGATCGACGTCGGCAGGTTCGCCTCGATGCCGCGCCGCTTGTTGAAGGCCTCCTCCTGGGCGTGAATCTCGCTGACCGCCTCCGAGCAGTGCTGGAGGATCTCGGTGTACATCTGCCGCTGCTGCGGCTCGGTCTCGGGGATGTCGTCATCGAGAATCTTGCGAAGCTCGAAGCATCGTGACAGGTGCTTGCGGGCGCTGTCCAGGGCGGCGGTGAAGGCATCCGTGGCCGACAGACCGAACTGCGCCTGCGCGTAGGACAGCTCCTCGGCGGCGGCGCGTACCGTGTCGTCGGCCTGAACCAGCGCGCTGCCCGCCTGGGTGCGCAACTGCTCCAGCGTCATCGAGGCGGGACCCGATGGCGCCTCCTGCGCTGCACCGCCCGCGGCGGTCTGTTCCCCACGCCTGCCGAACAGCATGCCGTCGTTCTCCTTGTTCTTCCTGCGCTTGTACACCGTCCAGGCGGCGGCTCCACCCGCCGCGACCGCGCCCCCGCCCAGCAGCACTGGAAGCGCCGAAGATACCGAGTTCCCGATGCCGGAGCTGCGTGAGCCCGAGGAACTGGACATGTTCTGCGGGATCGCTGCCACGGCGCCGTCGTAGTCGCCGGCGTTCAGCTGCTTCTTGACGGCGGAGTCGATCTGCTTGTACTGGGAGCTGGAGAATTTCGAGGAGTTGTTAGGTGCCTGCAGCTTGTAGCTCTTCGAGACCGAGCTGTCCGAGGGGACGTTGATGACCAGAAGCATGTCGTTGCGTCCCAGCTTCGAGTCCTTGAAGGCCTGCTCCGCGATGGCAGAGGCCTTGCGGCTGGAGTCGGAGACGGTCAGCACCCACAGGCCCACGCCGTGCTTGGAGGACATCGTGTCCACGGCCTGCTGGGCCTTGGAGGCGTCGAGGATTCCCAGATCGTCGGTGACGTGCCGGGTCAGGGTCGTGCTCGACGCCGCCTGGAGGGTTGCCGGCACTGAACCCGAGGAGGCGGAGAGACCGGCGGCTGCGGCCGTCGGCGCCGCCGTAGCACACGCGGAGGCTCCCAGCAGCCCCAGGGCGGCCGCCGTTGCGGCGCCGCCGGCGGCCAATCGATGCAAGGGACGGGTGGACGGGGACTGCGGGCTCTTCATTTGCGCCATGATTCCGCAGGGTGCGGGTAGGGGCAAGTCGTTTCGCCTTCAGGCAGTGTGTGCACGGCAGAGGCTGCATGGACGGGGTGGACGGCCTGCGGCGGGCTCCGTCCGTCGGCTGCTGCGCTCCGGCGTTCAGAAGAAATGGGTGGGCGGTCTTGTGGTCAATTCGGGATCAGGCATGGGGTGACGGGCGCTTCCGAATTGCGGTGAGTGCCGGAAGGTTGTCAGGTATCGGGTCAATTGAGGCGGGATCACGGCGAGGTGATGGCCGCCGTGTCAAATCTGAATGAGGCGAGCGCCAATATCGGTGGTGACATAGTGACATCCCCAATGAAGGAGAATAATTACCTGAGTTGCACAGTATTTAGAATGAGTGCCCTGTTGGGATATGTGGGGGCGGTGAGGATTTCTTCGGCCTCGGGGCCATGGGGGCGGTGGCTGTTAACTGGGGGTGGGGCTCAGGCTGGTGCGGCCGTCGGTGTCTGCGTCGGTGGTCCGGTGGGTGCCGTGGCTGGTGGGGCTGTGGTGTGAGCAAGTCGTTTCGCCTCAGGCGGCACGTGTGCGCCTGTCGTCGGTTGTGAGCAACCGAGTCACCGGCAGAATGTCACCCATGACAGACACGCTCACGATCACCGTCATCGAGCCTGAGGAGCTCGCGCCTGTGGGGCGCCTGGGGGAGTGGCTCTTCGCCGAGGGGGCCACACTGCGCATGGTGCGTCCGTGGCAGGGCGAGGCCATCCCGTCCCTCAACGAGGTCGGTGACGGCCTCGTCGTGCTAGGCGGATCCATGAGCGCCCACGACGAGGCCGACCACCCCTGGCTGGCGGACCTGCGTGAGCTGCTGTGCGGCGTCGTCGATGACGGCATCCCCACCATCGCCATCTGCCTGGGCGCCCAAGTGGCCGCCGAGGCCCTGGGCGGCACCACGGCCGTGCCGGCGCTGGGCAACGACGAGGTCGGCGTCGTCGATCTGACCATCTCGCCGGCCGGCGAGAGTGACCCGGTCTTCGGGCAGGTGGCCGCCGAGACCATCCGTGCCGCCCACCGCGCCGGGATCCCCACCTCCGGCGGCACCCGCATCCCCGCCATCGTCTCCCACTACGACGCCGTCACCCAGCTGCCTGAGGCCGCCACCCTGTTGGCCTCCTCCGACCGCTCCCCGGTCCACACCTGGCGGGCCGGCCAGCTCCTGGCCTTCCAGCACCACCCAGAGTCGGACCCGGCGCGTGTCGCCTACTGGCGCACCCGCGACGCCCTGAACGAGCAGGCCGGCATCATGGACGCGGCCTCATTCAGGGCCGCTTGCGACGCCCTGGAGGTGGCTGCCGGAAAGAGCGCCGCGTCCGGCGCCGCCGGAACCCACGGGGCGACGGCCGCCGACCTGCCTGAGGCAGTCGCGAGCGTCGGGGCCGCCGCCCGCGAGGAGGCCGAGAGGGTCGATCCCGTCATCCAGGCCTTCGGCCGCACCCTGGCGCGGGTCCTCGTGCGCAACGTGCGCGCCCGCCGCCTGTCGCGCTGACCGGGCCCAGACCTAACTGGCCCGGCCTGCCTGGCGGGGCTGGTTCGTCTGGTTGGCCTGGCGGGACTGGTTGGCCGCCGGGCCGGGCTCAGCTGTCCTCGGTGAGGTTCTCGGCGTCGATGATGGCGTAGGCGTAGCCCTGCTCGGCCAGGAAGCGCTGCCGGTGCGCCGCGTACTCCTGGTCGGCGGTGTCACGGGCGACGACCGTGTAGAAGTGGGCCTGGCGGCCGTCCTCCTTGGGGCGCACGATCCGGCCGAGCCTCTGAGCCTCCTCCTGGCGTGAGCCGAAGGAGCCCGAGACCTGGACGGCCACGCTCGCCCCCGGCAGGTCGATGGAGAAGTTCGCCACCTTGGAGACCACGAGGGTGCGGATCTCGCCGGAGCGGAAGGCGTCGTAGAGGCGCTGACGCTCGCGCACCGTCGTCGAGCCGGTGATGACCGGGGCGTCCAGATGCTCGGCGATCTCGGTGAGTTGGTCCACGTACTGGCCGATGACCAGGGCCGACTCGCCCTCGTGGCGGGCCAGGAGGGCATCGATGATCGGCAGCTTGCGCGGTGAGCAGGCTGCCAGGCGGTAGCGCTCCTCGGGCTCGGCGGTCGCGTAGGCCATGCGCTCGCCGGCGTCGAGGGTCAGGCGCACCTCAGTGCAGATCGCCGGGGCGATCCAGCCCTGGTTCTCCAGGTCCTTCCAGGGGGCGTCGTAGCGCTTGGGGCCGATGAGGCTGAAGACCTCGTCCTCGCGGCCGTCCTCGCGCACGAGAGTCGCGGTCAGGCCCAGCCGGCGGCGCGCCTGCAGGTCCGCGGTCATTCGGAAGATCGGTGCGGGCAGAAGATGGACCTCGTCATAGACGATGAGCCCCCAGTCGTGGGAGTCCAGCAGGTCCAGGTGCGGGTAGACGCCCTTCCGGCGGGTGGTCAGGACCTGGTAGGTGGCGATCGTGACGGGGCGGACCTCCTTGCGCGAGCCGGAGTACTCGCCGATCTCGTCCTCGGTCAGGGTGGTGAAGCGCATGAGCTCCTCCTTCCACTGGCGCGCCGAGACCGCGTTGGTGACCAGGATGAGCGTCGTCGTCGAGCTCTTGGCCATGGAGGCGGCGCCCACGAGGGTCTTTCCAGCTCCGCACGGCAGGACGACCACGCCGGAGCCTCCCGCCCAGAAGCTCTCCACCGCCTCGGTCTGGTAGGGACGCAGCTGGAAGGTGCCGGGGGAGTCGGTCAGCGTGATGGGGTGGGCCTCGCCGTCGACGTAGCCGGCCAGGTCCTCGGCCGGCCAGCCCAGCTTGATGAGCACCTGCTTGAGGTGTCCCCGCTCCGAGGGGTGGATGACGACATCGGCCTCCCCGAGCCGGGTCCCCAGCAGACCCTTGGTGCGCTTGGAGCGCATGACCTCCTCCAGGACCGGTACGTCAGTGGCGTGCAGGACCAGGCCGTGGGCGGGGTCGGTGAGGAGCTGGAGGCGGCCGTAGCGGCTCATCGTCTCGGCGATCTCGGTGAGTAGGGCGTGCGGCACCGGGAAGCGCGAGTAGGTGATGAGGACGTGGACGACCGTCTCAGCGTCCAGTCCCGCGGCGCGCGCGTTCCACAGCGCCAGCGGCGTGATCCGGTAGGTGTGGATGTGCTCGGGGGCGCGTTCCAGCTCGGCGAAGGCGGCGATGGCGCGGCGGGCCTCGCCGGACCGGGGGTGGGCGACCTCCAGGAGGACGGACTTGTCGGACTGGACAATGAGTGGGCCGTCGGGGGCCGACGACGCCGGGGACGCAGGATCGCTGGGCGTGGCGGACATGGGCGGGAGTATCCCAAGTCGGGGTGTCGGGGCGCCGTGACGGAGGAGACGTTCCTCTTCCAGCGGGAGGGGCGGCCCGGTCCCGAGACATCACATGCCTTCTAGGCGGCCTGAGACAACGCAAGCATGAGACAACACGCCCTGAGGTGGGACGGGTCTCCTTCAGCAGGAGGAGGAATCCACTCGGGCGGACTGTTTAGGGTGACGGCGTGAACAACGAGAACAGCATGTCCGTCGACGGGCCGGAGACACCGGGTTCCAGCGAGAGCGCCGAGACAGCGAAGACCCTCAAGCAGCCCGGAGTGATGTCCTCTCGCTGGTTCTTGCCGGTGGTACTCGGGGCCTCGATGGGCATCGTCATGGCCGTGACGATGGCCGTCATGATGCCGAAGCTCTGGTACCTGTGGATGCCCGTGGGATGGGGTATGGGATTTGCCATCGGCACGTCCCTCCGGTCGAGTGAGGCCTCAAAGCCCTCCGAGGCGGCGGTGAGTGAGTAAACGGCACTGGCCCCGCTCGTGCTCGCCTCCTCGCTCCTGTTCCGTGCTGTCCGTGAGCTGGGCGGGGGCGTATTTTGGTGCGGATGAGCTCTTCCGCCTCCACCCAGGACCTCGCCGTGCACCTGACGGCGCTGCCGGACCGCGAGGTCGCCGCCCTGCTGGTGGCGCGCCCGGACCTGGCCGCGCCGCCGTCCTCCTCCTTCCTGGCATTGGCGACCCGCGCGGGGGCTCTGGGCAGCGTTGAGCACGCCCTGGCCGGGCTGGATGCGCCGACGCTGGCCGTGGCCGAGGCGGTGGTGGTGCTGGCCGGCCCCACGGAGCCTGAGGAGACCGAAGCGGCAGGCGCTGCTGAGGTCATCGAGGACGGACGATCCGGTGGGGCCGGTGGAGAGCCGGTCGACGACAGGCCTGTCGGCGATCCCGCAGGCACCCCGGTGGGCGCTGACCTGGCCGGGCTGGTCGCCGCCCACCTGTCGCTGCCTGCCGAGCAGGTCACTGCGGCACTGGCGCGACTGCGCCGGCTGGTGCTCATTGTCGAGGACAGACCCGTGGCCGCGCTGGAGGCGGCTTTCGGACCGCATCCCTTCGGCCTGGGGCCCTGGGCCGCCGAACCCCTGAGCACCGAGCAGCTGCCGCCCACCCTGGAGGAGCTGAGCGAGGACGTCACCGGCGGTGGCGGTGAGCCGATCGTCCCGGCGGCCTCCGTGGAGATGCTCCAGGCCCTCACCTGGGGGCCGCCCGCCGGCACGCTGCGTTCGGGTGGCAGGGCTCCGGGGGCGGCGCCGCTCATCGAGCGCGGCTGGCTGGAGCGCAGCAGCGACTCCCGCGGGCGCACCCGCTTCACCCTGCCGCGTCAGGTCGCCCTCGCCCTGCGCGGTGGCCGCCTGACGCGTGAGCCCCTGACTGCCCCGGAGGCCGGCGACCTGGAGACGGTGGGTGGCGATGTCATTGCCTCCGAGTCCTCCTTCCACGCCGAGGAGACCGTCCGGCTCGTGGCCGCGCTCCTGGAGGAGTGGGGCCGCGAGGGTGGGACGATTCGCCGCAGCGGGGGAGTGAGCGTACGCGCCTTGACTCGCACCGCCGATGCCCTCGACCTGGAGCTCAACGAGGCCGCCCGCATCATTGAGATCGCCGCGGGTGCCGGGCTCCTGGGGCTCGACGACGACGGCGCCACCTGGGTGCCCTCGGCCCTGGCTGCCGGCTGGCTCGCCGACAGTCTCCCCCAGCGCTGGGCGCCGCTCGCCCTGGCCTGGTCGGGTAGCGCCCGCACCCCCTGGTTGACAGGTACCCGTGACGACGACGGGGCCCTGCACGCCGTCCTCGGCCCGGACCTGGAGGCCGGGTGGGCGGCGCGACTGCGCGTCCGGGTGCTCGCCCTCCTGCGCGACCTCCCGCGAGGGACCAGCGCGACCCCCGCCTTCGTGCGGGCGGCCCTGACCTGGCATAGCCCCCGGCGCATCATCCCCGGAGGGGCGATCTCCGCGGTCCTGGCCGAGGCCGAGACCCTCGGGATCACCGGCGGC
>NZ_CAUROW010000021.1:0-35077 GCF_963526355.1 uncultured Actinomyces sp. | reverse complement strand
CCTCCTCGAAGGGAACCCAGGCCCACACCACCTCGCCGGGGTCGGCGTCGCCGTCTGGATCGGGGGAGTAGCTGAAGGTGGGCAGTCCCAGGGCGGAGACATCGTAGACGCTGACGCCCTGAGGAGAGGACGACGAGAGTGACGGCTTGGGCGCGCGCGTCGTCTGAGTGGGCGGAGTGGGCTTCCTGGGCTCAACAGAATCGGAGGCAGTAGTCCTGGACGGTCCTGATGCCGTCGAGGACTTCTGAGTGAGTACATCGTTCACAGCGTCGGAGGCGGTGCGACCGAGCAGGGTGAGGATCCGATTGAGCAGACTGGCCATGGCACCAGCCTATCGCCCGGTGTGGGGAGAGGACCGCCGACGATGGCGCAGATCGCGACGACTGTATGGCCCCCCGGAGTTCTAGTTCTTCGCGCGTGTCACAGTGGTGCAGACCGCGAAGGACTTGGCCTCAATGCCGGCACCACTGTCGGCGACGTCGATCTGGGTGGTCAGTCCCTTGGAGGGGTCCTTGGGGTTGCAGGTGCCCAGCGCCTCCCATTCCTCCTCGGTGATCGCGTCGGCATTGACCTCATAGGTGTTCCAGAAGGTCATGGTGGTTGTGGAGTCTCCGGGCATGGGGTCTCCCGTCGGCAGTGGGATGGAGCCGTCCTCCTGAAGCATGTAGGCGCCGACATCGACTCGCCACGGGACACCGGTGCCCCATACGTTCCGCAGTGCGATGCCGGCGGGGAGGTGGGGCCGCAGGACGATATCGGAGGTTCGCCCCTCGGCGTCGGTCTTGTTGGTGAAGGTGACGGTGTACTCGACCACGATCTGGGAGGTGCCGGTGGGGGCGGCCTCGGTGCTGTTCTGGGAGCTTTGGGCCGTCACCTCGCCCACGGGGCGATTGTCGACGTAGTTGGCGGCGAAGCTCTGCCCATCAGTGGTGATTCCGGCCGTGACCGTGTTGCGTCCCACGACGCCGGTCAGATCAACCTGGCAGGTGATCTCCTTGCCGCTGGGAACCGTCGCCTTGCCGCTGGGGACCGTGAGGCTCTCGGCCGGGCCCTTGGTGGAGACGACCTCGCCGCCGAAGGCGGTCAGGTCACAGGTCAGGGCGGTCACCTGGGCCCGTCCGCTGCTTCGTGAGGCGTTGATGGTGAAGTCGGACATGGGCGTGGTCGAGTCGTTCTTCGCCTTCATGGTGAAGCGGGCGGCGTCCTTGGCGGTGCCGTCGACCAGGACCGCCTCGGTGGTGACAGTGGGCCCTTGTCGGGGTGCGATCGTGGAGGGGACGTGGACTCTCCGGTTCAGACAACCCTCGGCGTTGTCGGAGCCGTGGCAGCCGGCACCGACCGTGTTGTAGCGCCCTTCCACACTGATACCGGTGTCAGTGGCGGTGGTCGAGGTGGCGGCGCTCGCCGGGGCGGCGATGGCACCGGCGGCGAGCAGGGGAAGAGCCATGGCGACGCCAAGGAGACGTCGCCGCCGCTCAGCGAGTTGAGAAGGTGGGGTGTGCGTGAACACGCTTTTCTCCGAAAGGGTCGGGATGGGAGCAGAATGCATTGACAATATATCTCCGAACGGTACATTTTAGAAAGGTAGGAACGCTCATCATGGTGCGCGGCTTCTTGCCTTGTTGAGAATGAGACAAAGGTCGGGTACACGAAAACTTTCGTGTACCCGACCTTTGTTCTTCGGATTTCCCGTTGAACGTCGGCGATCAGCCCTGCGGGCGCGTCACCGGGGTGCAGGTGGTGAAGGAACCGGCTTCAAAACCGGCTCCGTTTCCGTCGACGTCGATCTGCGTCGTCACGCCCTTGGAGGGGTCCTTGGGGTCGCAGGCGCCCAGGGCCTTCCAGTCGTTGTCGGTCATGGCAGCCGTATCGATCGCGTAATCGGCGGTGAATGTGAAGGTCTCCGAGGAGTTGGAACTGAGTGGAGAGTTGAGCGGCACCTGGACCGTTCCGTCGGCCGAGGGGGTGAGGGCGTCGCTGTCTCTGTTGAACCACCATGGTCCATCGCCGTTGATGCGTTCGAATGTCAGGCCGGCGGGCGACTGGGGTCGTAGGACCAGATTGGGGAAGGACCCCTCGGCGTCGGTCTTGTTGGAGAAGGTGACGGTGTAGCTGACGCTGACATACTGCTTGTCGTGCATGGCATCCGGCCCCTGGAGTCCGACGCTCTGATCCGTCGCCTGGACCGTCACCTCGCCCACCGGGCGGTCGGTGTTGTGGTCACTGGAGAAGGTTTGGTCGCCGGTGGTGATTCCGGCCGTGACTGTGTTGCGTCCGGCGACGCCGGTCAGGTCCACCTGGCAGGTGATCTCCTTGCCGCTGGGGATCGTTGCCTTGCCGCTGGGGACCGTGAGGCTCTCGGCCGGGCCCTTGGTGGAGACGACCTCACCACCGAAGGCGGTCAGGTCACAGGTCAGAGCAGCCACCTGGGCCTGTCCTCTGGAGCGGCCCGCGGAGACGGTGAAGTCGGACATGGGCGTGGTCGAGTCGTTCTTCGCCTTCATTGTGAAGCGGGCGGCGTCCTTGGCGGCGCCGTCGACCGTGACCGTCTCGGTGGTGACGGTGGCGTGGGGGGCACTGGCGGCCGGCTTCTGGGCCGTGGCGACAGGCGTTTGGGGGGTGGCGTCCTCAGAGGTCGTGATGGTCGGGGTGAAGGTGTAGTCGCGGGCGTCCGTCCCGGGGGCCGTTACTGCTGTCCCGATGTTGAGATCCAGGTAGGAACCCTCTTCTCGGACCAGGTAATCGATCGTGTATGTCAGGCTCAGGTGCTCGGGCGTGCAGTTCACGTTGGTGGGCGATCCTGCGCTGCTCCCGAGCCTGGTGTAGACGATCGGATCGGCCAGTCCCAGGCCGGATTCGCCCATCTTGTTGAGTTCCCCGTTGGCGGAGCGGTTGAAGAACGCCGCCGTACCGGCGACACGGAACTCGTCGGAACAGTTCCAGGTCCACTGGCCTGGCACGGAGTCCGCCTCGATGGTGACGCTCAGGTCCTTGTGCGGCGCTATTGATGACGGGACGCGAACCCCCCAGGTCAGGCAGTCGATGGAGTTGTCCGTTCCCTGGCAGCCGGCTCCTCCCGGGTTGTAGTTGCCGGAGACGGTGATGCCGTTGTCCGCTGGTGCCGTAGGGGTGGGGTCCGCCTGTGCTGGGGGTGCGATGAAGCCGGCCGCCAGTAGGGGCAGGGCCAGGCTGATGCCCAGGAGGCGTCTGCGCGAACGTGGGGGATGAGAGTGCGAAAGCTGCATGAGCATACCTTTCTCCGAGAAAACTCGGGGAGATGACTTGTCTCATTAATATATAACTTGGATGGTAAATTTTGAAGGTATGTCATTCTCGTCGTGCTCGGCGCCCAGACTTCACGTAGACCACGACAAAGGTCGGATGCTCCGAGGCTGACGGAGCATCCGACCCCTGTCCCTTCCGGACGGTCCTTCCCGCGCCGGTGATCAGTGTCGGCGCGTAGCCTTCTTCATGGCGGCGATGAAAGCGACGAGCTCGCTGCGCAGCGCCCCGAGCGCGTAGTGGCGCCGTTCCTCGTCGCCGTGCCCGCCGTTGTCGCCGGAGGCGGCTGCCACGATCTCGGGGGCGAAGCGCTCGACGATCTTGACCGTGGCGGACCCGCTGATCGCGCCGTCGGCGCCCGCGGCGATGGCCTCGGCGACCTGCTCGGGCGTGGAGATGCCGAAGCCCAGCATGACTGGCGCTGCGGCGTCGGCTCGCAGGCGCTCCACCGACTCGGCGAGTCCCACGGTCGACGAGGCCCACTCGGTGCCGGTCACGCCCACCCGGGAGACGGCGTAGACATAGCCGCGCGAGGCTGCCGCCACCGCGTCCAGGGTCTCGGTGGCGGCCGACGGCGGGGCGATGTAGACGGCGTCGATACCGGCCTCCTTAGCGGCGCGACTGAAGAGCGCCGACTCGCGGATCGGGACGTCGGGCAGCAGCACCGAGTCGATGCCGGCCTGAGCGCACTCGGTGTAGAAGCGCTCCAGGCCCATTGCGAAGGGGACGTTGCCGTAGATGAGCATGCCGATGGGCAGCTGCGGGTGGCGCCGGCGCACCCGCGCGACCACCTCCAGGCAGTCGCGGAAACTTGTCCCTGCGGTCAGCGCCCGCACGTGGGCCTTCTGGATGGTGGGCCCGTCGGCGACCGGATCGGTGAAGGGCACACCCAGTTCCAGGGCGTCGGCCCCGCCGGCGATGAGGGCCTCAATGACGGCCTCGCTGGTGGCCGGGTCGGGGTCGCCGACCATGACGAAGGGGACGAAGGCCCCCTCACCGCGCTCCTTGAGGGCGGTGAACATCGCAGCATAGCGGCTCATGTCAGAACTCCTCGTCCGGGCCGGTGCTCATGCCTGCGTTCAGGCCGGCGTACTCGGTGCGCTTGCCCATCTGCTCCACCATACGCGCGGCCCGGGCGACGGCGCCGTCGGTGGAGAAGGAGCCGCCCAGGCGAGCCCGCACCTGATCGAGGTCCTTGTCCCCGCGGCCCGACAGGCACACGAGCAGGATCGGGGGCTCGCCGCCCTCGGGCACCTTCCGGGCCATGGCCAGGGCCTGGGCCAGGGCGTGGGCCGACTCCACGGCCGGGATGATCCCCTCGTGGCGCGAGAGCAGCCGGAAGGCCTCGATCGCGTCGTCATCGCCGATGCCGACGTAGCGGGCCCTGCCGGTGTCCGACAGCCAGGCGTGCTCGGGTCCCACGCCCGGGTAGTCCAGGCCGGCCGAGACGGAGAAGGACTCCTCGACCTGTCCCTCGGAGGTGCGCATGAGGTAGCTGCGCGCCCCGTGGAGGATGCCTACCAGCCCCTTGTTGATGGGGGCGCCGTGGCGGGACGTGTCCAGCCCCTCACCGGCGGGCTCGACGCCGATGAGCTCGACTCCGGGGTCGTCGATGAAGTCGGCGAACATGCCGATCGCGTTGGAGCCCCCACCCACGCAGGCGATGACCGAGTCCGGCAGACGCCCTGCCAGCCCCAGGACCTGGGCGCGGGCCTCCCGGGAGATGACCCGGTGGTACTCGCGCACGATCGTGGGGAAGGGGTGGGGGCCGGCGGCCGTGCCCAGCAGGTAGTGGGTGTCGGCGAAGGAGGCGGTCCAGTCGCGCAGCGCCTCGTTGACGGCGTCCTTGAGCGTTCCGGCACCGCTGTCCACCGGCACCACCGTGGCGCCCATGAGCTCCATGCGCTCCACGTTGGAGGCCTGACGCACGACGTCGGTGGCCCCCATGTAGATGGTGCAGTCCAGTCCCAGCAGGGCGCAGACCATGGCGGTGGCCGTCCCGTGCTGGCCGGCGCCGGTCTCGGCGATGATGCGCTGCTTGCCCATCCGCTTGGCCAGCAGGGCCTGACCCAGGACCTGGTTGCCCTTGTGAGCGCCGCCGTGGACCAGGTCCTCGCGCTTGAGCAGGATGCGGGCGTTGCCCTCCAGGGGCAGGTTGCGCAGCTCGGTGATGGCTGTGGGGCGGCCCAGGTAGCGGGTCATGAGCGTGTCCAGCTCGGCGGCGAAGGCGGGGTCGGCCTGGGCATCGATGAAGGCGTCCTCGAGCTGGTCCAGGGCAGGGATGAGCAGTTCGGGCACGAACTGCCCACCGTAGGGTCCGAAGAATGCCGGCAGGCGCGGGTGGTGTCCCTCCTTCTCGCCCTCGCCCGGCTCCCGGTCCGACGACGATGCTCCCTCCCCGTCCGGTTGAGGCAGCGGTACCGCGGTGGCCAGGTCTCGGGCGGCCTCGTCCGGGTCTGGGGCGCCGGACAGGGACGAGCCCACCAGAAGGGCGTCCACCAGGCCGGACAGGCGCCGCACGTCGTCGGGCGCGCCGACCCCCGACTCGCCGACGAGGACCACCCCGGCCGGGGCCAGCGGGGCCAGCTCCTCGGTGCGAGCCAGATCCGTGGCCAGCGTGCGCAGGTCGCGGTTGTTGATGCCGATGACCTCGACGCCCAGCGCCGCGGCCCGATGCATCTCCTCAGGGGTCGAGACCTCCGTGAGCACCTCCATACCCAGGTTGTGGGCCAGCTCGGCCAGTTCGCGGTAGACGTCGTCGGGCACCACCGAGAGCATGAGTAGAACCGCGTCCGCCCCCAGACTACGGGCCGCCAGCACCTGGACCTCATCGACGATGAAGTCCTTGCACAGGACGGGGACGTCCACCACCTCGCGCACGGCCGCCAGGTCCTCGAAGGATCCGTTGAAACGGTCGGGCTCGGTGAGTACCGAGACCGCGGCCGCGTAGGGCGCGTACTGCGCGGCCAGCGTGGCCGGGTCGTAATTGGAGCGGATGGTGCCGCGCGAGGGCGAGGCCGCCTTGCACTCCATGATGAGGGCCGGCTGTGGGCTGTGGCTCCGGCCGTTGCGGGTGCGCAGGGCTGCGGCGAAGGAGCGCTGCGAGCGCGGCAGCTCCTCGGCCCTCAGGTGCCCGAAACGGGCTCGCAGCTCATCAATGCGTTCGCGGCGCGCCTGGACGATCGAGTCCAGGACGGTGCCCGTGGCGATGAGCCGGGCCTCGACCGGCTCGCGGTGCGCGCGCTCGCCGGGGCCCTCGGCCGGGGATCCGGGATCCGCGGAGTCAGTGGGGGCGGTGTCGGGGGTCGTCACAGTCTCTCCTCAGGCCCGTTCGGCGGCTGAATCACTGGCCGAGTCACTGGCCAGGTCGGTGGCCTTGGTCATGGACTCCAGGTGACTGGCCACGCCACCGGAGCGGATCTGCTCCAGCGCCATGGCGGTCCCGTCGGCCAGGTTGTCGGCAGGGCCGGCCAGATACAGCAGGGCACCGGCGTTGACGGCGATGGCGTCGCGGTGCGCCGGCCTGCCCTCACCCGAGATGGCCTCGCGCAGCAGGCGGGCGTTGTCGGCCGGCTCCCCGCCCAGCAGGTCGGCCAGCTCGTAGGCAGGAACCCCCAGATCCTCGGGCGTGACCTCGTAGGCCTTGACTCCGCGGGGAGTCGCCTCGCGCACGAGGGTCGGCCCGTGGACGGCGATCTCATCCAGGCCCGAGCCATGCACGACCAGCGCCCGCTTGCGTCCCAGCTGGACCATTGCCTCGGCGATCATGTCCAACATGCTCGGGTCCCACACGCCCATGAGCTGGAAGGTCAGGTGGGCCGGGTTCACCAGCGGCCCCAGGACGTTGAAGATCGTGGGGGTCGCCAGAGCCCGGCGCACCGGGGCCACGTGCCGCATGGCCGGGTGGTAGGCCTGGGCGAACAGGAAGGTGAAGTGGTCACGCGCCAGCAGCTCGACCGCCGTGGCCGGGTCCACATCCAGGGGCAGTCCCAGCTCGGCGACGACGTCGGCAGCCCCGGTCTTGGAGGAGACGGCCCGGTTGCCGTGCTTGGCCACTGCGATCCCCATCGAGGCGGCCACAAGGCCCGCCCCCGTGGAGATGTTGATCGTGCCGACTCCGTCGCCCCCGGTGCCGACGACGTCCACCAGCGGGAAGGTCACCGATGGGAAGGACCGGGCGACCTGGCGGAAGGCGCTCGCGGCGCCGGCCACCTCCTGGGGTTCCTCGCCGCGGGCGTGCAGCGCCGCCAGCAGTGCTGCCGTCTCCGCCTCGGACAGGTCCCCGGCGCCCAAGGCGGCGAAGACCGTGGAGGCCTGCTCGCGGGTCAGTCGCCGTCCCTGAACCACCTCTCGCAGCAGCTCATGGGCCTCCTGCGCCGTGGCAACATGCGTGCCGTCCGTGGCGGCGGGGGCCGCGCTGTTGGTCTCACTCATCGGTCTGTGGCTCCTTCACAGGTGGTTGAGGCTTGGGATGCCCGGGGGCGATTCTGCCCGAGCGGTGACGCAGACGCCGGGATCTGCGCGATGACGGGGCGGTGGTGTGGCTCAGGGAGTCCGGGCAAGGTCCGCGGTGATGGCCCTGAGCAGGGCCGGCCCCTGGGGGGTGAGGATCGACTCGGGGTGGAACTGCAGCCCGATCGCCGGTAGTGATCGGTGCCGGGCAGCCATGACGATGCCGCCGCTTCCGCCGTCGTCCACCTGTGCGGTACGGGCCAGGCTGACGAGGGCCTCAGGCAGCGTGCGCGTGCCCAGGGAGTGATAGCGGGCCACGTCCAACGGCCCGCCGTCGAGGACCGCGAAAGCCTCATCCGCGCGGCCCGCCTCGGTGACCTCGACGCGATCGGAGCGGCCGTGGACCGGGCCGACTGGAGCGACCCGCCCGCCGCAGGTCTCGACGAGGGCCTGGAAACCCAGGCAGATGCCCAGTGTGGGAACGGCCTGCTCCAGGGCGGTGGCGATGAGCTCCATGAGGCAGCCCGATGTTGCCGGGTAACCCGGGCCGGGGGACAGGCACAGGACCGGGCGCCGCCCGGCCTCCCGCTCGGCCTCGGTGGGCTCGAGGGCGGTGAGCACTCGAGAGGCCGGCACGTTGTTGCGGTAGACCTGGATCCGGGAGCCCAGCGTGGCGAACTGGTCGACGAGGTTGTAGACGAAGGAGTCGCGATTGTCGAGCAGAACCACCCGAGCCGGGGCCTGGGCAGCCGTGGTGCCGTCCTCGGGGTGCGTACCCACGTCCGGTCCGTGGTGCTGAGGCTTGCTGATGGTCATGGCTCAGGCCTCCTTTCCGGTCGTGTCGATGATGAGCTCGGCACCCTGCGCGGCGGCGACCGCCTCCAGAACTGCCCGGGCCTTGTGGACGGTCTCAGCGGCCTCGGCGGCCGGGTGGGAGGCCGCCACGACACCGGCCCCGGCCTGGACCAGGGCGGTGCCGTCGACCACGAAGCCGGAGCGGATGACGATGCAGGTGTCCAGCTCGCCATCGCCGCGGATATAGCCCACCGAGCCGCCGTAGGAGCCGCGGCGCACGCCCTCGGCCTGGCGAATGAGCTCGGCGGCCCGCAGCTTGGGGGCTCCGGTGAGGGTACCCATCGTCATGGAGGCGCGGAAGGCGTCCAGGGCGTCCAGGTCGTCGGCGAGCTCGCCGGAGACCTCCGAGACCAGGTGCATCACCCGGCTGTAGCGGTCCACGCGCAGAAGGTCCTGGACGTTGCGGGTACCGGGGCGGCTGACCCGGGCGACGTCGTTGCGGGCCAGGTCCACGAGCATGACGTGCTCGGCGACCTCCTTGGCATCGGTGCGCAGCTCCAGCTCCAGGCGGGTGTCGCGCTCGTGGTCCACCGAGCCGTCGGGGTGCAGGCCGCGCGGCCGGGTCCCGGCGATCGGGCGGATGGCGACCCGGCCGCTGCGCACCGAGTGCAGCAGCGCCGACTCCGGGGAGGCACCGAACAGCTCGAAGTCCGGGGCGGCCAGGTAGAACATGTAGGGACTGGGGTTGGCGTGACGCAGCACGTGGTAGGCGGTCAGAGCGTCGGGGCAGTCGATGGTGAAGCCGCGCGAGGGCACCACCTGGTAGACGTCGCCGTCGGCGATGTAGCCGCGCATCTCCTCCACGATCGCCTCGAAGTCGGTGTCCGAGGTGGTGGGTACGGCGTGCAGGACCGGGGAGCCGGCAGCCACCTCGGGTGGTGCCGGAGAGTACTCGGCTGCGTCGGCTGCAGTGTCGATGGCGCCGGCCAGCGCGTCCACGCGCCGTTCCAGATCCACGGCGTCGACCGAGGCCCCCACCAGGGTGGCCTCCTGGGTGGGGTGGTCGACGACGAGGATGATGCGCGCGTCGTAGAAGAGGTAGTCCGGGCAGGTGTTGGCTCCCTGAGCCACCTCGGGCAAGGACTCGAAGGTGGACAGGTAGTCGAAGGCGAAGGCCCCCGCTTCCAGCGGCAGGTGGGGGTGGTCGACCTCTGCCTGGGCCAGGACCCGCAGGGGCTCGATCGTGGACAGGGCGGTGAGGCGCTCGCGCTCCTCAATGGTGGGATCGTCGTCGGCGCTGGTGGGCAGGGAGAGCGTCAGCCCGCCGGGGGAGCGGTCGATGACGTGCTCGCCCAGGCGCTCCTCCAAGCGGGCCAGGGCCGCGAGGCCGTCAACTCCGGGACGCTCGCCGTCGACGGTGGACAGTGCCTCGGCGGTGACGGTCCCGCCCCAGCAGGTCAGCCTGGCCGAGGCCTCCAGGACGGCGACCGTGGTGCGCGAGGCCTTTGTTGTGATGTCTGCGCTCTCCAGCAGGACGCAGTCGACCGGGCGCACGCCAGGGCCGTCTCCGCAGTCGACCGTGCGCAGCAGACCGGCACGGGTCAGGTGCTCCAACAGCGCACCACCGTCGGCGTGGTAGCGCACCGAGCGTGTGAGAACGGTGGGTGAGGCCGCGGACGATGCGGCGGGAGGCGCAGTGTCAGACACAGTGGGCGGCATGGGGCCCCTTTCCTGAGATCTTGGGTCAGGCGGGCCTCTCACTCATACATTCGGGCGGGCCCGCGGTGAGCGAGCCGGTACGTCCTAGCGCGTCAGGGTGGCGGCTCGCCTCAAGGAGAGCCGCCACCACTGGCGGTCGCGGAACGCTGTCATGGCACTGAGGGTAGAACGAGGTCATGAAGCGACCAAATCGCCGGCAAGGGATGAGACGCGTGTCCGCATCGGTAGTGCGGGATGGAACGCATTCGGTGCCTGGAGAGCGCCATCAGGGACACCGAGCCAGAACCGTTGCCGTTGCGAGAAGAAGGGATGGTGCTGCACGGACAGAGCGGGTCGGCTCAGGGACTCATCCGCGTCGGCTGTCGTCGAGACGGTGGAGGGATTTCTGACCGGGGGAGGCGCTGGGCTTGGAGCTCTTGCCAGATACCTGGGCTACGGCCGAGGCTGCGTTGACAATGCCGGCGCCGCAGGCGTCGCGGTCGCATCCGGCCATTGGCGTGGCCGTCTTCTGCAGAGTGGTGACGATCTCCTCGGCCTTCAGGTCGGGGTTGGCGGCCAGCATCAGCGCGATGGTGCCGGCCACGTGCGGGGCTGCCTGGCTGGTGCCGACCATGATGGAGTAGTTGGAATCCTGCGGAGCTGTCGTGGACTTATCGGTCAGGGACAGGATGCCGGCGTCGGTCTCGCTGTCACCGCCGGGGGCGGAGATGTCGACGTTGGCGCCGTAGTTCGAGAAGGAGGAGCGGATGCCGGAGTTCGTGGTGGCGCCGACGGTGATGACGTTCCTGCAACCCGCAGGGCTGAAGCCGCTGGCGTCCTGATCCTCGTTTCCGGCGGCGGCGACGATGATCGCACCACGTGCGACAGCGGCATCGATGGTCTTCTGGTAGAAGCGCGGGCAGACACCGGGACCGCCCATGCTCATGTTGATGATCTGGGCGGGGTTCTTGTTGACCGGCACGCCGTTGACCTTGCCTCCCGAGGCCCAGGTGATGGCATCGATGGTGTCGGCGCCTGTGGAACCGCATCGGCCCAGGACACGGATGGGCACGATCTTGGCGTCTGGTGCGACACCTGCTACGCCACCATTGTTGTTCGTGTGCGCGGCGATGGTGCCGGCCACATGGGAGCCGTGCCAACTCGAGCTCCGGGCCTTGCTGGCTCCGTCCTTGGAGGGGCAGTCACCCGGCTCGACCCAGTCGCCCTCGTCGAACGGATTCGCGTCGTAGCCGTCATTGTCGCGGGCGCTCTCGGCATCGGAGATGAAGTCGTAGCCGGGGAGGAGCTGTCCTTCCAAGTCCGGGTGGTCGGTCAGGATGCCGGTGTCGATGACGGCGACCGTAATGCCCTTGCCGGTGGACTGCGACCAGGCGTTGGTGGCGTTGACGCCGTAGGAGCCCGAGGTCATGTCCCACTGTTCGGAGAAGTGGGGATCGTTGGGGACATTGCTGTCCTCGGTGGAGCTGTTGTCCAGGGCGGTCATGTGCATGTCGGGCTCAACGGCCTCGATGCCATCGGCGGCCTCGAGTGTGGAGACGAAGTCCTTGACCTGCTCCACGGTGAGCTTGTCGCTCAACGTGATGCCGGCCGTGCTCAGGGCGTGCGCGGTAACGGTCTCCAACTGGACCGAGAACTTTCCAGCGGCGGCGGTCAGTGCCTGTCTGTCCTCGGAGGGCAGGGAGTCGAGGACGTTCTCGCCGTAGGCCTCCGCAGAGGCGATGACCTTGGCTGCTGCCGAGTCCTCGGCATAAGAGACGATGAAGCGGTCGCTGGGCTCGGTGGCGTTGACGGCTGCGCTGCTGGGATCTGAGGGTGATGCCGACGCCGCTGTGGAGGCGCCATGGCCGCCGAGGACTCCGGCGCGAACCAGGCCGACGGCGATGACGGAGACCACCGCGATGGAGGCGGCAATGATGATCAGGACGCGTTTTCTACTGAGAGTTGTAGTCATTTGGAGTGGCTTTCGATGGGGACGCCCCCGGGGGCGGGGCTGCTCAGGAGCCCGGAGTACGACGAGTCTGGCATGAAATGGTGGCAAAGGCCCATCGGTGGCCGTGGGGAGGTCTCCCCAGCGGGTTCTGCGGACAGATCTGGCTGGTTCAGCCGTGATTGCTGCGTTTGCCGCGTTCATCGCCCTGGTGGTCGCGTACCACTCGACTGCGACGAACCACTACGGTAAGCCCCGGGGCCGCGACCATCAGGAGGCAGACGATGCGGCCGACCGGGCCGGTGAGCCAGGCGGTCAGGACCGCCATGCCAATGGTTGTGTAGACGGCCGCCCAGGCGATCGCTCCCACGGTTGTGGCTGCTGCGTAGCGGTGCAGCGGCATGTGGGTCACGCCCGTGGAGATCTGGATGACGCTCTGCAGACCGATGGTCAGGAAGGACATCGGCACGGCCAGGACACCCCAGCGGGCCGACCACGCCTGGGCGCGGGCGTAGACGGGGGAGTGGAGCACTGATGCCCACCTGCTGTGCGCGGTGCCCGCGGTGATGCCCCGGCCGATCCAGTACATGGTGTGTGAGCGCATCATGGCCAGGCACCAGAAGAACAGGAAGACCCAGGGATAGGGCAGGCTGTGGATCCGTTCCAGCATGCGAGGAAGGCTAACCTAAGTCAATCGGTGCGCAGTTGTGGAGTCGCCTACGCCTACGGGAACCATGGGAAGCCGGTGCGTGGCCGCACCTCACACCACGGGCGGCCCGGCGGGCTGGGGCAGTGGGCCGCCGGCGTGGGACACTTGAGTCAGACCCGTGCCAGTTTTGAGGAAGAGCCAGGAATCGATCTCCGTGTCACCGATCCCCACACCAGAGCAGATGACCAGCGTCCAGGCCGCCGCCACCGAGCAGGCGCGGCTGCGCAACTTCTGCATCATCGCGCACATCGACCACGGCAAGTCCACCCTGGCCGATCGCATGCTCCAGGCCACTGGTGTCGTCCAGCCCCGCGACATGCGCGCCCAGTACCTGGACCGCATGGACATCGAGCGCGAGCGCGGCATCACCATCAAGTCCCAGGCCGTGCGCATGCCCTGGGCCCTCGAGGGCGACGACGGCGTTACGCGCGCCTACGCCCTCAACATGATCGACACCCCCGGGCACGTGGACTTCTCCTACGAGGTCAACCGCTCCCTGGCCGCCTGCGAGGGCGCGGTCCTCCTGGTCGACGCTGCCCAGGGCATCCAGGCCCAGACGCTGGCCAACCTCTACATGGCCATCGAGGGCGACCTGACCATCATCCCGGTCCTCAACAAGATCGACCTGCCCGCCGCCGAGCCGGAGAAGCACGCCGAGGAGATCGCCTCCCTCATCGGCTGCGACGTCGACGACGTCCTCAAGGTCTCCGGCAAGACCGGGCAGGGCGTGCCGGAGCTGCTCGACCGGATCGTCGAGACCGTCCCGCCTCCGCACGGCGACCCCGACGCCCCGGCGCGCGCCATGATCTTCGACTCCGTCTACGACACCTACCGCGGCGTGGTCACCTACGTGCGCGTCGTCGACGGCGCCCTCAAGCCCCGCGAGCGCATCGAGATGCTCTCCACCAAGGCCGTCCACGACCTGCTGGAGATCGGCGTCATCAGCCCCGAGCCCACGCCGTCGGCCGGGCTGGGGGCCGGCGAGGTCGGCTACCTCATCACCGGGGTCAAGGACGTGCGCCAGTCCAAGGTCGGTGACACGGTCACCTCCGCGGCGGCGCCGGCCGCCGAGCCGCTGTCGGGCTACCAGGACCCCAAGCCCATGGTCTTCTCCGGCCTGTTCCCGGTGGACGGCTCGGACTTCCCGGCCCTGCGCGACGCCCTGGACAAGCTCAAGCTCAACGACGCCGCCCTGACCTACGAGCCGGAGACCTCGGTGGCCCTGGGCTTCGGCTTCCGCTGCGGCTACCTGGGCCTGCTGCACCTTGAGATCATTCGCGAGCGCCTGGAGCGCGAGTTCAACCTGGACATCATCTCCACCGCACCGTCCGTGGTCTACGAGGTGACCATGGAGGACCGCATCGTGCACACGGTGACCAACCCCAGCGAGTTCCCCGAGGGGAAGGTCGCCTCCGTCTCCGAGCCGGTGGTGCGGGCCACGATCCTGACCCCCAGCGAGTTCGTGGGAACGGTCATGGAGCTGTGCCAGTCGCGCCGTGGCACCATGCAGGGCATGGACTACCTGTCCGAGTCCCGCGTGGAGATGCACTACGTACTGCCGCTGGCGGAGATCGTCTTCGACTTCTTCGACGCCCTGAAGTCGCGCACCCGCGGCTACGCCTCCCTGGACTACGAGATGGACGGCTCCCAGGACGCCAACCTGGTCAAGGTCGACATCCTGCTCAACGGGGACAAGGTGGACGCCTTCAGCGCCATCGTCCACCGGGACTCGGCCTACTCCTACGGCGTCATGATGACCAAGAGGCTCAAGGACCTCATCCCGCGCCAGCAGTTCGAGGTGCCCGTGCAGGCGGCCATCGGCACCCGGGTCATCGCCCGCGAGACCATCCGGGCCCTGCGCAAGGACATGCTCGCCAAGTGCTACGGCGGCGACATCACCCGCAAGCGCAAGCTGCTGGAGAAGCAGAAGGAGGGCAAGAAGCGCATGAAGGCCATCGGCCGCGTCGAGGTCCCTCAGGAGGCCTTCATCGCGGCCCTCGGCGCGGACACGCCCGCCGGTGCCAAGCCCGGCAAGTAACGGCAAGCGGCAGACCGGTACGGTCAGGACGGCTCAAGTCAGGGACACGCGGAGCAGGAAGGGATGGATGCCGACATGGCTGAGATGACAAGGAGGAACACGGATAGTGCGGTCGAGGCGGCATTGAGCGACGACGGCTCCGGCCTGGTCCTCACCCGTGAGCTGGCCCGGGTCCTGGGTGAGCCGCACGCCGGCGCGGACGGGCGTCACGACGATGAGCCCTCACCGTTCCACGACGGCGACCTGGTGGGAACTGTTGGCGCCGTGTGCGCTGTCAAGGGGCTGCGGCCCGACGCCGGCCCGGCGGGCGTCTCGGCGATCCACAAGGGTGCCGTCGACGGTCCGGTCGAGGTCGGTCGCACCGGGATCCTCACTGACGAGCACGGGGACCGCGCCCACCACGGCGGCACCGACAAGGCCCTCTACGTCATGAGCGCCGCCGAGCAGCGCCACTGGTCGCAGGTGCTGGGTGGCGTCGAGCCGGGTCGGCTGGGGGAGAACCTCCTCATCGAGGGCGATATCGACGACGTCGAGATCGGTGCGATCCTGTCCATCGGCGATCCCTCCGCCGGAGGCCTGAGGGTCAGGGTGACTGGCGTACGCAACCCGTGCGCCACCTTCGCCCGCGGCGTCGGCAGGGCGGACTGGGTGGAGGTCTTCTCCGCGCGCAACCGGGTGGGTGTCTACCTGGCGGTGCTCGCCGAGGGCGTGGTGCGGGTCGGTGACGAGGTGCGTATGGTCTCCTCCCCGGGACACCGGGTCACCTGCCGACGCTGGTTCGCCCACCACGACCCGCGCGACGCCCAAGGGCTGCTCAACTCCGAGATCTTCGGCAACTGCGTCATCGCACCTTTCACCAAGAAGTACGTGAGCGCCGCCGCCCACGAGCAGGTCGGCTGATGATGCTGCGCTCGTTTCGAGCAGTCGACTTAGAATAGTCAAGAGAAGTAAAGGACCCCAGGCCCGCATGGCTCAGCACCACCCGCCCCGTTCCCACGCCATCCACTCGCGCGTGCGCTCCTTCTCCCGCGCCGGGGGCAGACTGCGTCCCGGCCAGGCCGAGGCGCTGGTCGAGCTCGGTCCCCGCTATGTGGTGGGCGTTCCGCGGGCCGACGCCGTGCGCACTGTGTCGCCAAGCTTCCGTCTGGAGCCCGATCTTCTCTTCGGTCACGTGGGGCAGGTGCGTCCTCTCATCGTCGAGGTCGGCTCAGGAAGTGGCGAGGCGCTGCTGGCTCACGCCGCCAGCCATCCGGGAGCGGACTACCTGGCGGTGGAGGTCTGGGAGACCGCGATCGCCAGGCTGGTGGCCTCAATCCACCGTCAGGGCCTGCGTAACGTGCGTGTCGTTCCCGCCGATGCCTCTCAGCTGCTGGCCACGGCCCTGCCGGTGGGCTGCGCCAGCGAGGTGTGGGTGTTCTTCCCCGATCCTTGGCGCAAGCCCCGCCACCGCAAGCGCCGCCTGGTGACCACCGCCTTCGCCGACTCGGTGGCGCGGGTCCTGCGCCCCGGAGGGGTGTGGCGCCTGGCCACCGATTGGGCCGACTATGCCTGGCAGATGCGCGATGTCGTCGAGGATGTCGCGGCGCTGCCGGCAGGGCTACGACTCGACGCGACCCTGCCCTACTTCCGGCACGACGACGCCGGGGCCCGCCCCGACCTGGGGGCGGAGACCGCTGAAAAGGGGAATCTGGGCAATGGCCTGGATCCGGGATCCCCGGCGGGCGTGCGCGGTGGCTGGTCGTCCCGCTATGAGGGGCGGGTCATGACTCGGTTCGAGCAGCGGGGCTTGGACGCCGGGCGCACGATCCGCGACCTGACCGCTGTGCGCACCGAGGTGGCCTGGATCCCTGAGCGGGGTGCCTCCATGTTGGAGCGGCTTGAGGCCGAAGGCCGGGCCTGGGATCAGTTGGAGTCGCGCCCCTGGCGCCTGCGTGAGGGGCGTGGCGACGGTCTGCTGCACGCGGCGGACCGACCGTGAGTGCTGCTGCCAGGCTGCCCCGCCGAGCCTGGCTCCGGCTCATTGATGAGCGAGTCGGTACACAAGGCGGTACTGCGTGAGCCCGGCCCAGCCGGTGGGCGAGCCCCTGCCGGGAGCGGGTGAGCTGCCCGCTCAGGTGGCCGCGCCCGCGCCGGATGGGAGCGAGCGCCCGTTCTCGGTGTACCTGCATGTGCCGTACTGCCGGGTGCGTTGCGGCTACTGCGACTTCAACACCTACACGAACCTGACCATGGGGCAGGGCGCCTCGGCCGAGGACTTCGTGGGCACGCTCGCCGGCGAGTTGTGCGCTGCACGCAGCGTCATGGACTCTGCCGGCCTGCCCGTGCGCCCGGCCCAGACCGTCTTCGTTGGTGGGGGAACACCCACCATGCTGCCCGCCTCCGACCTGGTGGGCATGCTGCACCTTGTGCGTGAGAGCTTCGGGCTCGCGCCGGATGCGGAGGTGACCACTGAGGCCAACCCGGACTCCGTGGACGAGGCGGACCTGGTGGCCCTGGCGGGAGGCGGCTTCACCCGGGTCTCCTTCGGGATGCAGTCGGCCGTGCCCCATGTGCTGGAGGTCCTGGAGCGCACCCACGAGCCCGCCCGGGTGCCCCGCGTGGTGGACTGGGCACGACGGGCGGGCCTGAGCACCTCCCTGGACCTCATCTACGGGGCGCCGGGGGAGACTCTGGAGGACTGGCAGCGTTCTTTGGATGCGGTGACCCGGATCGGTCCGGACCACGTGAGCGCCTACGCCCTGGTCATCGAGGAGGGCACCAGGATGTGGGGACAGGTCCGTCGCGGAGAGTTGCCGATGCCCGAGGACGATGACGAGGCCACCAAGTACGAGATGGCCGATGCCGCCCTGGGACGGGCCGGTTACGAGTGGTACGAGATCTCCAACTGGGCGCGCCCGGGCGCCGAGTGCCGACACAACCAGGCCTACTGGCTCGACTGGGACTGGTGGGGTGCCGGGCCCGGTGCCCATTCTCACCTGGGTGATGTGCGTCTGTGGAACACCAAGCACCCGGTTGCCTGGGCCGGACAGATCTTCACCGGTCACCTGCCCGTGGCCGGGCACGAGGTCATCGACGCGGGCTCGCGCGAGCTGGAGCGGATCATGCTGGGCATCCGCCTGCGTGAGGGCATCGCGCTGGCGAGTCTCGCAAACGGCCCGTCAGCGAACTCGGCCGACGGCGCCGGAGCTACGCCACCGCACCTGGTGCCCGTCGTGGCTGGTCTCGTGGCCGATGGGTTGCTCGACGCCGGTGCGGCCATGAGAGGGCGGGCTGTCCTCACCCTGCGCGGCCGTCTTATGGCCGATACCGTCACCCGGGCCCTGACCCGGTGAGTTAACGGGGTACGCCCAGTCCTTGTCCCCTTACCAGGTCCTGCCTCTGCGCGGCGGGGTGAACGGCTAGGGATACGACTTCTGCTCAAGGAGGCGTCGAGCGCAACGATGGAGGTCGAACACGTCGTGACTGCTCCGCTCCGAGTGAAGGCTCAGCCACGCACGGAGCAGGAGTCGCTGGAGGCCCGCGCTCACGTGATGGCACTTTCAGGTCGGCCTCGAAGTTCTGTGAGAGCCTAGTCGGGTGACTACTCCACAATATCCAGATTACCCAGGCGCCGGTTCCCAATCCGGCTACGGCTCCCAGGACGGAGGCGGTTCGGCGTACGGCCCGCCACCCGGCTACGTGCCTCAGCCCGGAATGGGCACCGGGGGAGGAGTGCCCCCCTACCCGGGAGGTGCCATGGGAGGCGTGCCGATGAGCGTTGGTGACGGTCTGTCCTGGGCCTGGTCGAAGCTCAAGGACAATGCCCTCATCCTCATCGTTGGTATCGGCCTGTGGACCATTCTGTCCAACCTTGGAATTGATGCGAGAACCGAGCTCAACGGGCACGAGTACGGTTACAGCCTGAGAATCCCCTTCGGGAACTACTTCTCCTTCATCATCCGTCTGTTCGCCGGTCTGGTGACTACCAACATGTCGCTCAAGGTGGTCACCGGGCGGCCTCTGAACTGGAACGACCTTTTCTCCTTTCCGAACTTCGGGGCGAGTTTTCTGGCAGGTCTTCTGACTGCGATTGCAACGTCCGTCGGCCTGATTCTATGTATTGTTCCGGGCATCATCGTGGCCTTTCTGCTCTCCTACTCCGTCTACTTCACCGTGGACAAGGGTGTGGATGGTATCGAGGGCATGAAAGCGTCCTGGAGGATTCTGTCCACCCACGTCGGTGAGCTCCTCCCCTTCGCCCTGACTGGCGTCGGCCTTTACCTCCTGGGCGGAATCACGATCATCGGCTGGCTTGTGACGATCCCGCTGGCGGTGCTCCTCACCGCTTATTCCTACGTGCGCATCCAGGGTTACGACGTCGTTCGCTGACCTGCTCGGTCGTCCCTGTTGCTGCCCTCCGTCTGAGCCCCGCATGCTTTGGCCTGCGGGGCGCAGACTTGTTGTGATCCGGAGGGCATCCCCGCTCGGCTAGAGTGAGGCCGACCCCGATCGACGTCGTCATTCCCAATCACCACCCTGCCCGTCGCAAGGACTTCCGTGCCCTCGAGCCCTGCCGCCCCCGACCCGCGTGAAGCGGACGACCGCCCCGCCCTCATCCTGGCGAACCTCGGCACCCCGGCCGCCGCCACTTCCAGAGCCGTCCGCTCCTTCCTGCGGGAGTTCCTCTCCGACCGCCGCGTCGTCGAGATGCACCCCCTCCTGTGGCGCCCCGTCCTGGAAGGCATCATCCTTCGGGTGCGTCCCAGGGCCTCGGCTGCGAAGTACGCCACCGTCTGGCGCCCGGGTGAGGAGACCAGCCGTTCCGGCTCCCCGCTCATGCACCACAGTGAGCGTCAGGGTGAGCTCCTCCAGCAGGAGCTCGGCGAGTCGGTCCAGGTCCGGATCGCCATGCGCTATGGGCAGCCGGCCCTGCGGCATGTCATGGGCGAGCTCATGGAGGCAGGTTGCCGCCGGATCGCCCTCTTCCCGCTCTACCCGCAGTACGCAGCCTCGTCAGCCGGCACCGTCGTCGATGAGGCGGCCCGATTCATCCTGGCCTCCCGCGACCAGCCCGAGCTGCGCACCGTCCGGTCCTTCGAGACCGCCCCGGCCTACATTGAGGCTCTCGCCACCGCCCTGGAACAGCACTGGCGGGTTCACGGTCGCCCTGACCCGGCTGTCGGCGAGCGCCTGCTGCTGTCCTTTCACTCCATCCCCCAGGCCATGCACGACGCCGGGGACCCCTACCGAGCCGAGTGCGAGCGCACTGTTGAGCTCCTCTCGCAGCAGCTCAACCTGCCCGACGGGCTCGCCCAGCTCACCTTTCAGTCCGTCTTCGGACCCGCCGCCTGGATCGGACCGGCCACTATCGATGCGGTCGGCGAGCTTGGGCGCGCCGGCTGCCCGCGCCTCGATGTCATCTGTCCCGGCTTCTTCTCCGACTGCCTGGAGACTCTTGAGGAGATCAACCAGCTCAACCGCGAGACCTTCACCACTGCCGGGGGCGGCAGCTTCCACTACATCCCCTGGGGTAACGATTCCGACGGCGCCATCGCCACCCTGGCTGAGCAGGCCCGAAACGTGCTGGCCGGCTGGATCTGAGTCTGCCGGCACCTCGCTCCGTCGTCGGCCCGCTGATCGGTCTCAGCACGAGAGACCATAAGGCCTCATCGGAGAAACTGTCGCATGGGGCGGTATGGTGACGTGAACAGTCCCGATCCTGTGAGGAAGTCTCCGTGCATCTTGAGTGGTGGTCCGTTCTGCCCTTTGCGGGCATGCTCGCCTGTATCGCCGTCCTACCGCTGATCCCGGCCACGGCGCACTGGTGGGAGAAGCACTCCAGCCAGTTGATTGTCGCCGTGAGCCTGGGCGTGCCGGTGGCCGCCTGGATGTGGGGTCTCGGCGGCTGGGAGGTCGTCTTCGCCTCCGTGGTCGAGTACTTCCAGTTCATCACCCTGCTGCTGGCCCTGTTCGTCGTCTCCGGGGGCATCTTCCTCAAGGGCGATATTCGTGCCACGCCCCGCAACAACACGATCTTCCTGGCCATTGGCGGTGTCATCGCCTCCTTCGTGGGTACCACCGGCGCCGCCATGCTCCTCATCCGGCCCCTGCTGGCCACCAACAAGGAGCGCCGCTACCGGGTGCACACGGTGCTCTACACGATCTTCATCGTCGCCAACTGCGGAGGACTGCTCACGCCCCTGGGTGACCCACCCCTGTTCCTGGGCTTCCTGCGTGGCGTTCCCTTCACCTGGACCTTCAACCTGCTGCGCGAGTACCTCTTCGTCAACGCCATGCTGTTGGTGAGCTACTTCGCGCTGGACTCCTACTACTACTCCCAGGAGCCGGCCAAGGCCGTCCATGACGACGACACCGCGATCGAGCCCCTCGGCCTCAAGGGCTCGCTCAACTTCGTCTTCTTCGCCGCCATCATCGCCGCCGTCGCCTTCGCGCCCTCCGTCGACGTCCACGCCATTGAGGCCGGCCACGCCGCCCCGGGCGACTGGATCCCGGTGCGCGAGATCATCATGCTCGCCGCCGCAGCCGGCTCCTACTTCCTAGGAAGCCGCGAGGTCCGCTTCAAGGACAACCAGTTCACCTGGGACCCCATCGCCGAGGTCGCCATCTTGTTCATCGGCATCTTCCTCACCATGATCCCGGCCCTGCACTACCTCGACGAGGTGGCCGGCTCGCTGCCGCTCAACGAGGTCACCTTCTTCGTCTTCACCGGCGGGCTCTCCTCCGTCCTGGACAACGCCCCCACCTACGCCACCTTCTTCGAGATGGCCGGACAGGTCGCACACCCCGGTGGGGGCACCGTGGCCGGGGTTCCCGAGCTCCACCTCGTGTCCATCTCCCTGGGGGCGGTCCTGTGCGGCGCCATCACCTACATCGGCAACGGTCCGAACTTCATGGTCAAGTCCGTGGCCGAGTCCGACGGCGTCGAGATGCCCAGCTTCGGCGGCTACGTGGGCCGCGCCATGAAGCACCTGGTGCCGGTCATCGCAGCCATGGTCCTGCTCTTCATCGCCCCAGGCGCCCTGTGGAAGGTCGCGGGCGGGGCGCTCACCGTGGGACTGCTGGGGCTCGATGCCCGCCTGCTGTCTAAGTCCCGCCGTCTGGCCCTGGCCGACCAGTCCGAGGGCGCTGAGGACTGAGGCCCTACAACTGGCCCCGGCCGTGCTGAGCCCCGTCGTCCTGCCCCATTGGCAGGAGGTGGGGCTCAGTGCGTACCCGGGGCGGTGATGAAGTCGATGAGCTCCTCCATCCGCCCCAGCAGGCTTGGCTCGAGGTCCTTGTAGGAGCGCACGGTCGCCAGGATGCGCTGCCATCCGCGAGCGACGTCGGCCTGCGTGGCGTGCGGCCAGCCCAGAGCCTTCAGGGTGCCGCGCTTGATGTCGGTGCCCCGCGGGACGTCCGGCCAGCGCTCCAGACCCACTCGGGCCGGCTTGACCGCCTGCCACACGTCCACGTACGGGTGCCCCAGGACCAGCACGTTCTCCCCGCCGGGCATCTCAGCCACCCGCTGGGCGATCCGGGACTCCTTGGATCCGGCCACCAGATGGTCCACGAGGACCCCGGCCCGCCGCTGGGGGCCCGGGCCGAACTCGGCCATGACCTCCTCGAGGTTGTCGACGCCGTCGAGCATGAGGACCACGACGCCCTCGTGACGCAGGTCGTCACCCCAGACCTTCTCCACCAGCTCGGCGTCGTGCTTGCCCTCCACCCAGATGCGTGAGGCACGCGCCACCTTGGCCCGCTCGCCCTCGACGGCGTAGGAGCCCGACGCCGTCAACCGCCTCCCGGCGGCGCTCACCGGACCTGTGGGCCTGCGCCTGGGGGCCACAGGCGGGTCCAGGATGACGGGGCGGCCCTCGATCCAGAACCCCGGCCCCAGAGTGAAACCGCGTCGCGTGCCGTGGCGGTCCTCCAGGACCACGACGTGCTGACCACCTGACTTCTCCACCGCCACTGCGGCGCCGACGAACCCGGTCTGCCGGTCCTCAACCACCAGGCCCGGTGTCACCGGCACGTGCACCGACTCGGGGCGAACGGCGCCGGGACCCGTTCGGTGCGGGTTCACCGACAGGACGTCCCCGCCGTAGCGGTCGCTCGACGACGGCCTGCGGGCAGCAGTTTTGTTCGCAGCCGCACCGCGAGCCGCGCGGGAGCGCGAGCCGGCCGGGACGCCTTGTGCCTGCTGCTTCTGCTCGGCCTCGGCACGCGCTCTTAAGGCTGCGCGGCGGGCGGCGGTCGAGCCGGGAACGGGGGAGCGGTACGGGGCGGGCGTGTTCACCCTCGGCACGGTAGGGGAAACTCACGGCCCGGAGGCGTTGGACCCGCCGGACCACGGCGTAGGATGGCACTCACGTGGGGTGAGTGCTAATCGCTTGCTGGCGCGCACCAGTGTGCGGGCGGCGACCCATCAGTGCCACTGTGATCGTGTTCTGGTACGGACGAGGGGAGGAGGAACCATGGCCAACGACCGACGGCTCAGGGTCCTGTCCGCCATCGTCACCGACTACGTGCGCACGCGTGAACCTGTGGGTTCCAAGGCCCTCGTGGAACGTTACCGCCTGGGTGTATCGCCGGCGACTATCCGCAATGACATGGCGGCTCTGGAGGACGAGGGCTACATCCACCAGCCGCACACGTCGGCCGGACGCGTGCCTACTCAGAAGGGCTATCGTCTCTTCGTCGACGAGGTCGCCCGCATCAAGCCCTTGTCCGCCCCCGAGCGCGCCGCCATCACCGCGCTGCTGTCCGGAGCGGTCGACCTGGAGCAGGTCGTGGCCCGAACCGTGAGGGCCCTGGCCCAGCTGACCGGCCAGCTCGCCGTCGTGGAGTACCCCAGCCTCCGGTACGCGGCCCTCCAGCACCTTGAGCTCGTGGCCCTGGGACCTGAGCGCGTCCTGCTGGTCATCATCACCGACACCGGTCGCGTCGATCAGCGCACCGTGACCCTCAGGCCACGGGTCGGCTCGGGCGGCCGTCGCGAAGCCGGCTTCGACATTTCCGAGGTCGTCGACCCCCTCGCCCTGGAGCGCCTGCGTACCCGCCTCAACGGGGCTCTTGTGGGGCGCCGCGCAGCCGACATCGCCCCCGTCCTGGCTGCCCTGGCCGAGCAGGCTCCCGCCGACGAGGGGCTCCTGCTCGAGGCCGTGGTCGACGAGCTCATCGCCGCGCTGCGCCCCGACGCGGAGGAACGGCTCGTCGTCGCCGGCACCGCCAACCTGGCTCGTTCCACGCCGGACTTCTCCTCCCTGGGCCCTCTCTTGGACGCCATCGAGGAGCAGGTCGTCCTGCTGCGCCTGTTCACTGCCGACGACGCCCCGACCGGCGAGGACCGAATGCGCGTGAGCATCGGCTCGGAGAACAACGACGATGCCCTGGCCGAGGCCTCCGTCGTCACCGCCACCTACGGGCCGGGAACCGGTGAGGCCGTCGCCCACCTCGGGGTCATCGGTCCCACCCGCATGGACTACCCGGCCACTATGACCGCCGTGCGGGCCGTGGCCCGCTACCTGTCCAGGTTCCTGTCCCCACCGGAGACGTGAGAACCAACCGGCCCAGGCCGGTCCCAGGGCGATTCAGTCAAGCACATCACCAGACAGCCACCGTAAAAGTCGTAGCCGTAAAGGAAGAACGCAGTGAGCAACTACTACGAGGTCCTCGGCGTCAGCCGCGACGCCAGCCCCGAGGAGATCAAGAAGGCCTACCGCAAGAAGGCCCGCCAGCTGCACCCCGACGTCGCCGGTCCCGGTCACGAGGAGGAGTTCAAGGAGGTCTCCACCGCCTACGAGGTCCTTTCCGACGCCGACAAGCGCCAGATGTACGACCTGGGCGGGGAGGACGCGGTGCGTGGCGGGGCAGGATTCGGCGGAGGGTTCCCCGGCGCCGACTTCGGCGACCTGGGTGGTATCTTCCAGTCCTTCTTCGGTGGGGGAGCGGCCTCCCGCGGACCGGCCTCTCGGGCCCGGCGCGGCCAGGACTCGCTCGTGGCCGTGGATGTGGAGCTCTCCGAGGTCGCCTTCGGGGCGACCCGCTCCATCCCGATCGACACCTACGTCACCTGCTCCACCTGCGGGGGGTCGTGCTGCGCCCCTGGCACCAGTCCCGTCACCTGCTCTCACTGCAACGGTGTCGGCAGTGTTCAGCGCATGACCCGCACACTGCTGGGACAGGTGATGACCTCCTCGCCGTGCCCGGGCTGCCAGGGCTACGGCACCAACATCGTCACCCCCTGCAAGGACTGCTCCGGCGAGGGCCGCACCCGCGTACGTCAGGACTTGGAGGTCTCCATCCCCGCCGGAGTGTCCTCCGGCACCCGTATCCGCATGTCGGGGCGTGGTGAGGCCGGCCCGGCCGGAGGCCCCAACGGTGACCTCTACCTGGAGATCCACGAGAAGCCGCACGAGTTCCTCGAGCGCGACGGCGATGACCTCTACACCGAGCTGCGCGTCCCCATGACCGCGGCCGCCCTGGGCGCCGTCTTCCCGCTGCAGACCCTTGACGGAGAGCAGCACGTCACCGTCAAGGCAGGTAGCCAGCCCGGGGACGAGGTCGTGCTCGACGGCCTGGGCGTGGGGCGGCTGCGCCGCAAGGGTCGTGGAGATCTGCACGTGTCCATCGTCGTGGAGACCCCCACGCACCTGGACGACCGCCAGCGCAAGTTGCTGGCTGAGCTGGCCCGCCTGCGCGGGGAGGACGATGTCGAGCCCGTGCGCGACTCGAGCGTGATGGGCAAGCTCAAGGAGCGCTTTTCCGGGCGCTGACGAAGTGGCCCGCGGTCTGCGGCCCGCTGCCCGGCTTCTCGCTCGCGGCTACTTGGCCTGAGGGGACTCGGGCCAGTAGTGGGAGTCCGGGGTGGACCGGGCCCCGAAGATCGCCTGACCCACCCGCACGCAGGTGGAGCCGCCCTCGATGGCGGCCTCGAAGTCCCCACTCATCCCCATCGACAGCAGCCCGTCGCCGATGGTGCCCGCCTGGAGGGCGGTGTCGCGCAACCGACGCATGATGCGGAAGCACTCGCGCACGCGCGCAGCGTCGTCGGTGTTGGCGGCCAGGGTCATGAGCCCGCGCACCCGCAGTGAGGAGTAACCCGGCAGCGCTGCGAGGAAGTCGGCGACGTCGTCCGGCTCCAGTCCGAACTTGCTGGGCTCACCCGAGGAGTTGACCTGCACGTAGACGTCCAGGCCGCGCCCGGCCGCCTGGAGGCGCCGGTCGAGGGCCTCGGCCAGGCGCAGGGAGTCCAGGGCCTGGAACTCGTCGGCGAAGGCCGCCACGTTCTTTGCCTTGTTCGTCTGCAGGTGGCCGATGACTGACCAGGAGATGCCCAGATCCGCCAGGTTCTCGCTCTTGCGCTGGGCCTCCTGGACCTTGTTCTCACCCATCTGGGTGATGCCCGCGGCGAAGGCGGTGCGCAGGCGTTCCTCGGGGACGGTCTTGGAGACCGGCAGCAGGCGGATCTTGGCGGCGCTGCGGCCGGCGCGCTCTGCTGCGGCGTCGATCCGGGCACGGACGGCGGCCAGGTTGCGGTGGAAGTCCTCCACTGTGACGGCGGCGGCGTAGGCGGGTGCCGAGACGGCGGAGGAGGATTGCGGGGAGTGGGAGGCAGCAGAGGGCTTGGCGGGCTCGAGGGACTCGGTCGTGTGCTCGGTCATGTCCTGAGACGCTAGCATCACCGGCGACCGCCGGTTCGACGTCGCCCGTAGGCTTGGGGCGTGACCGCGCCCGTCTTCGTCTTCACGTCCGAGACCATTGAGCCCGCCGACGCCGCCGCATCGGCGACGCCCGGAACCATCCTCATGCTCACCGGTCCCGAGGCCCGCCATGCCGTGACCGTCAAGCGTCTGCGTATGCAGGAGCGTGTGGACCTCGTTGATGGGGCCGGACTGCGTCTGGTGTGCGAGGTGACTGGGGCCGGCGTCGGCGGTGCCAGGGATCGTTTGGCTGCGAGGGTCCTGGAGCGGATCGAGGAGCCGGCGCCGCCGCTGCGACTGACCCTCGTCCAGGCCCTGGCCAAGGGTGGGCGCGATGAGCAGGCCGTTGAGACCGCCACCGAGGTCGGGGTGGAGCTGGTTCTGCCCTGGCAGTCCGAGCGCTGCGTGTCCGTGTGGCAGGGGGCCAAGCAGGCCAAGGGGCGCCAGCGTTGGCAGGCGACCGCCCTCCAGGCCGCCAAGCAGGCCCGGAGGGCTCGCGTGCCCGAGATCGGGGAGGCTCGGGACACGCGGAGGCTGGCCGACTGGGTGGGACGGACGGTTCGCGGTGGGGGAGTGGTGCTGGTTCTGCACGAGGAGGCCGGGACTGCGATCAGTACCGCGATGGAGTCGCTGGGTCTGCCCGCGCCCGAAGAGGTGCCACCGGTGCTGGCCGTCGTCGTGGGGCCGGAGGGCGGTATCAGCCCCGAGGAGACTGCTGTTCTGGAGGCGGCCGGAGCGATGACGGTGCGTCTGGGTCCCCATGTCATGCGCACCGCCTCAGCCGGCCCCGTCGCCCTGGCGGTCCTCGCCCACGCCAGCGGCCTGTGGGAGTGAGACGCTCGAGCCCGTTGCGAATTGTGAGCGGTCCGCCCGCCTCTCGATGGGGACGGGCAACTCCTCTGCTCTCCTAATGGCCTGCGTCGGCCCCTCGGTAGAGGTGTTGTGGCTGTGTGATGGTTGCTGGAATCCTACGAGGTCAGGTTGCACAGATCCACCGCAGATGGACACTCCGACCGATGCCCAGCCCCAGGGGGTGGCCATGGTGAGCAGAGAACAAACGGTGTCAGCTCGCATGGCGGGATGTGAGCAACGGTCACGGGGCTGAACCGGCCCATCCATGGTGTCGACGTCGATGGTTCTGTGAGGCTCGCGGCCTGATCGGGGATGGAGTGAGCCGTCTTCACATGAGTATGACTGACATACATACTGTGAGTATGAGTAGCATGACGACGATCAAGGTGGAGCGCAGCACGCGGGACGGCTTGCGGGCCCTGGCAATCAGAGCGCGGAGTGACCATGGATGCCGCACTCAAAGAGCTGCTTGAGGAGGCGGCACGTGAGCGGCGCTTCGTCGAGGTGCGGCGTGCGATGGAGGTAAATCCGCCGGACGAGGTCTACGTCAAAGAGTTCCGTGAGTGGGAGTCGGAAGCATGGGGCTAGCGGCCTCGGTTGACGTGGGCGATGTGTGGTGGGCACTTCCCGATCCTGCTGTCGGGCGAGAGCAATCCGGGCGCCGTCCGGTTCTCGTTGTGTCCAATGAACGATTGCATACAGCGGTGACGACGCTTGTCATTGCGGTCCCTGTGACAATGAAGGATCGGGGCTGGCCGAATCACGTGGAGCTCAATGCGGGAGCCGGAATGAAACAACGGTCGTTTGCCATGACTGAGCAGGTTCGCACGATCTCACGTCAGCGTCTCACCAAGAAGATCGGAGCTGTGGAGGATTCTGTCCTTCAGAACGTACGCGAATGGCTGGTCGACTACATCAGGTAGGGCGTGCAGGCAGCAGACCCCAGGAGCCTTGAGGGCGGCGTCGCCTGCCTGCGTGCGGAGGGTCGCGCGGCGCGTAGGGGGCGCAGCGCGGCTGCTTCCCAACGGAGCGGCATGCGGGCATGCTCTGACCATGAGTGAGACGAGTGAGCGATGAGCCCGCGGGGTCGGCGTCCGGCGGGCAGCCCGGACGCGCGTGAGGCCATCCTGGCGGCGGCCCGCACCGCCTTCGCCCGCGACGGCTACCAGACCTCCCTGCGCGGTATCGCGCGCGACGCCGGCGTCGACCCGGCCCTGGTCCACCACTACTTCCCGGACCGGGCCACGCTCTTCGCCAAGGCCGTCATCGAGTCGACCGCCGGGGTCGACGCCAACCTCATGCACCGGGCGGCCTCCATCACCCAGCTTGAGCCCGAGCAAGTGGGGGAGGGGATCGTGCGCGCCTTCATCGGCTTGTGGGACGACGCGGGCGCGGACCGCTTCACGGCGGTCATCCATGCCGCGCTCGGTCAGGGGAGCGACATCGAGCCCTTCCGCGACTTCATCGCCACCGGGATCCTCTCGCCGATCGTCACTCACTTCTGCCCCGATCGCCCCCAGCTGCGCGCCCAGCTCATCGCCAGCCAGATCATCGGTTTCGGCCTGGCCCGCTGGGTCGCCCGCATGGACCACATCGCCGGCCTCGACGTCGAGGCGGCTGCTGCACTTGTCGGCCCCACCATCCAGCGCTACGCCTTCGACGACCTGCCCGACGTCGCCGAGCCTGCCTGACGTCACCTGAGTCCACCTCTGGACAGGGGGTCGTCGTCGACCTATATTCATCACATGATGAAAAGTGATGAAGGAGATGCGCCCCGGGAGTCGAGGACCAACAACCGATCGCACGACTCCAGTCAAGACATCACGTCGTCCGCCGCCTCGGCGCCGCCGGCCGTCACCGCGACGGACCTGCGCGTGACCCGCGGGCGCAAGGAGATCCTCCACGGCCTGGACCTGAACCTGGCGCCCGGCACCATCACCGGCCTGCTCGGCCCCTCGGGCTGCGGCAAGACCACCCTCATGCGCACCGTTGTCGGCGTCCAGCGCTACCGCGGGCAGATCGAGGTCCTCGGGCACGCCCCAGGCGCTTCCGCAGTGCGCGGCCGGGTTGGCTACGTCACCCAGGACCAGGCCGTCTACACCGACCTGACGGCCCGCCAGAACCTGCGTTACTTCGCCTCCCTGGCCGGCAGTCGGGCCCGTGACCTGGGAGAGGTCCTCGACGTCGTCGGGCTCGCCTCCCTGGCTGACCGGCCCGTGTCCACCTACTCCGGCGGCGAGGCCGGGCGTGTGAGCCTGGCCTGCGCGCTCGTGGCCGACCCCGACCTGCTCGTCATGGACGAGCCCACCGTCGGCCTGGACCCGGTCACCCGTGAGGAGCTGTGGAGCACCTTCCATGCCCTGGCCGAGCGCGGCGCCACCCTCCTGGTTTCCAGCCACGTCATGGACGAGGCCTTCCGCTGCGACCAGGTTCTCCTCATGCGCCAGGGCCGCATCCTGGCCACCACCACGGCCAAGGATCTCCTGGCCAGCACCGGGGCGGACACCGTGGACGCCGCCTTCCTGGCCGTCATCGCCGACTCCGAGAAGCAGTCCGAGCAGAAGGGAGGGCTGCGCTGATGCACCTGCGCACCTACCTGGCCACCACCCGTCGTATCGTCACCCAGCTGCGCGCCGACCGGCGCACGGTTGGCCTCATCGCGATCGTGCCCGCGGCGCTGCTGACCCTGCTGTACTTCGTCTACCACGACTATCCCGGTGCGGACCTGCTGTTCAACCACATCGCCGTCTCCATGATGGCGATCCTGCCGACGACGGTCATGTTCCTGGTCACCAGTGTCGCCATGCTGCGCGAGCGTGTGAGTGGCACCCTGGAGCGGCTGTGGACCACCCCGATCCACCGGGCCGACCTCCTGTTCGGCTACGCCACCGCCTTCGCACTGACCGCCGTGATCCAGTCCCTCATCCTGTGCGCCGTGGCCGCCTGGGGTCTGGACGTGGACATCTCTGCCGCCTGGGGGTGGGTGGTGCTCACCGCCCTGGTCGACGCCTTCGTCGGGGTGTCCCTGGGGCTGCTGGTCTCGGCCTTCGCACGCACCGAGTTCCAGGCCGTCCAGTTCATGCCGGTGATCATCGCACCCCAGCTGTTCCTGTGCGGGCTCCTGGTCAGCCGCGACCAGCTGCCGCGCCCCCTGGAGATGGTCGGCGACGCCCTGCCCATGAGCTGGGCGGTCGACGCCGTCACCGAGCTCACCAAGGCCGGCGAGCCCTCCGACGATTTCTTCCGATATCTGGCCTACCTGGTCTGCTTCGGCCTGGTGGTCCTGGGGGTGGCGGCCTCCACCGTGCCGCGCAAGACCCGCTGAACCGGGAAGAGCGGGCAACGGTGGGCGCGAGGGCGAGGATCCTCGTGCCCGCAGTGCGGTGGCGCTGAACGGGGTTAGGGTTACCTCATGTGGATCGTCTTCGCCTGCGGCTCAGCGCTTTTTGCCGGCATCACCGCTGTGCTGGCCAAGGAGGGGATCCGCACCACCGACTCGACCGTGGCGACGGCACTGCGCACCTTCGTGGTGCTGGCGGGCGCCTGGGGCATGGTGCTCATCGTCGGATCCCAGTCCGACCTGAGTCATCTTGACGCCCGTAGCACTGGGCTGCTGGTGCTCTCGGGACTGGCGACCGGGGCCTCCTGGCTGTGCTATTTCAAGGCGCTCCAGCTCGGCAGTGTCAGCAAGGTGGTTCCGATCGACAAGTTGAGCACGGTGCTGACGGTGATGCTCGCCCTCATCCTCCTGGGGGAGAGGATGAGCCTCATCGGGGCGCTCGGGGTTGCGCTCATCATCGCCGGGACATCGTTGATGCTCGACGCCGATGACCTGCACGGCCTGCCTCGGGCCGTGCGTGACGGCGGAGGTTGGTTGCTCTATGCGCTCGGCTCAGCCTTCTTCGCCGCGCTCACCGCGATCCTCGGTAAGGCCGGCATCACGGGGGTGGAGTCCAATCTCGGCACCGCGATTCGCACCGGGGTGGTTCTTGTCATGGCCTGGGTGATGGTCGCCGTCACTGGGAAGCTCCACGAGGTTCGCACAGTGCCGCGCGGGGAGCTCGGCTTCGTCCTCGCCTCCGGGGCTGCGACGTGTGCCTCCTGGCTCTGCTACTACCGAGCCCTCCAGGACGGCCCCGCCAGCGTGGTCGTCCCCATCGACAAGCTGAGTGTCCTGGTCACCGTCCTCTTCTCCTCCCTCGTTCTGAGGGAGTCTGTCAACAGGCGCTACCTCGTGGGGCTGACGCTGCTCGTCGGTGGGACTCTCGCCATGCTGACGTGAGGGAAGGCCATAAGGGCTATTCGCAAGCATGCTAACCATTCGTGTTTACCCATTTCAGAAGCACTCATCTCTCGGCGAGTAGGTCTCCATGCACTCCGAAACATCGGCGGGAAGTGGTTGGTGGGTGCGTGACGTGCCAGCTGCAGTGCGGAAGTCGCGGGGACTGACGCCGTATCGGCTCTTGAATGCGGAGGAGAAACTGAAGGGACTGGCATACCCCACTTGGTGGGCGATGGCGGACAGGGTGGCATCGCTGCGATCCAGGAGATCGGCAGCCAATGCCAACCTCCACTGGGTCACGTAGGTCATGGGTGAGACGCCGAGCGTGGCATTGAAACGCCTCGTGAGAGAAGCCCGGGAGACATCCGCTAGAGCTGCAAGCGACTCCACTGCCCATTTTCGTGAGGGGTCCGCCTGCACCGCCTCCGTGGCCCTGCGTACCACGTCGTCCCGAGGCGCGGACAGGAGACTGGCATGGTTCGGTGTCCCGGTGTTTATCCAGGCGCGCAGCGTGGTGACCAACAGGACATCCAGAAGCCTGTCCAGGACACTGGACTGTGCGAACCCGTCCTGGATGATCTCGCGGTTCAACAGGCTGACCAGTTCAGGGTCAGGGGCACTCACCAGGAACCATGGCGGCAGCGACTGCAGCATCAGTCGCCCCAACTCGGAGTGGTGTCGGTAGGTGCCTACAAGCAGTTGATCCTCACCCAACGGATCATTACCCCATGTACGGAGCCCGGTGCTCAGCTCTTCAGACAGGTCGCGGCCGTCTGGGCCTGAGCAGACCTGGCCGACCCCGATCCTGACCCCACTGCCGTGGTTCCGGTCCGAACTCAGGGTGTAGATGGTGGGAGAGCGCACCACGAGAACCTCCCCGGCCTCGAATCGGTGCGGGCGTGATCCGTCTGCGGTGATCCACCCCCCGCCGCTAAGGGAGGGGATGATGGATAGCGGCGCCTTATCCTCCACCGACAACGACCAGGGACGCCCCATGACCACACGCAGTAGGAACGCGTCGCGAGCGTGGGGCTGGGCCAGGAAGTCCTCCAACAGATCCATTCGTCTGAGTCTAAGTGGTTGATTCCAAGGTGTTGCGGGTTGACCGCACCGTTGTTGAGTCCGGCATGTTCCTCGACGTCCTGGAACAGCCCGGCTTCAACAAGCGTCTCCCACTCACACTGGTTGTGGAGTCCGCTCCTGTACCTGATTGTCATCCTCGCTGGCCTGCCGGTGCCCTGGGCTTTGACCGCCGGCATCCGGTGCGACGACATCACCGGCACCCCCATTTCTGGTCTCCCGATCTCCTTCAACCACTACTCACCACAGCCCTTTGGAATCAACTCATCCAGGGATGGTCCGAGCCGATGTCGCATGGAGATGAGCCGCCGGCCCATGGAGCTGCGGACTCCTCGCCGATGGAATGGAGGCAGTCAAGCGGCGATCGGAGAAGCGCTGCCTGGCGTCGGTTGCCGCCCCGATTCTTCGAAAGAGAGAGTTATGTCACTGAACAACATTGTGTCTACATGCGGTGCGGTGGGATCCGCCGTTGTCGGGGGTGTCTACACCAATTTTTCGGCCAGGGTGATGCCTTGGCTGGGTTCGTTGCCGGATGCTGAGGCGATCGAGACCATGCAGAAATTCAACCGCACCGCTGTGCAGGTGCCATTCACGACCTTCTTCTTTGGCACAGCGATCGCCAGCGCGTGGACCGTGGTGCACAACGTGCGTAAGGAGGATCGGGTTGTCGGAGACCGGATCTCCGCTGCCGGAGGCATTCTGTATCTGGCGGGCTGGGTGCTGACCATCGTCTACAACGTTCCGCGCAACAACCGCCTGGCCGACGTGGTAGCGGGGACTGCTGAAGGGGCCCAAGTCTGGCACGTCTACCTGGACGAATGGACCTCCGCAAATAGCGTGCGAGCCGTTCTCTCGCTCTTGGGTGCTATAGGGCTGGGAGTCGGAACCGCCATGAACATTTTTTCCAAATCTAAGTGACCGGCAGGACCGGTTGACAGGTGCCGGCCGATCGATGCCGAGCGGCCAGACCGTGCTGCAGACGATAGTCATGCCGACTGCGGCACACCTTGCTTGAAGAGAATCAGCCATACAGAACAGGAGCAACCATGTACGTCATCTCTGGAGCCAGCGGCCGTATCGGTTCAGTCGTTGCTGACCGCCTACTCGATTCCGGCCACCCCGTCCGTGCTGTCGTCCGTCGTCCAGGAGCAGCCGCCGACTGGACCTCCCGAGGGGCTGAGGCGGCCGTCTTGGACCTGCGTGACACCCAGAAGCTTACCGAGGCCCTGAACGGTGCAGCGGCCTTCTTCGCCATGATGCCCTTCGATCTGTCCGTGCCGGACCTGGAGCAGTACGCCACAGAAGTGGCGAATTCAGTTTCCAACGCGGTCAAGGACTCTGGCGTTCGCCATACTGTGATGCTTTCCTCCGGTGGTGCCGACCTCAGCGAAGGCACCGGACCGATTCTGGGCCTGCACCACATGGAACAGGCGCTCGCACAGACGGGGACCGTCTTGACTGCCCTGCGCCCGGGACACTTCCAGGAGAAGTTCGGGGATGTCCTCGGGGCCGTTATGCACGAGGGGATCTTCCCGGTATTCGCCTCAAGTGCGGACACGCCCCTGCCCATGGTGGCCACCCGCGACATCGCGGGGATCGCGGTCCAGGAGCTGCTGGCAGACGCACAGTCCAGTGAGGCCGTCGACATCGTGGGGCCGGAGTACACGGAGCGCCAGGTCGCCGAGTCACTGGGTAATGCCCTGGGAAAGCCGCTTGAGGTCGTGACGATCCCCGAGCCTGGCTGGATGGACGCTTTGCTGAAGGCCGGCTTCACGCCACACATAGCGGAGAGCCTGACGGATCTGTACCGGGCGGACGAGCAGAAGCGGTTGGGGCCGCGCGGTGATCGGAGCATCCGTGTAACCACGGATATCGACACCACGGTCCAGCACGTGCTCGCACAGGAGGCCTGATCCCTATCCCCACGTCGGCAGTTCCCCGGACGACAGTGGCTCTTGTCTGGCGGGTGCGGCCACCTTCCCCCAACCACCTACGAGAAACAGATCTCAACCACTACGCTGGCAACCGCCGCGTAAACCAACCCCCGTGTCCAACAACAAGAGACAAGGCCCCACAGTTGCCGGCAGACGGCTTGCCAGGCCTTGGAGCGGTAGGCGGCACCGTTGTCGGACAGGACTCGCTCTACCCTGACTCCTCGGGCACTGAACCAGTGACACCGCGCGCTGGAGCACGCCGACGGCGGTGTCGCCTTCTCATCGTCGTGGATCTCGCTGTAGACCACGCGGGAGTAGTCATCAAT
>NZ_CAUROW010000020.1:0-39739 GCF_963526355.1 uncultured Actinomyces sp. | reverse complement strand
AGTCGCGGCCGGGCCGACGACGGGGCGCTCCCCTGTCGTTGCAGGTCAACTGTAGGTCGACGCCGCCCACCGACACCAACCCCACATGTTCCAGACGCCCACCCACCAATGCCGACGAAAGACCGTAAAGGTCAGGCGAACTCACCTGACAACATGTGGATCGTGACCATTCAGAAACGTGTTGTGCCTGCAAGAGACACCTCCTGAAGAATGGAATAGCCGGCGAACCAAGCCCAGCAGTAAATATCCCAAAGATAGGCCTCAGGTTGACACCAAGGGGTGCAAATTCGCGCCCAGGAGGCGGTCATACCCACCCCCGACGCCGCCCAGCCCGACCCCACAAGAGCGAGGCGATGTCTCGACTTCAGACATAGGATGAGCGCTGGCTTGTTGGTAACCACCAACCCACCCCATGTCAGGGGGAGTCTGTCCGTCTCACCCCCAGGACAGCCCCGAACCGCCCTACCTCACGGGAGGACCCCAGCTCCATGAACTCAGCCAGGCTCTTCTCCGTTCTGCCGATCGATCTTGCGTTCGCGGCGCTGTGGTGGGTGCTCCTGTGGTTCTCACGGCGCCGCGACAACCGCAGGCTGCGCAACGGGCTCCTCTTCCTGCTGCTGATCAACTCCATCACGGGCGCCCTGATCTACCTCACCTCCCTCATCCCCGGCTCCACCTTCATCCCCGGCCTCGCCAGACCGGAGACGCTGCTAGGCTCCATCCTCTTCCCGACCATGGCGTTCATGCCGTTCCTGCTCATGTTCAACGGCGTCGTCCTCATCCGACGTGAGGGCCGTCGCCTGAGCAACCTGCTGTGCCTCGCGGCCGGGCTGGGACTCATCATCACCCCGATAACCGCCATCTTCCTGGTGGCCACCCTCAACGTGTGGGCCATGCTGCTCGCCATGCTCATGTTCTGCGCCTGCTGCTACCTGGGCACCTTCCTGCTCATCTTCCTGGCGCAGACGATGGTGCAACGGATCTGGGGCGGACGCCGAGCCGTACCGCACCCCGACGTCATCGTGGTTCACGGCGCCGGCCTCATCAACGGGGAGGTCGGGCCACTGCTGGGCTCGCGCATCAAGGGCGCCATCGACGCCTGGCACGACGAGGAGGCCCTGCGCCCCGGAGTGCCGCTACTGGTCATGAGCGGCGGGCAGGGACCCGACGAACCGGTCAGCGAGGCACGCGCCATGGCCGACTATGCGATCGCCCGCGGCGTCCCGTCCGAACGGATCCTCCTGGAGGACCGCTCGACGACGACCCGCACGAACATCGCCTACACCCGCGACCTGCTGGCAGAGATCGGCATGGTGAACCCGCAGGTACTGCTGGTGACGAGCTCCTTCCACGCGGTGCGCACCGCGATCCTCGCCTCCGACATGGGGGTGCCGTGGGCGGTGGCGCCGGCGCGCACGGCCTGGTTCTACATCGTCAACGCCTGGCTGCGCGAGTACATCGCCGTTCTGACCTACCGGCGCAAGCTCGCCCTCATCTGCGCCATTATCGCCGGGCTCCTGTCCATGATGTACGCGCTGGTGATCATCAGCAGCGGTGAGCTGGGGGGCGCCGGCTGAGCGGAGCAGCACCCCCGGCATCCCTCAGCCACAGATTTCAGAACAAGCATTCTTGACCGATCGTTCCAGAATGTTTATTCTGGATTCATGGGACGACGACGAACCTTCATCGAGAGCGAGGCCATCGGCTCCGCCACGGCGGTCTTCGCCGAGCGCGGCTTCGCGGGAGCCTCCGTGGACGACCTGGTCCGGGCCACCGGCGTCAACCGCGCCAGCCTCTACGGGGTCTTCGGTTCCAAGGACGGGCTCTTCCAGCGCTGCCTCACTGAGGCACTGACCGCCCTGAGTCCTGCGGCCACCCCCAACGACTCCACCGACACCGAAGGAGCGGACCACGAGGACCTCGACCTGGTCCTCGTGGCGCTCATGGAGATCGCCCCGCAGGACCCGGCCGTGCGCGAGGCCCTTGAGGCAGCCCTGAACCGGGCGGGCGTCACCGCCGAGGCGCTCGGCCGGCGCCTGCTGGAGCGGGCCGGTGCCGCGGCGTCGACCCCGACAACCTCGGCGGCATCGGCCTCCCCGCCGGCGTAGCCCGTTCCGGCCCCGCGATCACCAGCCAGACCACTACCCCACGACTACCCAACCGACCTGCCCACGAGAGAAGCAGACATCATGAGCCGCAACACCGTCACCATCACCGACACCTCCCTGAGCGTCGAGCCGCACGGGCTGGACAAGATCTGGTCCTACACCTCCCGGCTGGAGTTCCCGCTCGCGCACGTACGCGGCGCCACGCACGACCCCGGCCTGCGCCACGAGCCCAAGGGCTGGCGCGGGCCCGGACTGCAGGCGGGCAGCAAGCTCTCCGGGACCTTCCACGCCGAGGGCACGGCACAGTTCTGGAACATCTCCGGCTACGAGAACACGCTGGTCATCACCCTGGAGGAGGAGCGCTTCACGCACCTCTACCTCACGGTCGACGACCCCGCCGGCCTAGCCGCCCGGATCAACGCCGCCGCCCGTCCCGCCCAGGCGTGAGCCCGCTGCCCCATCCGGTCAGGCGCTCGGCGCCACGCGCCACAGAACCCATCGCCCTCCCGCGCGTTCGTAGGGAAGGTCGCCGGTTCACACTCCTACCACTCGAATGCGCGGCCCAAGGTACGACCGCGTGGGCCCGGCAGCCGGCGCCACGCGGGCGGGCACTGGCTGCGCCGTCGGCCCCGGTACGGCATGATCGGGACAGAACGGGCCGACTCCGCCGGTCCGCCACCAGCACGCAGGCACCACGCACACCGCCCGACCGGGGCGCAAGGAGGACTCATGAGCGCACAGGACCCCGTCGAGATCGACCAGACCACCGACTTCATGTGGAAGGCGACCGCGGCCGTGGCCACGCTCGCCTCCGGGTTCGTGGCCGAGAAGGTCGTGGCCCTCGGCTGGCGGGCGATCACCGGCAGGCCCGCCCCTCGCGAGGAGGACCAGCTGCTCAACTACAAGCTGGCCGAGGTCATCGCCTTCGCCGTCATCTCCGGGGCCACCATCACGCTGGTGCGCGAACTCGGACTGCGCCAGGCCGCCAAGTGGTACAGCGCCCGTCGCCCCGACTCCCCCTATGCGATGCGCGCCATCGGTCGCTGACGGATGCTTGTTGCGTCGTGCGTGCCGGCCCCGCGCCCTGCGGGGCCGGCACGCACCTGTCAGGTGCGCGCTCCGAAGCCCACTCAACAGCGGTCATGACCGCCCTCCCCGCCCCAACGCCTCTCAACCACGGCTTCTCACCGACCCACAGGTAGGCTGATGGGAGCGCCAACGGTGTGCCGCACAGGCGACCCTCCGGGGCGCCGTCGGCCCGCCTCCCAACGCTTCCGCCTTTACCTTCGGAAACCTGAGGAAACCCGACCCGATGAGTGCCGTGCAGATCGCCTGTGTCGTCATCGTCGTCATCGCCACGACGATCGGTATCGCAGTTTTCGCACGCGCCTGTTTCACTATTGCCGCCCGCATGGCCGTGGGCCGTGAGACCGCGCCGGAGCGCCTGCGCCCGGTCGGTCGGCGCCTGGTGCTCACGCTGGGCGCGCTCGTGGGCCACACCGCCTTCAAGGGCCGCCCCTTCATCAAGGCAGCCCACTGGCTGGTCATGGTCTCCTTCCCGCTGTTGTTCCTCACGCTCGTGGCCGGCTACGGGCAGGTGCTGGGCGGCCCCAGCTTCGCGTTGCCGCTCATCGGGCACGCCACCTGGTGGGCCTGGATCGTCGAGCTCATCGCCTGGCTGTCCACGTTCGGGATCGTGGGGCTGACCGTCCTGCGCCGGCGCCTGACCCGGGCCGGCCGGGCCGCCCCGCCCTACGCCCCGGACTCCGACGGCGGCAAGCGTCCGCGCACCTCGCGCTTCGCCGGGTCGACGTCGGCCCAGGCGAGGTTCGTCGAGGCCACGATCATCGGCGTGGTCGCCTGCGTGCTTGCCCTGCGGATGCTCGAGCACGCCCACTTGGCCGCCTCCCCCGACCCGGCGCAGCAGGCCCTGGCCTCCTGGACGCACTTTCCCCTGACGGCCTGGACCGGCCCGCTGCTCACCCCCTTGAGCACCGGCGCCCTGGGCAACGCGATTCTCATCGTCGCCACCATCAAGGTGGTGCTGTCAATGACCTGGTTCGTCGTCGTGGGCCTGCAGCCCTCGATGGGCGTGGCCTGGCACCGGTTCCTGGCGATTCTCAACGTCTACGCACGCCGCGAGGTGGACGGCTCCAAGGCCCTGGGCCCGCTCCAGCCGCTCATGGTCGGCGACGAGCCTCTGACCGAGGCCACCATGGATACGCTGGAGGAGGCCATGGAGGCCGCCGACTCCGGCGAGGGCCCGGAGGTCAAACTGGGCGTGGGCCGCATCGAGGACTTCACCTGGAAGGGCCTGCTGGACTTCTCCACCTGCACCGAGTGCGGCCGCTGCCAGGACCTGTGCCCGGCGTGGAACACCGGCAAGCCCCTGTCGCCCAAGCTGTTCGTCATGGCGCTGCGCGACCACCACGCGGCGGCCGCCCCCTACCTGCGGGCCGCCGGCGCCCTGGGGATCGAACCCGACGACGTCACCGAGGAGGTGGTGGCCTCTCGCCCCGCCTCCGGGGGGATGGTCGGCAAGGTGTTGGGCATGCACGACGGGCTGGCGCGCGAGACGAACCTGGGTCTGGAGCCGGGCACCGCCCACACCGGCGACGTGCTCGGTGCGCTGCTGGCAGCCAAGGCGGCCCCCACCGAGACGGGCGTGGCCACGCGGCCGGCGCCCCTGGCCGGCGAGGTCATCCCCGCCGATGTCCTGTGGGCCTGCACCACCTGCGGAGCCTGCGTGGACCAGTGCCCAGTGGACATCGAGCACGTCGACCACGTCGTCGACGTGCGCCGCCAGCAGGTGCTCATGGAGTCGGCCTTCCCCAAGGAGCTCGGCGGCATGTTCCGCAAGCTGGAGTCCAAGGGGAACCCGTGGGGCCTGCCGGCGCGCAAGCGCATGGACTGGGCCAAGAACCTGGACTTCGAGGTGCCGGTCATCGGCGACGACGTCGACAGCGCCGCGGACGTCGACTACCTGTTCTGGGTGGGCTGCGCCGGCGCCTACGAGGACCGGGCCAAGAAGACGACGCGGGCCGTGGCCGAGCTGCTGCACACCGCGGGGGTGAGCTTCGCGGTCCTCGGCGACGCCGAGACCTGCACCGGCGACCCGGCCCGGCGCGCCGGCAACGAGATCCTCTACCAGATGCTCGCCACGCAGAACGTGGAGACGCTGAGCGAGGTCGGGGCGCAGAGGATCGTGGTGACCTGCGCGCACTGCTTTAACACGATCTCGCGGGAGTACCCGCAGATCGGGGGCCGCTACGAGGTCCTCCACTACACCCAGCTGCTGGGCCGCCTCGTGCGCGAGGGCCGGCTGCGCCCCCTGCCGCCGCGAGATGAGACCCCAGCGGAGTCGTCGAGCCAGGAGACAACCGAAAAGGCGGCGAACGCGCCGACTGTCCCGACGGTCACCTACCACGACGCCTGCTACCTGGGCCGCCACAACCAGGTCTACTCCCCGCCGCGCGAGCTGCTGGAGGCGACCGGCGCGACCACGGTGGAGATGCCACGCAGCCACGAGCGGGGCTTCTGCTGCGGGGGCGGCGGGGCGCGCGCCTTCATGGAGGAGACGATCGGGACGCGGATCGCCGTGGAGCGCTCGCGCGAGGCCATCGGCACCGGCGCGCAGGTCATCGCCACCGCCTGCCCCTTCTGCACCACGATGCTCTCCGACGGCGTCGCCTCCGAGGGCGCGGACGTGAGGGTCACCGACGTCGCCACCCTCATGCTGGAGGCCGTGCGCCGCGGCGCGGAGTAAACGGAAGCAGGCATGGCCCATCGGCCCGGCCGGGGACATCCCCCTCCCACCGGGGACCTTCGACGCGTGCGGGTGCAGGAATCCGGTCCCCGCACGCGTCGAACGCCCCCACCCGCGCCGCAATGTCCCTGCACGCGTCGAATGCCCCTATCGATGAGAGTCGCGGCAGGAACTGGTCTACGTCTCAGTCCCCGCTCGGTTCGGTCCGCCGTCGGCGCCCCCGCCCGACCGGCACCGGCCATCGGCCCCCTCACCAACGTCCTCACCACGCTTGCGCGCCCGCAGCCCCTCCCAGTACTCCAGCCGCTCACGGATGCGGCGCTCGTGACCGTTGGCGGTGGGCTCGTAGAGGGGCTGGCGCTCAACGCCGTCGGGCAGGTAGTCCGCGCCGGAGAAGCCGTCGGCCGTGTCCGGGTCGTACTCGTAGCCCTCGCCGTAGCCGATCTCCTTCATGAGCCGGGTGGGGGCGTTGAGGATGTGGGCCGGCGGCATGAGCGAACCGGTCTCACGCGCCAGGCGCGCCGCCCGCCCGTAACCGCGGTAGACGGCGATCGACTTGGGTGCAGTGGCCAGGTGGACGACCGCCTGGGCGATGGCGAGCTCCCCCTCGGGCGATCCCAGGCGCTCGTAGGCGTCCCAGGCCGCCAGCGTCACCTGAAGGGCGGCCGGGTCGGCCATGCCGACGTCCTCGCTGGCGAATCGCACCAGACGCCGCGCCACATAGAGCGGATCCTCACCCCCGCCCAGCATGCGCGCCAGCCAGTACAGGGCGGCGTCCGCATCGGAGCCGCGCATCGACTTGTGCAGGGCCGAGATGAGGTTGTAATGCTCCTCGCGGGACTTGTCGTACAGGGGCACCCGGGAGGCGACGACGGCGCGCAGACCCTCGACGTCGAGCGGCTCCGGGCCTCCCGGCTCAGACACCCCCACCTCGAGGCCACTCCGCCCGGCGCCGCTGCCCGATCCGGACCCGCTCGCGCCGCCAGTACCGCCTGACTCACCCCTGCTCGACCGGTCGCCATCCGGCCCCGACCTGCCCGGCCTCAGTCCGGCCGAGCCCCGGCCTCCCGTGTCCTGGGCGACGAGGACCTGCTCGACCATTCCCAGCAGGTAGCGACCGTCGCCATCGGCCATGGACAGCAGGGCGGTGCGGGCCTCCTCGGTCAGGGCGAGGCTGCGGCCCGTCAGGGACTCGGCGCGCGCCAGCAGCTCGGCCAGGGCGGCCTCGTCCAGGCGGCGCAGGACCATCACCTGGCAGCGCGACAGGAGGGCGCCGTTCAGCTCGAAGCTCGGGTTCTCGGTGGTCGCACCGACCAGGACGACCGTCCCATCCTCGACGTAGGGCAGGAAGGAGTCCTGCTGGGCCCGGTTGAAGCGGTGGATCTCGTCGACGAACAGGAGCGTTCCCTGCCCGATCTCGCGGCGGCGGGCCGCGGCGGCGAAGACCTTGCGCAGGTCGGCCACCCCGGAGAAGGTCGCCGAGACCTGCTCGAAGATCAGGCCGGTGCGGTCGGCCAAGAGGCGGGCGACCGTCGTCTTGCCGCAACCCGGCGGGCCCCACAGGATGATCGAGGACAGGCGGCCGGAAGTGACCATACGGCCCAGCGGGGCGTCGGTGGCGAGCAGCTGGTCCTGGCCGACGACGTCGTCGAGCACCCGCGGGCGCAGCCGGTCGGCCAGCGGGCGGGCCGGGTCGTCAACGAGGCCGGAGCCGTCGGGACCGGCGTCGTCGAACAGCGAGGGCGAGTCCGGTTCGGGCGCGTAACGAGCCATGCCTTGAGCGTAGGACCTGGCGGTGACACGAATGCCGGCCGGGCACACTCCCGCCCCGCCGGGGACATCCTGCGCGTACGGGTGCGGGTTTTCCGTCCCCGTACGCGTGGCACGCCCCCGCCCGCAAGAAAACGTCCCCACACGCGCGGAAGACACCGTTCGCAGCCCCGCGCAGACGAAACGGCCCAGGAGACACCGCTTGCGCACACCCGAAAAATAGATATCATTTTGCTAACTGAAGGAGGTTCTCATGCCCGCGTCCCCTGTTCAACCCACCAAGCCACCCACCTCAGCCGACGCCTCGGACCATCCCGGCAACGCTCCCGAACACATCTCCAGCCATGTCGACATCATCGAGAGGCCCGCCCGGGCCGCCGGTTCGGGCGCAGCCTTCCTCGCTCTGGTCCTGTACCTTGCCCTCATCATCGGCTCCAGCGTCACGATCTTCAGGGCCGCCGTCGACGCCGACGCAGGCAGGCCCGTGGCGATTCCGCTCGCCATCTGCGCAGCAGTGGTCCTCGTGCTCACCTTCGTGCTGCTGCCCACCAGCCTGGTCATCATCGTCCCCGGTCAGACCAGCGTGCGTCAGTTCTTCGGCCGCTACATCGGCACCGTGCGACGCCCAGGGCTCGCACTCGTCCCACCGCTGACCGGCGGGAGGAAGGTCTCCATCAAGGTCCACAACTTCGAGACCAACGAGCTCAAGGTCAACGACCTGGACGGCAACCCCGTCAACATCGCCGCCATCGTCGTGTGGCAGGTGGCCGACACCGCCCGCGCCGTCTTCGCCGTCGAGGCCTATGAGGAGTTCATCAAGGCCCAGGCCGAGTCCGCGCTGCGCCATGTGGCCACCACCCACCCCTACGACGAGCCGGGACCGGGCGAGACCTCGCTACGAGGCGGCACGGACCTCGTCTCCGCCGAGCTGGCGGCCGAGGTCGCGGCCCGGGTGGCGCTGGCGGGCCTGGAGATCGTCGAGGTGCGCATCTCCTCGCTGGCCTACGCCCCCGAGATCGCCCAGGCGATGCTCCAGCGTCAGCAGGCCGGCGCCGTCATCGCGGCCCGCGAGCAGATCGTCGAGGGCGCCGTGACCATGGTCGACCAGGCCCTCAAGCGCCTGGAGGCCGATGACATCGTCACCATGGACGAGGAGCGCCGCGCCCAGATGGTCTCCAACCTCCTGGTGGTGCTCTGCTCCGACCAGCGCACCCAGCCCGTCGTCAACACCGGCTCCCTCTACGCTTGAGCCGTGGCCGGTAAAGAGCGCAAGCAGGTCCTACTCCGGTTGGACCCCGCCGTCCACGCGGCCATCGCCAAGTGGGCGGCGGACGACCTGCGCTCGGTCAACGCCCAGATCGAGATTCTTCTGCGCCGCGCGCTCGATGACGCCGGACGCGGCGTCAAGGCCGCCCCCATGCGCGGACGGGGCCGGCCGCGCAAGGACGGTGGGGAGCATGGCAGCATGAACCGCACCGCCGAGCCGCACGACGACGTCGGCCCCGCTGAGAACAGTGAGTAGGTGAGACGGCCCACCGCAGCCGGGACTCGACGGTCCAACCCGGCCTGCCCCCATGTTATCGAGTCATGGCTCCGTCACCTTACGATCCCCGACACCCAGCGCAGCGAGTCGACCCAGGGCACCGCTTGCACATCCGCAGGGCGCCCCTCCAACAGGCTGACAGCGGCCCGTCACCCGGGGGAGACTACGAGGCGACCGGAATCCGCTCGCGGCCCCCGCCCCACGGAACCCTACGCAACAAGACCGGCAGGACCGGAGGCGCCCCACCACGGCGCCTTCGTTCGGGAGGACACCACCATGACCTTCACCTACTCGATCACCTGCACACTCGACGGCACCGCGGCCTTCCCACCCGTGGCGGGCAGCGAGGAGCAGCGCGGCTACTGGGTCACCCCCACCCTCCTGGCCTGGCCGCTGTCCCTGCTGCCCAGGGGGATGGATCGCGGAAACGTCGTCACCGACGCCGGTGACCCCGTCCCCGGCTCCGGCCTCGCCCTGCAGCTCATCACGGCGCCCGACGGCGGCGCGGCCGCCGTCCACGGCCGGATCCTGGGCGCGGACGGCATGCCCGCCCCCACGGTGACACCGCTGCGGGTCGTCGGGAACCTGCCCGGCGACATCCTGGCCGCCCACCCCCACCTGGAGGGCTACATCGCCCTGAGCGCGACCGATACCGCCGGCACTCCCCTGCTCGATGACGATGCCGTCACCACCGCCCTGACCGGCCAGGTAGCGATCGCCCAGTACGTCGGGATTCCAGACCCCACCGAGGCCGCTGACATCAGCGGCGCCCAGCTCGATGCCTTCACCGGCGTGCAGACGGCGATCCTCCTGGACCACCTCTACGCCGAGGCTGCCACCCGCGCCGACCTGGGCGTCACCTTCTCAGGCGGCCGTCCCTCCTTCGCCCTGTGGGCGCCCACCGCCCAGGCCGTCACCCTCCTGAGCTGGGAGACCGGCAACCGGCTGGGCTCGGTGCCGGAAGTTCCCGGCCCACCGAGACGCACCCCGGCCGTGCGCACGGGCGACGGCCGCTGGGTCGTCGACAACCGCCCCGACCAGCCGGGCGACGCCACCGCGAACGGCTCCAGCAGCGATCCCGACCCGAGCCGATCCGGCGCCCCCATCGCGGCCGGCTGCCAGTACCTGTGGGAGGTACGGGTCTACGTGCCCTCCACCCTGCAGGTGGAGACCAATGTGGTGACCGACCCCTACTCGACGGCGTTGACGACCGACTCGACCCGCTCGGTCGCCGTCGACCTGGCCGACCCTCGCCTGGCCCCCGAGCAGTGGGCCCGGACCCCGGCACCATCAATCCGCAACGACTCGGCCCGCAACATCTACGAGCTCCACCTGCGGGACTTCTCCGCCGCAGACGAGACCGTCCCGCCCGAGTTGCGCGGTACCTACCGGGCCTTCACGGTGGCCGACTCCGCGGGCGTGCGTCATCTGTCCGAGCTGGCGCAGGCCGGCATGAACACGATCCACCTGCTGCCCACCTTCGACATCGCCACCATCCCCGAGCACCGCCGGGCCCAGCGCTCACCGCGAATCCCCTCCGAGGCGCACCCCGCCTCGACCGATCAGCAGGCGGCCATCGCGGAGGTGGCCGACGACGACGCCTACAACTGGGGCTACGACCCCCTGCACTGGGGCGCCCCCGAGGGCTCCTACGCCACCGAGGGTCACCAGGACGGCGGGGCGCGCCTCGTCGAGTTCCGCGAGATGGTCGGCGCTCTGCACGCCCTGGGGCTCCAGGTGGTCCTCGACCAGGTCTACAACCACACGGCAGCCTGCGGACAGGACCCGCGCAGCATCCTGGATCGGGTGGTGCCCGGCTACTACCACCGGCTCGACGCCGTCGGACGGGTGACGAGCTCGACCTGCTGCGCCAACACGGCCACCGAGAACGCCCTGTGCGAGCGCCTCATGGTGGACTCGGTGGTGCGCTGGGCGCGCTGGTACCGGGTCGACGGCTTCCGCTTCGACCTCATGGGCCACCACCCGCGCGCCACCATGGAGCGCGTGCGGGCGGCCCTGGACGGGCTGACCATGGAGGCCGACGGCGTCGACGGCCGCTCGATCTACCTGTACGGGGAGGGCTGGAACTTCGGGGAGGTCGCGGGCAACGCCCTGTTCGTACAGGCCACACAGGGGCAGCTCGACGGCACCGGGATCGGCGCCTTCAATGACCGCCTGCGCGACGCGGTCCACGGTGGGGGCGCCTTCGACCCCGACCACCGCGTCTTCCAGGGCTTCGGCACCGGCCTGCTCACCCAGCCCAGCGGACTGGACCACCGAACCTGGAACGAACAGTCGGCGGATCTGGCCCACCGCACCGACCTGGTGCGTCTGGGCATGGCGGGCAACCTCAAGGACTACGTCATGACGATCTCGGACGGGACGGTACGCCGCGGGATCGACCTCATCCACAACGGGGCACCGACAGCCTTCGCCTCCCAGCCCCAGGAGAACGTCAACTACGTCGACGCCCACGACAACGAGACTCTCTATGACCTGCTGGCCTACAAACTGCCCCAGGGCATGCCGGTGGCCGAGCGGGTACGAATGAACACGGTGTGCTTGGCCACGGTGACGCTGGCGCAATCGCCGGCCTTCTGGAGCGCGGGCACCGAGCTGCTGCGCAGCAAGTCCTTGGACCGGGACTCCTACAACTCGGGGGACTGGTTCAATGCCATCGACTTCACGGGGCAGTCCAACGGCTTCGGAAGGGGACTGCCGCCGGCCAGCAGCAACGAGGGCTCCTGGGCCATCCAGGGACCGCTGCTGCAGGACGACTGGCTGCGGCCCTCACCCGAGGAGATCGCGGCCGCACGCTCCCAGGCACTCGACCTCCTGCGCCTGCGCGCCTCGACACCACTGTTCAGCCTGGGGTCCATGCAACTCATCCAGGACAAGCTGACCTTCCCGGGCGCAGGCTTCGGCGCGCCGGCTGGAGTCATCGTCATGCTCATCGACGATACCCGTGGCGGACACGACGTGGACCCCGGGCTCGACGCCGTCCTGGTGGTCATCAACGCCTCCGGACAGCTGCTCACTCAGTCGTTGCCCGAGTTGGCGGGCCGGGAATTCCACCTCTCCCCCATCCAGGCCGAGGGCGCCGACGAGGTGGTGCGCCGCACCGGCTTCGACCGCGCCAGTGGGACGATCTCGGTGCCGGCGCGCACAGTGGCCGTCCTGGTGCAGGAAAACAACTAAGTGGTCACCCAGCCTCATGGAGTGCTATTATTTACGGCACACCTGTTGCGGGGGAGGAGGTGACTCCAATGGAACGCGACAACGAGATCGACCTCGACGAACTGGTGGAACTCGAGGAAGACGTATCGCCGGCAACCGGAATGGGCTGCGGCGGCCTTTGCTAGGTAGATGAGGTGATTGTGGTCGGTGGGGCGAATCGCACCGCCGACCACACCGCCGGGCGCATTATTAGGATAGAGGCATCATGCGAGTCAGCGTCGACAGCTTGTCTAAATCTTTTGGAAACCGAGTGCTCTTTGAGGATCTCAAGCAAGAATTCTTCCCCAACGAAGTCAATGTCATTTTGGGGGAAAGTGGCTCAGGGAAGACCACACTGCTCAACATCATCGGTCTTTTCGAGCCGGCCGACTCCGGAATAGTGAGCTACGATGGGTCCCAGGTCTCGGGACTGTCGAAGTCTCGAACTCGAAAACTGATCCGGTCGCATGTGGCTTACATCTACCAGGACATCAGGATCTTTGAGGATCTCACTGTTCGCGAGAACCTCAAGCTGGCTCTCAGATTCTCCTCAGTCCCAAAAAGCAATCACGAGTCGATCATCGATTCAATTCTCACCCGAGTCGGACTTGATGGCTTTCAGCCCCGGATCTCCAAGGAACTCAGCGGGGGCGAGAAACAACGCGTCGCCATCGCGCGTGCACTTATTTCTGGAAAAAAACTCATCCTCGCGGACGAGCCCACCGGCGCCCTCGATGAGGAGAACTCACGCTCTGTGATCCGCCTCATCAGGGATATCAACGAGCGCGAACGTTGCACGATCCTCATGGTAACGCACTCCATGCTCGTCGCCAGCGAATTCGAGCACAGGTTCTGGTTGAGGAGCGGCAGGCTCCACTACGGAAGTGATGAGCAGTGAAGACGGTTATTCGCTTCATCCTGTTGATCATTCTCATCCAGCTCGGCAGTGTCATCGCCCTGGAGACCTTTCAGGAGTCCAAGAAGGCTGCATACGAGCAGACAGAGGTCTACTACGTCAGTGACAACCAGAACGGGGTACTCGCCGACCCAGCGAATCTGCTGACAGCGCTCAAGGACTCGTCGGCCACTGTCGTTGGAATGGACGACCACAAGCGGGTGGTCATGTCGCGCTTCTCCAGTCTGTCAATCCTCGACGGACGCGCCCCGACCGAGCCAGACGAGTACCTCGCCCCGGCAGATTCCCAGGACGACAGTACGGACTCGGATGGAACGAAGGTCGGGACCTACGCCGAGACTTTGAGCATGAACGGGGTGGGGAACGTCTATCTCATGAAGGGAGGAGAGCCACTGACGCTGCGTGAGATCCGATTCGACGGCGAGCCCGACGCCTCAGTCGCCGACACCGTCGAGCACTCCGGATTCACACGGCTCAGCGATGAGAGCATCGACCGGAAGATCAATGCCGAAGCGTATTCACTCATTGAGCTGATCCTCAAGATCTTCTCCACCACCCTTCTTACCATGGGACTCGTCGCCTGGGTTTCACTGGTTCTCCGACAGGTCATTGATTCCACCCGCCAGCTGGAAGCCCTGGCCGGGTTCGGCGCAAGCCCGTGGGAGATAGCGACAAGCTACGTGATGATTCACCGTCGCGAGTACCTCACCGTCGCGGCTCAAACCGGGACGGTTTACCTCCTCGCCGGCATTGCCGCCACCTTCATTACCTCCCACCTATGGCTCCCTATCTTCGTGGCAACGTGGTTGGCATCATTTGTCGTTCTCATCGGTTCACTCGTCATAATGGTGCTTCTCAGATTGCACCCACGAAGAAGCCGGGGACGGCGGGCGCCGGCGTGGTTGTTCGATGTTCTTGTCGTGGCAATAGGTCTCGGTGGTTACGCGTACACCAGACTGGTCCTTGTCCTTGCCCTGGCAGCACTACTGATTGGCATCCGGGCGATAATGCGGCGCGAGCTGATCGTCACGTCCCTCTACAAGAGCATGGGTGCAACCCTACTGAGTCTTGTCGTCATCATCACGGTACTCACGGCACTGAACATCGGCACGATCTCAATCGGCCTGAACACCATGCGCAAGGAGAACCTCACCGTCGAGACCACCATGCCATTTGAGACCCAGATCGTCACTCCGGAACTGCCTGAAGACATTGATCACCGGGAGGACTTCATCCGCTACGCCTACATCAACCCCATCAGTGGGATCGAGATCGGCGATCAACGTACCTACCCCTTGGTATATGCCACTGATCTGCAACGCTACAGTGACAAGATCGCTTCTGGACCGACGCTTGATGAGGATTCCGTCGTCGTGGGCAGGGCACTGTCCGCAAAGTACAACGTTAAAGTCGGTGACGTAGCAACCATCAACGGACACACCGCCACAGTGACAAATATTGTCGACACAGAACAGTACGCAGGAATGATGATCTACCTGTCTCCGAACAAGTTCCGGGCACTTTATGGCGATACGGGAACAACTTACTTCGCCACGGACCGCCCCAAGACAGAAGTGAAAAACACTTTCCCAGACGGCACGACGATCATGTCCCGCTCGGATTACCGCACGTTCTACCGCAACACTGTTGCAGAGACTATGGCGGCAGTCTATGCACTGACGCTCGTCATACTCGCCGTCAGCGCGTATATCGTTTTCAAACTCTTCTCCGTCTTCATCGACCTCATCGAGTGGAAGGTGAACCTCCTGCGCGGGCTCGGACTTTCTAAGACAGAGTTCATGCGAAGCGTCCTGGTCCAGCTCGGCGCGATCGCACTGGGAGCTCTGCTGGTCAATCTAGTTCTGTCCAAACACCTGTCCGGCCACCTGACCACATGGATACTCAATGCAACCGACTCCTACGTTACCGTGTCGGTCGACCTTCCCGTTGTCGGATCAGTCATACTGGAGTACGCGATTCTTATCGTTGTTCTGGCACTTCTCGCATATCGGAGAGTGACTCGAGAATCGATCTACCAGCAGTTCCTCCGTACGAGTCCCAGAACATGAGAGGCAGAGATGGACTGTTACATCGCCAGTCTTCATAGACTCATCAATGACGACCGCGTCACAGCATCCGAACTCTCCTTTATGAGCAACTACTCCGTGACCAGGGCGTGGATCGACACGAAAATGGCGGATAGTTTCGACGTACCAATCATCTATCCCTCCTGGTTCCCGAACTTCAACGCACTTCAGGAACTTTATCCACAGTTGCGAACAGTCCAGGCGAACGACTTCAAGGAATACCTGAGCGTGATCCACGAACGGCTCGCACGTGGCTCAGTGGTCACGGCAATCGACCGATACCACTTGGACTACATCAAGCCTCAGCGCCATATGGGAGCCCACTACATCATCATTCACGACGCTTTCGATACTCTTTTCATGTACTTTGATCCATATGATCGGGGCGAGCACGTCGTCAGCGCCGAGGAGCTCGAGGCATGGACATCCCCATCGCATCCCTCAGTTCAGTACATGGGATATTCGGTGACGTTCATCGACCCATCAGTTGACTCGAAACGCCCTCCATTGACTTTGGAGACGATCCTGGATCAACGAATCGCGAATATTCGCACCACGATACGAAACATAGGCGGATTCAAAGTAACAGCCCCCCTTTCCTCCAGGGCATATCGATTCTTTCTCAAACTTGCCTTGGGAGGCATGAGCAACTCCGACTTCAACAAGAAGAACGGCAGACTGGAGAATAAAGAGTTCTTCATCCACAAGAGGATGCTGATATCTGCTGCCTTGGAAACGGCGATCATCGGATACTACCAGGCCCTGCTCCGGGCATTTGAATGGATCTACATCAAGGATGTTGAGATCACTCGACGTCGATGGATCGTTTTTATGAACCTGTACATAATCGGCCTCAGGATCGAGTTGTCGAGGTACCAGGCCCTCAAGGCGATAGTTCACGGGGCTCGAATAGAGAGCCGAGGTCGGAATTTTTTAGAGGCGATGAGATGAATGGTCACTCTCAGAAATGGAATGTACTATGATGTCCTGACTCACAGGGTTTTCAAGAGACGACCGAGCTCGGACAGCCCATGTCTGAATCGTCCGATTCATCGCTCCAGCGTGCGAGACCGGACATTCTCTCTCGATTCCGGGCGGGCCCGTCGCGTCGTACTCATCCTGACCGAGCGATGCAACCTCGCCTGCTCGTACTGCTACGCCGGTCAGGGAGCTTACGGCAAGGGCTCCTTGAACAGGATTCCAGACCGCCAGATTGACAGCATTCTGGAGTACCTCGAGGAGACTTTCCCAAACGGAATCGAGAATCTCCAGTTCTTCGGCGGTGAACCCCTGCTGGAGACACGGGCGATTCGCTCCATATGCGAACGCGCGCCACACTGTGTCTCAATTCGAGAATCTGCCAGATCGGTAGTCACCAACGGGACTGTTCTCAGTGAAGGAATACTTGAGGTTCTGTCCATCTATCACATTGCCGTGACCATCAGTCTTGATGGTTCCGCTGAGTTTCACGATCTCTACCGCGTCTTCAAACGAGGCGGGCGCGGGTCTTTTAGCGTCGTGACTAAGAATGTCGCGCGTTTGGCGTCAGCAGGAGTGCCCGTCGCGATCCAACTCACCGTGAGCCCGGCAATGGTTCAGGCCCACGCACGGGGACAGTTTGACGTTGAAGATTTTTCAGATCTTCTTGACAACATCGGGGTACGTTATGTACACCTGTCGCCCGTCATTGATGTTCTTGGAGGGGAGTTCTCCTTCTCGGAGCAGCAGCTAGAACAGCTCGACGCATTTCAGGCGCAGATGATCGCGGCACTGCACGCCCGAGGCCTCATGAACAACGCAGTAGTGGAGGCCCACAGATTCCTTACGAAGCGAGAATGCAACCCAGGATACTGCGGCGCGGGGCTTGACGAGTTGACGGTCGACATCAACGGGGATCTTTATCCGTGCTTCATGTTCATCAACAAACCGGAGTTCCGCATAGGAACCATTAACAAGGGAGTGACCAACACTGCCCTCATCACCCAGCTGGAGACCAACCGCAAGGCCCACTCCGAGATATGCGAGAGGTGTGCAATCGTGGACTCCTGCAAGGCGTGTGTGGGCGCGAGCGTGCTCGAGAACGGCACAGTGTCACGACCGAGCACAACAATGTGCCGGTTCCTGAACAACAACTATTTCCTCGGTGTCAATGAGCTGATTGAAAGCATCCGACATGAGTGAGATCATCAAAGTCGGGAAGTTCAGCGACAGGTACACCTATCTTCTCACGAGCGACGGCAGATACTCCCTTATCGAATCCTCTCGCATCCGGTGCTCTCAGGAGCTCGTGGGCAGGCCTGTGCGCCGGGAAGCAGGCACGAGCCGCCTCGATACCCAGCCTGGGAGCGGGATGAGCTTCCAACTGACTGCGCCACGCCTGCTGGGCTTCGTCACCGTCCTCGCAGTCTGCTCGGTAGCCCTATGGCCCAGGATGCCGTCGGGCGTGATCATCATGTGGAGTCTCATTCTGCACGAGCTCGGGCATATCGGCATTGCGTTCACTCAGGGATCGCGAGATCTCACTCTGGGGGCCCGCCTCCAGTATCGGATCCTCCCGATCCTCTACGTCTCCAACCGCACGATCTACGAACGCAGCCGGCTGCAGCGGATTCTTTACTACAGCGGTGGGGTGCTCGCCAATCTCGTGCTGGTCGCGGCGTGCTTCACCGTGCTTCACCTGGTTCCCGATGCCGCTGAGACGCAGCAGCATCTTGCGCTCGCTGTTCACACCAACGCCTTCCTGGCGCTGATCAACCTTTACCCGCTCATGTTCACGGACGGATTCAACATTCTCAGAGAGATACTCCAGATCTACGACCTGCGCCGACTCGTCATGTCGCATCTAGTCCGCCCCCGGGACCTTCTGGCCGTCAGTCGGGTTGCCTTCGCCTACTACGTCTTCGTGCTCGTCTCGCTGGTGCTGCTTCTGGCTCGTATGGTCGTGGCGGTCGCCGCGCTGCTATAGCAGAGGAGTATTGGCCGCAGGATGCGTCCACGGGGTCGTCCCGTCATCTTGTGAGTGTCAACAGGTACCGGATCACGCCTGGCCCAGGACATCGGCAAGGTCGATGACGCCGCCGCGCAGGGCCAGCAGCACCAGCTGGACCCGGTCGCGGCAGCCGGTCTTGGACAGCAGGTGACTCACGTGAGTCTTGACCGTGGGCATGGACAGCCACTCGCGGTCGCAGATCTCCTGGTTGGTCAGTCCCAGGGCGATGAGCGCCAGGATCTCGCGCTCACGCTGGGTCAGACCCTCGATCTGCTGGGCGGCCTCGGCCGCTCGGACCGCCTCGGCCGAGCCCTCGGAGGGGCTGCTCCCCGTGCCGGCGGCATCCCCCGCCCCGGCACCGCTGACCTGGCCGGCACGCACAGCGGTCAGCAGCCGGCGCGTGGGCCCCGGGGAGATGACGGAGTCGCCGTCATGGACCGTGTGGATCGCGGCGATGAGGTCCTGTGGCGGGGTGTTCTTGAGCAGGAAGCCGGCCGCACCGGCCTCGATGGACCCCATGACGTAACCGTCGGTGTCGAAGGTGGTCAGGATGACGACCCGCCCGGAGATGCCGCGGGCCACGAGCTCGCGAGTCGTGGACAGGCCGTCGAGACCCGGCATCTGCACATCGAGCAGGAGCACGTCGACCGGGTCAGCAGCGTTGCACCTCAGGGCATCATTGCCGTCAACGGCCTGCCAGACGACCTCCATGTCCGGCTGCGCTCCCAGCAACATGGCCAGTCCCATGGTGAACAGCGGTTCATCATCGGTCAGGCCCAGGCGGATCACAGGCGGCTCCCCTCTTCAACGTCAGCTCATCGGCAGTATCCGCCCTCCGTGTTCCAACTGTGTGGTTTTGCGCAGATGAAGTCCCGCCACCCCCTGCGAGGTTCGCCATATGGACATTCGTCCCTCTCATCCGGCGATGGGGAGCTCCGCCGTCACCCTCCAGCCGCCCTCGGTCGTGGGGCCGGCCGAGAAGGAGCCATCCAGATCGGTCACCCGGTCGCGCATTCCGAGCAGGCCGAAGCCCCGACGCCTGGAGCTGTCCTTCCGGTCTGCGTCCGCTGCGTCCAGCACCTGCACCACCTGCGTCGATGAGGCCTTCAGGTTCGGAGCGTTCTCGATGACGAGGAGGGCTCGACCGTTCCCGGTGCGCAACGAGACGGTCGCATCCCTTCCCGGGGCGTGCCGTAGCACGTTGGTCAGCGACTCCTGCATCACCCGGTAAAGGACCCGCGCCGCTGCCGCGGGGAGCTCACCGTCCAGGTCGGTCTCCAAGGTGACGGGCAGTCCCGCATGCTGCGCCTGGCGCACCAACGCTCGCAGGGACTCCACCTGCTGGCTCGACGCCGCCTCCTCGGTACTGGACTCGGCACCGACCTCAGCACCGGCGGTGTCGGCGACAGCGTTGTCCTCGGCGTCGGCGCGCAGGATGTCGACCAGGGCACGCACCTCGTCGACGGAACGGCGGGAGGTCTCCCCGATGACGGCCAGGGCCTCGTCGGCGGCGGCCGGGTTGCTGGCAAGGATGGCGCGGGCGCCCTCTGCCTGCATAGCGATGACGGTAAGGGTGTGACCAAGCAGGTCATGGACGTCACGGGCGATGCGCTGCTGGGTCTCCACCACCGCCAGGCGCCGCTCGGTGGCCTGCTGCGTCTCCAGGACCGTGGCCCGCTCGAAGGCCTGGTTGTAGCGGTCGCGGCGGCGGCGCCTGGCGGCGCCGACGAAAGCGGCCACCGCCACCAACAGCCAGGCGTTGGTGATGACCATCAGCCGTCCCATACCCCCATGAGCGTAGTCGCCGATGAGCCCGTGCAGCCGCACCGTCGTCATGGCCGCCCCCGCCAGCTCAAGGGCGAGTCCCACCCACCGCCACGGCGCCTCCAGGCGGGACTGCGTCGTCTCCACCGCCACGAAGGCGACCATGGTGAAGAACAAGGTGGGCTCCGGGAGCAGCACCAGGTGAGCGCTCAGGCAGACACCAGCCACCAGGACGAAGATCATCGGGGAGTGGCGCCTCACCGCCATGGCCAGGGCGCAGGCCCCCGCCATCAGGAGGAAGAGCGCCGACGACGCTCCCTGGATGGTCTCGCCCCCCGTCTCCGACCGTCCGAACAGGGATAGAAGGAAGAGGGAAAGGGCGATGACGACATCGCTCGGCGTCGTCCACGGGCCTGACTTCGGGTGGCGCAAGGCTGCCGGAATCGGGCCCACCGCGGGCTCATTCTCATCCTGGTGTCGTTTTCTCATGACTCACACCGTACCGTCGTGATCGCGCCCCCAGGAGGCCGAGGCGAGAGTTTCATACCCGGGTATGAGTCTGCCAGGCCACCCCGCTCAGGAAGCAGACCACGGGCTGATGATCACCCGTCCCGGTGCAAGCAGACTTCATGCCATGACGAGTTCACATCACCTCCCACCGAGCAATCACAACATCCCCCACGCCGTCCCCCCGGCCCCGCGCTCACCCCAACAGCTGATGACGCGCTCGGGCGCACCGGCCCAGGCCGCCCAGCAGCCCCTCCCCCGCATGGACGCCGGCCGCAGCGCACCGGCGCCCGGCATCGTCTCCCCCGACTCGGCACCGACTCAATCGGTTACCGTCCCGCAGGTGAGTGCACCGTCCGCCGGATCGGCCGACGACGCCGTCATCCTCACCCGCGACCTCACGAAGACCTTCGGTGAGCGCACCGTCGTCGAGGGCCTGAACCTGGTGGTGCCGCGCGGCACCGTCTACGGATTCCTCGGCCCCAACGGCTCGGGAAAGTCGACCACGATGAAGATGCTGCTGGGGCTCCTGGCGCCCACGCGCGGCCAGATCAGCGTCCTGGGGCAATCCTTCACCCCGGCCACGCGAGCCGAGATCATGTCACGCACCGGCTCCATGATCGAGAACCCTCCCGGCTACGGCCACCTCACGGGCGCGGAGAACATGCGGATCGCCGCGAAGATGCAGGGCCTGAGCGAGCAGCAGATCAGTCGCGCCCTGTCGCTCGTGCGCCTGACCGAGCACAAGGACCGCCTGGTGCGCACCTACTCCATGGGCATGAAGCAGCGCCTGGGGATCGCCCTGGCACTGGCCCGCGACCCCGAGCTCCTCATCCTCGACGAGCCCACCAACGGCCTGGACCCGGCCGGCATCGAGGAGATGCGCCGCCTGATGGTCGAGCTCGCCGACGAGGGCGTCTCCATCATGGTCTCCAGCCACCTCCTGGACGAGATCGACCGCATGGCCTCCATGCTCGGCATCCTGTCCGCCGGCCGCCTCGTCTTCCAGGGCACGCGCGCCGAGCTCATGGAGCGCTCCGTGCCGGACATCCTCATCGACACCCCGACGCCGCAGGCCGTCCTGGACCCGCAGGTCCTGGCCGGACTCGTACCAGCTCAGGCCCCCGGCGCAGCCAGCTCGCCCAATCAGCCGAGCGGTCCGGTGCTGGTGCCGCAGGGCGTACGTATCCCGGGGATGTCGAAGGGAGCAGTCGCCGAGCTCATCAACCGGCTGGCCGCCGCCGGCGTCGAGATGCACGAGGTGCGCCGCGAGGCCCAGAGCCTGGAGGACATCTTCATGGACCTCACCGGACGGGGAGGTGTGCTGTGATGACGAGCGCCACGCTTTCCCACCCAGCCGTCACGGCCGGCAAGGCGACGTCGGCACGCGGGTCGCGCAGATCGGCCGCACCCGGGTTCCTGAACTCCGTGGGCATCGAGGTCCTCAAGATGCGCCGCCTGCGCGTGCTGCTGGTAGCCGCGATCCTCATCACGGTCTCGATCCTCATGAGCGCTTTGCAGCTGGGCAGCATGGCAAGACACGGACAACTGAGCGACCCCAGCGCCCAGCCGTGGGAGAGCCTTCTCTTATCCACGGTTTTCTACAATCCGATGATACAGCCGATCTTCGTCGCAGTCCTCGCCAGCCGGCAGACCGACATCGAGCACACCGGAGCCGGATGGAACCTGGCGGCCACCTCGGGACTGACACCGGGGGCCCTGTGCCGGGTCAAGCTCGCAGCGCTGACGCTCCTCATCGTTCCCGCATCCATTGCCCAGAGCGCGGTCCTCATCGTCATAGCACGGGTCATGGGCCTCTCCCTCCCGATCGACGTCGGCCCCTGGGTCACTTACACGCTCCTACTGGCCCTGGTCAACATCGCGATGTGCGCCTACCACCTGTGGCTGGCGGCCGTGGTGGAGAACCAGCTGGTCGTCATGAGTGTGGGGCTCCTAGGAGGGTTCACCAGCGTCTACATGCTGCTCGCCCCGATATCACTGGCACGGATACTGCCCTGGGGCTACTACGCCATGATCTCGCCCGTGAAGATGTCCGCGGTGGACGGCCACACCGTTATCGAGTACGTCACGGCCCCTATGTTCTGGGTTATTGGGTTCCTAAGCCTGACCGCCCTCATCTTCACTGTCGCTACCCGCCGGCTCGACCGGATCGAGAGGTGATCCCCCGTGACTACTCCCATCAACGCCTCCACCATAACCCGCACTGCCGGTCCCGCCGCGCATACCACTGCGGTACCGAGGGTCCCCTCCGTCACCCGTTCTGCCGGCAGCGGGAACGAGGCCGCATCGAAACGGCGCGGCGCATTCAACGGGCGCAGCGGGTTCGTCTCGCTGGTGGCCGCCGAGGCCATCAAGCTCAAGCGCTCCTCAGTGTGGGCGGTGACCGTCCTGCTGCCACTGCTGGCGGTCATCTCCGGCAGCGTCAACTACTCGATAAACTCAGACATGCTTCCCCGGACCTGGGTTACCCTCGCTTCACAGATAACGGTCTTCTACGCCATGATGTTCTGCTCGCTGGGCGTGGCCCTGCTGGCCTCCGCCGTGTGGCGGGTGGAGCACCGGGGCACGAGCTGGAACGCCATGCGGACCACCCCCCACACTCCGGCGGCCGTGGCGCTGGCCAAGACCCTGGTCCTCTTCGCACCGCTGCTGGTGATGCAGGTGATCCTCGTGGTCCTGGCCTGGATCTCGGGAACGTTCTTCATGGGTCTGGGGCCCGCGATGCCCATGTCCTTCACCGTGTCGGCTCTCCTCGGGGTGCTGACGGCGGCGCCGCTCATAGCGGTGCAGTCACTGTTGAGCATGCTCATGCGGTCCTTCGCCGCGCCCGTGGCGGTCGCCTTCATCGGCTGTGCCGTCGGGATCGGTCTGGCGGCGGCTCAGAGCCCCTTGGCCTACGTCATTCCGCAGGGCATTCTCACTATGACCTTGGCCCTAGATTCGTCAGCCTTAAGCACTGCCGGGGCCTTTGACGCGGCGAGCATGCTTCCCCTTCTAGCCGCGACCGTAGGAGTAGGCGCCGTCCTGTGGGGCCTGCTGATCGTCGTCACCCACCGCACCGGCGGCGTGCGCTGACAGCTCGGCCCGCCAGAACGCAGTCACCAGTAACATCCGAACCGCACCGACGACCTGATGGCTTGAGGACTGATCCTTCCGGATCAGTCCTCAAGCCAACAGTGCCGTTCGCCGGCCTTCAGGCACACCCACAAGACCGTCCGCCCCACCTCGGCCGGCGGCCGGCCAGCACCTCGATCTTCAGGTATTGAGCAGGGAACGCAGGTTGAGCACGTACCTCTCGAAGGCGACCCGCCCCTCGGGGGTCAGCGCCAGGTAGGTGGCGGGGCTGCGTCCGACATAGGCCTTGTTCTGCCGGATGTAGCCGGCCCCCTCGAGCTTGGACAGGTGGGTGGACAAGTTGCCGGCCGTCATGTCCAGCAGCTCGCGCAAGCGGGGGAAGTGCAGCTCGTCACCGACCGGCACGGCGGCCAGGGTCGCCATGATCCGCAAGCGGGCCTGAGCGTGGATGACGGGGTCGATATCGACGCCGGACGCGGCCAATCCGGCCGCCTCAGCCGGTCCCGCCTCTTGGCCGGCCGGCCGCCTCACCTTCTTCCTCCCTGATTCCTCCGCCATCTCACGCGCCTCGCTTCGCTCCCACCACGGTGCTGACGACGGCCGCCACCAGCATGCCGCCCCCACCGGCCACGGACATGACCCACCAGCCCCAGGGTGCCCCGGCGACCGTGAACACAACGGTGATCAGGAGGATCCAGCCGCCCAGGAATCCCATGACCGCCTCATCCCACAGCGCGGCACTCATGAGGAAGATGACGCCGACGACAAGGCATGGCAACGCATTGGACACCAGGGCCGCGATCTCCCTGGCCTGGGGCGTGTCGATGGTGGCCAGAACGGCATTCACCCGCCCCAGGATGATGGTCCCCAGCGCCATGCCGAGGAACCAGGACCAGCCGTAGTAGGTGCCCTCACGATTGCTTCGGCCACGGATACCACGTGCCTTGGGGATGATGTAGGCGAAGGTGAAGACAAGTGCGGCCGCAAGACATCCGCCGAAAAACAGGAAAGGCATCCTGGGCATGCTGTAGTCCGGCTCGCGATAGAGGGCGAGAACGGCGTAGCCGATCAGCCAGGCAGACCCCCAGGCGATCAGGAGCGGAGCGGGCTTGATCTCATGCCGCTTGAGATAGGTCTCCCGCTGGGCGTCGACGACGGCGAGAGCCTCGGCCGGCCCCTCCGGAATCTCCTGGTGCTGGGATGCGTCACTCATGACGAACCTCCTCACTCGCAGTGGCCTGTATGCCGGAACACCCACAGGATAACCTGCGTAAGTTTGCATAACAAACAAGTTTGAATATGTAGGAAACTGCGCAGGCAGACCCTCCTGACGTAGGAGGGGCACACACAGGGTCACCTTCTAGAATCACCACATGACCGATGCGGCACCAGGCCCACCTCCGTCAGAAGGCGGCCCCACCGACGTCTCAGCCCCCACCGAGCCGCCCATCGCCACCACAACCCCACCATCCGCCACAGCGCGCTCGACGACACTCCTGGTGGACACCACCGCGCACCGCCTGCGACGCACCGAGGACCTGCTCGATCTGACTCTGACCCTCCTGGGCATCGGGGCGGTCCTGATCCTGGCGATCTACGCCCGCCAGACCGCAACCGGCGTCACCCAGGACGTCCAGAACGCCCTCGCGGTGGTGCTGCGTCGCATCCTGGTCTTCCCCTTACAGGCCATCGAGGGCCTGACCACATTCATCGTGCCGCTGGCCGTCCTGCTCGACCGCTTCCTACGCCGCTCCTGGCGCTCCTGCGGCGAGGCCGTCCTATCAGGGATCGCCGGGTACGCGGTCGCCCTCGGCGCAATGACTGGGCTGGTCATATGGGGACCGGCCTCCCTCGTCACGGGTCTGACGGTCACAGCCTCGGGCGCCGCACAACTGGGTGTCTCCACCGTCTTCGCGGCCATGTCGGGCCTGCTCACGGGCGCCGGCGACCGCAACAGCTCCAGCACAATGCGTTCGAGCTGGGCGGCCCTGTGCATCATCCTCGGCCTGGCCGTCCTGCGCGGCGCCCTGACCCTGCCCGGCGCGATCCTGTCCCTGCTGCTGGGTCGTACCGTCGGCCTGGTGGTTCGTTACGTCGTCGGCGTGGAGGACCGCCGCGCCCATGGGGTCACGCTCGTGCGCGCACTGCGCCGAGCCGGGATCGACGCAGTACGGGTGGTCCGCATGGACCGCGCCCCGGAGGCTCGCGCCTGGGTCGTCACCACTGACGCCCCTCTGGGCTACACCGAGCAGGTCCGTGAGCAGGTCCGCGAGCTCCCCCTGACTCCGATGGCTCAGGGGACTTCAGGGGCCGACAGCAGCGGCACGTCGACCAGGTCGTCGGACTCGGCGGCGGCCGAGCCACCGGACTCCACCACGTCCGCCACTGAAGACACTGAGCCGGCCAGGAAGCCGACCACGGAACCGTCCGAGGCAGCAGCCTCCCCCATTGATCCGGCGTCGTCAACCGCAGCGGGACCAGCCGACACCAACACGATCAGGCCGGCCACCGGCGTCGATCTGACCGCCGTTCTGGCTGAGGCCTCCAGCTCCGCCCTGTCCCGGGAGAGGGCCTCGGTCCACCGGATGTACGCCGTGTGGGACTCGACCGGCGAGCGCCACAACGCCACTCTCCTCGACGCCGACCGGCAAGTAGCCGGATTCCTGTCCAACATCTGGGACCAGATCCGCGTCAAGGGTCTGTCCCCCACCCGCGATATGTCCCTGCGATCCGCCGCCAAGCACGCCGCTCTCATGACGATGGAGGCGCATCGCGCCCACGTGCGCACCCCCGAGCTGCGGGGCATGGCCGAGGCCGCGGAGTCGGTGCTGCTGGTGACCGACCATGTCGTGGGCGCCCGCTCCATCCAGGACCTGGGAGCCGAGATCGACGACGACGTCCTGGACCAGCTGTGGAGACAACTCCAGCAGGCCCATGCCGCCGGGCTGGCACACGGCGGCATCGACGCCTCGAACGTCGTCGTCGACGAGGCGGGACGCCTGTGGCTCCTGGACTGGGCCTCGGGTGAGACGATCTCCTCCGAGCTCTCCCGCCGCGTGGACCTGGCCCAGGCCCTGGCGCTGACGGCTATGACCGTGGGCGCCCAGCGAGCCATCGACGCCGCCTCCCGATCGCTGACCACCGCGCAGCTGGCTTCGATCGCTCCCATGCTCCAGCGGGTGGTGCTGCCACGCCAGACCCGAGAGGTCATGAGGCGGCGCGGGGCCGGCAGGCAGGTCCTGCAGGACCTGCGCGACGCCCTCGTGACCCTCACCCCGACTGCAGACGCCGAGCCGGCCCGTCTCAGACGCTTCTCCACGCGTACTGTCCTCATGGCCGTCGTGGCACTGGTCGCGATGTGGACACTGCTGGCGCAGCTGGACTTCCAGCAGGTCTCCGCGGCCGTCTCGCAGGCCAGTATCTGGTGGATGCTGATGGCTCTGGTCTTCTCGGTGGCGACTTACGTGGGCGCCGGGCTCACACTGGCGGCCTTCAGCCCTGAGCGACTGTCGCTGTGGCGCTCCACCGAGGTACACCTGGCCAGCGCCGTCGTCACGCTCGTAGCACCGGCCGGGGTGGGCGGGGCGGCCATCAACCTGCGCTTCCTCAACCGCAAGGGCGTACCGACGGCGGTCGGCGTGGCCACGGTGGCCCTGGTCCAAGTGGTCCAGCTCCTTGTCACCGTGGTGCTGCTCGTAACATTGGCGGCGATGACCGGCCAGTCGACGGGACTGACACTGCCGTCGAGCTGGGTGCTGGTCGCGGCCGGCGTCATCGTGGTCGTTGCGGCGGTCATTCTGGTGATCCCCAGAGCACGCGCCTGGGCGTGGGCCAAGATCGCACCCACCTACCGCCAGGTATGGCCGCGGCTCGTATGGGTCATGTCCAATCCGGTGCGCCTGGCCTTGGGGGTCGGCGGAGCGCTCATGCTCAGTCTGTCCTACATCCTGTCCTTCAGCGCGAGCCTGTGGGCCTTCGGCACCACGGTTCCTTTCACGGTTCTGGCCATCACCTACCTGGCCTCCAACACAGTGGGATCAATCGTGCCCTCCCCCGGTGGCATCGGACCGGTCGAGCTGGCCCTGACCGCCGGGCTCGTCGCCGCCGGCGTCCCCTACGGGGTGGCGCTCTCAACGGCGGTCGTCTACCGCCTAGTCACCTTCTGGATCCCGATCCCGGTGGGTTGGCTCAGTCTCCAACGCCTCCAGAAGGTCGGGGACCTGTAGTCCCACCGACGGCGAGCGGCGGCCTGTGCTGCACGTGGACATTCCTGTGTCCACAGCCAAGCAACCCCGAACCCGACTCGCACGTTCACACAGCGGGGGACAACGAGCCACAGGTCGAAACGAACGGTCGATGACACGCTCGACGAGACGGCTGGCAGGTCGGTGAACAAGCCTCAAGAACCACTCATGGGTTTCGTTTCATCAACCCATCCCGCTCAGGGATTCAATAGCTCGCGCTCCCAGAAGGCAAGTTCGAAACGAGCATCATCACAACCGTGCCCAACCCCCATTATCGCGTCTATATACAATGGGAGCGACGACGTGGACGCACTGCGAATCCGCTCCACCCACTCGACAGCATCGGAGTTGCTGATACGAGAGTCCAACTCACCGAGAACGACACCGATGGCAGGATAGTCTTGAGTACGCACATTCTGTAACGGAGAATATGATCGAATCATCTCGGCAGCTCGCTGATCCTCGAGAGGATTCCCGAACTCGCTCCAGTCCGTCGCCACCAGAGGAAGGGTCGGATCTCTCAGAACATTGTGAGGGTCAACGAACGGCTGTCGAAGTAGGCACGCTCTGAACAGACCTGGGTTTCGATTAATTGAAGAGGCCACAAGAATCGCTCCAGCCGATGCAGTCGCCGCTCCCAACCTACCTTCCGCCACCCATCCCGATTCAACGGCATAGCGAGCACATGTGTCAAAATCCATCAATGAATTCACCTTGTTGATCCCACGCCCTTGCTCATGCCACCAACTACCCATCTCACCCCCGCCGCGAACATGGGCATACACGATCACCACTCCCCGCTGAAGCAGTTCCAACCAACTTCTAGCGAACTCCGGATCCAAGCAGCTTTGATAGCACCCATAAGCTACCAGCACCCCGGGAGCACGCCCATCCGGCCGGACTTCTTCAGAGCGAACAAAGGTCATGGGGATGTCGACGCCGCCACTCCTGACATATTCCCTAGTCGCAATCAATCTGGTCGAAATCTCGGGTTCCTTCATATCAAACGGAATCTCGAAGCTCTTTCCGTCAACGTATCGATAGTCAATCACTCTGATCTGACGCGTGTAGTATTCAAAAGCAACTCTGAGAGCGGAGCCATCCTCGTCAGCGTCGACAACACGGACTCCGATCAGATCGTCATCCTCCTCATCTGGGCCGACCATAAGAACGTCGCCGGCAGAACTCATATCAATGACACCCACCCTGGGAAGGGCGTTCACGCGCATTCCGAGAACAATATGATTCGGCACGACATAAACATCTGTGAGCACCGTCCGGGGCGCACCGCCGAAGACTCGACTCCATTTCGCGGCGCCAACACTTGCGTCAAGATCACACTCATTGGCCCAGCTCAGAATCTGATCACATGACGAATCGAGATGCCTGACTAGATAACGTGGAGTTCCACCGCGCTCGTCGGCCGCAAAAACACGATGGAGAAGACCGCAGGAGCGACTGATCAAAACATTTCTGCTCCAGGTGCCATCATCCCCCATCCTGTATTCAGCACTCTCACTCGCTTCAGGAGTGGATGAAAGAGAGAATACGTGACCGCCGTTAGCATACACCACTATGCCGTACCGCTTGTCATCCTCCCAATGAAGCCTGATCTCGCTACGAGGGTCGTCCACATTGCGGGCCCATAGTTCCGCAGGCCGGAGCGCGTCATCCAACTTCGTATAGAAGATCCAGTTCGAGTCGCCCGCCCAAGCCGCAGTACTGCCTACGTTATCAATATTGCACACAACGGCGGGCGAGCGGCCAGGAGAACCATCCATAACCAGCATTCTCATTCTCCCGCGCCCGACATGCTCTATGGAGAACAACTTTCCCGTTCGTCTATTCGCTCCCAACTTCACCGAGTTAACCAGGTTTGGATGAACCACCTCGTCAACCGCTTCCTGAAAATCGCCATGCATATATTCCTGAATCCCGTCGTCAGAGGCGATTGAACGACAGTACAGTGTTCTTCCACCATCATACCGAGGGTAGTACCAGTACTTTCCCCGCCGGACAGGTAGCGCTCGAAGGCGGGCGGTCGCTAAACCACGAGTATTCTTGACAGCATCTGACGGAACGAGTTCCACGCCAAGCGCATTGTAAGAGCGAGCTGTTTCACTCAGGAGAATCTCATTCAAAGTGGGGGCATCGACGGCAGTCACGTCCATTCCTTCCGCTAACTCAATCACGCAGCCACCATCCCTTGCTGCTCGGCCATTCTCCGGTAGATCCTATTTCCGCGCAGCAACTCGTCATGCCTCCCGCTCCCCACCATATGGCCATGTTGCATCACGATAATTTGATCAAATCCAATCACTTGATGCAGGTTGTGCGTAACAAGAATTACCGTCGATTTCCTTGGCAGACAGTCAAGCATTCGAGTAAAATGGGCCGCAGATATGGAGTCCACACTCGACGACGGCTCATCAAGAACTAGAAGGGGTCGGTATCGATTAAGGAGAAACCGAGCCCATGATATTCGTTGCCGTTCACCACCCGACAACCGCCCACCTGCATCCCCCAGATCTACATCGAGCCTAGAAACGAAGTGTTGTAAACCTACCGCCGCTAGCACCATCTGAAGATCAGAATCAGACACGTCAGGATTGGCTAACATGAGGTTCTCCCGAAGGGTTCCCCCCAATGCAACATTACCCTGATCGACATACGCAAGATTGTTGCGATAGGCCGTGAGCTGATAATCAGTCTGCTTCTTTCCCAAGAAACGTATGACTCCCGACTGAGGGGATCGGAATCTTTCCACCAACGACAGAATCGTCGATTTTCCCGAGCCGGACTGACCAACGATCGCCGTTCTCGAACCGGCTTCCACACTAAAACTGAGCGGCCCAAGCATAAAGGGATCCGTCTCTCCGTCGTACCGGTAGATTACCTCATTGAAACTCAGTACTCCGTCACTCGTTACTGCCTCATGAACGTCCGAGCGCTCGTCATCCTCATTTTGTTCAATAGCGACTGTTTTGGCGTCCTCCGCTGCGATTGAAAGAATCTGATCGACTCTTACCATCGCTCCCCTACCCGCTCGGTAAGCAGCAACTCCATTCATGACCTGCGAGGCGGGCGTGATCATCATCATCAAATACATGGCAAACGCAACCAGACTTCCAACGGTCAGCGCTCCAATTGAGACGCGGTACACCCCGATACCAAGGCTGATGAATAATGCCACCTGAACAATAATTCCTCCCAAAGGCTTGACGATCGCTTGGAGAGCAACCAATCTCATGTTTTTGGAGTAATGGTTTCGGACGGAGCGAACGATTTTCACTCCTTCCAGCGACTCGGCGTTGTACGCTTTCAAGACCGGCAATGCCGTCATGGTGCGATCAAATGCCGTCATCAACTCACCATTAGCCTCTTGGGCGTATAATGACTTACCCTCCAGTGTCTTGCTCGTCAGCAGTGACAATACCGATCCAAAGCCGACGCATAACAGTACTGAAATGAGCAGAGTCACGTCAATCAACAACATTCCAACGAAGGCGAACAAGAACCCGAATACCGCAGAGAAAGCCCCTATGACACCGTCGTTGAGTGCCTTTCCAACCTGCACCGAATCGTCTCCGAATCGCGCCAGAAGATCCCCTTTAGGGTGATCATCGAAGGACGACAATGGGACTTCACATAAGTGTCGCGCTAGCCGTGTACGCACATTAGCAGTCACCGTATGAGCGATCTTCGCCCTCAAATATTCTTGTAATGCCAGTAGCCCAGTATAGGAAGCAATTGCAGCCACCAGCAGTGCGACCGAAAGGGGCTGAAGTGCCTGCAAGTTATCAAGCACCTTTTTTAAAAGAACTGGTTGAACCGCGTTGACAACACCCGCGACGATGCCGACAAGCAGCGTGCAGAGCGTCACACCCTTAATTTTTGCCAACTGCCCCAACATACTCGTGGTCTTCATGCCAACACGTCCTTCGCTACCCGTGATTCCCGGTTTCAGCCTTGGAGGACTGGCTAAGCGTGAGATATGTTCCTGCCAGCTGAGAAACTAGGGCCAGGACGAGCACCGAGATGTAGGCGGCGACGGTAGAAGGTGCTGCCGAAGCCAGTGCGGACAGCGGAGACGTGCTATTGAGCGCGGCAAACCGAACAGCCAGCACAACAAAGGTGATCCCGATGAGGATACCTGCAACGATCTGGACGATCACAGTTTCGGTAGCTGTTGTGGCAAGAATTCCTTTAGGACTGACTCCTAGCACCCTCAACAGCCCATACTCACGCTTCCGCGCCAAATTGGAGCTGATGGCGGACTGGACCAGACTGATCAAACTCATGAGGTAAATCGTCCCAAAAATTCCGATATTGGAGCGATAAGTGTTAGCATGTCGCGTCTCCGCCAAGTACTCGATGTATCCTGATTGATCAGTGACAGAACCTTTGATACCAGCGGTGCTCATAACAGCGGCCACCTCGTTGTCGACTGCCGCAGTAGTGAAAATCGTTGCAGAAAGACTTGTCGGATCGGCTACAAACTGGGAAGCCTGACCCCAGTCCAGAAATACGCCGTCATCATACAAAGGATCCTCAATGACAGCCACGACATGCAGTTCGATCTGCTGACCTGAAGCACTCTGGGCCTGTATGGAATCACCCACGCGTGCACCACCCATACTACTAGCGATGTCGACGCCCTTCACCTTCTCAGGATCACCCTCCACGATATTCTGACGCAACAGTTCACGCAGGGCTCCGGAATCGGTGAAGTACATGGTCTGCCGAGAGGCTTTCTTCTCGCCGGTTTTCACCATGTTCTTTCGAGACGCAAGACGTGCGGTGGCACCGGTAGAAGAGGGCAACGACTCTGTCACCCGGTCCGCATCATCGGTGCCGGTGACGCGGGCGATCGCGGTGGCCCCGACACGTGAAGAGGCGTATGCCGTGCGCGCCTCCTCGTCAGGTGCATTAGCCACGAGAAAACCGCCTAGCACCCCCACGCACACGATCGCCGGTACAGCCGAACGGGCAAGACGCAATCGATCCCGACTCGCCCGTTCAGCCGCGAGCAGGCCTGGGCCCGGAGCGGCCAGGCCAACCAGACGGCCCACCGCCAAGGCCCCGGCCGGGATCGCCACCGGCGCCAATGCGAATAGCGGTACCACCGCCAAGAACGGCAGAACCAGCACAAGGTTGGACCCCAGTTTCTGAGCGTCCAGCAGAACGATACCGGCCAAGCCGGCCACCCCGAACGTGACGCGCCAAGCGATCTGCCAAACGGACAACTTTCCTGTCAGTGAGACAACCGCATGAGCCAGGTCTCCACGCGTGGCTCCACGTGCGGCAGCCCAACCCGCCAGGCCCGCGACCAGAGACATCGACACCGCCACGATGACGATCGGAATTGCCGTGAGAACGAAGCTCACCGAGACATCATTGCCGAAAAAGCCGATCATCCGTAGCCCAGCGAGCAGCGCCGGGGACAACAGAGCGCCGACAACTGAACACGGCAAGGCCACAACAAACGCCATCAGCAGGCACTCCGAGAATACCATTCCAGATATACGGGACCTACTGGCTCCCACCAGGCGCATCAGCGCGAATTCTCTTTGCCGAAACGAGATCACCTGTTTAACGGCGGACGACATCAGGAATCCGCTGGCCACGATCGCAATTCCACTGAGTAGAGACAGAATCCCCTTGATTGCAGTGAGCTGAGAGGCAACCTCCTCTGCAGACATGCTTGAGACGCTCACCCTTTCAGCATCTGAGAATCCCGCGACCAGATACGCCTGAGCCGAAGCGATCACTGACGTAGCTCCAACAGTGGCCATGCACCCGGAGTACAGCGCCATATGACGGCGCAGTATCCGGATCGACAAACGCATTGTGCCAAGCATCAGCGCACCTCCAGGTCCGCGAGGCGTTCGGCTATACCTACCGGCGAAAGGCCTTTTTCTTCGCCCGCAACAGCACCGTCGTAAAGAAACACCACACGTGACGCCTCTGCGGCGACCATCGGATCGTGAGTCACCAACACCACGGTACTACCGCTACTGGGAAGCGCCGTCAGATTATCCATCACCTCTCGACGAGAACCGCTGTCCAACGCACCAGTAGGCTCGTCGGCGAATACTACGTCACGACTGCTTGCGAGTGCCCGGGCAATGGCTACCCGCTGTCGTTGACCACCGGACAATTCTTCCGGATATCGCTCCCCCAATCCGTCAAGGCCCACTCGTGCCAGTGCCGATGCCGCAACCTCGTCGTCCATACGATGCCCGTCAAATAACGCCGGCAATTTAACATTGTCTGTCGCAGTGAGCGCTTCCACCAAATTATAGGACTGGAATATGAACCCCCACGAGGATCGTCGTAACTTATCTTGCGCTGAGGCATTCATCCGAGAAAGGTCGCGCCCTCGGTAAATCACTCGTCCGCCTGTAGGACGAATGATTCCCGACATGCAGTTCAATAGCGTCGTCTTGCCAGAACCGGACGGCCCCATCACAGCTGTGATGGATCCTGACTCAAAGGACAGACTCACCCCTCGGAGCACCTCCTTGGCCTCACCAAAATGGTGATGCAGGTTCTCACATTCTAGAACCAACACAATGGGTTATCTCCTTCCCTTACCAAGCACAACATACTTACTCGTCGGGATAGGCGTTACCGAGCTACTCTGATTTAGAGAAAGCGACCGAATCATCATGGGCGCACGATAACCGATCACGACGCATTTGTTATCCCACCTATAAATCCCCGGAGGGAGGGGCCAAACGCTGCAGCGTACGTTCAGCCCCTCCCTCAGCAGGCGGGAGGTGATATCAGCCGCACCAGATACTGATGCCGCTGTTGTTACCATCGCACCACAGGCTTGCGCTCGATGCGCGCTCCGGCAGAGTATCCGCCTGAACGTCAAACGCCTGAAGGGAAAGCAACTCGTCCATCATGCACCTCCTTTCTTTGCTCGTCACAGGATGTTTAAGATCGGGAGGTGATATCAGCCGCACCAGATACTGATGCCGCTGTTGTTACCATCGCACCACAGGCTTGCGCTCGATGCGCGCTCCGGCAGAGTATCCGCCTGAACGTCAAACGCCTGAAGGGAAAGCAACTCGTCCATCATGCACCTCCTTTCTTGACTCCATCGAACAGAAGTGGAGACCAAGGTACCCACGCCGGCCATCTCCGACAATAGCCGTCAACGCATAGCGCTATTCCTGCTGCACCTGTAGAATAGTCCGAAGAAAGACAGTATGAATGATTTCCTGGAAAATAAATGGCCTCATCATCGTCGACAGAGAAGGATTTCATGTTTAAAAGATTGGTTAACACCTGCTCAATAATTGACTCGTATTCGACTCCGCCAATCATCATGAGTGAAGCAGCGAGCCCCGCCTGCCCCTGAAATAGTCCTGCGCTAAGACACAGGCGCGACCCCAAAGACATCGAGATCCCTCTAATGATTTTCTTGTAGCGAGTCCGATCCACTATGGAGCACGCCACTCCTACTCCGGCCGATCCTTCCGACAGGTATCCATAGTCCACCCCCGACATATCGATGTACTGCGCACCCTGATCGCTGGCCTTTAAATGACGGACATCTCGCTCCAGGAAGGCTTCGGCCCGTCGGTGCCAGTCAATATTGCCAGTTCTTCTGAACACCGCCTCACAAGCCACTGCCACACCACACCAACCGTCGAATAAGCCAACAGCGTTCCCAGTTTCAGCTCCGCCACCATCCACATATATGTCCGAGTCATCCAGGGCGTCTTCGAAGTCGGCCAGCAACTCATGAATGAACCTGATCTTCATGCCGTACTGACACAATGACAAATATGATAGAACTGTCCCAGCTATACCACTTCGAATATTCGCATTCTTGCTTGCAAAACTTTCCCGATGGCTTGCCAGCGCCAAGGCGATTTCAGGCTCTCCCGCTTCAGCCATAGCCAATGCAATGCCAGGAAGTCCCCGCAAAAGCCCTTCTTCAGGGAGATCAGTTGTACACATATTCTCAGCAAGTTCAACCGCGAGTTCATGCATATTCACTCCCAGTCTCGATAGGGCCAGAATGATTCCAGCGGTACCAGTTTCCAAGTCCCACTGCGCTGATGGACCGTCCCACAACTGCCGCGCATCGCCGGGGAATATGGGCGCAGTTTTCTCAATTCGTCTTCTTGCGGCAAATATTCCCGAGATGACCTTATGCCTATACTGCTTCCACTCATATCGCAACGGTTGCGGACGAACTGCCCTTGCGCTATTCGCACAAAGGCCCAGTCTTGGCTTAGTAACCGACGACGGCACTTCAGCACGGACGCACTCGATGAGACTCAGCGCCTCTTCAGAGAATGTCTCCGATATGAAGTCGATGCGTTTTTGCTCAAGCCCAGGCGATAGAGCAGAATCCGAAGAAGGTGCAAACATGTATAAAAGCACTTGGAATAAGGAGTACGCATCTCGTTCCCGATTACTGCACCTTCTTAGCGGCATGAACCCAGGAGTACCCAGTACATCTCGAGATTCGCACGTGATCGGCCGCGCCCCCTCCAAGTCAATGAGGCGAACAGTCAGGTCCTTTTCAATCATTATGTTCTTAGGCTGAAGGTCCATGATGGCCACACCCTCCGCATTCGCCGACTGGACGATTTTAATGAGCTGTCGGGATATTTTCAATGCGTCGGCTTCATATGGCTCAATGGGCTGATCGAAAAGAAAGGGATAGTTTGAGGCTATCCAATCTTGAAGCGTCCCACCTTCGATGAAATCCTCTACAATAAATTCATGATCACTGAGTGCCAGATAGTCACGGAGACGTGGCACAAACTCCAAATGCTCCAGTTCCTTGAGCACTTCAGCTTCAGATCTTAAACGATCCTGAGATGATTCCGTTTCTGACGTGTATCCGCTATAAGCTCGCGCTTCTTTCAAAATAACTTCATGCTGGTCACGCAGATCCAATCCGCGATACACTCCGCCGCCAAAACTATAGTGCATACAACCAGTCACTTTATAGGGATACAACAGTTCATCAGCCCCGTTCTTCAAACCATTCTTTCGAGCCTCCACCACATGTCTAATGGCATCCGGAATAGTAACGAATTCAGGTATGGAGAACTTCACGTCGCGAGGGTCCTCAATCACCTCCCCAGAGGGAGTAATGATGCCTGTTCTTCCATTGCGCAGCATTTTAGAAAAGTATGCTCCGTATCTGAAGAACACTGGACTCTCGGCATAACGCACATCCGTCAGCACATAGGGGCCGACATTCCCTTTCAATCGTTGGTCCAATTCTTTCAGCAAGGCCACGAACTGCTGTTCATTTCTTGGATAGATCGTAATAAATTTTCCTCCAGACAACCTGTCGGCGTACTTCTTCAAGCAGTGCAAGAATTCTGAGCGATCACTCAGATGCTTGAAGGGAGTTGTGTAGCTCTCACAAGTTTCCGCAACGGCGGCAAGTGTTTCTTCGGCATCGACCGGGACTGAACTGACGTGAATTTTCCATCCATGCTGCGGGTAGCTATCCCATATTTCCGGAGGATACACCCGAGTCCAGGGCCCTAATCTATCGCTGGCCCATCCCCGTGGCGTCACACTGAACGCTTTACTAGGGTTTTGGACCAGAGATTCATAGAAGAGGCTTCCGGGTTTGGCCAACCGGGCTCTTCTGGAATGATTCGTTCGGTATGCGAGCTTCAATCTTTTTCTCCGACCTAGTCAATTGCAGTACGTCGCGCGCATTTCAGCGCTAGGCGCAGAACAAGAAAGTTAGATACTCGTCTCAGGGGTATCGACTTTGAATCCAGGGACTTCTAGCGGGACACGAGACTGAACACTTCAGTGCCCAATATGCTTCGCGTGTATTCCACCCTCACATATTCTCCACACAGTCATTCATGAAATTCGAACCATAACGACTTCGACTGAACCGGAGCGGGCGATCTCGATGATGAGCAGGAGACACATCGAACGATGTCGCTGCAAACATCGAAGAAAAGTCACTGCTCTATGAGACGACAACGTTCTTGATTGACGGAACAATACGTCGATCTAACGTCGCGTCGGTGAAATAGATTACTCCGACCTTTGACAGCATGCAACCCGTCCATGACATTCGTCAGCGACACCCACGCCATGGAGCATTGGAGCCGCGTCCTGACGCGGTTTTCACGGGCACTCACGCATCGGGATCTACAGGGTTGAGTACTGGCACGTTGCGTCGGGACACCCTGACATATTGACAACGTTGTTCATACTATCTTCCGGTAGTATTGTATGCGGTGTTCGTCTGCGGACCCCAAGGAGACGCTATGCCCAGCCATCACGATCCCTCGACCACCCCGTCATCCGTACAACGGAACGCAGCACACACGGTCCGGGGACGACGTCGTCTTCTTCGCCGCATAGGCCCTGCAGTATTCGCCGCCTCCCTCACGTGCGCTGTCGCCGTCAGCTCGCCGGCATCCTCAACCCCCCAAGCCCCCTCGCTCCCCGCCGGCGCATATGTCGCTTTGGGTGATTCTTACGCCTCCGGCTACGGCCTACCGCCCTACGCCGAAGGCACCAACGTCCGGGACGGCAACAACTGCCAGCGCTCCTCCTCCGCCTACGCCCATCAGGTGGCTGAACAGACCGGCAAGACCCTCGACTTCGACGCTTGCTCAGGGGCCCGCACCAGCGACTTCTACCAGGCCAAGGCATCCTGGGGCGAGCCCGCCCAACTCGACCACCTGGACTCCTCAACCGGGCTGGTCTCCTTCTCCATCGGCGGCAACGACGCGGGCTTCGCCCAAATCCTGTCCAAGTGCGTCACGCAGCTCCCCTTCTCCACCTGCTCGGGTGATAGCGCGATCACCGCCCCGGTCGACTCGGCCATCGACGCACTGGCCGGCAAGACCACCCAGGAAGGTGTCACCAGCTACGACACGATCATGACCGACATCGGCACGCGCGCGCCCAACGCGGCCGTGGTCGCCGTCGGCTACCCACGCATGTTCACCCAGCAGGGCATCGGCCAGCTCTTCCCGGTCCCGGGCCGCTGCGAGGGCCTGACCAAGGTCGACCAGCGCTGGATCAACGCACGCACTAACGACCTCAACGCCGTCATCAAGGCCGCTGCTCTGCGCCACGGCTACCAGTTCACCGACCCCTCCGACTCCTTCACGGGCCACGAGCTGTGCGGGAAACAGGGCTCCTGGTTCGAGGGCCTGCTCGAGGACGGACGCTTCCACCCCAATGCCGCAGGCCACAAGGCCACGGCGGACTCAGTGGTGAGCGCACTTGCCGCCCCCCAAGCACAGGAAGCCGCCCAGGATCAGCCCGCCGCCGCTGAGGCTCAACTGGACAACGTCCGCCCCACCGGTTCCTTCACTCTCACCCGTGACGGTGACCAAGTCGCCCTGGACGCCTCGGCCTCCTCCGACGCCGATGGAGCAGTCACCAATATCGACTGGTACATCCAGCGCGCCGACGGCACCGAGGAGGTCCTCACCGGCGCCCAGGCCACCGCCACGGTACCGGCGAGCGAGCAGGTCGCCGTCACCGCCGTCATCACCGACAACCAGGGCAAGGAAGACTTCACCACGCAGACCGCACCGGCCGCCAGTTAGGGCCGGCTGGCGCTGACCCACTGGCCAGCGAGGGGTGAAGGAATCCTGCTTGGCAGCCCCCAGGCACTCACTCCGCTGCTGCCTCATCGCGGCCACACCCTCGATGCCCAAACAGCTGAACAGCGCCGAGTGTCGTCGGCGCCCGATCAAAGGG
>NZ_CAUROW010000019.1:0-44994 GCF_963526355.1 uncultured Actinomyces sp. | reverse complement strand
CGGACTTGTAGTTCTTGAAGGCACGATCGACAGCAGAATATGCCGCGAGGAGGCCAGTGTAGCGTCGAGTCTGGATGGCGTGACCTGAGATAATCAGAGCGCCACCACAAGCAGTGAAGAGAATGGTCTTCCGGTATGCGAAGAGGAAGTTCTTTGCGATCTTAGCGCCGAGAACACCCTTGGCGGAAATATAGACCTTGCGGTCTGGAACGGTCTCGCTCGTGATGGCGGACCAAGCCTTGAGATGGGTATCGAGGTCTTCGTTCTCACTAGCCGCCGAGGTCTCGACTGCCGCAGAGACAACACCAGCGCCCATCGAGATGATTCCCGAGGCAATGAGGATGTGCGGCGCGTGCTTCCGAATCAACATACCTGCCTGAGTAAACACTCGAGTAGCAGTTGAAGCATTCATGGTTAAGTACTCCTTAGTTCTTGATCTTGCCGTTGGCTACGAATTTCTTGAATATGGCGATGACTTGTGCATCGCTCATCTTGTCGACGCGCTCTTGCCATCGACGTCCATACAGTTCTCGAAGCTTCTGCTTCATCTCGAATATAGTCATCAGATCTTCACAGGCCTCTCGAGGTCTAGGATGTATCCGTTGCGAACCCGTCGGACCTGAGCAGTGGCCAGCGTACGCCAACCCCAGTTCTCGTCCACATGGGTCGCGGTGATGCCCGACAGATCGAGGAGATCCCCAACAGTCGCGACATCGAAATTCTTGATCTGGTCATTCAGACGGTCGAGGACCTCGTACGCCTCCGCTCGAGACTCGAAGACGATCTCGCCGAAATCATGAGACCGTCGAGCATCACGAGAGAGCTCTCGCCGGTCTCCGGGTCCGTCGTCGGGTGGAGTAACTCGAGATCCCGAACTGTAGATACGGTTGTAGGGCGTGTATCCTCTGCCTGAGATTCGAGATGAAGACATAGGACGTCCCCGTGCCTCGCCGTAAAGAGCTCGCTCGATCGCTCCAACTGCGATATCCGAGATAAGGGTCTTAACTGTCGGGATCACGACGTCCTCGAGAAGATATGCACCGATTGACTTCGCGTCGTCGACAACCAAGGCGTTCTTGATGCGACGTCCAATCGACATCTTGCGCTGAACGGCTGATGTGGTGACCGCCTGAAGCTTCGGCTTCTCAGGAGGCGCGTCTGATGTCTTGGGATCCTGGTTAGATGGGAAGCTGTCCCGAGTAGGTACTTCACTCATATGTGGCTCTCCTAAATATGAAAGACCCATCCGCCGTGTTAGAGCAGATGGGTGTTGATCACTGTGCGTCGTCTTCGTCGCTAACAATATCGTCGATCGAGCCTTGGATTACAGGCTTCAAGTTGCGAATGATGTATGAGTACTGCTTGACGAGCTTCTCAGCAGCCATGTCTCCAATTGCACTGGCGACGACGAACCTACCGGCCATCCAGGCAAGCTTAGCAGGAAGCTTAACCGGGGCGGGAACGATAGCTTCGACGGCCTTAGAAATGATAGACGTGGCTGTCCAAGAAGCGGCAAGCATAGCTACAGCTTCGGCAGGGTGAATGTCAATCTCAGGGGCGGTCATGATAGTGTCCTTTCGAATGTGATGTGGGGGATGGTCACTATAGTGTAGGTTTTTGCCGCGGGGCCCGTCAATCTTAACGAGCCCCGTCAACATATACCTATCACTCGCCAAGAAGCTCCTTCTTGACCTCCTCCGTGACAAGCCCGCTCTCGAGGGCCTTCATCTGTGCCTCGGTCATCTTAGAAGGCTTGTCGGATCCCATCGGCATGATCTCGTTGAAGAAGGTCTCCATCTGGGATTGGTTCTCGAGAAGCTCGAAGAGGAACGTCTCGAAAGCCTGGGACTGAGAGAAAGCCTCGGTCTGCTCAGCATTCTTAATGAACCGTCGACCGTCATCCGACTTGCGTCCGTAGGCGCCCAGAACGAACTTCTTGAAGAATCCGTAGATCTTGAAGTTGTCGCCCGACCGCATGATATCGATCAGGTGGTTTCGAAGACCGCCAGGATACGCGATCTCGAGCTCGAGAATCTCGTTCTTTGAGTAGTGGAAGTATGCGATGTCGACGTACTTGTTACCGTCGAAGTCCTCGGCGATGATCTCGCGCTTCAGCATGGTGTCTACCTTTCGTTGTGTTTTTATGGGTAAATGAAAGATCCATCCGCCGTGTTAGGGCGGATAAGATCTCGAGTCACTCTTCAGTAGAAGAGGTCTCCTCAGGAGCGGCCTCGACGATGGTCGTGACGAGGTTTCCATTCTCGTCCGTAGTGGTGGAGATATCGACTGAGTCGTCCTCGATAGAGTCAAGGATCTTTTCGGCGGGGATGACAGCGAATGCGACTGCGCCTGCAATCACGGACAAACCGCCCCAAAAGAGGAGCGGGTGGTCGGATTCAAACTTGGTCACGGAGCTGACAGCCTTGGTGAAGAAATTGGTCTTTGGGGACTCGTCGGTCTCCTCAACGGAGTCGACAGAAACAACGGTGTCCTTCTGAGAGGTGGTCATGGGAGTTCCTTTCTGTGGTTGGTGGTCATTATGGGACATGTTCTCTCCGCGATGCTCACTTAGAGAATGCAAAGTATCCAACAACTCCGAAGATGATGATCCAGATAACATAAGCCATCAGCTTACCTTCCACCAATCAGACGTGGGCTCCTCCTTGAATCGAATGCCTACCGTGGGCTTTCCATCGGGCGTAAGTAGCCCCATGTAGTCGATCTCGCACTTCGAATGGATCGTCCACCCGAGCTGGTCGCCCATAGCGTTCTGGTCAAGTCCTACAAGGCTGTAGAAATCATTCAGACTGACTGGGTTGCCTTGGATGAGATCGAAGTTGATGTTGTTGACGCACTTCTTGATCTCCTCAAGGGAGCTGTTGAAGTAACGTCCGGAATATGTGTCGTAGCAGAGGAACTTTCCGTCGCCGACAACGAAAGTCTCCTTCGCAGGGCCTTGGTATACCTGATCGGGGTTCTGCTTTCGAGCGAGAAGCTGATCCGACTCCTCGAGTGTTGCGTCGTCCGTAAGGTTCCGAAGATCCTCGCGGTAGTGCGTCACAGCCTCCGCAGCTAGCGAATATGCAGCCGCAAGAGCAGCTCGACGACGTGACGAGATAACATTCGCCGCAACGATGCACGAAATGGTCGCAGCGCCCAACACAGCCGCTGGAATGTAAAGCTTCCAGGTAGCGCGTACCTTATCGCGGAGCGTCGCTTCCTCCGGAAGATCATGTAGGCGATCCCTGACGGGCACGGCTGCACGGAAGGCGGCGACTGAAGTTCCGACCACGCCAGCCACTGCGACTCCGGTGAGTATGTGTGGAGCATTACGGGAGAGAACAGCGAGAGCTGGACGTACGGTTTGTCTGATGGTGTTGACATTCATGGTTCTCCTTTGTTGGGGTGATTGAAAACCCTATACTCTATGTGGAACGGCTAGAGTATAGGGTGTAAGTCATATCCTTGTGGTGCTTTCTATAATGGTCTCCTTTCGGATATGGTGGTCGTTATAGGTCGTGTTTTTCTCGCGGTTTCGAAGACTCGTGGACCTCGACGATAATTGCCACGACGATTGCGATGATGGTACACCAGACTCCGAGGACTAACAAAACCCCGAAATAGGCATTGGGCGCTGCGTTCCACATGAGTGGTGCCGTGACTAATAGCGACAGAAAACCCATCAGAAGGATGTAAAGGTCGAAAATTGCGACTAGAGTTTTCATAGAATGGTCCTTTCGTCAATCGCGCCAACGAGGCGGCTTGTTCTTCAAGTAATCGGCGAATATGAGTGCCAGCCACATGATCAGTATGACGGTTATACCGCTGATAGCGATTATCTTCTCGGATAGCTGCATATACGGGCTGAAACCCACACCGAGCACGACGATCAGATAAGCCCCCGCGATGAGCGAGAGCGTACAAATGACAGCTATGTTGCTGAATAGATCTGGATCCTCGTACCAAGGTCGTTTGCAACACATCATTATTGTCCTTTCGAAAGCCCAATCCACCGTGTTTGGCGGATATGGGTGTTGTTCACTTGTGAGAGGGTTTACACTGCTTGAATGTGCCGCTTCGAGGCTCGGTCGGGTTAGCCTCGGGAATGTCTCCAAGCACTACCGTTTGCGTTGGAAGTTTCTCGTTGTGCTTAAGGTAGAGCTGGCTGACAACAGCAGCGGCGATCCCAACAGTGAGAGCAATGAATCTGGAATTCATCATGGTGTCCTTTCATAGGCGGTCATTATAGCTCGTGTAAAATCCGCGATCTGAAAAACTACCCCGGGAAATTTTCGGTTTTTGAAAACCCGATTGCCCGCGTCAAAGCCCTATACGCTATGTGTATAAATATAACGTACAGGGCTTTGAGCGGTTCATGGTCAGAGACGAATCTTCGACACGAACCCCACAGCCTTCGAGACTACTGGGTGGAGCTGCTCGTAATGCAAGATAAGCAGGATCCCGCCCACCGAAGCACAGGCCGACAAGACGCCATCTGGACTCGGCACCCACCTCTTCTTTTGGTTGAGGTTGTGTAGAGTCTTGATGTCTTCGAGTACGGCCTTGTATTCTGGTGAGCCGGGAAGATGCTCCTCAAGCATATACTTAAGGGCTTCCTCTTCGGCGGTCTCCGAAAGTTTAGGGGTTTTGTCAAACATGGTGGTATCCTTTCGTGAGTGGGGCTCATTAAACACCAAGTTTTCTCCGCGCCTCAGGCCTCGAGCTTCTTGACGTCAAGCGTCATGATACCCTTCTTGAGGACATCCTCGGTCGGGGTATCGATCTTGGCGTACGTCTCGTTCCCCGGGGTCACGTGGAGCGTACCGTCCGTCGGAGGCGTGTAGTTCTTGCTCGACAGCCCCAGCAGGGCACCCAAGAAGGTGTCGATCGCAGTGATCGTGGCAGCAACCTCAGTAGCTGAAGGCAGGTGCCAGATCTGTGCCACCGTCAGATAGAAAGTGGCGAGGGCAGGAAGAGCGATAAGAGTGACGAACTTCAGGCGATCGTACGTCTTGTTAGCGAGTGTCATTCTCTCTCCGAAACTTCTCGGCCTTATTCTTACGCTCGAATTCTACAGTAACTTCGAGCGGGGTGGAGCGCTTAATCGGGAGCTCCTTGACCTCTTCAAACACCTTCTCGGCAAGGCCGTTACCTCCGAAGGCTGAATATGGTTTGTAGAGGTATTTCACTAGATCGTCGTACTCATCTTTTAGAATATAACCACGATCCAGATAGGTCATACACAGATGCACAATGCGATCATGTGCGAGTCCGAGCATGAGTTGGGTTTGGGCGCTATGCCTGCTTGATCGAGCTGACAGAAACGCCCAGAACCCGCTGCTCGCTAGGACTGAAGCCGCGATAGTCACGGTCAGTTCCAGCACGTGCGGCATGGATTCCTCCTATACGTGCATGGGATCACACAAGGGATATGATCCTACCGCGTAGTTATCGAATATTAGCCAACGGCGAAGACTGGACGGACGCCATGCTGATCCGACTGAAGACCTTCGCCGGCGTACTCCATAGGAGCGTTGATGAGAGGCGCGCCGGGATTCACTACCTTGTCTCCGAAGAGCGCATACTGGCTCAGATATGTCTGGTCGCGAAGCCAGAAGTCTGAGTCCTGCGCTCCGGGGTTGTATCCCATTCGGAACAGCTGAAGCTGACGGCTGGATACCTCGTGGAGACCGTCTGAACCCATCGGGGAACTGACCGCAATGCGGCATCCGTAAACCATAACCTCGTTGGGGATGATGAACTTAACGGCCGCGTCCACCGTCTTGGATTTGAAGTAGTACCGCTCCCATTCTCCGCCACTACCCGAGACCGCAGACATATATGAGTCGATGTGTGTGCGGATATATGAGAGGTCGAACACCTTGGACGCGAAGTCCCCACACTGTCCGATGCTGTTCCACACCTTCGAGCCCCAGAAAGAGTTCGTTGAGGTGGTGTCATTGTCATACATCGACTGCTTGTATAGCGATCGGTCGGGCATGATGACGAGATGCGGGATTGTCAGGGCATTGTGGACATTCCAGTAGTTAATGTCCACGATACGCCAAGGCATACCATCACTCGCCCAGTAGTCACCGATCCACAAATCCTTGAACGAGCCGTCACGAACTCGAGCGATCTGATCGTCGGTCATCCTCGTCCCGAGATTCTTACCGCGGAACACATTCTTGTGCATCAGCGGGAGGTCCTCGAACAGCGCGTACGGCAGATCCGAGGCCTTAATGGTCTTGGTCCCTCGCTCGCCGTCGTGGATGAATACGTCGTCCCCCTTAACGTTGGAGACCTTTGCGAAATCCTTGATCTTCATATAATCTCCTTAGCTAACGCAGAGACAAGCCATCGACCGACAAGTCGCATCCGCATAGTTCCAACTCATCGTGCGCTTCAGGTTATCGACGACGGTCCAGTTGCTGTCCGAGAGAGGGTCGGCGAGCCATTTGTAACGCTCGGTGTCTGACGGAGTATTAACCATACCCTTAACAGTGTCGAACGCCAGCTCGGGATATCTGTTAAATAGAGTGAACTGCATCGAGCCCGTGTGCGCGGGCAAGTTAGGTGACTCTGAGTACTGGCGGACTGAGAGAACACGTGCCCCGAACACCTGCATGTCTGTGGGGAGCCAAACGTCTGAAAGGCGCTCGGCGGTCGTGGAGATCCTCCCGTCGACCATACTCGCAGACTGCTGAAGGTAGATCGACATAATTCTAGCGCCCTGGCTCCAGAAGGTGTTCACCGTGTTTCTGAGAATATCAGTGATACCCCATTGGACGAAGCCACAACCCCAATAACCATTCGAGTTATCGCGGGTGGCGTACATGCGATCCATACGAGCGCCGGGAGTGCAACAGAGAACCATATGCGGGGTGGTCAGACGCCCAGGTGAACGGAAGTAGTTGAAGTCTGCGATATACCACCACGTATTGCTGTTATCCCAGTAGTAGTCACCGACCTGGGGCGGCTTCCATGTCGAAGAAACTCCGGCGGGTCGATAGAAAGGATCGCCGTTGGAGTTTCGGATCCACGCTACATCTGAGGACGGGATCGGCTGACCATTCGTGTTACGGTTCGTGCCAGTCCATGACGGATTGAGAGCATTGCGGATGATCATAAGATTGACCAGATCCTGAGCACTCTGTCCGCCTCCAGCACCACCAGGTCCCGGAGGACCCTGTGGACCTTGATCGCCAGTTGGACCTTTGTCCCCTCGGGGGCCTTTATCACCAGCTGGTCCAGCCGGGCCTTGAGGTCCTGACGGTCCTGACGGACCAGCAGCACCTCGGGATCCCGGATCTCCAGCTAGTCCCTTATCGCCTCGGGGTCCCTTGTCGCCAGGAGGTCCTTTATCGCCGGTTGGACCCTGGGGGCCTTTATCGCCCGTCGGGCCTTTAGCTCCTGGAGTACCGCCTCCACCGCCGCCCCCCGGAGGTCCCGGCGGACCCTGCGGACCCTGCGGACCTCTCTCGCCAGCTGGGCCTCGTTCGCCCGGTTCACCCTTATCTCCTTTAGGTCCTGTTTTACCGTCAGCACCCTTCGGACCAGCGGGTCCTGCGGGACCTGGAGGACCCTGTTTACCCTCGATGCCGGCTCCAGCGTTCTCAAGGACGTAGCGCTTCATATCCTCCATATAGAGGATATTCGTCCCGTCGCCCGTGTCGACCACTAAAGCATCGGCGTTTGAAGTATTAACCCGATCGGGATACTTACCATTCCACCGTTTCGGCTTAAGATCCGGCATGGTTACTCCTTACTGCAACTTGAAGATGCGTCGGCCAATAATGGGAGCTCCAACAGAATCCATCAGCGTGAGCCCGTTACCGTCCTCGATGGTGTCGAAGACCTGGCGCTCGGCCTCGGTTCCGTCGCCGATGAGCTCTTTAAGTCGCTCGATCTGGAACTGAAGATTTGCAGCCTGGTTACCCGCCAGACGGTCCTCCATATAAAGAACCCAAGCGTCATACCGGCGCTTGAAGTCTGCGAACATCTCGTCCTTCATGGTGTCAGTGGACGACTTAATATCGCGATACCACCGAGCCCATTCGGAACCCCACTGCTTAGTGATCGATGAAGAATCGAGGATCTTAAGTGGACCAGTGATCCATGGACATGAGCTATTCCCTCGATTGTTCACGATGGAGTAGCTGAATATGTTTGGAACACCACGAGTCACTCGGACAAATGCCAGAGGGAACTGAGCTTTCTCAGGTGTGGCGTACAAAGGCGGGATCTGAGGGCTTCGCGCTGGTGTGCCTTTAACCGCTATAATAGACGACTTACGAACACCTGGAGTCTTATCGACCTCGACGACGATGGCATCGACCCTGTCGTACAGAGAATCGGGAGGTTCGATGGACACACGATAATCGTCTGTATTGTCCAACCAGGTATGGTTAAACCAACACCGTCCTGACTTCACGGTTACGTAAAGACCCGTTTCAGCAAGGTTGTTGCCGGCAGTAACCTCCAAGGCTCCACCGATACCCATGAAGACGCCGTTCGTGATGATCCCCTCGAACAGAGATCCGAACTGGTCCGCTGAGTACTTACGGTCGCCATTTGTGGAGCTATAAAATCCGTATGTGAGTGCCATAATTACCCCTGCGGAATATAGTAGGTTTCAAAAGTGGGATACTCTTTCCAGCCATCGCTTGATGTGAACGAGCGAATATACTCAGTACATCGACCGACATTCATCATACCGAGTCCGTTCTGGATCTGCACAACGTCGCCAAGATCAAAGTCCCGTCCGAATTTGAATTGGGAAGTCTGAGACATCTCACCATCGTAGACCGAAGTCACAATACAATCGACAAGTTTCTCACGACCTTTCTGTCTGAGAAGTTCCCAATACTTATCGCCCGGAATATCCTTGTTGTTCTCGTCCTTCTCACGAACGTCCTTGGCGTCGACGTACAACTCTTTGCGGAGCCATCCGCTCATGACGCCGTTCTCGTGCCAAAGACGTTTACGGTTAGGCTCTTCGCCCGCACCCGCGACTAGAGCTGCATTCTTCTCCTTCGTTGTTGAAGTGAGGAACTTAGTCTTGCGTAAGTTGTCGTAATCAGGTGAGAATATGACATATGGGTTCTTCTTCTGAGTGAAGTGTCGCTCGTGCCCCCAATAGAGCTGGAACTGATACTTGTTATCAGCCGGCCCTTTGGGGACGTATGGCATCCAATATCCGATGTTCCGCTCTTGACAAAGCTTTTGGATGACGTCCAGAAGGTTGTCGCCCGTATATTGAGCATTCACCCAGCCGGCCTTGTCATTCGGCATGTTCTGAGGCCAAAGCCAACCAACCTCGTTCATCTTGCGATTGGTGTTGGATGGATTGAGGACATTCTCACTTAACAAGGAGTAAACGGCATAGATCATCCCAACATTCAGAATTGTCCGGTTCTGGATAATTCGTCTGTCTAGGATCGAATCGTATGTGCGACCTTTGATGGTGATCGTGTCGCCTTTTTCAGAATCCGTATCGAGCTGTAGGGACTCGATCAACATGTAATCCCCGGACTGGGGGAAATATATGTTCTGGTGGTGTTTGATCTCCGTGTCGAGAAGGATCGACAGGGGGAGTTTTACTTCGAAGTCGCCACACTTGTTGAAACGCTTAGTCCAGATAGCCGATTCGATCTGATCGATGATGATCGTCGGCTTCATCCAATAATCAAGCAAGACAATTTCCAAATATCACACCCCCGAATACCGAACTTGAACCTCGACAGAGACCTCCATAGCGTCTTTGCCGACATCTGCTTGGAAGAACATGATGTTACGCCCCGGCCACAACGTCAACCAGTCATTATTCAGAGGAATACACTGAATAATGTTGATCGGGGTTGTGCTACCCTTCTTGTAAAGGTGTACGCGCTTGTTGCCCTGATGTGTCGTGATGACGACCGAGTCACCTTCGCGAAGTTCGGTAGGCTGTCCGACTTTATCGAAATCGTCAGTATCAACTGAGAACTTCTTGTTGGTGATTCGATTCCATATGGCGAAATTACGAACGACTCCGGTAGCTACAACAGTAATGGTGAGACCCGCCTCAGCGTCACCGAGGTAGTCGATCAGTGTCTCGTATTCATCCTTACGCTTCGACAGTTCGAGTGAAGGCGAGATATTAACCGGATCCTGGAACTCGAACTCCATATTAGGATCTTCGATACGGAACGGGAAGATCTGAGCGCGCTCATCGCCGAGCCCGTAGAAATATGGATCCGGACAGATGACTGAGACCTTGACCTCCTCGCTTTGCGAGAAGATGTTAGGTTCGACGCTCTCGACCCAACCATTGATGTGGAGATTCCGGTAGTCTGTATGGAACTCCAGATTGACCTGCTGGCGAGGCTGGAATATGCGATAGAGCTTGTGTCGGGCCTTCTCTACATCAGGGAGATCCAGAAGACCCAGGGTGAGCGTGATGTTTCGTCCGCCCACCCTAGATCCGCTGTACGCATCGCCGTCAATAGACGCAACCGATGAGGTGTGAATTGTGGCCTTAGCGGGCCCGATACCGCCGATTTCAAATACCGCGATACCATCTTCCCATGGGTCGTTGAGAACAAGCTCCAGTCGCTCGCCAGAATATGCAGTGGCTAAGACTGATTTGATCACGAGCTGAGAGCCCTCCTTGCCATTGACAGCTGGTTCTGCGTCTGCCTGTAGATGTCGATGGCCGACAATTCCTTAGGCGACGTGTTGTTCTGGATGAACTGAATCGGGGCTGCTTGCTGGCCTTCGTCAGAGAGGCGTTTCGCCCAAGCCTCGTTCAGCATACGAGTCGTCAGGAGTCGAGCATTACCATCCCGAATACCCCAACCGGCGAGGTCGGAGGTCCGTCGAGTGTAATCAGCCCACCCCTTGACACTCACGCCACTTGCGAAGAGTTGGCCAATCTTGCGCTGGCCGTTCTCCACGTCTTGAAGATCCATCACCGGACGAATTGTCGGCGAGTGGATGCCGTTACCATCGATACCCTTGTCGTCAACAACCTTTTGGAAGGCGTCAAGCGAGTTGATCGCAGCTCGACGTGTTGAGGCCTCAGCAAGGCCCGAATTTCGGTCAACACCCTGAACGAAACCAGCAATCGCGAATCGACCAACCTCACGGAACTTCCTCGAAGGCGATTTAATTCCGAGAGCTGCCTTAGCAGCGTTAAGAGCTCCGTTGGCCATGTTCTTCGCGGTCGTCTTGACAGACTCGATGCCGTTATTGATGGTGTTCTTAATACCGTCAAGAATAGCTTGGCCGATTTCGCCGGCTTTGCGCTTAACGTTGGATACTTCCTCGGTCAGCGCCAACTTAGCCTGGTTGATGAACTCCTTAATGAACTCCCGAATCGCCTGGCGAAGACGGGGTCCATTGTTGCGAAGTCCTTCCGTCATGGCATTGATGAAGTCGATGACGAGATCCCAACCGGCCTGTACGATGTCAGGGAGACGTGCTCTTACTGCGTTGAGGAAGTTGAGAACAATATCGATACCGATGTCTGTGGCCGGACCAATGTTGTCCCTCATCGCCGTCAGGAAGGATATAATGATAGTCCATCCTGTGTCGATGATCTGAGGAATACAAGCCTTGGCGGCTACACACAAACACGTAATGATCGTGATCGCAAGTTCGGTGAACTGCGGAAGGAGTTCGATAGCTCCCTGGATCATCGAAGACACGATCGTCACGAAGTTTTGCTTCAATGTCTCGGTGTTGTTCGCCAATTCCGTTGTGAAGTTGACGATACCCTCTGCAACCTTGGTTGCAAACTCAGGAATCGAGTTGGCAAGAGTCGTCAGTACACCGCCAAGGACCTCAAGACCGGCTGCGCCAACGGCAACTAGAGCGCCGATACCCGCGGCGAACATAAGCACACCAGCGCCCGCCATCAACGTGGCAAGACCGATAAGCGTGATAGCTGCCGCAAGAAGCATTAGAGGCACGATGACCGGCGATACGGCGTATCCAGCAATGATGAATATGGCTAGAGTACCTGCCAACATGAGGAGGCCTTTAGCGATCTCAGTCCAAGACATCTTGCTGAATGACATGAGCACCGGGGATAGCATAAGGAGCGCACCTGCGATAACCATCAGAGCAAGAGCACCCGGAAGGGCGAAGATCATAGCTGTCACCGCCACGCCGAGAATAAGAAGTGTTCCGGCCAACATGACCATAGACTTCCCGATCTCAGACCAGGACATCTTGCCCCACTTCATCATCACATCGCCGATGATCTTCAGAGCATATGCCGTAGCAACCAATCCAGCTGCCGCGATAATACCCGTCGGGGGAACCAAGGCCATGAAAGCTCCCACAGCCAGAAGCGCAAGACCCATGGAAAGAAGGCCTTTTGCCAGTGTCTTCCAGTTCTGCTTTCCAAGATCCGTCACCACATCTGCGATCATACCAATGCCATAGGCAATGATAACCAATCCAGCGGCACTGAGAAGTCCCATTGCTCCGCCAGAGAAATTACTGAAAGCCGCAATAGCCGCTAGAATAACGACCACTGCGCCAAGCCCCTTGACGAGCTGTTTCCAGGACATGTTGCCGAGAGTCTCAATCGGAGGCACGAGCATCTTGATGGCGAGAGCGATAGCCACGATAGCTAAAGCACCAGCCATACTCGGACCGGTACCCGCGAACTTCATAGCCAGGGTGATACCTGCCAATAGAAGACCAACGGATATCAAGCCCTTGGTAAGCTTCTTCCAGTCCATCTCGCCGAACTTTTCCACAGCTTTAGACAGAATCCGAATTGCGAATGCAATAAGGATCATAGCTGCGGCTGCTCGCATGGAAGATCCAGACTTAGAGTCCATGAATCGCATAGCGACTGTGATGCCCGCCAACAAGACGAGGACAGACCCTAAACCCTTGAGGAGATCTTTCCATTCGATTTCGGACATAGCCTTCACAGCACCGGCAAGAATCCGGATAGCGATTGCTATCAAAATAAGACCGATAGCAGTCTTAGCTAGATCTGAAGTGTCCGTCTTGTCCATCACGTTTGTGAAAGCCAGAAGAGCGACAGCCAACTGTCCCATCATCACGGATATAGCGCCAGTAGCCTTGAGAAGTGATGATGCCGGGATCCTAGAGAGCGCGTAGACACTCGCGGTCAAGATACCGATCGCGATTGCGATAAGCATCAGCTGTGCGACCTTAAGGGTGCTCTGCATCTCATTGAGCGAATCCGTTAGCGACGAGAAGGCTTCCTTGATGCGATCTAGAAGACCCGGGGTCGACTCCATGTTCTTGAATTTATCAAGGATCCCCTGGACGCCGCCAAGAACACCCATGAATTTATGGATGAGTCCGATCCCGCCAACCGTGAATAGACTCTTAAGAATGGCGTCGAGAGACATACCACTGGCGATCTTGCCTATGACGTCAAAGACTTTATCGAAGGCCTTCTTGATGTACGGGGTGACCTTCTGAAGAACATTCCAGAGCCCGGTCAAGGCTGACTTCAACTTATCGACGACGTATGAAGCGCCCTTACCGGCGGATTGCGCGACAGCTAAAGACTGATCATATCGAGTGAATACGCCGATAACTTTATTGAAGGCGTCTTTAACACCTGACATGGAATCCGCAAAACCACGCCAAGCATCTTTCATCTTCTCGATGAGATCGACGGATTTTGCCCAATCGGTAACGGATTTCACAATCCCTGTGATGAAGGATATGACGGTGCGGATAACGCCCGATACGATCGTCCCGAAACCCTCGATGAAGTGCTGCAAACGTCCGGATCCAGTCAGGAATTGGTCGAGCTTTGTGGAGAGATCTCCGAGAGTCGCGGCAAAGGACAGAACGCCGCCAGATCCACTACCGAAAGCCGAGAATACTTTCCCGAATACCTTACCGATCGATGTAACGATGGTCACACCGATATGCAAGATCGAGAAGACGCCCTTGAATACTCTACCAACTTTGGCGATAGTCTCTTGACTCGGAACGAGCTTCTGGATAAACTCCGAGAACCCGTGAGTAATCTTCAAGAGTCCTTCAGACGACATCGGAGGAAATACTTCACCCCATGCCTTACCGATAGCTGAGAAGAGAGGAACGATGCCTTTAACCGTGTCGATTAGAGCGCGAATAAGCTCTGTTCGACCACCGAGATCCTTCCACCCCTGGAGCATGGTGTTTCGGGCGGTCGACATGTTCTTGAACACGCCGGTGATCGCGCCGCCAACCTCAGTCCAGAGCTCGCTCGCCTCGGTGAAGTCGCCCATGATGATTTGCCAGGTCTCAGCCCATCCGGAACCCATCTCTTCTTTGATCACATCGATCAACTGTGAGAAGGTCTTAATCTTGGTGGCCGCGTCCATACCCGTCGCAGCAAGATCCTGAATCTGGGCGATCTGCTCATCGGTGTAACCCATCGAGCGGAGCTGTTCCTCATTATACTCACCAGCCATCTGAGACAGCGTCTCGAGCATGATGGACGAGTCGAGCCAGCCTTTGGACAGTGACGCTCGGAAGGATCCTTCCTTGGCAATCAGTTCGTCGACAGCGACACCGTGAGCTCGAGCGGTTCGCTTCAGGGCTTCCTGGAACTGCTCACCACCCATACCGGCATTCTCGACCGAGATCCAGTCCTGAAGTTTGACTGTTCCCGAAGAAATGGCCTGAGACATCTGGAACATAGCACGAGATGCCTCTTGCGAGTTAACACCCGCGACCGCAGCGAACTGTGAAAGACCTTTAATCGCCGCTGTAGAGTCTTTCAGACCCACACCCGCTGCAGTGAACAGCGAAGCGTTCTTAGTCATGTCCGAGAATGAATATATGGTCTGGTCGGCGTAGTTGTTAAGATCCTTCAACGCGGCATTAACCGAGTTGATGTCCTCACCCTTGGACTTTGTGTTGTTGAGAATAGTTTGGACCGAGTTAAGCCCTAGCTCATACTCCGCGAAACCATCCTTGATGGGTTGGAACGAGATAGAGTTGAGGGCGCTTCCGAGTGTTGAGACAATCGATGTCGCAATGTTACCCAGAGCTGTTCCGGCGGCAACCGCTAAAGTGGAGAACCCCTCTTTCACCCGGTCGATTCCGCTAGTGATCGGACCGAAGTCGATCTTGTTTACAGAGCCATTCAGTTCGGCGATACCCTGTCCTGCGCCTTTAAGGTTCAGCTTTTCCTTAAGCTTGTCGAGCAAGCTCATGGACTTACCGACGTTGTCAGAGAACTGATCGGCATTAAACTTGAGCGATACGATTCGCTCGTCAATACTAGCCACCCTTGATAGCCCCCTCGACATCCTTAAGAATTTGCTCGAAGATGGGTTTTAAGGCGGGGTTGATGTAGTCGATACCCCGTACATAACCCCCGGTGCGGGTTCCGTGGCCATACTGAAGACCAACAGCCACGTTGAAACCCTGTTCTATGTGATCGTTCTTCCAAACGATCTCCGCGCTTTGTCGGCCTTTACGTTTTATCTCGTAAGACCACGACCCTGCGGTTCGCCCGGAGGCAACTGGTGTGGCTTTCGACAGCGCGTTCACGCCCTTATTCCCAGCAGCGTCAAGAACCTTCAGGTACTTGCCATCGCGGAGACCTTTCAACCAAGTCTCAGTGCGGGAATAGTCTCCAGTAGTTGTGAACGAAAAGCCCATCTTGTTACCTCCAGACTACCATTTTGACCTCTTACGGCTGCTCAGCCGAGTCGAGAGCGGAATTCACACGAGCGTTCGTGTCTGCGCCCCAAACACCATCGACCTCCGCGCCAACAGCTGCCTGGACGGCCTCGACGCAGGCATCGTGAGCCTCCTCGGAAGCATCGCCCCAGATTCCATCGGGAACAGCACCGACGACCGCCTGAGTGTAAGCGACTCCGAATGGGAACTGGTTGCCAGCCCAATCGGATGCCGCGCAGACGGCATAAACACGACTACGAGTGTCAGGACCCGCGATGTTATCGGCCTCGGCACGAACTGCGCGCTGGAGAGCGGTGATGTCGGTCGGCCCAGACGGCGTAGGAGTAGAGCTGTCGGAGTATGCCGGGCGAATAACGTAGGCGATGGACTCGCTACGAACTCGGCGCCAGACGCCGTTACCAGCAGACTGCGATCCGTAAGATCCAGATGAGGTATTACCCTCAATAGTCTGGAGAACACCGCCACCCAGGTTACGCTCGACGAAGCCGACATGGTCGGTACCGCCACCATCCCAGTTGAAGATGACAACATCGCCGGGAGCAGCGTCGTATACGGACACGAAGTACGCATCGGGGTGCTGACGGACCTTGTTGACGGTGTAGTCGGTGTTGAACGAGAACCCACCGATGGCGTCGATCTGACCACACTCGTCGAGACACATGCTCACGAAGAGCATACACCACCAGACAGAGTCGGACGGTCCAGCGAGCCACTGCTGCCCTGTTCGAGCAGCCCAATAACGCCCGGCCTCAGATCCCGGCTCAGGGTCATTGGGAGCATAGTACCCGATTCGAGCAGCTGCTCGAGCAAGAACATCGTAAGCGACGCTCACTTGATCACCTCCGTGGTCTGACTGACCTCGACGCCTCGGTCCTCGAAAGGATCCGTTCCAATACGCTCCTGCGGGGCGAAAGCCTCGTCAGGAAACTCTTCATGCTTTCCCATAATTATCCCTTCGTTCCAAGCATAGCTCGGCGTCTCTCGTTCTCCCGTCGATAGTCTCGGACAATCTCATCCTGAGACATCTTAGGAGCCTTGGGGTCGGCTTGGCGGTTCTTAATGTTGCAGATTCGAATGAGCATGAGAAGGCGATTAATGTGCCATGTCTCGCACTCGAACGGAATCTGAAGCGCCACCATCCAATAGTATATGAGCTCTGTCGTGGTCTGTTCCTTTGATTTCGAGTCTTTCTGGCGACTCGTTACCGATGATGCGGTAGCAGGATCCGCCAAATAGTCGGAGACCTGCCTAACCTGGGATGTAGTAAGGCCGTAGATAAGATCTTCGGGGATCTCACCGTCCACAGACATGCATTTGATGTAGTGAATAAGCTCTTCAGAAGTCTCGGGAGACGCGTGAAGAAACGGTCGCTTCCATCGCATCTCCCATTTTGACATAGCCAAAAGACTATGCTCGAGGCGGATGGTCCCTCCGCCGCGACTCTCGAAGGTCTCCGTTTCGTCATTGTAGTACTCAACGGGTTCGATCTCGAGTGTTAGCATTAGGACCATCCTTTTCTTAGTCGATCGTCAGGGACCAGCCGGACTGTTGGTGACACCGAGCGTGGCGAAGACCTCGTCGGGGGGGAGGATCTTCGGGTCCTCGGTAGCGGTGCCGTAGAGCTTGTCAGTGATCTTCTTGAGATCGGCCTCCTGGAAGTCGGAAGCGACAAACGACAGCGAAGAGACCGGCTTGAAGCCCTTCAGAGGAATCGGAGTCGACTTGGCCTCCCACGAGAATGCGATGGGCTCGGGCGAGTCGTTGATGGACTCATAACCCTTCTCCGAGGGGGAAGCGAGCAGACCGTAAACGATGTGGATCTTGTAGCTTGCGTCCTGACCGTCAGCGTCGTTACCGATCTTGGTGCGGTAAGACATAGCGAACGAGGAACGCTCCTGCTGGCCGACCTGAAGACCCTTCTTGGGGACTGCGACACCATCGCAAACGAGAAACTCGTCCGGGTAGGTAAAAGCTTCGATAGTCGCAGCGAACTCCTCAGCCGAAACCATGTTCAGGTACGCGATGTTGTCCGCGTACTTCTTCGTACCCTCGGCGCCCGAGGGCTTCTCAGTGACCTTGGTGAGGCCGTTCCAGGCAACACCCTTTCCGTAAGCCTTCTTAGACTTATCCCAAACATACAGGACACCGTGATCGACGCCGGACTCATACCGGTGCTCGCCGACCTTGTCCCACTCCAGAGTAGCCATTCTGCCTCCTAGAAATATAGACGGAAGGTTTGGTGGTTCAGCCCATCTCGTTGAAACATTCGGTCTGTATCGCATCCTGGGAGATTCGCGATTTTGTCCGGAGTCGGATCATCTGGATCTCGGGATATGTGAGTGACCGCGTAACGTTTGATGTGGCGATATGGCGCATTGTCCGCGTATTTAGTATCACGATCTTCGAGTTCGTATATGATACACGGATACGTCAACTGGATCGATGACGGAGGTTGAAAATACACCGACCTCGAACCGAGGATCTTTTCGAGAATTTCCTGCAACTCACGGCGTTGGCCCATTGTATAGACCTCCGATCGTGAGTATCAGCCGTGGTCGTCGAACTTCCACATTCGTGACGGTCCAACGAGATCCCATCCACTTAATGTACTTGATGGCGAAGAAATTCTCGTAAGCGAATGGATCACCAATAATACTGATGGAGTTGTTCACGTTCAGTCTATGGTGAAGATTCTCGGTGTCATTTTGAAGGCTCCGCTGCGAGCGCAGAACATCCCCACGATACGGATGCTCGGTAATCTGGTCGTCCCAGACACCCGGAGCCTTCTCAACCTGGACCGCGTAACCGATCAGTCCAGAAAATCGTGCCATGATCCAGACTCAGTCCTCGCCAGCGACGATTGCGCCCTCGTCCTGCTTCCGCTCGATGACGATGGCGGTCTTGGGCTGGGTGAGAGCGCCGGAGATGCGAGTCTCAAGCAGGTACTTGAACTGGTTGAAGTCGATGTCGAAGTCGTCGAACATGTTGACCTCACCACCCTTGTCAGCGCCGATCGTGTAATCAGCGAGGTTGACAACGATACCGATAAGGTCGGCCTTACCGTTCTTCTTGGTATCGCGGAAAGCACCCTTCATTACCGGGACCTCGACGATCTCAGAAACGCCGAGAGCAGCGGCGAGAGACGCCTTGGTCTCGTAGAGGCGACGACCGATCTTGTCCTTCAGCAGGAGCAGCTCAGTGACAATGGTCTGCGTGGTGTACAGCTTGGGCGAGCCGGCACCCTCGTAGTCCTCGAAAGACTTAATGAAGGCGTCGACAAGATCCTCTCCAACGACCTTCTTCTCGAGAAGGATCTTGATGGCGTAGAGAGAGTCGTCCTTCCAAATGGGACGGATGTTCTCCTCGTTAATCTTGTCCTGGGAGGAAATGTCGCGACCATCGCCGATAAGGAGCGCGCGAGCGATCTCCTCATCCAGCATGAGACGCATCTCCTTCTTGACCCAGGCGACCACATTCAGGTCGGTGATGTCAATCAGGTCGTCGCGGTCGAACTTCTGCTTCTTGTAGACGGTAGTCGGGGTAGTGACCCGCTTCAGAAGCTTGAAGACCTCTTCCTTCTTACGGTTACCCTTGGTGTAACCCAGGGCCCTTGCCTTGTCGTCCGTAATATCCGCGTGGATGGACTTGATGCGGGAGAAGGGAGAGTGCTTAGCATCGTTCAGAACGCCGGAAACCCAATCGGTACGGCGCTTGATTAAAGTGGGCTCGTCGGTGACGGCGCGGGCATCGGGGAACAGGACCTCGATGTTGTCGATGCCATAGGTCCCGGCGTGCTGAAGGAAAGCATCCTTGAAGGAGCTCAGGTTGTGGCTGCGAGCGTCCTCGAGAGCGTCGACCACGGCGGAATGCGCCAGCGCGATCTCGTCGTCGGTACCCTTCAGGGTGTCATCGCCCTCGAAAATGTTAGAGTGCATAGCCTCTTCCTTGTCGGTGTCGTCGGTGTCGTCGGTGTCATCCTGCTGGGCATCTTCGATAGCCTGCCCAATGACGTAGTATACGGCGTCCTTCTGCTTATCAGTCAGCGTGTTAAGAACGTCCGCGACAGTTTCCTCATCAGCCACATCGGCCTCCTTAGAGTTGTCCTCTTCAGTCTCATCAGCGTGACTAAGCTCGAGACCTGTAAAGATGATAGCTTCGTCGAGTTCCTCGATCGAGCCGTCGGAGTGCTGGAGAGACACGTTGTCAATCCGTGCTCCGGGGTTAGCCCCGGATAGTACCAGGCTAACCTCGACGATGTTCCCATGAAGAACGTCGCCCCCTCGCTGGGTCAGCTTGTTAGCGAAGATAGAGAGACTATCTACATCTCCATGCTTCACAAGCTCCTTGGCGGTCTTAGCCTGCTCGCCGTTGTTAAACTTGGCATAGCAGTAGACACCATCGTTTCGATTCTCCAGCAGCGCATGACCCAACACATTATCGGGCGAGTTATGCCCGTGCTGCCAGACCAGTGGAACCGTTCCACCATCGTTATCAACAAACGCCCCCGAACGAATAGTTCGACCGTCGGAGCATCGCAGGTCATTTCGTGTGGCGTAGCCACTGAAGTCGAAGTCTCGCTTCGAAACTCCCATTTTGACTACTCCTCCTGTTCGTCATAGTAGGACGGATCCACATCGACCGATTGATCCGCCTGCGTGTTGTACGCATCGAGTTGGTTAACGTTGGGGTTACCCAACTGGTCAGCAATAGGCTCATCAGATTGTGGGAAACCGAATACCGGTCGAAGCTCATTGCCCGTAAGCACCTGATTGCGGATCAGAATGTCAGCGACATTCGACAGACCGGTAATCGTCGTGTTACGGAACACATCTCGCTGGTAGATCACCCGCTGCCCTTGTGTGCGAGCAGTCTTAGTGAGGAATGCTCGGTTCATCGCATCGGCGATAGCTGCGACGATTGGTTCCACACAACGGTTCCAATAGTTGAGCATCATCTCTTCGGTGGCTTTACCTTGGAATACATCTGCTGGCATTCCGAGACGGTTGTACAACTCTTCATTCAGAAACTTAATCTGTTCGAGAAGGTTGTTCTCCGCTGGACGGTTGAGCTGAGTAATCTTCTCGGTACCATCGGTGTAGACGATGCCGTGAGCCGAATTAGTCAACTGCTCATCAATAGCTTGTTGCCGCTTCTTGGCCTGTTCCTGTCGGGCCTCAGACTTGATGACATATGGAAGCTGGATGATAAGATCGAGCTTGCCTTTACCGGCGGCCTCATCGATGGAATCGAGAATCGAAAGCTTCCGCTGAAGGCGTGAGATGGTGGAGTTCGGTCCGTTCATCACATCAGCCATGGGATTCTCGATGATCGCGACAGCCTTCTTAGGCAGGAGGATCTCGTGCTTCTGTCCGTCGGCATCGTTATAGACTTCAACAGTCACGTGGCGAGGTCGCCAGTCAACTATCCGCCCGACTCGCATCGAACGAATGTCATACGACTCGGTCACTTTTGGATCGAGAGTCGTATCGACCGGGACAAGTGCAACCGCACCCTCGTCGAACAGACTTAGTACGAGACTCTGAATAAAGGGTCTGATCGTCTGATCGAGGTTAGGAGCAACTGTCAAGCAGTCATTCAGATCCGATGGTATCTCCGCTCGGAATCTACCATTTTGATCCACACGAACATGCCGGAAGTTCACAGCAGAGACATCGATAGCTATCTGGTTATAGATAGTCTTAACGAGCGACTTATCATTCGGAATCAGTCGTCGTGTGATAGATGAAGGACGCAGAGTTGTAACCGGTCCCGAGTTCCAGTACTCTTTGGGATCGCCCCGTCCTGTGAAAGCATTCCAGGCATGGGCTAACCTGGCGCCAAAAGTTTCAGCCAATTTGTTCAGCCCTCCCTAGGTTATCGGAATGCTTTAAGGTTCTTCTGGGACTCGTTGATGTCCCATGCGGAAAGCGCCCTGCGTCCGACTTCACGAACAGAACCGTCAGGATCCAACGAGATGATTGGAGATTTACTCACACCCCCGGCGTCATTGAAGTCTTGAAGAGCATTGTAACCACGACTCTTTACCTCTTTGAGGAATGCATCGTTGAAATGATTCTTCATGAACTGGACGGCCAAGAATTTGTGATACGTATTGTCGGTGAAAACTTGCGGATAGTACATCGAGTTTATGTACTCCCGTCCAAGGATTGCTTGGTGTTTTCGACCAATATGCATGACAGGTTCGTTCATGACCTTGTTAAAGATCTCATATGACTCTTTCGCAGAAGGAGCCTTTAAATCTTTAGTGGTTTTATATGTAGACTCGACCCATTTCTTGTTATACTTTTTACGCCCAACACCCTCCCGCATCGAAGGCATGATCCCACGATACTGAGCAGCGTCTGCGCCGTTTGTACTAAAATAGGAATAGTCCCCGAGCTTTTTGCCTTGTTTAGCTCGATGTGTTCGATAGAGAGTGCTTCCGGCTTTTACGTTTACACCTTTAGAACTTTTCGTATCGACAGTTTTCTCACTTGTTCTAATTTTTTGGGCAACCTCGGTGTAACCGGATATCACGCTCTGTCGGTGAGCCTTGTCTTTGTCTTTTCGAACACCCCACTTAATACCTTTAACACCGTGGTGCGAAAGGTAATCACTCATTCGAATGCCTCCTTATTTAGTTTGTAGGAGACGAAAGCATCCATCATTGCGGCAACGGAGTCGATCTTCTCTTCACGGCGCTTCTTCAGAAGTTTTCGGTTACCATTAGTATCTTCGAGAGTGATGCAGTTACCCATTGTGAATTGCATCAACGACTCGTCGAACAACAGTGCTCGTTCCTCAGACAACTTCTTCAATTCCCCGAGAGGAACCGATTCGGTTTTAACGCCCTGAATGACTTTTTCAAGACCATAAGGTCCGTTCTCCTGCTCCCAGCGTGCTACGAATTCGCGCGCATTGTACGGGTCGAACCCGAACGAGCGAATATCGTAACGACAATCATCGATGAAACGATCCAGATCATCGTAAACCTCCATCATGTCAAGGATAGAACACTCCAAGACCTGGAGTGAACCTTCCTCGATGAACTCGTCATACTTAAGCCGCAACGCAGAGGGGAGTTTAGCGAGAGTGAGACTCGAGATGTAACAGCGAGTTTTGATCCCAAACTCTCCTCGAGGTAGCGGGAACATGAAAGTGAAAGCGCAGAAGTCGTCACCTTGAGATAGATCCGCCCCGAGTGCACAAGGCATTCCCCAGAAATCGCGCTTGCGATGTGGTAGTGTCTCCTCGTATGTGAAGAAGTATGTGTACCCCTCCATAGGGATCCCGAACCGCTTAGCAAGAATATCGTTGCGGGCTGAGGGAACATGTTCTGCTCGTTCGACATCGCGCTGATACGTCTCGTAGGAGACGGTGATCCCGAGATTCGGCTGGGCTTTGATCCACATCTCTGGGTTAGCGACCTCGGATATGTCATCGAGACGATAGTACCAGATTGATGTGTGTGGATCTTTGAATTCGCCCTTCAGAATACTAAGGAGCTCGAGCTTCATGGAGTCGCCCGCGGAGTTTCGAACAGTTCCTTCTGAAGACACCGCAAGAATCAGGTAATCCTGGATCTTCGACGCGCCCTGCTCGATCGCCCCAACGACATCTTCCCGAATGTCCCCCGACAACCACTCATCGACAGTATTCATCTTGGTTCTGAGACCCTGAAGTTTGTCGATAGTCATCGGACGGACCTCGAGTAGGCTACCTGTCAGGTTGTTCTCGATACCCTTCTTGGAGGGGAACAGTTTAGGCCGGAGTGCTTTGTTGGAGGTGCTGTTCGGGCTACCCATCGCTAGAAATTTAAACAGCGGACCACGCTCTCGGACGATGGCTGTTCGAAAAGCACTCATCACCTCTTCGGCCTGTTTCATAGTAGGCGCGGTTGTGATTTGATGTGTGGTGCTTGTGTCAATCACCAGAAAGTAGGCCTGGAGCAGGGTCTCATAGAGAGATTTGGCTGCGCCTCGTCCGACGATGAGGTACTGCTTGTTGGTAAGGCGAAGTTTGACCTTACGCATCTCAAAATGCCCTCCGTGGCCTCCTTCTTTCGGCACATAGACAGACCGCTGTTTATAGTACCACCAACCGAAGATCTGCTCAGCCCAGAGGAGGAAGCTGTCGAGAAGTTTGAGTTCCTCGCCGTCGGTAAGAGTCATCTCGGCCTCGGCGAAGCGGACGAAACCTTCAACGGCCCGGTCGTCGTAGTAGATGTTAGGATCCGCGATGAGTTCGTCGATCCGATTCATCTCCATAGCGATCTCCCGACACACCGGAATCTCGCCCGCCAGTACCTTGGCCCTGAAAGCGCCGTAGTACTTAGGCGTCGCGGTGTTGCTGAGCATCGCCATCCTCCATTTTGACTATCGCCGACGGGCGGCGTTCTTACGCATCTCGGCGACTGAACCGAACTGTTGGTTGAGCTTACTCCGATCGATCGGGAGTGTTCGCATCATCCCTGGACGGAATGTCTTCCCATTGGCTCGTGCGACGGCGGCTTGATACTTGCTCATGCGATGCGAACGAAGTAGAGTCGCCTCGGCCGTGCGCTTAGCTTCGAGTTTCTTCTTAGCCTCGGCTGCTGCCGCTTTCTTACTCTCTCGTGCAGCTTTCTTCTGAGCCCGAATAGCAGCGTTGGCGGCTTTTCGCTGTTGCGCGGCTGCTCTCTTCTGAGCGCGAATCGCGGCATTATTAGCTTTTCGCTGTTGAGCAGCTGCCCGGCGATTGGCCGCCGCGACTTGTCTCTCGTAGCGAAGACGCTCTCGGGCCGCCTTCTCTTCTGGGGACATCTTCTGCCCCTTCTTCATACCAGGCACGCCGTAATGGATGAGGAACTCATCGGTGAAGTGAGCAGACATCGCTAGTTCCTTCTCTAAGCTCGAGGAGTTACCTTACCCACTCGACGGTTCGAACTCTTCAGCTCGCCCCGTACGATCTTCTTAGGGGCTTCCAGAACAGCGTTCTGAGCCTCCATTCGCTTGTTACCCGCACGTCGAGCCGACGCCATAACCGCGGCGACACCTGTGACAGGCTTATTAGGCTGCGCCAACTGCTTGCTGCGAACGACCCGAGGATTAGCGACTAGATCGCCCTTAACTCTTCGAACACCCTTGTGCATACCCTTAACCCCGAAATGCACAAGAATCTCATCGTCGTAATGTGCGCTCATTGGACTCTCTTTCTCGAAGATTAGCCGAACTGTTTATTAAACGCTCGACGACCATTATATATATTGATCTCATGCATCATTCGACGCATAGCTCCGGAGTTGACAACCGCATCATAACCTGTTCGGCCCGCTTTGGCTGCTTTCCTAGCGATATCAGAGGTGGGCGGTATGACACCGGCCATTTGTGCGCCCTTGAACGCAGCGGCTCCGGCAAGGACCGCTGTTCCAACGTATTGAGTATTTCCCGTCGCTAGATTCCGAATTCCTCGAGCAGTCTTGCCTGCCGAGTTCTTAACATCTTGACGGCGTCGCTTGCCTCGAGCCTGCTGACCACGCTTCTCCCAGTTGGTATTCGCAACGTGGTTGTCGAAGGCCTTCTTGTATGCGGCGTCTTTCGATCGCTGATCGACCTTGGCCTTGATCATCTTTCGACGGTTGCCTGCGCCCTCGCCGTAGTACATCTTGGCCTGGGTGAATTCTTTGGCGTCCTTACGAGCTGCCCGGTCTGTCTTTCGACTAACTCCGGGAGTTCGCTGTTTCCGGACACCCCACCGCATGCCTTTAACGCCGTGGTGAGCCAGAAAATCCTCAGGGTAGTCGTAGATCATTTGAGAATCTTACCCGCAGCAGCGACGCCCTTACGGATCTTATCCGCCGTGGAAGCATCGAGACCACCGCTAATAGCTTTGTCGAGAATCGCCTTGAACGCGAAGGCGAATGCGGCACTAGCCGCAGCCCCAGCGATCTTCATAGTGATGTTGGCGAAATTCTCAGCATACTTTTCGCCGAGCTTCTTGGTATACTTGCTCTGCTTCTTAGCAGTGAGGTCGTTGTACTGCTTCTCGAGATTCAAACGGTTGACTCGGCGCTGCAACTCCTTGTTCGAGAGTGTCATGTTGGCGATGTCTGAATGGGCGTGATTGTAGTCATCATGCCCTTTAGGCTTAGGGGATGAACTTACGGTCGCCCGCTGTTTACGAACACCCCACTTCATACCTTTGACGCCGTGGTGAGCCAAAACGTCATCGGCGGTATCGAAACTCATTTTGACTCGCTTTCTGCGTAGACATTCAGACGCCACTCGAGCTCGCTGATCTGCTTCTCGATGGCTGTCTGAACGAAAGAGTTAGAAGGTGGATCGAACCAGATCCGGCAGCGCAGATACACATAACTTTGGACCGCCCATAGACCATTAGCCGGAGGGAACAACTCCTCCCAAGTAGTCGAGTCGTCGACGATCTTACTCACAGCCGGGAGTGCACCGGTCTGTCGTAGGATCATCAGAGCTGAGTTGATGTGCATCGTGATGTCGACATCGAAGGAGTGATCGTCACGGTCGACGCCCAGAACTTGTTTGGTATCCTTAAGAACACCCATACTACCTCCATGGGATAGTGTCGTTAGGTCTCCGCTCCGGCGGAAGAGTTACTAGCAATCGACGATCCCCATAGTGTATAGCATTATGGGTTGCGTGTGTTGTGGTGATAAGATACTCGGGGTTTAAGACATCGGGGTTATAGTCCTCGAGATCTGAGGCGACCATAGGATTCATGTGATGGATGATGATCCGATCCATGATCTCGCGATCGTCGACTCCGAGATCGCAGCCGTTATCTCGAATGATTACCTCGTCTCGAACCGACTTCCATTCTCGTGAACGATAGAAACGTTGGTTCAGATAGCGATCGAAGCCGAAAGTATTAGCGCCGACTGAACCTCCGAGTTTGAGATACTCGTAACGATCCTCGAAGGTCTCGAGTCGGAACAACTCGGTGACGGTACGCTTCACTGATCTTCAACCCCTTGATAGGACCTCATAGCGGCGATTGCCTCGGTCATCAGTTGTTCAGTGTTTGTGCTAGAATCGAGTACAGCCTTCTTAGAGTTAAGAACCGCGGTCTCCTGGCGGAGTTTAGCGAGTTCAAGTTCCTCTCGAAGAGTTCCTCGCTTCAAAAGCTGCGCAACAATCATTGGAGAGGCCGTTCCCTCCCGAAGTTGCTTCTCTGCAAGCTCATAAGCTAGTCCGATGAGGATGTGTTCCTGCTTCTCGGGGGTGGTTGCTCCTGAAACCCGAGACTTCTTGGTGCCTCCCAATGAGTTACCTCCTAGTCCAGGGGAGAATATACAACATTCCGGGCGGTTCGACTATAGACTTGATGACTTCTACCCGCCTTCCGAGGGGGTACCAAGCCCTCAGATACTCGTTGGGGAGGAGCACCACAGAAAAACCCAACGGTGCAGGGAAGTCGTCAAGCCTATAGCCGAACCGCCCGGATGCAAAACGCAACCCTCAAAAATCCCTGCGGGGAAAATATGAGGAGGCAGGCGATGACCAGGGGTCTGCGTTTTTCGCGGAGTCCCCCGGGCTTGAGTCGAAATAGCAGAAATAGCAGAAACTCAAACGTCTCTCACAACTTTTCTGTAAATTCCGACAAGATTCAGCTCCACAATCTCATCGATTGCTTGCTCGTTCGCCAAGTTGTCATCAACTTCTGACAGATCACCAGAGGTCCGTGCCACCCTACCTAGGTAGGCAGAGGTGTGGTACCCGTGTTGAACATCCCATAAGTACCATTTGTCGAACTCATCGAAAGGATCGTAAGGATTGTCCGTAGTCGTTAGTCTACACAACCTCATGATTGGTTCTTCACTTCCTTTCTTCTAAGTTCATGCAAGAATAGCACGACGAATTGTCGATGTTGAGACACCAAGTGCTTCAGCAATCTCAGCGTTGGTTGCTCCGTTACGCTGCATGGCTTCAGCTCTCGCTATCTGAGCGTTACTCAAACCTTGCTTAACCTTTGGTGTGGCCAGCTGCTTGATGTAGTCGATGTCAGCGTTAGCGATGACTTGCTCCAAGAAGTGGTTGGAGACAGCGCCCTTCTGTATGGCTTCCCACTCTCGTGGTGTAGGTTGTACCCTACTACCAGCCTTGTCCGCTCCTAGTCTCTGGCGCGCAGTACGCAAAGCCATTGACTCGATCTTCGCTGCTTCGTCAGCATCCATGTCCGGGTTGGAGGCCCGCTTGGCATCAAGTACCCCTTTAGCTACCGCCTGGGCTTGTCGCTCTAGGGGTTTGTTCTTGAGGGCGGTATTTAGTTTAGCCCGGAGGGATGAAACCTCGGGGGCGTATGTTTCCGCAATAGCAGGGTTCTTGACAATGGGGGGTTGACTAATAGATTCCTTACGGGCTCTATTTGCCATGGCCTTGAGCTTATTAGCATGGTCGGCATACAGCGCTTCCATAGGGGTACCCGAAGATAGCGCATGGGCATCTTTAACAGTACTCATCTTACGGGTCTCGGTTTGATAATAGACCCGCTTAGTAGTACCATTCTTAAGATGCTTCTCGTAATAACGACCAGTCTCTTTGTAAATGAGCTCGCCAGTTTTGGGATCTATAGATCCGCCTTCCGAAGTGCGGCGAAGTTTCCTCTCAGGGACATACGCCTTGGACTTAGCCAATGAAATGAGTGTGGATGCACCGCCGCCATTCTGATATTTCTGCTTCAGTTGAGCAATGCCATTATCTTTTTCAGACTGAACATAGTTCAATCCGTGTTTCTCGGCATCGATAACAACCATCGAATGACGAACAGCCCTAGCCAATTCACTCGGCTTAGCCTGTTTGAGGGTCATATCGGTAATGAGATTACTGATCTTACCCATCTCAGTCTGCGTATTTGTCATACGCTTCATTCCCGGAACCGCAGGGTATGCAGCCTTAGGATCGAACCCTTTCAAACCACGAAGCGGAGGTGCGGTTCGTACTTTAGTGGTTCCTCCGAGCGGAATAACAACGGCGTTGTCACCATCGAAATCGGCTCCCGACAATCGTTCTGCGACTGATGGGTGAATACCGATTGCGTCCTTCGCTTTTGGCGAAATAAGACGAATTCCATCCTTGAATTTGTTGTTGACAACAAGCTCGGGGATCTCGAACGTTCCACCGTGAGGATATCGAACTAGCGCGACCCGCTCACCATGTTTGAAATTCGGCGCGTAGACCTCATTCGGCTTAATGTTCTTAAGCGGAAGAATGACCTGGGCCGCTTGGCGTGGTAATGCGGCGGCTTTTAGATGGACTGAAGCCGAATCGGCAGATTCTGCGAACTTCTCAAGAAGCTTTCGCTTAATAACCGGGTTAGTAAGTGACATGATCTCTTGGAAATCATCATCGAACTTCTTCCGGGTAATCCCAAGTTGGCGCTTGGCCATATCGAGACTCTGCTTCGATAGGAACTGCGATGCTAGAGACTTACTCCAGTCATCCCAGGATCCTTCGTCATTAACCAGATTAAGCGGGGAAAGCTTTTTCTTGCCATCTTTACCGATATACTCCATCTGGCGTCTAATGGTGGCACCGAACGGATTATCGGGATCAGATTTAAGCGGTTTGAGCGCATCCATCTTGTTTCCGGTGTTCTTCTTGTTGGTGTTGAAACGAACATCAACACCCTTCGGAAGATCATCGGAATACATAGCCATGCCTTTTAGATAATGGGTTCCATCCACAGCAATGCGGACCTGAGCATAATGGCTATTACCCAGATCCAGATCACGAACTCCGCGACGAAGCTCAATGACACCATCCATATCACTACCGCCGTCTGGCCCGTACTTAACTTCGAGTCTCTTGGAATCGAGGTTACTAGGCTTCCGAATACCAGTAGTAATATCGCCGTCACACACAACAACACCGGGAGTGCGAATCTTATCAAGGTTCTTCACCACTTCCGATTTAGGAGTGCCAGGAGGAGATAGAACACGAATGTTGGTGTATCGGTCCGAACCCGCCTGCTTCAAATATACATCGTGAGTCTCATAACCCTCATTCTTGAGCATCTCGACGGCGGCCTTCAACTGCTCGTTAGACACTCCTAGGTTAAGTTCGACGCCCGTGCCATAATCGATGAACTTACGATTATCGGCATCCTCACGAAGGATATCAGCGGTCTTCGAGATCTTATCCTTGCGGGCGAGAGCATCAGGTTTGAGGAGCTCTCGAACAGAACTCTCATTAAGACCCATCTCGCGACCGATTGCCGATGTAGATAACCCCTTCTCTTTAAGAGTTAGGGCTCGATGTACTTTGTCGGCTTTCAACTCCGCGTTAGCGTTGGTGATATGCGCACGAAGCTGAGTGGTCGTAATGCCCATCGCCTTAGCGATCTGCGGTTGTGAGAGTCCCTGCTTACGAAGTTCCTCAACCTGGCCTTTAAATCCGTGAGCTGACTGATACGGTTCTTTACCAGATCCCCACGGATATCGCCCAGACCTCCGGGGCATACCGTAGTGCTCTAGGTAGTCGTCGTGATCCTCAGTTGAGAATATCACGCGTCCTCCTTAGCTTTCTCGATAAGCTTATCGAAGTGGACAATGCGGGACATGATGTGTGCGACATCATCCATGTTCGGAATATAGATCTGCACATCATCGTTTTGGTAGATACGAAGCTCCGACTCAAGGCTCATCGGCTTCTCGTTGTACTCGAGACAGAACAAGGCAGCGTAGACCATTAACTGGTCCATCTTGGCGCGACTCGTTCCCGTCTTGAGATCGTGGATCCGAAGGAAGCCCTTTCTTTCGTCGAAGGATATGGCGTCCGCAGTACCGAAGGCATTAACCGAATAGAAGAGGACGACCTCAGGATCCATCTTGAATCCGATGGCGTCATTCACATAAGCATTGAATGTTACCTTATTGCGGGGCATCCTCATCTTGAGCCGGATATGTTCCGCGGCGAGCGCGTGTAGTCGCGTGCCATGTGCTGCTGCCTGAGCGGTCATAAACGTAGACACGAGTTTCTCATCGTCATAGTTCAACCAAGAGTACTTGGAGGCACTAAGGAAGGCGTGCGCTCCCTCCAGGGTTGAGTGTGAGTTCCAGATCATGAAGAACGTGCTCCTTGTTCTCCGGGGATATGAATGCGCCGAATGATACGGCGTTGGCCTTCTTGATGTAATAGTCTTGATTAGGCTGGTGCGCCTCTTTAGCGGACTTCTTAACTTCGAGGAAGGCCCATCGGTCTTGGTAAAGGACCGTGAGATCGGGGATGCCCTGAATATGGTTGGGATCGTTCTTGAGAACTAGGCATCCCGGAAGGCGTTGTTTGATTTCTCGGATCAAACCTTTTTGGAATATACTCTCGCGAGTCATTCGCTTTGTCCTTTCAACAAGTCGATCAGAGAAGAGACAGAGGATCACAAAACATGGACCATCCCCACGATCGCTCCTCACCCGTCACATGGGCAGAAAGGACACAAAAACCCATATGTCAAGTTTATTTGACATGCGACAAAATAAGGCGTTTTGCCCCATTCTGTCCCTTCTCTTCATTATACGCGAAGTATCTCACGCTAGGGCAATGACCCACAAATTTGAGTTGGAACCTTTTTGAGCCTCAAAACCCTTACTCTCTATACTTTTTAATTTTTACTTTTTACTTATTAATAGAGAAAAAAAGGGTCCAAGGGTCCAAGACCCCGACTTTTCGTTGGAATTGCAACGTTTTAGGGGCAATGACCCAAAGGGTCCAAAAAGGGTCCAAAAGGGTCCATTTTTCGAGTTTGTGGGTCATTGCCCCCCATTTGCGAGGACAACACCCCATAAAAAATGTGTTTTGGACCCTTTCTGGACCCTCTCTGCCCCCTTTTTTTGGTCCAAGAATCTAGGACTTTAGTCCTATAAATGCGCGCTCATTGAACACCTTCTTTCGTGAAATCGCGTCTTGAATCGCTCGATCGATAGGCGAATTCGAGACCAATCGATAATAAAACAACTTCGAGTACGGCGTGTTGAGGCGATCGATCCGCCCCTCAGCCTGCTCCATAACCCGGTAGGAATAGTTCAGCGAGTAGAATACCATGGTGTCTGAAGTAGTGCAGTTCCATCCCTCGGCGCCCGAAGTATACTGCACGAGATATACCCACGACTCACCCTCGGGTACCGGATCGTGTCGATGCCCATTGTACTCCGAAACCGAGAACCCATCTTTCTCAAGACCCCACAGACGCTCGAGTTCGTAATCGAAGTTGTAGAATATCACCACGCGAGGGTGGCGCTTGAGCACATCGAGAACTGCCGCATATCTCCGGGAATCGTCATTGACGACGCGTCTGAACAGATAACACAGCCCTCCCGCGTTCTGCACAGGCTCATCCTTCCAAGGATCAAACCGAGTCTTCGAGATCCGCGAATATAGCTCCTCGTCGTATTTTACATGAATACTACGTCGAACTCGTACCGTATGTCGTTCGACCGGCATGTCAACGAGGATCTGTCTTCTGTAACGCTCAAGAACCCCTGTCTCGAGATATCGCTGGACCTGGGGGAACTTGGCGAAGTTATCGAAGACGACGTGACGACGGATGAATTCTGTTCGGTTCTTATAGAATCCGTTTGCGACAAACAGTGGAATATAGTCGAGCCATACATCTCCAGGAGTAGCGGATAGCATGATCCACCGGTTTCTCCGAGCAATTCGGATGAACGTCTTAGCCCATTTACCAGATCCGCTCGCTCGTTGTTCGTCGAATATGAAGAATGCGCCGGTGACGTTCTCCACTTTGTAGATCTCATTCCACGAGATAACATGGACATCTCCGTTCTCGTCACTTCGATCAACTCCTACTCTTGCGAATTCTAGATCCCATTCTCGGTCGTTCCTCTTCTTGGCAGTTGTCACCACATAGCACGGAATGTGGGATCTCCTGGGTACCAGCGGGATCAATCCACCCCCGCAGATCGTCATATACCAGTACGCCACCGCCGTCAGACTCTTCCCCGAGCCAACTGAACCACACAACACCTTCCCGTTCGCAAGGTTCTCCAAGGCTTCTAACTGATGCTGCCGTAGCCGCATTGTAAATCCTTCCCGGAATATTCATGCCAGTGCCCCGAACTCGTCCACGATAGCGTTCCAGTCGATTCCACGCTTCATGTAATCGATGCGCTTGCCTTTCTCCGAGTGAGTGATGAGTTCGAGATTATCGACGTGACAGTTACGGATATCGCCGTCGATGAACCACAGGTTGTGGGTATGCCGATCATAGTCGCCGACCCAAGCCTTATACACAAGAATATGGTTGTAGTACATCTTGTTGCGCTTAGTCGTTTGGTCAACGATGTTAACGACGTAGTAGGGGGTTGAGACATGCGGTTTAGGTCTCATCGTCCGGAGATATGTGTCTCCCGTAGACTCACGGTAACGGATAACGTAACCATCGTTGGTGATATAGTAGTCGGGGTGGTTAACCAAGTTGCCGATCCATCGTCCCACCATGTTGTACTCGATGAAATAGCGGTCGAATTCTTTGTTGTTCATGTTTGTGCCTTTCATAAGGGATAGTGCGCGTAGGGAGGGGCTTCAAGCCTTATGATAGACCTGAAACCCCTCCCATTGAGATTACGCGATGTCGTCCGGGAAATTCCCGATTGTGGGCCACAGCAGGCTCTTGTAATATACCGAGCTGTTACCCAGAGTTGCTGCACCGTACCAAGGATGCGCTTTGTCGTACTCGTGCAGCCGAATAAGACGCGCTTGATAGTCGATCTCGAGAAGTGGGTTGTTCTGAGGCGTTAGGATAGCGGACTGGAGGACTGGGCATTTGAACGCAACATAGCCGCTCTTCGTAAGTATCGGTTCGCTGCATTCACCACCCCCACCAACCGTTCCCATAATTCGAAACACCCACTTGCGAGGTTTCGTAGGCTCTCGCTTAGAGCGAATATGGTCAGCCTCCAACAGCGTCCACCAATTCCACTTCTCATAACGCAGTGTTTCCAATCCCGTACAACTCCTCGTGCGTAATGTTTTGAGGGAGATCCGCAGAATCTATCCGCAGCAGAACCAGACTGTCGGGATACCACACCCAATCGTTCTCGTGAGACGGTCCCTCGAAGACGAAAATCCTCTCGTTCTTGTTGGCGTTCCGGAAGGAAATAACGACTCCCTCGTCAGACATCTTGTAGTGCGGGAAACCACGGCAGACGAAGATGTCTGTAATACTCCCCGCCGACGTCTTGTTAATGAACGTATAGAATGTGGTGGGTATACGATGGGAATGCTCCTCCATCGCGCTCAGAGCTTCCATCCACTTCATTAGAGACCTTCCTCCTTGCAGAACTCGTCGAGCGAAGTCGTCTCAGAGAACTCGGGGGAGTACCGAATGAGCTTCAGCTGCCTCGGCGTCCAAGACCACGTGTGCCCCTCATCCCGAATGGTGATCGTTCGGTCTCGGTTCGCATCCTTGAGTCGGATCCCGAGCCTGCCGTTGGTCTTAAAGACCTCCGGAAGACCCTCACAGATATACGTGTTGATTAAGGGAAATATATCATCCGTGATGTCCTCGAAGATGAAGAACTTTGTCCCGAACCGCTCCTGCCTCGAGAATTCGTCCTTCATCTTTTCGTAAACGTCGTCCCACGTCATTTGTCATCACCCCATGTAATGAACTCGTCGACATTCCCGGTGTAGGAAATGGTCTTCTTCTTCCAGTTGATGTTGAGCTTCGGTCGTGTCTTCTCAATCGTGACGAGCTTTACGCCAGGATCCTTAGGCCCGATATAGATGTACTCTCCGTCGATGAAGAGATCCTCAACAGCCCACTTGTGAGTCTCGTTTGGGGCGTACCAACTGAACCTCCATCCTGTAGGATCGAGTTGTTTGAGTGAAAATGGCGAGGACGACATGAGGGTGCTTTCGTAGAGTCGGAGGTCATGACAGACGTAACAGATAATGTATTGCTCATCGTACTCTTTATAGAGTTGTTTTAGCGTCGTCACAGCCGAGTACCTCCAGACGGTCTTTGATGTGGTTGAGAACCCTCACAAGGGCTTTGACGTCGAGCTTGGACACCCCATCGCAGACATCCTTCTCGATGAAGTTGAGCGCATTCCTCGAAACGAAATGCATCCGTCCGTCCACATACTCGAGCTTCCAACCAGTATGAGGAAGGCGCATGTGGATCTGCCGGTCGCCGTTGAGGAAATAGTACGCCTCAGTCGTCTGGACGACGTAGTTGATCTCCTCGTAGATGTTATCGGGCTCACCGAGCGAGGGCGAAAGACTATTGAGAGCGTACCACTCTCGAAGGTTCGTCTCGCCTTTGATGTTGCAGGATGACAGTCTCTCGTAAGTTGTCTGGTGTGCCATAGTGTGGTGCTCCTTTGAAATATCAGTGCGTGTAGATCTGGTCGAACTCGACGACATAGACGTCGGGCCTGTCGGTATAGACACGAACCGTCGCGTCTCCGGGAAGATAGATATAGTGCTCCGGACGGACATCGTTGTGGCCCTTAAGGACAACCCAGTCGCCTGAACCGTTCCAATAGTAGTCGTGAGCGTGGAATGTCTCATTACCCCCGATGTTGATCTCGATCTCGTAAATATCACCCTTGGCGGTCTGTTCACCCCACTTCTTGATGATCTCTCTCGCCGGGTGCGCCTCCATTCGAGGTCTGTTCGGCATGAGACGATATGCTCGAACGTTGTCCCGATGGATCGGATCGAGGTAGAAGCTATCCGTTCGGAACTGAATCTCCTGCTTCCTGCCGCCGTTAGCGTATGTTCCGATGAGAATCGTGATCTCCTCATCGGTCCCGGGACCCAAGTCGACGTCCGTCACGACGAACGGATCCTCTCGCCCGTACAGACCGATCACTCGGGGGTACCAGCCGTCGTCAAGGTCGTTCTTAAGGGCTGTGTAGATCATCTCGATCATTAGAGAACCTTCTTCGTGTCGATGTAGAAGTTGTTGTCAGCTTTTTCCCATAAAGTGTTGGCGCAATAGACGAGATCCTTCTTAAGGCCATACTCCTTATCGATGAGGGTTAGTGTGACGTACTGTTGGTCGCGTATAACGGAGCTCTTCATGTCGATGACGAAGTAGTCGCGGTTTTCGATTCGCACTGACGGACTTGTCCGAGAACCATCGACGAAACCGTACGTCAGCATGATCTCCATGGTGGTGATGCGTTTGTCCTCCTCAACCTCGACAATGTCCCTACCGGACGAATCTTGGATTCCATCTCGGATCTTCGTCTTCTCGTACTTGAAGAAGAAATGCACCGGCGTCGCTGAGGGGTCATCGATTCGGACGCCATAGAGATCCACATAATTCTCGTCGTTGAAGCCGAACCGGAATATGATGTAGATCTCGTCACGCTCAGGGAACTTGATGAAACACGGCTGTCCCCAGAGTTCGATATGGTTATTTTGCTTTCTCCAGAAAACGCGAACCTCTTGCTCATTGACGTACTGAGTCATGACAGTACCCCTTGAGTCTTCGGCGCCTTAAGCGATGTGGTGTTGACGAAGTACTCCCCGTCGAGTAGATATGTACCATTATCTTCCGAGCGAGTGAGAATGGCCGCGCTAGTCAGCACGAGAATCTGGAGATTATTAGAGTGATCGCACAGAGCGCTAATAAAGACCAGCGATCGATCTCCGTCAGTGTGGATAAGTTCGCAGTTTTCGAATACGCCGAGACCGCTGACTCTCTGAAGAGTAACCGTCCGACCCACAAACTTAGCTTCTGAGAACACACGTTCAACTTGGTCCTCAATACGGTCGTTGAGCACTCGAATATTATTCTCGTCCCGAAGGATCCTCTTATCATTATCTAAAGTTACTCGCTTCACAACAAGAGTGTCTCGGTCGACCAACACGAGGTCGGTCTCGTATGTCGCCTGTTCGGTCTCCCAATCCCACCCCTCATCGTAATCATCGAGAATATAAGTCCTCGAATCGTTAGGGAGCGCTATGAGACAGCGCAGGTCTTTGTTTTCGCATTGGTCGTAGATGTGGGGGATGTCTTTAATACGTAGCATGATGTTGTCCTTTCTAAAAGAACAAGGGAGGGGCTCTCAGATCTGAAGACTCAAGAACCCCTCCCTCGAGGGTGAGGAGTCAGTTACTCCTCGTAATCGGCAGGAACCTCAGGGCCGAAGTCCTGAGCGTACTCGATGTCCAGTTCATCCTCACGGATCGTGACATACATAGTCTTGAGATATGCCTTGACGCCGTGAGCGTTCTCCATCTCCCACTGGTAAGGGTTGATGGTAAGGTCGATCTTCTCGATCTCGGTGTAATCGATCAGACTGACGGTGTCCTCGTCGATGACTGTCCGCTTACGTCCCTGGTTCGAGACGAAGACGATACGCGGAGGCTTCACACGATATGAGACCTCGACGGGGAGGTGGAACGCGGGGTCGTCATCCGGATCACGCTGCTTAAGCGCCTTGACGTTGAAGCCCATCGAACTCAGCTCATTAGCCTCGTTCTCATTCAGGAGGATCGAAAAGGTGCGCTTACCTCCCGCGGCGTTGAAGCGAGTTGGGGCTCCGGCGAAGTTACGGAAGATGATTCGGACATTGCGAAATGTGACGTCGTTCATGAGTGGTACTCCTTAGGGTTGATCTGTGAGTGTGCTGCGATATCTGAAGCGAGGTGAGCCATCCAATAAGAAGCCTTCTCGAGTTCGAAAGCGGCCTTCGATGTTTCTCGTTCGGATATGACGTTATACGCCGAAGTGTTGATTCGAGCAAGTGTTCGTTCGATCTGGCTCATCCGAGAGGACTTGTATCGATGCCCGAGTTGTAGGGGGCCGGGTCGTTCGTCTATCGTGCCCACGTCTCCATCCTTGAGTGCTCGTGGATAATATCGACAACGGCTTCCTCGATCTTCTGGATGAACCAAGCCTGCTCGCTGGCGGTTGTGGTCTTAAAGAACTCGAGTCGGATAGTAACCTCGCCCTCGTTGTGTTCCTTGTAGATGGGGCCGCCTCGCTGGCTCTCTGTGTAAATAGAGGCGTGTTTGACGATGACGAGTTTCGGCTTCGCGTCGTCAGTGGTGGTATTCTTGGGGATCATACCGTCGACAATATCGACCGCGGTAATCTCGTCGTAGTCCATCAGTTACGCTCCTCGAGGATCTTCTCAACGGCCTGCTGAAGCTCGTTCATGAGAGCATACTTCTCGTCCGAAGACATGTCGTTACGGAAACCGATCTCCAGAGTGAACTTCGCCTTTCGTTCGCCCTCGGAAACGACGTACTCCAGACTCGAGAATCCGTCAGTTGCGATGGTGTTAGACATGGTGGTATCCTTTCAAATGTGAAGACCCTATCCGCCGAGTAGCGGATATAAGGCCTGTGGTTAGGTCAGTGTCGGAATGGGGTCACTTTACCGGAGCGAACGGCGTCCAGATCCTCGGGGGTCGTGTCTTTGCACCACTGCATCAGCCACACCGCTAAGCTGTAAGACTTAGCGAGTGCGAAACCGAGCAGAATAACAAAGAGAGCGATGGAGAGGTCCTGGACGCCGCCGGGCTCGATGGTGAACATGAGGTTTCCTTTCTGTGGTGGTCACTATGCCCCATGTTCTTTTCGCGGATATCAGTGCTGAGTCACATACTCTCGGGGCTCCCGAAGGTACGCCAACAGACGATCGATATCCTCGGGCTCCATCCTCTCGATCACAGTGGCCGAAAGGACCTCGTCGTTACCGGACTGCTGAATCTGGAAAGGTGTCTTCTCAGGCATTGTCGGTTCCTACTTTATCAAGCTTTTCCATAAGTTCCTCGGCGCGCTTCTCCCACGTCGAGGCCTTGTTTCGTTCGTCCAGCGCCATGGTCATCAGGTGTCGAGCGGCCTCCTTATGTTCGCTCATCTTGGTCATGGCGTGCTCAATATCATCAAGAAGCGCCATTAGTGGTCCTTTCGTAGAGAGCCTGCTCAGCGTACGAACGGCTCGCATCGATTCCCGTCTGTAGCATACCAGCATAGAAAGCTACGATGCGGATGAACTGAGAACGATCCAGATCACCCTGTTCGACGTGGAAGACGAGATCTACACCACCGTCCTCAGTATCGCGAACGATGATGTCGGGTGTGTGGTCAATGGGTGCACTCATTTGCGTACTCTCTTCGGGATGTTGTATTCGTCGATTAGGGCGTCTAGGAAATCGCACAGATCCTCGTTCATCCTGTCGATGATCTCGCGGTTTCGAACTTTAGGGATGGTGATCTCGAGTGTGTAGCCGTTGGTGGATCCCCCAAGGGGGAGAACCCGAGATTTGACTCTCAGAATCCTCCCCCGGGAATTTTTGATCCAACGACGAGCAAAGGTCTCAGCTTCCGGTTGAGCCTCGTCATCGTCACCGATCTCCGCCAGAATATCTTCGGCAGACTTTGTCAGTTTCACCGCCGACGCATCTCCCGAACGAAGATCCAGATGAGCCACAAGCCGCTGGTGATGATGGTCATGAAGACATCGAAGATGAAGCTGATGATACCATAGTGTCGTCGCATGATAGTGTCCTTTCTAGAATGTTGAAATATAGGTCAGGTGCGGTTGACTCGCCCGCAAGCAGCGTCCTGGACCCAGATGTGGTACCAACCCCAACCGATGTGAACCCAAATCCAGCGTCCGCACATAATATGCCTCCTTAGGCAGCTTTGACGAACTCTTCGAAGTCGCCAAACTTGTTGATGGTCTCCACAGCATTATCGACCAAATGCCGTGCGTATGTCTTATCGATCCATTCAGGCTTGTTCGCCTTCTCGATAAGAGTTGCGTCCTCCCACTTGTACCCCTTGGTACCCGTGACGTCCGCGTAGGTCTCGGTCTTCTCGTTGTACCGCTTCAAGGCTCCGCCAGGAATACCCGGCTCGTCCTTCACAGGAACGAACAGACCGACACGTCCGATGAAACTGAAGTGAGATCGTTCGGGATCCTCGCGCTGAATATACATCTTCGAGGTGACCGACTTGGCCTCACAGTAGTCTCTGAACGTGAGCTCCTCGTGTGAGAAGAGCTGTTTGAATACCACTGGGTGTTGGAACTGTGCACCAGTGGCAGTCCACCCACCGTCTTTATACTTCGCAATATAAACGGCGTCGTTGACGAGACACATACGTTCGTACGTCGCTTCGTGCTCGAAGTCGTACCCGTACTTCTTGCCGAACTCGATGACCTCCTGAATAATCTCGGGAGTGGCATCGGGGATCTTGATAGAGTCCGTCTTGATATGGGCGACAATAAAACCCTTGCTCTCGACAAACTCCATGAGGTCGATCATGAACAAAGCACCGCGCTTCGCCACGATGTTGTCTACGTTCCTCGGGTCGCGGAACGCGTTCGGGAACTTCGCAGCCGTCAGACCATAAACGCTATTGATAACAATCTTCAGCGAGTTGGCCAAGGCGACGTGGTCCACACCTTCCTCGAGAAATGCCCGCAAGACGCCTCCCAGAAGAGTCTTTGCGGTCTCGTCATCTCCTCGCTTGATAGCGATACGAGCCTGCTTAATCTCCGAGTACCGCTTGGTGTATTCGTCTCCGAATAGGTTAAGCGCTTCGATCGAACTGGGATGCATACTGGAGACGTCGAGGAGGGCGACGTTATAGTAAATTCCCGGCTTGGCTCTGACGAGACCGCCCTCTCCAGTGGTAATTCCTTTGTAAGTGGACTCCATCCCGATGATGCGGCCATCGTCATTCACCTTCTGCTTGTACTCGTATCCGGGGAAGTCCTTACTCAGATCGGTATATACGAACTGACTCTGAGGATGGCGATTCGTTCCGAATACGATTCGAGTGGTGTGCGCGTTCGTCGAGGAGTTGATAGGCAGTCCCGAAATCTTAGCCAAGATCTCTCGAGCAACCCAGTCTTCATGACGAGCATCGAAGACGGCCTCGGTAGCGATCACATCGTTATCACAGTACTCCGCGACTTCGAGCCACTTATCCTCGGGAACCGGTTCATCCCAAGGATAATCAAGCTCTCGGTGGACCAGACCAAGCTCAATCTCCCACTTCTTGAGAGACTGCTTCTTAGATGAGAAATCGTAGATATCCGCATAGCTGAGATTGTATGCCTCCGCGAACATCGCATCCTTCTCACCGTTGATGATCTTCTGACTCAGCAGAAACAACTCGTAGTTGTCATAACCCAACATCCTCGCGTGGAGAATATGGTTGTCGTAACGACGATTGTTGTACCCGATTAACTTGAACTTGAGGAGAGGTTCAAGATCGTCTGCGATCGGGTTGATCATACGATTAACTCGCTTTGATCCTCGGACCTTCCAGTTAACCAGGAATAGGTTCGGGAAGACCTCGACGTCGAAGAAGACGATATCTCCGTCAGGATCTTTGCGCTTCTCGGCGACGATCTCACGCATCTCGTCCTCGTTCTTCTTGCCGCAGAAATGCATCTGCTCAACAAGCTTGAGGCAGTACTCAGACTGGTTGGTCGAGTTCGAGGCGAAGCGAATGATCGTAGGCTTCATCACTCGAAGGTCGTAATCCATCCCTTGCTCGTACGCATCGTCGAGGACTTTCTTAATGAAGTCCATAGACGGTCTAGTTGCAGGGTGGATCTCCTTCTTGAGGTTTCGAACAATAAGATCCCTGAGGGTCTTATCGTTCTTCATGACCTGAACGTCGATCACTTTCTTCTCCCTGAGTGGTAGTCCTTCGGAGATGTGAGCAACAGGTAAGTCGTTACAGTACGACAGGCGTCGTCTAAGGCTCGCTTTTCCTGTAAATACTTTGACTTCGATGTTGTCGTCATACATAGCCGAGAGCTCGCTCGCATCACCTTCATAGATGTAGTGTAGATGAATGCCGCTACCGCCCTTACTATACTCAGCGTAAGTAGGAGGCCATTTAGAAGCAGCCTCGAGGTTGCGCTCCTTGCTTTTCTCGCCATCGACCTTAAGATCAAAATCGATGACGATATGATTCTGCGGGGGGCGTACATAATGTTCTTTACTCGTATCGATGTCTTCGAGTGTGGTGTCCACGTCGTCCCATCGGCGAGAAGGAACTCCATCCCGAGAATACTGAGCAGGACAGTCAGATAGCACACTATCGAGTAAAGAAGCAGATTTGTCAAGTACAAGATGATACTCCTTTTTGGGTTCTGCTTTCAGCTCGGTGATATTGAACAGCTCGAACTTGATAGATCGGTAGAAGTTTTTGATCTTCGTTCCGTTGTCAGTTCGAGATTGCGATTTGAATTCGTTGAAGAAAGCCTTGAACTCGTCCTTAAACTTGTTCTTAGGCATCCGGTTAATGTTGCTCTCTTCGCAGTACTCACGGTACTGGGCATAAGCGCTCTGTAGAGAAATACCGCCATCGAACTCGTCAAGGTTCCCCTCAACAAAGGCATACAAGAAGTTGGTCTTGTACATCATCGACAACGGTTTGTATGCATCGTAGTAGTGAGGTCCATAATGTTTGTAGACCTCGATGCAATGTGTAGCCATCTCACCCAGGTGGTCGTAAATATCCCTCACAAGAGCGTCGTACTCGCCGTGGGGGATCCTGTTGCCACTCGGACAGATATCAACAAGCCTTCGGATGAGACCAGACTTGGTGTCTGTAATATGGATCGGCGAGTTCGTGCCCATGAAGATCATGCAGTCGAACTTCATCTCATACGCGGACTTGAACTTCTCGTCCATAGGCATCTTCTCGTGCGCGATAAGACTATTGAGCATAGTGTTGTCGGCAATACGAGACAGGTTACCATCATGTTCAATAGCAACGAGAGGGTTCGTGGCAAGAGGTGCAAGAGCGAACCGGTTGGTCCCGCTAGCCAGCGCCTGAGATTTGAATGCCGCGGTATATCCGTCGAACAGTCTCTCGATGATATTGATGATCGTCGACTTACCCGAACCACCCTCGCCGTAGAAAACGAAGAACTTCTGGATCCACTTCGAGTCGCCCTCGAATATAGATCCGATAGCCCACTCAATCTTGCGTCGGTTCTCCTCGTCATACAAGGTAGAAACCAACCGATCCCAGCTCTCGGTCGGACCAGACTTCAGAGAATATGGAAGTCTCTTACTCGCGTAGTCCTCGCGGCGAGGTTTATCGTCCGCAAAGACCAGTTTCCGATCCAGTTGGATATGGGAGTCAGGTAGGTTCTTAATCCACCGACGGTAGATCGTCCAGCTCTGAGAGTTGTAGGTGCTCATCAATGACATGTTGAGATCGCCTGACAACTTACCTTGCTGCTCCGAATATAGCCTCTGAAGCTCCTCATCGACGAGCTCCTGAAGGTCATACTCCTCAGTCGACCAGAGACCCTTGCGCGGATCCCAAACAGCATAGAAGTCGCCACCTCGGACCATGACGTCGTTCATACGACCGACGCGGAACGATGGGGTCACCCGCCACTCGTTCTTTTTGCCCTGTTGGACTGTCGCTTTCACGAAATCCATCGCGGCTCCTTTCTGCTAAAGATTGTACACCGCCCGGATCCAGTAGTTCGCCTGGCTCCACATATCGAGAGCCTGACGATTGAGCCCCTCACCGTGAAGTTCGGGGAACCTGGAAATATCCGCGTCGGTGATGGGGAAGAACGAACGTCGTCCGTCCATGAGCTCGTCCAGTAGATTCTTCACCTCATCCCGGGGCTGCCCAGCCGGGTCGTTCAGGATTTCATCCGTAAACGCTTCGAGGTTCGCGTTCTGAAGCATCGTCCAGAACCATTCTACCGGATTCGAGATCAAGTCGGATAGACGTTCGCTAAGCACAACGAGAACCTCAAGAAGTGAGATCTCCCCCTCGATCCATGATTGGGGTACATCACGCTGAGTCTCGTACGCAAAGGTCTCACGCATGTACTGCGCATAACCAACCTGGTTGTCGTCCATCACATGCCAGACGACAAACTGTGTCTTGAATAGGATCTCGAGAAGAACCCAATGAGTCTTCGCAAGATTCTTAGTGAAACGGTCCATACCCGTCTTCACAACGAGCCACTCGAAATATGCCTCAGTCAAGGGTCTTCACCCGATTCATGGGGATCGACTGTGACTCCAGATACTCCTCGAGGCCTTCGTTGTGGAAGAAGAGCTGAATATCAGTCTCCTCGCGGTAGTTTCGGAGGTACTTCACGCTTCGTGTGGGGTCGACATCATAATCGACCATATCGTCCATAGCGTCTTCGATGAGAGCCTTGACCCGAACATCGGGCACGATACTCTCGTCGTCCGCCATATACACAAGGTTGTCTCCGGCCAGATAGTGGAGCTCGTAGCAGGGGAAGTCCGCCCAACCGCGCCAGAAGCTTTCCTCGGTCACTCGGATGATGGGCAACTCGTGCTGCTCGTAACCCAGGTACATCTTCATGACAGCCTGGGCCTCGTTGTCGAACGTATATGCGTCGACTGCGACACCCTGCTCCATGTCATCTACAGGTGCAACATCCTCGAACTCGGGAGGGTTGGTCCACAGAGAACCGCGCTGCTGATCCTGCATAGCCTCGTACTCCTCGCCGGGCTTAGGGCGACCGAGCATATCAGTGTGCTTCGATTTGACAGGTTTGATGTCCTCGCCCTTCTGAACACGCTCAGTCTCGATCTTGAGCTTCGTCTGGTAATAGTGACGAATAGCCTCGACTTCTTGGGACAGACGCTCCTCGGCATTCTTATCTGCGAAATACCGAGCGCTGAGAACGCCTATCAGAGCACCGACCGCAAAGGCCAGCGCCACCTTTACGGTGGTTTGCATGGTTGTGTCCTTTCTTAAGAGTTTCTAAATATCAGATGAGATCCCAGATGACACCCTGGACGTTGGGGTCGATAATCCAGGATCGGTAAACTTCGGTCGAGTCTGAATCGCCGACCAGATCATCGATGTAGTCACCGATGCGAAGATCAATGTAATTATCGCCGTTGCGGTCGTAGGTCCAGCCAACCACAGCACCAGCAGGAGTACGACTGATACCAAAGGCATCGTAAACCTCATTGAGGAATACGTGTCCTCGGGCCACGAGGCGATCGTTGAAATATGCCTGGGTAGTTGAGAGCATGAGTTCATCGTGCTCCTTAGAGCCCTCCCAGTCCTCGCAACCGGGGCCATAAACCCGAGCATAAGGGGAGAGGCCTTCGATATCGATCCGATGAGGCTTAATACCCATCGCCTTGAGATCCTCGAGATCCTTGACGATGGGCGGGACATCACCTGCCTCCTCAGGAGAAATATCCTCCTGAGACTTCTCGTTCACCCACTTCTGCATCTTTTTGACGCCCTCAGAACCGAAGACCTCGGCAACGCCGGACTTGTAGTTCTTGAAGGCACGATCGACAGCAGAATATGCCGCGAGGAGGCC
>NZ_CAUROW010000018.1:0-45221 GCF_963526355.1 uncultured Actinomyces sp. | reverse complement strand
ATGACAACAGGCCTTTCGCTTCACTCGCCGCATGGCGGGCGGGCCCGGCGGCGACACTGCCGTCCTACCAGGGTGCCAGGAACCGACTTCAAGGTCCATAGGCATCATGGATCTGACGGCGAACAGGATCGGATGAGTTGAGTGACGGCCTCACACCGCCAGGGGCGGTCAGGCGTTACTGGGCAGGATTCCGGCTGACGAGACTCAACGACGAGCCCGAGCCAGCCCCCTCGTCGGCGGTGAGAATCAGAGGCCTGCGGCTCTCCGGCCCCTCCGACCGACGTCGGCATTCAGGATGCCGGCGGATGGTGATGGAAGGCGGTCGACGGGCATCGACGATGCCGGCCAGAAGGCCAACGAGAGCACGAGGGGCTGACATGCATCGGCGTCGACCGCAGTGCGGAGCCGCAAGCGGTACGCGTCATCAGTGCTCCTCTCAGGCCGCGCACCGGGATATTCCGCGCGGGGCGTTCGTCGTGCCGTGATGGACTTGAGACGATTCAATGCCGCCGCCGCGGGGGTGTCAAGGTCCTGGCCCAGGGGTTCACCCGCACCGATATCCGCGCAGGTCAGAAGTGGTATCAGCAACCGTCCGGCGTTGTTGCGATCGCGCCGTTGGTGACGTTAACAAGTGGGGCACCCAAACCTCTGCGCACCACATCCGCCCGATCTCACGTCGACCACATAGTGGTCACTCGCGGTGAACATGATGCAACCCGTACCCACCTCGACACAGCCTCCCTTGACAACTAAGTTAATGGCGTTAACCTAGTTGATGTGAAGACAGACCGACGCAGCACAGACACCCGCCAGCGACTCATCGACACCACCCTGGACCTCATCGACGCCCACGGATGGAACGAGGTGACGCTCGGCGGCGTGGCCCGCGCCTGCAAGGTGAGCACACCCGCCTGCTACAAGCACTTCCCATCCAAGACCAGCCTCTTCGAGGCATCGGCGCGACAGCTGTCCACCTCACTGGGCGAGCGCGCCGGCTCCCTGGTCCAGGACGACCCGCTCGAGTCGCTCGTCGGCATCGGGTCCCTCCTGGTGGACCTGGCCGCCGAGCACCCTCGACTCTTCGAGTTCAACCAGGTCAGTCCCGCCGCCGTTGCGGCCTTCGAACACCCGGACGAGCACCCGCTGCTGGCGCTCACCCGCGGCGAGGTGGAGCGCCTGGCCGCGCAGCGGGGAACCACCCCGGAACCGCTTCACCTCCTGGTGTGGTCCTGCCTGCAGGGCTACACCCAGCTCATCGCCGTCGGCGCCGCCACCGCCGACATCACCTTCATCCGCGCCGCCCTGCGCGCCATCATCACGATCGGAGACAACTGATGACCAGCAACAGCACCCCCACCAAGACAACCGGACGCACCCTCATCGTCTACGCCCACCCCTACGACGGCTCCTTCAACCATGCCGTGCTCGAGACAGCCACCTCGGCCCTGGACGGGGCGGGCCGGCCCTACGACGTCGTTGACCTCTACGCCGACGGCTTCGACCCCCGCTACACCACCGAGGAGCTCGCCCTGTTCAGCGAGGGCGGCACGCTGGACCCACTGGTCAGCCACTACCAGGGACTCATCGAGGAGGCCACGCGCATCATCTTCATCTGCCCGATCTGGTGGGACGCCCTGCCCGCCATCGTCAAGGGATTCATTGACAAGGTGATGAAGCAGAACTGGGCCTACCAACTGACCTCGGCCGGGGTGAAGGGGCTCCTCACCCACGTCCAGCAGGTGCTGGTGCTCACCACGTCAACCTCCCCGACCTGGTACCTGCGCGCATTCTGCGGCAACTACGTCGGCTCGGCGTTCCTGGGCGCAGCCATCAAGCAGATGGGCATGCGCGGACGGAGCTGGGTCAACTTCGGAGGCGTGAGCAAGGCCGGCCGGGAGCAGCGAGCCAAGCACCTCAACCGCGTCACCCAGCTCGTGCTAAAGTGACGTGTGAGTCCCACCACGAGTATCACCGCAGAGCGCCGAGCCGACCTGAACTCGGGACAAGTCGAGTCCCGCACACTGGCAGAGATCCTGGTCATCACCCACTCCACACTTCTGACGCAGGTGGTGCCCGATGCACCGGGGGATCTGGTTGACGCGGCCAGGCATGCCGACTCGCTCGGCATCCTGGCCCGTATGCAGGCCATGGGAGAGGCGCTGTATACACACCTTGGTCGCTCCGCCTGTCTGGCTCTCGCCGACCACCCGGCCGACACAGTCCGGGGCTGGGCAGTCTTCGCCCTGGCCTCTCAGGAGAAGGACGCCGACGTCGAAACGCTGCTGGCCCTGGCACGACCGGCCGCGGATGACCCCCACTTCGGAGTACGCGAGTGGTCATGGATGGCAGTGCGCCCGCATATGGTTCCCCAACTCGACGAGGCGATCCGCGCGCTGCGGCAATGGACCTCAGAGCCCTCGGAGCGCATTCGGCGCTTCGCCGGCGAGGCGCTGCGTCCGCGCGGTGTGTGGGCACGGCACATCCCTGTGCTCAAGAAGGAGCCCGAGCGAGGCCTTCCACTGCTCGAGCCGCTGCGCGCCGACTCCTCCCGCTATGTGCAGGACTCGGTGGCGAACTGGGTCAACGACGCCTCCAAGACACAGCCCACCTGGGCCATCGAGCTCTGCGAGCGGTGGCGGGAGGAGTCGCCCGGTCCAGCCACTGAACGGATTATCAAGCGAGCACTGCGCTCGATCGGGCGTTGACATCGGCCAGGTGGTCGTTGAGCCGGACATTCTTCGCGGTGCCCGACAGAGATCCTGCTGGTCTCGGCGAAGAGTGCCCGGCTCGATGAAAGAGATAGGGAGAGACGGGCTCAGAGATTGACCTGACGAGAGATGATGCCGGCCCTGGCGCGGCGGACCTCGGGGCTCAGCGGGCTCTCATCCGCCAGCGCGGCGTCGAGGCGCCCACCCATGGCCTGAAGCGGCTCGGTGAGCTCCTCGGCCTCGGTTCCGGGCACGAGCTCCCACACGGGGATGGCCAGGCCGTTGGCCCTGAATGCGCCGACGAAGCGAGCCCCCTCCTCCAGGTCGGACTCGCGCGCGGCATGGATGCGGGCGAAGGCGTTGAAGAACTCGTCCTCGTCCTCCCCGCGAACCCAGCGCACGAACTCCTTGGTGCCCAGGCGGCACCAGTAGGCGTGCTCAACGCCCGGCACGGGCCGGGTCGGGGTGATCTCGTCCTTGGCATGCTCGATGGCGTCCTCAATGGCCTGGCGGGTCTTCGCATCACCGACCCCACCCCGAGGATCGACCCAGAAGTCGAAGGTCTCGCGCACCGAGACGACCGGCGGCTCGCTGGTGTCAAGAATGTCCTGGAGGCGCGGACCGGGTTCGGGCAGCCCTTCGGCGCGCAGCGCCTGACCGTCGGACAGGTCGATGGTGGCCAGGACGGCGGCGGCGACGTCCCGGGAGGCGTCCCCGGAGTGCATGGAGGTCTGCATGGCCACCAGGATCTCGCCGTCGGCGCGCTTGATCCCCTGGACGTACTCGGGCAGGAGCGTGACGAGCTGGACCCGCCCGCCGCCGTACTCCTCGGTCAGGCACACCGTGGCCGTGGCGGCCGGGATGATCTGTGCCATCGCCACCAGGTCCTCCTCGGCCGGGAGGCCGGCGAAGGGGCGGGCGACGAACTCGATGCTCTGCTTGCGGGGCTTGGTGGACGTGGCAGTACCGACCGGACGACGCCCGCGGCGCTTCTTCTTCGACATGGTCGCCAGCCTACCGGGCTCCCGCCCCCTCCCAGGCCGACGACGGCCCGTCGGCGCCCCATGACGCGGTTCACGGCTGCAGTCCTCACCGCACCGGAGTGGATGACCGACGGACGCGCCCAGATCAGAGGCTCAAGAACGAGCCCGCCCCGGCTCAGGGCCGGACGGCGATGGCCTCGATCTCGACGCCGGCGCCCAGCGGCAAAGCGGCAACACCGAAGGCGGCCCGAGCCGGGAGGGGGTCGGCTGTGAAGTAGCGGGCGTAAACCTCGTTGACGGCGGCGAAGTCAGCGATGTCGGCGAGCAGGACCGTGGTCTTGACGACGTCGTCGTACCCGAGCCCGGCCTCGGCCAGGATGGCACCCACATTCTTGAGGACCTGCTCGGCCTGGTCCTGGATATCTCCGTCGACGAGCGCTCCGGTGGCCGGGTCGAGCGGCACCTGTCCGGAGACGAGGACGAGCGAGCCGGCCTCCTGACCGGTCGAGACCCCCTGGGAGTAGGGTCCGACGGCGGCGGGGGCGCTGGTGGTGGCAATACGGCTGACGGTCATGGTTCCTCCTGAGTGCTCGGGCGCGTTCGTGTTCCCGATGGGTGGCACGGGCGCCCGGGCCAGACTACCCATACCCTCCGGTCCGCCCGGCTCCTAAACTTGCGGCGGCCGACTGTCTCTGAGCCGGCCCACCCCGCTCACTTTCAGTCTTTCCTGAGGACCGCCGTGAAACTAAAATCGTCTTATACCCCCTTCGCCCGAACAATCATCACGGCCCTCGCCTCACGCCCCCACCCTCGCGACGCCGGGAGCTACTTTCTGGGCACCAGCATCCTGCGTACCGGTTTGCGCTTCGGTGGCCGCGAACGCAAGCAGATCAAGAACAGGGGGTTCACACCGGAGGTGATCGGCGCCTCGGGACTGCCCGAGCTCGATGTCGCCGAACTCGTCCATATCCACGGCCGCCGCATTCCCAACATCATCAAGAACGCGGGCTCCATATTCGCCAGCGGCGACACACGCAGCATCGTTGATGTCGGCTCGGCCGTCGGCTCACTGCACTGGACCGACGTCTCGGCGCAGGAGCAGGCCCAGGGCGCCGTGGGATGGACCCGCCTGTGCGTGGACACCGACCAGAAAGATTTCGGATTCTCCCTCTACGACAACCACCTCGACGTCGTCATCGCCTCGCTGGGCCGGGAGCCCAACGAGTACGCCGCCGACATGGCCCGTCTCCTGCCACAGGGAATACCTCCCCAGGCCTGGCAGGCGCTGACCGCCGATCCCACCCGTCCGACGGCGCGCCTGCACCTGCTGGGCGCGAAGAACATCGGGGTCGACCTCGGCAAGGACACCTACACGCTGTTCGAAGACGTCCGTCACCCGTACCGCGGCTCGCTCCTCGTCATGAGCGGCAGGGTCATGAGGGCGGAACTGTGGCTGCGATACCGGGTCAACAACCACAGGCTGGTGAATGACTACTAGGCGATCACCTATCACCGTCGTGCGACGACGGCGCGCCTCCTCGTCGAGTCCGGCACGGACGCCCGGGCCGGACTGCCCCTGCCCTCCGGCCCGCCCGGCTTCTAGACTCGGAGCGGCCGGATGCCTCCGGCCGGTTCACTCCCGTTCATCCCCACCTCAAGGACTGCCGTGAAGCTGCCCAGTATCCCGTCGCGCGGCGACCTGGCCGCCCAGGCCCGCAACCTCGCCGGAAAGGCGACCTCCGGCGCCGCAAGGGCGGCCGACTCGGCATCCCGGACCGCAGCGGACGCAGGCCGAGCCGCCGCCGGCACGGCTGCCCAGGCCTCTCAGCGACTCGGCGTCAACCGCCTTCCAGGCATGTCCGGGCTCACCCGGACGGACGGCGCTGATGCCGGGCCACGGATAACGGGCACTACCTTCGCCCGGACCATCGCCACGGCCTTCGCCTCGCGACCCCATCGGCGCAGTCCCGCAAGCGTCCTCATGGGCACCGACGTCCTGCGCACGGGGTTTCACACCGGGCTCCGCGAGCGCAAGCAGCTCAAGAACGCCGGATTCGCGCCCGAGGCCGTCAACGCCTCAGGACTGCCCGAGCTCGATGTCACCGAACTCATCCATATCCACGGTCGGCGCCTCCCCAACATCATGCTGAACGCCTCCTCCCGGCTCATCAAGCGCGACACCCGGGCAGTCATCGAACTCGGAAAGGCCACCGGTTCGCTGCACTGGATCACCGTCTCGGAGCAGGAACAGGCCCAGGGGGCCATGGGGTGGACCCGCCTGTGCGTGGACACCGACCAGACGGAACGGGTAGTCACCATCTTCGACGACCGCCACCTCGACGTCGTCATCGCCCCGGTGGGCCAGGAGCCCGGCGAGTACGCCACCGACATGGCCGGCATTCTGCCGCAGGGGATACCCCCCGAGGCATGGCAGGCGCTGACCGCCGATCCCACCCGTCCGACGACGCGCCTGCACCTGCTGGGCCAGGAACGTATCGGGGTCGACGCCGGCGGAGACGGCTACACGCTGTTCAGGAACGTCCCGCACGCGGTACGCGGCTCGCTCTTCGTCATGGGGGGCCGGGTCAGGCGGGCCGAGCTGTGGCTGGCGAACCGCGTCAACATCAACATCATGGACATCCTCCCCGATTAGCCCGAGCCCTCATCATCGGCATCGGCCGATGGCGGAGTCGCACACAACGGCGCGTCGCCCCATCGAGCCCGCCCCGGTTCGACACCGGTTCGTCACCCGGGACCTACGGCACTTCCCCATGGATCCTCGCGGAGGACTCTCCCACAACACCGTGGCCGTCGAGCACCCAGGTCCCCGCGGACGCCGCACCCGACCCCGACAGCGCCCAGTGTTTCGCACAGCGAAACAGGCTGATTCAATGAGTGGTACGTGACACACTGTGCCCCATGCACGCACGCGCAGGACAGCCAGCACAGCCCGAAGATCTCATCGACGTCGATGAGGTCGTCTCCGCCTACTACGACCTCGTCCCCGACCCGACCATCCCGACCCAGAAGGTCGTCTTCGGCACCTCCGGGCACCGCGGTTCCTCTCTGGACACCGCCTTCAACGAGGCCCACATCGTGGCCACGACCGCCGCCATCGTGGAGTACCGCCGCTCCCAGGGCACCGACGGCACCCTCTACCTGGGTCGTGACACCCACGCCCTGTCCGAGCCGGCCTGGCGCACCGCCGTCGAGGTGCTCTCGGGCGCCGGTGTCACGACCGCCGTCGACGCGCGCGGCTCCTACACGCCGACCCCGGCCGTCTCGCACTCCATCCTCCTGGCCAACGGCGCCGGCACCGATGCCGGCGTGCACACCGCCGGGCCGGGCCTGGCCGACGGCATCGTGGTGACCCCCTCCCACAACCCGCCGCGCGACGGCGGCTTCAAGTACAACCCCCCCACCGGCGGCCCGGCCGGTTCGGATGCCACCGGCTGGATCGCCGACCGCGCCAACGAGCTGTTGGCCTCGGGCTGGCAGGACGTCCCCCGAGTCCCGATCACCGAGGCGCTCGACGGCCCCTACGTCATCAAGCACGACTACCTGGAGACCTACGTCGCCGACCTGGAGAACGTCATCGACCTCGCCGCGATCCGTGAGGCCGGCGTGCGTATCGGGGCCGACCCGCTGGGCGGCGCGTCAGTCGACTACTGGGGCGCGATCGGCGAGCGCTACGGCCTGGAGCTCACGGTGGTCAACCCCAAGGTGGACCCGGCCTGGCACTTCATGACCCTGGACTGGGACGGCAAGATCCGCATGGACTGCTCCTCCCCCAACGCCATGGCCTCCCTACGCTCCACGATGACGCCCGACGCCGAGGGCAGGACCCCCTACGACGTCGCCACCGGGAACGACGCCGACTCCGACCGCCACGGCATCGTCACCCCCGACGGCGGGCTCATGAACCCCAACCACTTCCTGGCCGTGGCCATCGAGTACCTCTTCACCCACCGCCCCGGCTGGCCCGAGGGCTGCGCCGTGGGCAAGACCCTGGTGTCCTCCTGCCTCATCGACCGGGTCGTGGCCGCCATGGGCCGGCGCCTGGTGGAGGTGCCGGTGGGCTTCAAGCACTTCGTGCCCGGCCTCATCGACGGCTCGGTGGGCTTCGGCGGCGAGGAGAGCGCGGGAGCCTCCTTCCTGCGCAAGGACGGCACCGTGTGGACCACGGACAAGGACGGCATCATCCTGGCACTGCTGGCCAGCGAGATCATCGCCGTCACCGGCAAGTCCCCCTCCCAGCTGCACGAGGAACAGGTCGAGCGCTTCGGGGCCAGCGCCTACGCACGCATCGACGCGGCCGCCACCAAGGAGGAGAAGGCCAAGCTCGCCGCCCTGGCCGCCGAGGACGTGACCGCCACCGAGCTGGCCGGCGAGGAGATCACCGCCCGGCTGGTCGACGCGCCCGGCAACGGCGCCGCCATCGGCGGGCTCAAGGTCACCACCGAGGACGCCTGGTTCGCCGCGCGCCCCTCGGGCACGGAGGACGTCTACAAGATCTACGCCGAGTCCTTCAAGGGCGCCGACCACCTGGCGCAGGTCCAGGAGGAGGCCAAGCAGGTGGTCTCCGCGGCCCTGGGCGGCTAACGCAGGCACCGGGCCACCGGTGCCTCCCCGGCCGCGGCACCTTGTCGCGGCCGGGGACATTCTGCGCGGCCGGGGGCGTGTCACTCCGGGCGGGGGCACTCGACGCCGTCGGGGACAGAAATCCTGCACCCGTACGCGCGGAACGTCCCCGGCCGGAAGAGAATGTCCCCGTATGCGCGGAAAGTCCCCGCTGGCAGCGACTTGCCGGGGTCCACAGGTCGCCTCGCGCATGCCCCCTCCACAGGGTCGACGACATCAACCGCAGCCTTCCATCGAACACCCCCACTCTGGTGGGCATGAGTACCACCGCACCCGAACGCACCGATTCCGCCCACGCGCCCAGCACGGCCCCGTCGCTGCCGTTGCCTCTCACCTCAGACCCGGTCATGGCCGGGGCGTCCCGCCTGTTCACCGGCCCAAGGCTCACCCGCATCGCCCCGGGAACCTACGTGCCCGCGCAGGAATGGAAGGAGGCCAGGCCCGATCTGAGGCACCTGACTCTCATCCGGGCAGCGCTGGCCAAGACCCGCGGAGACATCGTCCTGCTCGGCGTATCGGCGGCCGTGTGGCTCGGGCTCCCACTGGTGGGCAGCGTGCCGATGCGGGTTCAGTGCCTCCGACTCAGCGAGGCCCGCTCACACACGGCGCTGCTGCAACGTCACCGCCGCCCCGGCCTGGGTGGCCTCCTGGACGATACTGGCACCCGCACCTCGTCCGTGGCCGACACGGTTGTCGATCTGGCCCGGTGGGGCGGGCTCACCCAGGGGGTCTGCGCCATGGACGCCGAGCACACCGTCTGGGACGAGCGTCAGCGCGAGCTCACCCTCATCCGCGCCGGCTACGACGTCGCCCGCTGGACCTGGAAGGACGCCTGGCCCGATGACGCCCCCGCCATGTGCCGCGAGCTCGCCCGCCACGGCATCCACCCCACCGGAGTGCGGTGGTAGAACCAGACACCGCTCGAACACCACCGAGCGGAGCATCTTTCAAGCGCAGGGGCTCGGGCAGAAGGCAGCCGGGGACGGCACCCACCGGCGTCAAACGTACCCGGCCGGAAGAAAAGTTCCCCAACCGCACAGAGACGCGAGCGACTAGGGTGACGGGTGTGAGCCAGTCCCGCCCGTCGAGGCCGTCCAAGCATCACGTCGAGCACTCCTCCGCGTCCACCGGCCCCGCAAGGGCCTCTGAGTCCTCTGCATCGGCCGCATCCCCCGAGGTCGTTGAGTCAGCGAGCCCCGCACTCAATTCGGCCGGCTCGGCCGGCGGCGCCTCCTCCTCGACATCAAGAGGCACCGCCGCACCGCACCGCACCCCTTTTCAGCAGTCCCGGCCCGGCCCGCAGGACGACATCATGCTGGCCACCGGCCGCCCCCGGCAGACCGGGCGCCCCAAGCCCCCCACTCAGGAACAGATCCGGCGCCAACCCGGCCGCAAGGCCTGGGTCCCCAACCAGCACGGGGCCTGGTCGATGCTGGTGCTGCCACCGGTCGTCGGCTGGGTGGTGGGCGGCTTCAGTTGGGTGAACCTCCTGTTCCTGCCGGCATGGTGGGGCGGCTACCTCACCTATTGGTGCTGGTCCCAGTGGCTGCGCACCCGTTCGGCCCGCAAGCGCGCCCTCATCATGCTGCCACTCCTGGTCTACACCGGCTGGACGGCCTCCCTGGCTCTTATCACCCTGCTCGTGGCCCCTTACCTCATCCAGTGGGCAGTACCGTTGCTGCCGCTGTTCGCCATCGCGCTGCACCAGGTGTGGCGCGGGCACGAGCGCTCGCTGCTCTCGGGACTGTCGACGACGGCGGCCGCCTCCCTCATGGCGGCCGTCACCTACAGCCTGGCGGTGCGCGGCGACGGCGGGTTCCTGGGCCTGGGGACGCCGAGCCACCCCTTACCGGGGGTCTCCCCCAACGGCGCACTGACGGGGTGGCCGTGGATGTGGCTGGTGACGGCGATGACCGCCGCCTACTTCTGCGGGACGGTCCCCTACATCAAGTCCATGATCCGCGAGCGCTTCAACTACGTGCTGCTGGCCGGAACGGCAGCAGCCCACACGGCCGTGGCAGTGGTGACGATCTGGCTGGCATCGTCGGGGATGCTGCCGTGGGGGCACGCCGCCCTGTGGGTGGTGTTGACCGTGCGGTCACTGGTCATGCCGCTGTGGCAGTGGAGCCTGGTGCGCAAGCGCCACCGTCCGCTGCGACCGGGCACGATGGGCATCGTCGAAGTCGTCATGTGCGTGGCCTTCCTGGTGACCATCTCGGTTTGACAGCGAGGGCCGCCCACTCGGGTACGGACCGTGCGACCGGCCGCGCAGGGACAACCGCGATCCAACAGCGACGGCCACCCCGGACGTCGTCTGGAGGCATGTACTGTCCGATATCGCCAGCGGGGCAGAATCAGCCGCTCGGCTGTCGGACCTCGGTGATCCTCAGCGCGCTTCGCGCCAGGTGGCCGCGGCTGCCAGGACTCTCTCGTTGTCCGCCGTCGTCCCGATCGAGACCCGTACACCCTCACCGGCGAAGGGACGCACGAGGATGCCGGCGGCGCGGAAGTGCTCGGCCAGCGCTGTCGTCTCGTCACCCACGCCGAGCCAGAAGAAGTTGCCCTGAGCCTCGGGCACCTGCCAGCCCTGGGTGCGCAGGGCGTCCACGACCCGGTCGCGCTCGGCGGCGACCGTGGCCGAGCGCTCAGCGGTGCGGGCCAGCTCGGCCTGCCCCAGCGCCGCGACGGCAGCCGCCTGCGCGGGCAGGTTGACCCCGAAGGGCGTGGCCACGGAGCGGATGGCGGCGGCCAGGCCCGGCTCGCACACGAGGTAGCCCACACGCATGCCGGCCAGGGCGTGGGCCTTGGAGAAGGTCCGCGAGACCACGAGGTTGGGAGCACCGGCCAACAGGGTGAGGGCGTCACCGGCCTGCGGGTCGGTGACGAAGTCGAGGTAGGCCTCGTCAATGAGGACGACGACGTCGCGCGGCACTCCGGCCACAAGACCGGCCAGCTCATGGGCGGTCAGGATCGTCCCGGTGGGGTTGTTGGGCGTGCAGGCCATGACCACGCGGGTGCGGGGAGTGATGGCCGCCAGCATGGCGGGCACGTCGTGGCGGGCGTCGGGGGTCAGCGCGACGCGCACGGCCCTGGCGCCGGCGACGGCGACACAGATCGGGTAAGCCTCGAAGGAGCGCCAGGGGATGATGACCTCGTCATCGGGCCGGCAGACAGTGTCGAGGAGGTGCTGAATGAGGGCCACTGACCCGTTGCCGACGACGACCTGCTCGGCCTCCACACCCCACCGGCGGGCCAGCGCCTGGGTCAGGGTCTCGCCGGTCATCTCGGGGTAGCGGTTGACTCCGGCCACGGCACGGGTGATGGCCTCGACCACCGACTCCTGCGGGGGGAAGGGCAGCTCGTTGGAGGAGAGCTTGGCGATCTCCACCGGGCTTTCGGCGTCGGGGCGGGCCCCGGGGACGTAGGCGGGCAGGGCGGCGACGTCGGGGCGGATCCGCACCGTCGTAAGGGGCTCAGCGATCAGGGGGTCGGCGTCGCGGACGGGCGTGTCAGACGTCGTCGGCACCGTCGGCGTCGCGGCCGCCCCAGTATCAGGAGCCACCCGGGTCACCGGAACCACTGGAGCCACCGGGTCGGGTTCGCCGGTCGCTGGAGTCGCTGCGGAAGTCATAGCCCCAATCCTGACACCGGCGCAGGCCGCACAGGCACAATGGGCCCATGGAGATCGTGGCTCGAACCCTCGGCAACGCGGCCGGCCTGTGGCTGGCAACGCACCTCCTGTCCGGGCTGAGTGTGCCCAAGAGTGCAGGGGTCGGCCTGATGTGGCTGAACCTTCTGGTTCTGGGACTGGTACTGGCTCTGGTGAACTCGTTGGTCAAGCCCGTGGCGACGTTCCTGGCCTTTCCGCTCTACATCGTCACCTTCGGACTGTTCTCCCTGGTGGTCAATGGCGCGATGCTCTCACTGGCGAGCTGGCTGACCGACCACATCGGGGCGCTGGGCGCCGGCGGCTCGGTGCCGCTGGGGCTGAGGGTCTCTTCCTTCGGCACGGCGATCGTCGGCTCGATCATCATCTCGGTGATCTCCTCGATCATTGCCGCGATGCTGATGCGTTGCGAGGACTGACGCCGCCATCTCCACATACTGCACCCGCAACATCCGTAGTCGGCGCCTCAGGCGCGTCCGCGACGAACCAAGTGCTTGGCCATGCCCCCGGGATCATCCGTGCTTCCCCAATACGGCCTAGTGCTCCCCGGACGGCTGCGGGGCCGGGGTCGGGAGCTCGTAGGACGGAGCCGAGCTCGGCACCCTGGCCTGCTCGCCGGCGCCATCGGTGTACACCCCGTTGGAGTCGGTGTTGCGCTGGATAGCGAAGATGTACTCGGTGGTGGACACTCCCTGCTCTCCGGCGCCGGAGACGCGTGAGAAGGACCGGCTCCAGTCGCCCAGCTCGGGCGCCCTGTCTTCCAGACCCTGGGTGGTCTGCGCGTAGACGCTGGAGGCGTGGGGGTAGTCGCCCACATCCATCTGGTGGGTGTCGATCATGGCGACCTGCCGGCGGGGACCCGTGGGCGTGGGGGCGGCGTCGAGCCCGGGGACGGCGTCTCCGGTGTTCTCCAGGTGCAGGGCATGGACGTCGTCGGGAATGTCGGCGCCCGCGGTCGGGGATCCGGCAGTGAGGACCGTGGTGATGTTGTAGCGACTGTGGACCTCGGGGTCGGCCGCAACATTGGAGACGGTGATGCCGCCCTGGGAGTGGCCGTAGAGGGCGACCTCGTCGCCGGACTGGACACCGGCCTGGCGCATGGCGGTGACGACGGCGCTCTCCATGACCGTGGGGGTTCTGCCTACGCCCTCGAGGTTGGTGAGCAGGTCCTGCGGCTCGCCGTCACCGACGGTCCAGTCGGTGGTGCCGGGGACGTAGACGACCCACGAGACGCGGCCGTCGGTGTGCTCGACCCTCTGGATGGAGATGACGCCGGCCTCCTCGTACCCCTGCCCCAGGGAGTCCCTGGAGGCCTGTAGCTCCTGGCAGTGGAGGATCGTCTCGGAGATGTTCTGCGAGGGTCGGGACTCCTTGCCCTTACCGGTCATTCCGGCCTGCACCGGACTGGCGAGTCCCAGGGGGTCGCTGGAGGCCGGCGGAAGCACGGTGCTCCCGCTGCCGCCCAACGGAGTGACCATGATGCCGCTCTGAATTCCGTAGACTCCGGCGCCCAGCGCCGCGGAACTGATCCCCAGGTACTTGGTGACGCGCTGCATGGGCGTGAGGGTCGTGGTGTCCACGGTCTGCGTCCCCACGGACACCTGGCCGGGGAGATGCTGGGTCACCCAGGGATCGAGGCGTTCGGAGACCTGCTGGAGGTAGGTCTCGACCGTGGCCGCCTCCCGACCGGTCTTGGCCTTTTGAAGCCACAGGGTCAGCAGGACGATCCGGACCGCGTCGTCCTGGACCCACCGGGCGGTGGCCGGGTCGGCGAGCAGGACGTGAAGCGCCTCTACGACGGCCTGGCCGTCCTCGTTGTCCTTGAGGATCGTGTAGAGCGGGCTACCGGGCGTCGTCGCCAGCACCGCCAGGTTGGCGGTGCTGGGGAACGCGGTGGCGAAGGTGAATCCCAGCGCCTGCTGAACCAGGCCGCCGTCGAAGGCCCTGATATCCACGGGCCCCACGAGGCCGGGACCGGGGGTGGCACCTCCTTCTGCCAGCGTGTGGGCCTGAGCGCAGGCGGTGACGTCGGCGGCGATGCCGCGCAGGGTGTCTGCAACATCCTGCAAAGACCCGGGTCCGGCACTCAAGGCGTCCAGCGATGTCAGGGCCTTGACCTTCTCCAGATCAAGAACATATGGGTCCACTCCGTCGGACGGCCCGTTCCCGCCTGGGGAGGGGGAGGAGGATTTCGAGACGGGGACGCACTGCCCGTCGATGTCCTCCCAGGTTCCTTGCGGGTTGAGAATGCTTCGCGGCTCAAGGGAGGACATCGGGGGCGGCGGTGGAGGCGGTGCCATATTCACCTCGGTCACCGCATTGGCGATGAGCGCCCTCGCCTCATCGAGTGAGCCGGCCGCGGAGGTGAGACTGGAGGACAGGGAGTCCAGGTCCTCCGTGTTCACCGAGACACTGCCGCCGGCCACGACCACCGGGGTGTTCCCTCCCCACATGGTCCAGGAATGACCGGCGCCCTCCGGGGACGGACCGTCATCAGGGGCGGTAGACGGTGCGGGCTCCGGCGCCTTGCTCGCATTGGGATTCTGCGCCCAGGCGGGGTAGGGGACACCCGTGTTTCCCACCGGCGCTCCATTCGCGCCCCCTCCCTGTGATGGCGCGTTCGACGTCGGGCCCGACGACGAGTCCGATGATGACCCCGAGGATGCCGGTTTCTGCGCGGAGGCGGGATAGGGGCCGTCGGGGCCGCCTGCGGGTACCGGGCTCATGACGGGCTCATCCCACTCGATGAGCTGCGGGCCTCAACGATGCTGACATCGCAGAGCGCCGTGTCGTAGCGCGTCGCCAGCGCCGCCAGGAGTCCGGAGGCGTGATCGAGCGCCGTCTGGCAGGCGGCGGAGTCCACCCCCACCCAGCTGGCGGGCACCACGGCGGGGAACTGGGTGACCGCGGTGTCGTAGTCCGTCCTGGAGAGAGACAGCGAGAAAGACATGACTCGACGGTAGGGCGGCCCCGAGGCGGCCGCAGTGCCAACGGATCGCCCTGTGGACCAGACCTGCGGACCGGCGCCTGTGGCCCCCGGGAATCGAGCATAGTCAGGACGTGGAAAGGGCCTCGCCGAGCCGACGGCGGCCTGAGTCAGCCCGGCCCGCATGCGTCTGCTCAGGAAAGGACTCGGCCCGCGGTCCGGTCTCCCGGACCGCGGGCCCAAGCCTCGCGAGATCCTCCTGCTACCCGGCTTCCCATAAGGCCGGGGAGGCGGAGCCTCCTTCGCCGGAGCGCCCGGTCCGGGCTCCCTAAAACCCGTTCCGAACTCGGATACCTGCCAGTCATCGGGCTCCCCAACCCTCGTGACCGATTCCGTCCAGCGGCAGTAACTATGTAACCTGCCGATCCTGGGCGGACCCCCCGGAAACACCTATGAAGACGCTGAGAAATGGGCGTCATACCGCCATTTCTACGTAGTGTGCACCACATTCTGGTGGTCACCCGAATTTTTCCGGCTCTTTTCCGGATCTGTTCCCACCTTGCGTCAAGACGACGGGGGCTGCGGCCTGCGCAGGCACACGACGGCGTCGGCCCGCCACCCCTCCTGGCCGTCAGGTCCCGTCACCTGGCGCCGGCGCTCCTCGGCGACGACCACCTCCCAGCCGGCCGTCTCCCCGGCCAGGCCCACAACCAGCTCATCGGCCGTGTAGGTCCGGGCGTGATGGGTGTGCCAGGGCGGGTTGACGGCGTGCACGGCCGTGAGCAGGCGGCCGCCGGGGGCCACGTGCGCCGCGGCGTCGGACAGGAGGGCCACGAGGTCGAGGGATCCCTCCTCGGGTCCGCCATGAACGTAGAAGCTCGTCACCAGGTCGAAGGAGCCCTCCGGCAGTCCGTCTCCGACGTCGTGCACCACGCCGGTCGCGCGTGAGGCGACCCCACGGCGCTCGGCCTCGCGGTTCAGACGCCCGACGGCGGTGGCGGACAGGTCCAGCCCGGTCACCTGCCAGCCGTGCTCGGCCAGCCACAGGACGTCGGCGCCCTCGCCGCAGCCGATCTCCAGGGCGGTTCCGGGCTCCCAGTCGGTGGCGAGCTCGGGCAGCCAGTCGTTGGGGCGGCCCGACCAGAGCCGCTCGACCGAGGCGTAGCGCTCCTCCCAGCGGGAGGCCCGATCGCCGACGTCGGTCTGGGAACCAGTGGCTCGCATCCCCGCATCGGACTGCGGGCCGGAGCGCTGCTGGTGGGGCTGTGTCATGGCACGAGCCTACCGGCGCCGGCTCAACCGAAGGCTTGCCCGGTGGCCGGATCCCGTCAGCTTCCTCCCAGCCACAGGGCCTGTTGCGAAAGCTAGGGACAGCTCCAAGGGCACGGCTATATCGGATTCGTTGCGAGCGCGCCCGAATCCGGCGATTTTCGCAACCGGCTCCAGAATGAGGGGTTCTGGTCCTGTGGGAGGAGGCGCTGGGGCTTCTTCTCGCCTTTTAGGCGGAGAGTGGTGCTGGTGAGCAAGCTGTTCGGGGGAGGCGCGGACTGTGAGGCGCTTCCTAGCGTGGAGGGCATGAGACTCATCACCTCCTTCACTGGTTCCAGGGGCGTGCGTTATCCGGCCCCGGATGTGGCCCGTGGCTTCATGCTCCTGCTCATCGCCCTGGCCAACGTCCCCAGCTGGGTCGACGTCGACTTAGCGCGGTCCTCCACCCCTCCTGCTGACACCATCGACACGGTCTGGCTGTGGGTGCGTACGCTGTTCATCGACCAGCGGTCCTTCCCGTTGTTTGCGATGCTGTTCGGCTTCGGGCTGGCCACCATGATCAACCGGCGTATCGCCAGTGGCACTCGGGCCTATCTGCAGTCCCTGCCGGGGGTGGATGCGGGTTGTGAGCCGACGCCGCAGGAGGAGGCCTGGGCCCGTGAGCAGGCCACTGTGGACGCCCGCCGCCTGGTGCGGCGCCGCGGCTGGTGGATGATCCTGTTCGGATTCGTCCACGCCATGCTCTTCTCCGGCGACATCATCGGCCTCTACGGCCTGATCGCCGTCGTCTTCGCCGGGTGGATCGCCCGCAAGCACTGGAAACGAGCCGCGATCCTGAGCGCCGTCATCATCGTCGCCAGCATCGTCATCACCTTTGTCCTGGGCAGTCTCATGGGTTCCCCGGGCGCGACCCCGGCGGCAGCGGCCAACCAGGAGGCGGCCGGCTCGACCGTCACGCTCCTGTCCTACATCTCCCACGGTATCGTCGTCTGGGCCGCGAGCACGGGTACGGATCTGGTGACAATGGCGGTTCCGACGGTGTTCCTTGGGGTTCGTCTGGCCGACACCGACCTCATCGCTCATCCCGAGCGGCACCGCCGCCTCCTGGCCGTCATCGGCGTGGGTGGTCTGGGGATCGGGGCCCTGGGCGGCATCGGGACCGCGGTGGCTGCCACGGGCGGGCCCCAGGTCATTTGGACCGTGCCTCTTCACGAGATGACGGGGCTGGTCAGCGCCTGTGGTTGGTTGGCGCTGCTGGCCCTGTACGCCGGTGGGCCCAGGGAGGGCGGCGATTTGACGGGGCTGCGTCGTCTGGCCTCCAACGTGGGGCGCCGCTCCATGACCGCCTACCTGACCCAGAGCTTCCTGTTCGCCACCGTCTTCCTGGCCCTACCCGCCCTGACCGGCATCGAGCTTCACCTGGGCGAGGCCCGGACCGCCGGGATCGCTGTGGCGGTGTGGCTGGTGACCGTGCTGCTGTGCACGGTCCTGGAGCGCGGCGGACACGCCGGTCCCTTCGAGACCCTGCTACGCACCGCCGTGGCCCGCAGCGAACGCAAACGACCCCACCCAACCCCACCATCACCGACCGCCAGTGCCATAGCCGCCCCCGCCGACACCCACCCGGAGACAGTGCCGGCCGGATGATTGCGCCCGCGGCGGCTGCTCACCGGTCTTGGAACCCGCGGGCCGGTGCCCCGCGGGCCGGGCGGCCCCTACCGCACCATCCCGCTTCCGGCTAAGGTTCCCCTGAGTTGAATGTCAAACAGGCGGAAGGCGAGTCGGCGAATGGCACATGGAGGACGGGGCTGGCAGGGCGCGGTGCTCAAGGCGCTGCGCGTGCCGGAGCACAGGCTCACGGTCACCGGGGTGCGTGAGCTCCCGCCCTACACAGAGCTGACCGTCCAGTGCCCGAGCCTTCTGGGCACCGAGGCCGACTCGCTGCCGCCCACCACCTGGGTGCGGATGTGGGTACCGGAGAACGATCGCGAGTACCAGCGCTCCTACACGCTCACCCACATCAACCGCGCCCGGGCCAGCGCCAGGATCCTGTTCCTGCACCATGAGCCGACCGGGCCGGCGTCGCGGTGGTCGAGCCGGGTGAGGCCGGGAGCCACTGTGGCCGTCCAGGTCATGGGCGGCACCAGCTACCGCCCACCATCACCCGGCGACCGAATGCTTCTGGTCGGTGACCCCGCCTCCGCACCAGCACTTGCCGACGCCGTGGATGCCGCCCCGGCGGGCAGCCCGGTCACGGTCATCATGCTGGCCCCCGAGGCCGGCCACCTTCCCCGGGCCGAGCGCGACCATCAACTGATCCGCCTGGATCCCGAGGTGTCCGAGGACAAGCTGCTGGCCGCCGTCGACCACGCCCTGTGGGCCGACACCGGGGACCTGGCACTCGACTGGGTCTGGATCGCGCTGGAGAGCGGCGTCACCAAGACGGTACGACGCCACCTGGTCGCCTCGGGCATGAACCGGCGCAGCATCCAGCACCAGGCCTACTGGATCCGCGGCCGCGCCATGGGCATCGCCTCAGACGCCTGAGCCGGGGTGGTCGCCGGCGTCGTTCCGCTCCCCCTCCGCGTCCACGACGACGTCGACACCGTCGCCCCGGTTCGGACGACGCATCACCAGCGCCACCATCCCGACACCCATCGCCGCGAAGATCGCCCCGGCGACACCGTTGAATCGAAGCAGGTTGGCGGACACGCCAATCCCACCCACAACGGCCCCCATGGCGTTGGCAAGGTTGAACGCTCCGACATTGACCGCCAGCGACAGGCTCGGAGCGGCCCCGGCATGCTGGAGCACCAGCGCCTGAAGCGGGGGCACGGTGGCAGTCGAGAGCACACCGAGCAGCAGGACCAGAATCACGGTCGGCGCGGTTGTCAACGCAACCACGGGGAACAGACCGAGCACGACGGCGAGAAGGCAGAGGGTTGCGAGCAGGGTCGCCCGCAGCGACATATCAGTCAAACGTCCGGCGGCGAGGTTCCCGGCGAATCCGCCCACCCCGTAGGCCAGCAGCAGCCACGGCACCGCGGTCGACGCGAGTCCGGTCACGTCAGTGAGCAGCGGGACGAGATAAGTGAACACGGTGGCCACGCCGGCGAATCCGACGACCGTGGTCCCGATCGCCAGCAGGACCGGCAATCGCAGCAGCGAGCGAATCTCATCGCTCGCATGCGAGTCCGGAGCGCAGGCACGGGGCATCGCACCCGCCAGCATTCCCATACCAACCAGTGTGATGCCGGCGAGGATCAGGAAGGGCCACCTCCAGCTCAGGCCCCCACCCAGCAGTACGCCCAAGGGCACGCCCAGAACGGTGGCCACCGTCAACCCACTGGAGACGATCGCAATCGCCATCCCCGAGCGCTTATCCCCCAGGATGTCCGTGGCGGTCACCAGCCCGATCGCGAACAACGTCGCCTGAGACAGCGACGACACCGCCCGACCGAGCAGAACTCCCGTGAATCCGGGCGATACCGCGGTAATCAGCACCCCTGTGAGGAACAGAGCGCTCAAGCCGAGCGCGAGGCCCTTACGCGGCAGCCGGGCGGTGAGCACAGTCATGATCGGACCGCCGAGGGCGACGCCCAGCGCATAGACCGTTACCGTCTGCCCAGCCGCAGCCACCGATACCCCCAGGTCATCAGCGATGTGCGACACCACACCGGCCACCAGGTACTCGGCCGTCCCGGTGCAGAACACCAGCAGCACGAATCCGCCCAGCACCAGCCACGACTGCAGTCCCCGCGCATTTCCCACATCTCGGTTCCTCAAACTCATGTTGATACGATCAACCCTGACATCAATGAGAAGGCAACAGAGAGCAACTGGGTCCAAGGTCATGGGCGGAAGGGACGGGAATTGCGCATCTCCGAGGCGGCCAGTCGCGCCACGGTCTCATCGCGCCTGCTGCGCTACTACGAGGAGCAAGGCCTGCTCTCGCCGGACCGTAATATCTCCGGGTACCGCGACTACACCGAGGAGGATCTCGCCGTCATCGCCCGCATTCGATACCTCCTCGACGCGGGCCTCAGCACCGACACAATTCGCACCACTCTCCCCTGCCTCGCCGAGAGGGCGGGCCGTCTGGCCGCTACATGCCCCGAGCTGATCGAGCAGCTCCGCCGCGAGCGCGACCGCATCGCGCACGCCGTCGACGCGCTCGTACAGTCCCAGAACGCCATTGAGAGCGTGATCTCCTCCAGCCTCGGGCACGTCGGCACCGAGGACCAGGTTCCGCGATTGACCTCCGGTCGGGTCAACGATGCGTCCTGAAGGGACCCGACGTCGTCGTCCCCCTCATCCTGCCCGCCCCGCCACTGCTGGGCCACGTTCCAGAGCCCAACCCGAGGGACCGGCGGCACATGAGGTCGCCGTGAGCAAGGCCTCCGCCCGATAAGACTCATCAGCCGCCGGCTCCAGTCACCAGGGCCCTGCGACGGCGTCGATCGAGGACGTCCTTGCGCTGCGAGGACTGCGTTCTCCCCCAGATGGCTGGGAGCGGAGCCGCGTCGTTTGGAGGAGAAGTACGTCCTCGGGGCGAAACGCAGTCCTCGACGTGTGCCGTTCGGGATCAGGACCGCCGCACACAGCGGTAGCGGCGGCGCCCCGGCCAACGCGGGTCCGACGGCGCAGGACCGATGTCGAAGTCGAGCGCACGGTAGAAGCCGACGGCGTCGTCGTCGGTCTCGGCGATAACCTGCCCCGACACACTGGCAAGAGCATCAACGAGCGCCCGCCCGATCCCGTCGCCACGTAACTCCGGAGCCACGGCGATGTACTCCAGCACGACACCGTAGGACTGAGAGACGTAGGCCGCCACCGACGTGGGCGCGCCCCGCGGACCCGTACCCACGACCTCCATGACTGCCAGCTCCTCGACGAGGATCCTGCGCAGCTCGGCTCCTCCCTCCAGTCGTCTTCACGCTTGCCACGACTGTCCTGGCCCTGACGGTCGGCGGCGGCCTGTTCGGCTGGGAGACCTCCTTCCTGACGCCTCTGAGCCTGCTGACGGTCAGCCTCATCCTCCTCCAGGCCCAGCACGTCCAGCGGGCCGAGCCCTCCCAGCGCATCCCCGGCCCCTCGGTCCTCGCACTGGCCGTCATCGGCCTGGGGCTCGCGATCGCCCTGCTCGGATACGGTCTCTACAACCGCGAGCCCGCTGCCGCCATCAACCTGCCGTCGGCCGGTGTCCTGCTGTACGTCGTCGTGACCGCCTATCGCCGGCGCCGCCCCGAGGCGCAGCCCGTCCTCGTCACCGCCCAGGACGCCCCGCTCGCAGAGCAGTCCCGAAACCTGCGCGCAGAGGTGTCCGCTGGACACAAATATTGAGAAGCAAAGGCTCTGCGCTTCTTATAGAAACTGCACACTTTCCCTTTGACGACGCACCGCAGCATCTTAGGGACGTTTATCTCTCAAACCGCCAAGGTGAGGGCTTGGCATCGTGGGCGAAGAACCTGCTAATCACCGTGCGCGATGTAGCGACGGCGGAGTGAGGGACCGGGTTCGGAAGCCACAACAGGTGCTCGACTTGCAGGAGACACGTGCTTCACGACGGTCTGACGAGGCACAAGCCTGTGCTTGCGCGCCTGCTTGAGTATGTGTACCGGCCTCGATCCACGTCCTTAATGGCACAACGGCACATAGGCCCCGACGCATCCTTCCCGGGCAACCGCACCGACTAGAATCAGCAGAAACTGGCGCCCAACTATGGGTCCCACCCATTTCTGAAGATCGTGACGACTCGCGTGCGACGATAGAGGCATGAGCAAACCGGACGAACGGCAGTACTACGACGACTCGAATGCTTGGGATCGCCCGATCCAAGTTTTTCGATTCCGAACGAACGGGCCGAAGAATGAGACAGAGTCAGCACGCACGCTGTGTCACATGCTCAAATGGCGTTTCAACAGAGAAGACTGCGTGACTGAGGACCGTGGCCCAGTAATTGGGTCGACTATTGAGGACGTGGCTGCCGCCATGGTCGATGAGGGTTGGATCATGCGGCCTCTCTCAGGCAGAGGATGGGTGACCAACTACGTCCCGATGCCCCGTCAAGCGAGTGGGGAACTCGACTCACATGAAGCAGCGGTTCGTATACGAAGGCGCCTCAATGAAGCCTCCACCTATTCTGGCGAATAGGACCTGGAAGGAAGCGCAGGCGGAAACAATGAGGTGACAGCGCCCTCTCAACTCCACGAGGCGTATTCACAGGGCGAGGCAAGCGGTCCCTGACCCGGGCAAACGCAAGCGGTCGTCGTGGCTGTGAATAACCCTCCACGTGTGGGCGCACAGGGCCGCTTCGAGCCCCACGCAGGTTCTCCGCGTTCTCTGAGCCACCCGTCCTCGTCACGACCCGGGAGACCCCGCTCGCAGAGGTCGGCGGCAACCTGCCACAATGAGCGGCATGGTCGACCTCTCCACCGTCTCCCCCACCATTGCCCTGGGTCCTCTGGACGGCCGCTACCGCGCCGTCGCCGCCCCACTGGTCAATCACCTCTCCGAGGCCGCCCTCAATCGGGCCCGCCTGCAGGTCGAGGTCGAGTGGCTCATCCACCTGACCGACAACGGCGTCCTGCCCGGCGCCCCTCGTTTGAGCGAGGTGGAGAAGGCCTACCTGCGCGGCGTCGTCGAGGAGTTCGGGGCCCAGGAGATCGCCGAGCTCGGCGCCATCGAGGCCGAGACCCGCCACGACGTCAAGGCCGTCGAGTACCTCCTCAAGCGGCGCCTGGCCGAGGCCGCCCAGGCCCCCGGCGTCGTCGGCGCCGACGGCGGCCCCACCGTGCTGCCCACGGTCGGCGAGATCGTCCACATCTTCTGCACCAGCGAGGACATCAACAACCTCTCCTACGCCCTGACGATCCGGACCGCCATCGAGCAGGTGTGGCTGCCGGCAGCTCACGGACTGGTCGAGGACCTGGCCGCCATGGCCCACGAGTACGCCGACGCCGCCATGCTGGCCCGCACGCACGGCCAGCCGGCCACCCCCACCACACTTGGCAAGGAGCTGGCGGTCCTGGCCCACCGGCTGCGCCGTCAGGCGCGCCGCGTCGAGGCCACCGAGTACCTAGGCAAGATCAACGGCGCCACCGGCACCTTCGGCGCGCACGTCGTCTCCGTGCCCGGCGCCGACTGGCAGGCCGTGGGGCGCGGCTTCGTCGAGCACCTGGGCCTGACCTGGAACCCACTGACCACCCAGATCGAGTCCCATGACTGGCAGGCCGAGCTCTACGCCGACGTCGCCCGCTTCAACCGGATCGCCCACAACCTGGCCACGGACGTGTGGACCTACATCTCGCTGGGCTACTTCCACCAGCGCCTGAGCGCGCAGGGCTCCACCGGCTCGTCGACCATGCCGCACAAGGTCAACCCGATCCGCTTCGAGAACGGCGAGGCCAACCTGGAGATCTCCTGCTCGCTGCTGGACACGCTGGCCGCCACGCTCGTCACCTCCCGCCTCCAGCGCGACCTCACCGACTCCACCACGCAGCGCAACGTGGGTGTGGCCCTGGGGCACTCGCTGCTGGCCGTCGACAACATCCGCCGCGGCCTGGCCGGGCTCGACGTCGACCGCGCCCGCCTGGAGGAGGACCTGGATGCGACCTGGGAGGTGCTCGGCGAGCCCGTCCAGCAGGCCATGCGGGCGGCCGCCGTCGCCGGGGCCACCGGCATGGCCGACCCCTACGAGCGCCTCAAGGAACTCACCCGCGGCAAGAAGGTCACGCCTGAGGGCATGCGCGAGTTCATCTCCGAACTAGGCATGCCCGACGACGTCGAGGCACGGCTGCTTGCCCTGACGCCCGCCACCTACACGGGCCTGGCCGCCGAGCTCGTCTCCCACCTGGACGACTGACCGCCCCGCGAGCGGGTCCGGCACTGGCCCGGAGCCGCCGGCTGGGCAGCGGGCGGCTATCCGACGGCGGCGGAGGACTGAGCCGGGGGTACGGCGCCCCCGGCCAGGAGCTGACGGGCGCACAGCCCGGCGACACACTCCTCGGCCGGGTTGAGCCCGAGCCGGTTGACATCGATGTGCAGCAGGTCCAGGGCTCGGCGCCCGCCGCTCCCCGTCCCCATGACCTCGATGGCGCGCCCGGCGTCGTCGGCCAGCTCGCCAACAGCAGCAGCCGCCTGGCTCCAGGACGGGATCTCATCGAACTGGAACTCGATGACCTCCAGCAGCTGCTGGACGATCGGCCCCAAGGCGCTGCCGTCACGCAGGTGCGCGGGCAGGCGCGAGCCCCACAACCGCAGATGCGCGGAGAGCAGCTCGGCCTCCGGCAACGGCGCGCAACGGGCCGCCAGCGCCAGGAACCGCGCCGCCAGGGCCGCTCGAGGCACCGGTCTGGGGATCTGCCAGACCTGGTGGTCCAGGCACCAACGGCTGGAGACGTAGAAGTGGCGCTCGGCCTCCTCGACGCCGGCCACGCCCCCGTACTTGGCGTACTCGGGACCGTAGACACCGAAGGCGATCCCGGGCCTGCCGGCACCGACTGCCCCGGTCATCGGGTCGAGGACGAGACGCTCGACCGTGCGCACCTCCGCCCTCCGGGCGACGGCATCGAGCTCGCGCATGCTCTCGTAGGCCTCGTCCAGGACGCCCTGAACGGCCTTGAGCCGCAACCGGACGTGGTGCCCGCGCAGGTCGACGAAGCGCAGGAAGTGAGCCGAGCGGATGTCCCACTGGCCACGGACCCGGCCCAACCACTGGGCGATCTCGGGCAGCAGGGCGTCGGTGTCGTCCCCGCCGGCGCAGTAGATCCGCGCGTACAGCCAACCGACGTCCTCGGCCCGGTTGCCCAGCGCCGATCCCCGTTGGTGTGCCGGGCTGCGCTGGGCGCGCAGACTGCTGAAGTCGGCGGCCGCCGTCTCCAGGGGCCGGATCCCCGGAATCGAGGCTTCGACCTGCGGGGCAGCACCGCCCTGACCGGACTGCCTGGGCTGCTCGGCCGTCCCGGAGCGCCCGCCGAGTCGGCGCAACCGACGGGAGCGGGTGAGCCGGCCCGGCTGGTTGCGCTGCTCGCGCCGGTTGGACTGGGCGTCGTCGCGCGGGTTCATGCCATGCCTTCCAGGTTCTTGGGCCACTGGAGCCCCACCAGGTACTCGGCCACCGTCGGCTCGCCGTCCTGAGTGAGCCCCAGGGCCTGGCCGCGGGCCGGGAGTGCCTCGACGAAGCTGATGTGGGCGGCGTCGGGATCGATCCAACCCCGCAGCGCCAGCAGCGAGACCGGCGATGTGAGGTCCACATAGCGGGGCTTGTGCTGGTCGAAGGTGGCGCCCTGGGAGGGCATGTGCTGGTGGACGAACACCTCCGTCGGCATACCCCACTGCTTGCGCAGGTCGTCCATGTGCAGCAGGATCGTCGTCAGGTCGCGCTCCATGAGCGGGGTGATCTGCGCCGCCGGGAAGGTCCAGGACTCGCGGCGGGTCACCAGGCGGCCGGTCACGGCCCGCTCGGAGTGCATGACCTCGTCGGGCAGGGGGCCGTTCAGGTCCCGACGCCGGCTGGTCCAGTGGTCCGCGAACGGGGGCAGCCGGGACCACGGGTCGCTCAGCAGCACCAGCCAGGACAGGTAGCCGCCCAGGAGGTACTGGGGGGTCAGGCCCAGGTAGGCCAGCCCCACAGGCCCGGCGTCGTCGGCCAGGAACAGGGTGCCCGTGGCCGGGTCGTGGACGAGCCGCAGGGAGCTGAGGGGAACCGCGTCCGGCGCGCCCGGCTCACCGGGCAGGCCCAGCGGCGGCAGGACCCCGCAGGAGACGGCCTGGCCGGTGTTGCACTCGGTGCTGGCCTGGATCTCCAGGACCCGCTCAGTGCCCCAGGCGGTGCGGATCTGCGCGGCCAGGCGATCCCGGTAGCCGGAGCCCAGGAGCCGGTGGAAGCGGGCCTGGAGGGAGCCGTTGGCGTTGGTGAAGGCGTTGACGACGGTCAGTCCCCCACCGGCGGCGTAGGTCTGCGCGTCGGGGGCCACCGGCTGGAGGAAGGCGCCCAGGTGCCTCGGTGATCCGGAGACCCCGCCGGACAGCGTGGTGCGCTCCGCATCGGGACCGGCGGCGTAGTCGAGCCCGGCGGCACGCAGCATCTCCTCATCACCGTCGGGGGCGTGGGCGATGGTCATGAAGAAGGCGAGCGGGTCCTCGCACACCCCACCGTCGCCGAACAGCGAGACGAACCGGGTCACCATGAGGTCGTAGATGTGGGAGCGGGCCACCCAGGGGTCGGCGAGCTCACCCAGGGTCTGCACGTCCTGGGCGAAGGGGGCGTCATCGAGGGGGTCGGCCCAGTCGCGCGCGGACTCGCGGTCCTCGTAGAGGAAGCCGCTGGGGCGCAGTCCGAGCTCGCCGTCGGGGAAGACGCGCTCGGCCAGGCGCACCGTGCGGTTGAGGAGCTCAGCACGTGTGGGCCCGTCGGCGGCGCCGACGGCGTCGTCGAGCCGGGCCAGCCAGGCCAGGTCCTCGCCCCACCGGCGCTGCTGGTCCGGTGAGAGCGAGGCGGCCAGCAGCGGGAAGGGGTTCTCCCCGCGGCACCAGGGCACCCGCGGCACGACGGCGCCCGAGGCCAGCAGCCGCTCCAGGCGTAGGCGCGGGTCGGCACCGCCCACACGCTCGCAGGCCTCACGCACACTGAGCACGGCGTGCATGCCGTCGCCGGTCAGGGCGTCGTGGGCCTCCCGGAGCCAACGGGCGGGCTGGACGGTCTCCTGGCGGAAGACCATGCCGTTGCCGTACTCGTGCTCGCCGACGATGGTCAGCGCCTGGGCCTCGGAGTCGGTGGACTCACTGGGCTGGTAGTGGTCGTGGGCGCCGGCGGAGCTCCCGCCTGAGGCGACGACCGCCTTGCATACGGGAGCGGGTTCGAGGTGGAGGGAGCCGTCGAGCGCCAGGTCCTGGGCGGTGGCACTCAGGATGCGGTAGGCCAGGTGGGTCACCACCGTGCAGTGGCTGCGCCCGGTGGAGGGCTGGCCCGCCTCGTTGACGGTGGTCAGTCCCGAGAAGGGGCTGGCCTTGAGGGCCGCCCGGGTGGCCAGGGTGTAGAGGGTGCGCAGGACGCGGGGATCCTCGAGCCTGCGGCCGCGGGAGGCCAGGGTGGACACGAGGGCCGGGGCGGCGATCGCCAGGGCCTCCTGGTAACCGGGTTCGTCGAGACCGGCCGCCAGCAGCTCGCGGCTGCGGTCCAGGTCGGCGTCGACGACGACGGCCAGGCGCCCACGGGTCTCCTCCTTGCGGGCGACCAGGGCGTCCCAGCGCTCCAGCAGAGCGCCGACCTCACCCGGCAGGCCCTGGAGGACTTCGGCGGACAGGCCGGTGGCCCGGCCCTGGAAGACCCGGCGCTTGGCGCGCAGGACCAGGCGCCGCTCGGTCTTGGCCAGGGCGGGGATGAGCTCGTAGAGCGGGTCGAGCAACTGGTTCGCGGCGCCGTCGAGCACCTCGTCGAGCCGGCGCAGGTACTCCAGGATGCCGGTCACGGCGGCGGTGGTCTCGGGAACGGCCCGCACCGGGAGCCCGCCCAGACGCACGAGGGTCGGCAGCGCCACGGCCGGGTGGGCCAGGGGCGGAGACGCTGGGGCGGGTACTGCCACTGGCTCGGGAGCCGCGGAGGGCGGAGCGGATGAAGCGGCCTCCCCGGGGGTCACGGCGGATGCGGAGTGCGGCTGTGGCTGTCGGGATGGGGAGGCACCGGCACGGGAAAGGACCGGCTGCGTCATAGGAGGAAACCTTTCACGAGGATGTATATCCAATAGCCTATCCATACAACGCTCATCGCGAAGGCCAGGAGCCCGAGAAGAGCGCACAGAAGTCCGTAGACGAAGTAGCCCCAGCGCACCGCGAGCCGCATCCCGGCCAGGGCCGGCGGCAGTGGCCGGCGCGTGACGACGCAGCGCAGGACGAGCATGGAGCGCCCGCGCAGGTTGACCGAACCGGTGGCCGCCTCGGCCGCGGCGACGCCGTCGGACTGGGTGAGGGGATTGAGGTTGGTGACCAGCATCGTGAGCTGGAAGGCGCACAGGGTCAGGGCCACCTGACGCACCATCCCCGCGGAGGCCCAGGCGACGGCCGCCTCCAGGCCGCACACGACGCCGTCGGAGAAGATGCCGGCCAGGGCCAGCATGGTCAGCCCGAGCCGGGAGCGCACCCGGTAGGAGTCGGTGCGGTCGACGTAGGCGATCGGGATGACCCAGAACATGAGCGCCACCCCCAGCCCGCGGATGGGGGTGCCCAGGTAGCCGGCGACGATGGCGTGCCAGGACTCGTGCGCCAGGATGCTCACCAGCTGAATGGCCACTGCCGTCACCACCACGGTCGCGCTGGGGCGGGGCCCTCCGGCCAAGGAGGTCAGGGCCATGACCCCGGCCGTGTAGCCGCAGGCGGCCAACGCCAGGAAGACCCAGCCGAGCGCCCGGGCCGGGAGGTGCTGGAGCAGGGAGACGATCGGGGCGACGACCAGGTGGTACTTGCGGGCGATGATAATGCGCGGCAGCCACCAGCCTCCGCTGCGTCGGGGCTGCTCGACCTTGAGGTGACGCGGCTGGCGGGGCTGGGCGGTGTGCCGCCCGTGGCTGCGCCTGACGCGGGTGGGGGCCACTGGGGCCGCAGGGGTGGGCTCACTGCCCGCCAGGAGGCTCTTGTCACGCAGGTTGCCGACCAGGCTCGTGATGCGCCTCGCGCCCGCCTCGTCGATGTCCTGCGGCAGCTGCTCGATGATGGTCGGCAGGGAGCGCACCCCGTCGAACTGGTTGACGATGAAGGCGGCGGCCGCCCCGAGCCGGTGGTACTTGCCCGAGTCGGAGTCGAACAGCATCGGCTGGTCGTCCATTCCGACGATCAGACTCACGCCGCGGCGCAGACGCGGGATGGGGCTCGTTTCACTGCTCGTGGGGCTCATCGCCGTGCTCATCGTGGGGTCGTGACTCCCTCAAGTCGGTTCGTGGGGGTGCCGGGGTACCGCTGGGACCTGTTGCGGCAGTGGGATGAGGCGCTTCGCACCGTCGACGGCCGCGAGGACCGCGCCTCCGACGCGGACCCACGCAGCAGGCTGTTAGTGGCGGGCAGGGGACCGTGGCCCCCTGCCCGCCACCGTCGTGTCGTCAGCAGGACGTCGTCGACGCGCTGGCCGCGCAGGCCGGGCACGAGGCCGAGGCGGCGCTGGCCGGGCAGGACGCGCTGGCTCCGCAGAAGGCGCAACCCAGGGCGTTGCCCTCGGGGAGCTCCTCGACGCCGAAGTCACTGTCGGCGAGGGTAAGATCGATCGAGCTGTTCGTCATATGCTGTTCACCTCCTTCTCTCATACGTCGTGTGGGCAGGAGCAGGACCCGATCGGGCCCTGGGGGTCCGGCCTGCCGGGGCCGGGCCCCACACCCCGCGAACGGGGCGGTCTGTGGGTTCGTCCAGTGCGGTATGCGGTTCTGGGTTCGTCCGGCCGCGGTTGGGCCGGTGGTCGTGCAGGTCAGGCCCGGGGCTAAACGGTTGTCGATCCCGCCTCGAACTCGGCGGCCGGGCCGGCGATGGTGACGGCGAACATCTGGTGGCGGCTGACGCCGTCGGAGTCCAGCAGGTGGCGCACCGCCGAGGTGGCGAAGCCGGCGAAGACCGTCCCCACCAGCCCACTGGCGACGGCGCGCAGGTGCAGCGAGTAGATGAGGGCCGCGCTGCGGCTCATGGTGAAGCGGTAGCCGGCAGCCCCGCCCCACGTGTCGGCCTGATCGAGGTTGGCGGCCACCGAGACGATGGCGCCGGCACGGGCGAATTCCTTCTGCACCGTCATTCCCTCGATGATCTCCGTCTCCGGCAGGGGCCGGACGAGGTCGACGCCGTCGAGCCGCACCCGGTAGATGCCCGGTTCGGCCCCACGCGGGCGCAGGAGGAGGACGAAGGGCTCCAGGGGGCAGGCCGCCGCGTCCTCACCCCAGGTGCGCGCGTCGTCCGCCAGGGCGTCACGAACCATCGCCAGGAGGGGCTCGGCCTCAAGCGGCTCGGCACCGTAGGCGGTCGATGACGAACGACGCTCGAGAGTCTGGCGCAGATCGTGGGGGTAGGCCGCCTGCAGGCCGGGGACGAGCGCATCCGGCACCTGGCAGGCCAGCGGCGGGCGCGGGCGGCGCGCTGCCAGGCCGTCAGAGGTCGGCTCCCCCGGGCGCGTGGCCGATCCGGCCGAGAAGCCGGCAATGAGCTCGCGTAACGTCTCGAAGTCAGTGCGCACGGCTGCCTCCCAGGTCGACGACGATGCAGGCCGGTTCGCGGCCCGGGTCAGTGCCCAGCTCCCGGGCGATGAGCTGCTCGTCCCAGCGGGCCCGAGCACGCAGGGGCACTCCCAGGGCGTCGGCGACGAGGCGGATGACCTCGAAGGAGCAGCCGCAGTCCTGGACCGCGATCCGCAGGGCGAAGGAGAAGTACTTGCGGGCCACCTTGTCCACGTTGCCGGTCAGGACGATCCGGACGCCGACGCCGTCGGGCAGGAGGCCCGTCTCCGCGTCTTCCCCCGAATCCGCCCCCGAGGGGGCCGGCCCGATGAGGGCCAGGGCGTGGTCGCGCTCGATGTAGACGTAGGTGCCCGGAGCCGGCTGCTGCCTGCCTGGTTCCTCTCCTCCCTCCCCGGCCGACGGGACAATGACGTAGGCGGTCACCGAGCCGATGTTGCCGCCGGCGGCCGTCCAGCGGCGCAGCTTGGCACTCGGCGGGGTCTGGGCGGCATCGGCCCGCTCCTGCCCGGTGGGCTCGGCGCCGAGCGGCTCACGCACGCCGACCGACAGCGCCAGGATCGTGGCGAGCTCACCCAGGGTGGGGCGGGCGACGATGTCGGGCTCGGAGCCGTTGTCGGCGAGTGGGTGCACGACGGGCCAGGGCTGCTCCAGGCGTCCCAGGTCTGCGGGCGGCAGCGGCGTGCGCGGGCAGACCGGCCAGTCGCGGAACTCGCGCTGGAGGCGCAGATTGGAGGGCTTGTAGTGCTGCTGATGACCCTTGGAGTCCACGAAGGCCGCAGGCGGGATGGCCACGGACTGCTCGTAGCGGGCCCCGGCGGGGGCCGACGGCGCCACCGGCACCGGGGACTCTCCCCGACCGGCGACCGAGCATAGGGGGCAGCCGGGGCGGGAGACGACCGGATGGTCGGAGTAGGTGAAGGTGGCCAGGTCCGTGCGCCGGGAGTCCCCGGGCAGGTGGGTGACGGTGGTGCGGGCGATGAGGGCGGCCACGGCCCGGGCGGCCAGGCCGATGACGATGTCGCGGCGGGCGGCGTCGGGGCGGGGACCGAGTTCGGGCTCGTCGGCGCCGGCGCAGGCCAGGCAGGGCGAGAAGCTCTCGTCGACGTAGGGACCGACCGTGACAGCCTCCTGCTCGGCGCGAACCCGCAGCAGCGGAATGCCGGCCTCGCGGCACCGGCTCGCCACCTCCTTGGAGCGTTCGGCGGAATCAAGAGTCTCGATGAGGACGGTGAGCGTGTCCCCCCGGCGGGGTGCGCCGTCGAGACGCACCTCGGGCAGCGTGGGCTCCAGGGCAGCGACCATCTCACCGGCCAGCTCATTGTCCCCGACGACGGCGACGCGCGCGGCTGCCAGGCGGCGGGCGGCGTCCTGCCAGGAGTCGTTGACACCGGTGGAGTCGCCCAGGCGTGAGAGGAACCGGGCCAGTTCAGGGGCCGGGTCGCCGGGGGCGGGCTCGGTGTCGCCCTCCTCGACGATGCCACCGGTCCACAGCAGGGATACGGCCTCGAAGGCGGCCTGCGCCCCGATTCCGGTGGTCTCGCCGATCTCGTCGAGAGTGCGGGTGCCGTCGCAGGCCTCAAGCAGGGGCCCCATGTGCTCGCGGGCGAAGGCCCCGCCCAGGACCTGGTTCTTGCGGGCGCCGTCGACCACCCAGCCGCCCTCGTCGGGCCGGGCGCGCAGCCCCAGGCGGACCACGGGCCTGCGGGGGATGCGGAACTGCAGGTCGCGGCGAGCGGCACGGCCGACATCACCGGCGCGCATCACCGATTCTCCGGCGTTCCCGGCCATCTCAGATCATCTCCTCACGGCGCTCGGGCAGGAGGGCCGCGAGCGCGGGCAGGCCGTCGCGTCCGCCCGCGTAGCGGCCCGAGCAGGTCTCGCAGCGGTCCACGGCCACGGTCCTCGCACAGGTGGTGACCCCTGAGACGAGGTCGATGGTCCACACCTGGCCACCGATGTCCCAGGGCTCCTCGCCGACGGCGCTTCCGACGTCGTCGACACCGCCGGCCCCGACCGTCGGGACCCGGCGGTCGAGGGTCTGGAGTGCCAGCGAGACGAGTCCGGCCCCCAGGACCACGTGGTGATGGGCGTACGCCTGCTCCAGCGGACCGAACTCGGCAGCGGCCTCAGGGGACGGCGGGCGGTATCCGTGCTGGCGGCGACGCCGGTCGTAGCAGCGGTAGCAGGCGCTGCTCCCGGGGACCACGAGCGGGCCGCAGCGCAGCTCGGTGGGGTAGAGCTCCAGGGCGAGGGAGGGCATGGACCGGGTGAAGGACAGGGCGTCGAGGTCCTCACGCAGGCCGGCCTGATCGGGGTCGGCCACGAGGACGGCACGGTCGGCGTAGGGGACGTAGGCACTGACAAGCCCGTGGTCGACCGGTAGGACGACGTCCCCCTCCCCGGCGAGCCGCCGCACGACGGCACGCGCGAACTCGCCCTGGGGCAGGTAGACCGTCACCGGCCCCGAGGGGGTCTGCGGGATCGGCTGCACGGCCGGTGCGGGCGTTGTCGTGCTCATGGCGCTTCTGGGCTCCTGGGGCGTGGTCGAAGGCGTTGGTGCCGCTGGTGGTGTCGGGGACATGACTCAGGCGAAGGGCTGGCGGACGGGGTTGATCCCCGCCTCGTCGTGAACGGTCAGGCCCATCGCCCGGGGCGCCTCGTAGAGTCGGGGCGTGGCCAGGTAGCGGGCGTGGTGGCTGAAGGACAGGGGCATGGCCTCGGGGATGAGGGCCTTGATGACGTGCATGCCGACCTGGCGGGCCTCGTCGGTGGTGATGTCGACGACGATCGCCTCGGCGCCGGCCCGCTCCAGGTTGGTGACGACTCGCGCGAGCGGGTCGGTGTCGGCCGACGGCAGCCCGAGGGTTCCGATGTCGTCCAGGGCGTGAACGGGCCTCTCGCCTTCCAGGAGGAAGTCGAAGACGTGGCGCATGGACAGCTCGGCGTCCGCCAGGGCACCGCCGACCACGGTGAGGTCCTGCCCCTTGATCTCCTGGGCGCGCGGGCCGCGGGCGTGGCTGCGCAGGGCGATGCGCAGGGAGGCGAGCTCGCGGTGGATCTTGGCCAGCGCCCGCTGCGGGTCGATGTCGCAGGTGGCGGCCACCACCTGGGCCAGCTCGGGGTCGACCTGGGAGGTCTGGACGGCGTAGAGGGTGGGGACGCCGTAGTCGGTGGTGGCGTCGAACAGGTGGGTCTCCAACTCGGTGGAGGTGCCGACCCGGTGGTACTCGGCGGCCGCCTCACCCAGGGTGGCGGGGTCGACGGCGATCGCCGGCAGGCGCAGGCGCTGCAGCCAGGTCAGGGCGATGGAGTCGCGCTCGATGACCTCGAGCAGGCCGCCCAGGACCGCCTCACGCAGGTCGGAGTGCGCGGCAGTGCCGGTGGAAATGGGATTGACGAAATGCTCGGAGGGGGTGCGCACCGGGAAGTTGAGGTATGTCAGCACCGCTGGGACGAAGACCCCCCGGCCCCGGGTCAGGGACCAACCACGCACCCATCGCATCGGGATGCGGGGGTCCGATGCGATGAGCCCGCAGTCGGGGTCCGCCAGCTCGGTGGTCGAGCACGCCGGCCAGCGCTCCGGTCCGATCGCGGCCTCGCCGAGACCGGCGGGGGTGTCCCACACCAGCTCCTCCTCCGTCCATGAGCAGCTGGAGTAGCGTTCCATCGTCTCCACGATCGCGATGTGTCTGGCGCGATCGGCGTCGATGGCCCCGCCGGCCCCGTCGAAGTTGCCCGCCTCGGCACGGTGACTCCAGCTGCGCTGTGACCTCAGCGCCTCAGAGGGATCACCCAGAAGACCGGTCCAGATCGCAAAGACCGGCTCTCCGGCCGCTTGGGGCAGCTCGGTGGAACGGGAAACCAGGCCGAAGGGCGACTCGAGGGACGCAGCGCGAGCCAATGATGGTGTCACGCCCTCAATAAGCGCAGAACGGTACACGGACCCTCCTTCCTGGGAACGACAGAGGAGGCACACTTGGGGGAAGTGCCGTTGGCGAAGAGCCTGCCTGAAGAGTCCAGGCCTTCGCATCGGTCTTTGATCTACCGCCGGTCCCACTGTTCGGATGGGCTCACTCGACCTTTTGTCAACACGCGTTTCGTGGCGTTTACACGGTTGGCGTCTTTTCTCAGGTAGTTTGTGCACTGTTCCCAGCAGGCCGCGCCCCCAACTACTGCGGTCGGCACACATCTGCCCAAGGAGACACATGTCTTCCCAGATTTCTCCCGACTGCGTCGGCGTCGCTCTGGTCGACGACGACGCGATGGCCCTGGCTCACCTGGAGTCCTATTTCTCCGACGTTGAGGACATCACCGTCCTCCTCGCCACACGCTCGCCCCACGAGGCCCTGAGATTTCTTCAGTCACATCAGGTCGACGTCCTCATCACCGACATCCATATGGAAAGCATGAACGGTGTGGAAATGACCAGGGAGGTGATCGGGGTCTCGCCGTCGACCCGGGTCATCCTGCTGACCACCATCGACACCGACGAGGACCTCCTTCAGGGGCTGGGGGCGGGAGCCAGCGGCTTCCTGCTCAAGAGCGCCCCGGCTGAGGAGATCATCGCAGCGGTGCGCACGGTCCGCTCCGGGGCGAAGGTCGTGGCCCCCACACCGACGACGCGCCTCATCGACTACGCACTGGCCTCCGTGCGCGGAGCGGATGGGAGCGTCAGCCTCTCGGAGAGGGAGCGCGATGTGCTCCACCTGCTGTGCGAGGGGGCCTCGAACCGCAAGATCGCTTCACTGCTGACCATCGCCGAGGCGACGGTCAAGTCGCACATCACCGGCCTGTTCCACAAGACGGGTACGACGTCGCGTCTGGAGATGGTGGTGTGGGCCTTCAAGCACGGTTACGCCTCCAACAGCCCCTTCACGATCCCGCTCACCGACGCCCCCGGCGGCCCGACCCCGAGTTCGAGCCCCAGCCCCTCAGAGGTCCGAGGCGCCGAACACGAGCGCTAGGTGTACTTCCCCGTGAGGTTGTGAACGCGGCTGGCGGGGGTTTGGCCGCTCAGGGCGGTGTGGGGTCGGTGGTGGTTGTAGTGGTGGAGCCAGGTCTGGTAGGCGGCCTCGCGCTGGGTCTGGCTGGTGTAGGTGTGGGCGTAGGCCCACTCGCGGGTCAGAGTGCGGTTAAAGCGCTCGACCTTGCCGTTGGTCTGGGGCCGGTAGGGGCGGGTGTAGCGGTGCTTGACGCCGGTTGCGGACAGGACCTGGTTAAAGGCCCGTGAGCGGTAGCAGGCCCCGTTATCGGTCATGACGGCCTGAACGGTGATGCCCAGGTCCTTAAAGAACGCGTTGGCGCGCTGAAAGAACCCGGCAGCGGTCTCCTTGCGCTCATCATCCAGGATCTCGGAGTAGACCAGGCGCGAGTAGTCGTCTATCGCGTGGTGGATGTACCGATAGCCTCCGACCGGGCTGCCCCGACGGCGGGTGCGGGTCTTGGTGCGGTCCGCGGCCAGAGCGGGCGCTGAGCCCCGTCCGTGAGCGCGCCAGCCCCCGCCGTCGGGGATGCGGCCGAGCTTCTTGATGTCGAGATGGACCAGCTCCCCGGGACTGGTCTTCTCATAGCGCACCGGCGGCGGGCGGCGCACCGCCAGCCCGGTGGCCTGATCCACCTCGGTCAGGCGGGGCATGTTGTACCGGGCCAGGATGCGTCCCACAGTGGAGCGCGCCAGGCCCAGGTGGTAGGCGATGCGGTGGGGTCCCCACCGGCGGTTGAGCCTCAAGGCGATGACGCGCCGCTCAGTGCGCCTTGCCAGCCGCCCTGGGCTGTGGTGGGGACGGCAGGAACGGTCCTCCATGGGCTGGCCGGCCCGGTACCGGCCCACCCACCGGCTGGCGGTGGCCGGCGAGACCTGGAAACGTTCGGCCGCCCGGCGCATGGGCCAGCCTTCTTCCACCACCAGATGAGCAAGACGACGGCGCCCTTCAGGGGTCAGCGGTGCGTTAGCGTGGGTCATGAGGGCCTCCGGTCAGTGATGCGAGTGTGTCAACCCACATCCTGCCGGAGGCCTTCACGCAACCTCAGCCCTGTTCACAACCTCCCAAGGAAGTACAGCTAGGCCTGTGGCGTTCGAGCGTGCCCAGAGGGCTCGTGGACACGCGTGAGGGTTCGTGGACCGCACCTGAGGCGTCAGTCGTCGAGGCCTCAGGTGCGTCCGCGGCGGACCGAGCATCTCGCCACGGCCCAGGGATCGCCCCGACAACCCTTCTGTCGCCACACGATCCAGCATCCAGCCCTCCCCCTTCAGGAGAGCATCCGTATGAGGATGAAGAGGAGGAAGAGGCCCCAGGCCATCACCTTGACGACCACGCCCGAGCCGGGGTCCGAGGACGGGGTCGACCCACCGCCGGACCGAGGGGAGGGCGAGACGCCGCCGCTCTCCGTCCCGTCGGGGGCGGCGGGAGACGCGGGCGGCTTGGCCGGCGCAGCCGGCGGCACGCTACCGTAGCCGGGGGCACCGCCCGGCGCTCCGGGGCTGTTCTGAGGCCCGGGGCGAGAGCCGCGACGATAGTCCCCGTAACCCCAGGCAACGGGCCCGGCGGGCCGACCGGGCCCCGGCACCTGGTACCCGAGCTGGACATGGCGGCCGGCCGACGCCGGGGCTGACACCTGCGGGCCTGGCGCCATACGCGGCGCTGTCGTACGCGGGGATGAGGTGCGCGACGACGAGGTCCGGGCCGTGGCCGTCCGGGGGGCATTGTGGGCGGCGGCAGTGCGCGACCTGGTCGCACGCCGGCTCGACGACCGCTGCTGGGCGCCTCCCCCGGGTCGGGTGGCCTCACGGTCGGCGTCTGCGCCACCACCGGTGCGGACGTCGCCTGCACCGTCGAGGGCGTCATCGGGAGCGCCATCCTCGAAGAGTGGCGAGCCCATGAGCGGGTCACCCAGGACGGAGCCGAAGGGGTCCTCACCCAGGCCGATGTCGGAGGGCTCCCATCCCGTGGGCGCCAGCGACACCGCATCATCCGCGTCGTCGACGCCGCCAGAGCCGCCCGTCCGAGCCACCGCGGCCTCAGGTCCGCCACGCCCACCGTGACCGCCACCAGGGCCGGCGGAAGCTCCCCCCATGCGGCTCACCCAGGCACGCAGCTCCGGGGAGCAGCCCGGGTTGTCCACAATGACACCGCGCAGGTCGGGCCGGTTGCCGGCCAGCACCATGAGGCGCCCAGCGCCCGCCCTGGGGTCCCGGGCGAGGTGGAGATCGGGGTCATCTGGTGTCCGGGGCGCCGCGTCGGAGTCGGCGGGGCCGGGGGAGGCATGGGCAACGGCGGTCATGGCACGAGCATCCCACGTCCCTCTCTGCCATGTCCCGGATCCGCGCCCATCCGAACGAGCACCAGCAACCACATACCCCTCAGGGGTATTTGACACCCCTACCCCCTAGGGGTATGGTCCATGCCGACCGAGACAACGGAGGAGACATGGCCGGCTACACCGGATCCAAGGAGGACTACCTCAAGCGCCTGCGCCGCATCGAGGGGCAGGTTCGGGGCATCTCCCGCATGGTTGAGGAGGACATCTACTGCATCGACGTCCTCACCCAGATCTCCGCCGCCACCAAGGCCCTCCAGGCCGTCAGCCTCGGCCTGCTGGAGGACCACATGAGCCACTGCGTCCTGCACGCCGCCCAGGCCGGCGACGAGGAGGGCACCGCCAAGATCCGCGAGGCCTCCGACGCCATCGCCCGGCTCGTGCGGTCCTGAGCACCACGGCCCGCTTCGCGGCGGACCACCTGGTTCCCGTTCCGATCCACCCATTTTCCGCACACACTTCCCAAGGAGTGAGAGATGACTGAGTTCACCGCCGACGGTATCGACCGCACCACCACCCTCAAGGTCTCCGGACTCACCTGCGGCCACTGCGTCGCCCACGTCACCGAGGAGCTCGAGACGCTCGACGGCGTCAAGGACGTCTCCGTCCTGCTCAACAAGGGCGGGCAGTCCACCGTCACCGTGCTCTCCGACATCCGCCTCGACGACGCCGCCCTGGCCGAGGCCATCGACGAGGCCGGGGACTACACCCTCGACGCCGTCGAGCGCGACGACCGCGAGCGCTGAGCCCGGACGCCCCAACGTCGACGCCCGGCGTCTGCAACAGACAAGGAGGCTCCCATGAGTACGACCAGCCAGGAATCCGGCGGGCAGCTGCGCACCGTCAACCTCTCCATCGGGGGCATGACCTGCGCCAGCTGCGTGGCCCGGGTGGAGAAGAAGCTGAACAAGCTCGACGGCGTGAGCGCCTCGGTCAACCTCGCCACCGAGTCGGCCCGCATCACCGCCCCGAGCGCGGTGAGCGTCGATGACCTCCTGGCCACGGTCGCCCGCGCCGGCTACACCGGCGCCCTGCTGGACACCGCCTCACCAGATGAGTCGGCGCAATCGGAGGCGTCACCGGCCGGGGAGCCTGAGTCAACGACGCCGGCGGCTCAGGCGTCGGGACCGTCCGTTCCCGGTTCGGCCGGGGGTGGACGCGGCACCAAGGGCACAGGCGGCCGCGCGACGCTGTCCATGGCCGCGACACCGGCCACGCGCCCCGGCGCCCCCGCCAGCCCTGCCGGCACCTCCCCCCGCTCCGCCTCCGGGAGCGGGGCAAAGTCCCTGGGCGCCTCGCATATGGAGCGGGCCGCCGACCTGCGGCTGCGGCTCATCTACTGCCTCATCCTGTCGGTGCCGATCATGGCGATCTCCATGGTGCCGGCCCTCCAGCTGCCGGGCTGGCAGTGGACGGTGGCGCTCATGGCGCTGCCGGTGGCGGTCTGGGGGGCCTGGCCCTTCCACAAGGCGGCCTTCCGGGCGCTGCGCCACGGGGCCTTCACGATGGACACGCTCGTGTCCCTCGGGGTGATCGCCGCGACCGGCTGGAGCCTGTGGGCGCTGGTGCTCGGCGGGGCCGGGCACATCGGCATGCGGATGAGCATGGAGCTGCTGCCCCGCTCCCAGGGGCATGCCGCCCACATGTACTTCGAGTCGGCCGCCTGGGTGACCACCTTCCTCCTGGCGGGCCGCTACGCGGAGGCGCGCGCCAAGTACCGTTCCGGCGACGCCCTGCGCGCCCTGCTGGAACTGGGTGCCAAGGAGGTGACCCGAGTCGTCCTCACCTCGCCGTCGGGCAGCCGCGACGCCGTCGACGTCCTCACTGAGGACGGCTCGCCGCGCGCGGAGGCCACCCGCACCGAGGAGCGCATCAGCATCGAGGACCTGGCGGCCGGGGACCTGTTCCTCGTGCGGCCCGGCGAGAAGGTCGCCGCCGACGGCGTCGTCGTCGAGGGCCGCTCGGCCGTGGACGCCTCGCTGCTCACCGGGGAGTCCGTACCCACCGAGGTCGAGGCCGGACAGACCGTCACTGGGGCGACCGTCAACACCTCCGGCGCGTTGCTGGTGCGGGCCACGGCCGTGGGCGAGGGGACGACGCTGGCCCGGATCGGGCGGATGGTCACGGCCGCACAGGCGGGCAAGGCCCCGGTTCAGCGGCTGGCCGACCGGATCTCGGGGGTGTTCGTGCCCATTGTCCTGGTGCTGTCGGCCGCGACGCTGGCAGGCTGGTTACTCACCGGCAACAGTCCGCAGGCGGCCTTCACCGCGGCGGTGGCCGTGCTCGTCATCGCCTGTCCCTGCGCGCTGGGGCTGGCCACGCCGACGGCGCTGCTGGTCGGCTCGGGCCGGGCCGCCCAGCTCGGCGTGGTCATCAAGGGCCCCGAGGTGCTGGAGTCGACGCGGGCGTTGGACACGATGGTCATGGACAAGACCGGCACAGTCACCCAGGGCCGCATGAGCCTGGATACCGAGGCCTGCCGTGAGGTCGACGGATTCCAGGACCCGCCCTTCAATCAGAACGCGCAGATCGCGGGGACAGCGGGCGCACTCCTGGACGGCACAGCTGCAGGCAGTGCGGATCCGACGTCGTCGCATGCCCCGGATACGGCTGATGTCAGCACCGGCGGAGGCGCAGGTGCCGACATGAGCACAGTCCCGTTGGGGGACGAGGCGCTGCGCCTGGCGGGCGCGGTCGAGTCGGCCTCGGAGCACCCGGTGGCCGCGGCGATCACGACGGCGGCCCGCGAGCGCCTGGGCGACCTGCCGGCACCTGCTGGCTTCTCCAACCACGAGGGCCGGGGTGTGTCGGGAACCGTGGAGGGCCGCCGGGTGGCGGTGGGCAGACCGGGCTGGCTCGCCGGTGAGATGGGCGCGGAGGTTCCCGAGGCTCTCAGTGCCACCGTGGAGGAGGCTCAGGACTCCGGTGCGACCGCCGTCGTCGTCGCGGTCGGTGCGGTCATCAATGCGGCCCCGAGTGCTGACGGCGCCACCGGTGCTACTGGCACGGATCGTGCCGCTGGTGCTGACGCCGTCGGGGACAGCGCCGCCGACAGCTCCGGCACCGAGGGCACGCAGCCGCTGCGCGCGGTGGCGGTCATCGTGGTGCGCGATACGGTGCGCCCCTCCTCACGTGCGGCCGTGACCGCACTGCGCGAGCTGGGGATCCGCCCGGTGCTGCTGACCGGGGACAATACCCGGGCCGCCGAGCACGTAGCGGCCCAGGTGGGTATCGACGCCGTTGACGTGCGCGCCGAGGTGCTGCCCGCCGACAAGCGCGACGTCATCGCCGCGCTGCAGGCCGAGGGCGCGGTCGTGGGCATGGTGGGCGACGGAGTCAACGACGCCGCCGCCCTGGCTCAGGCCGGCACCCAGGGGCTGGGTTTGGCCATGGGATCGGGGGCGGACGTGGCCATTGAGGCCGCCGACATCACCCTGGTGCGCCCGGACCTGGATGCGGCGGTGGCGGCGGTGCGGGTGTCGCGGGCGACCCTGCGGATCATCCGCCAGAACCTGTTCTGGGCCTTCGCCTACAACGTCGCCGCGATCCCCCTGGCGGCCGCCGGGTTGCTCAATCCGATGATCGCCGGGGCTGCTATGGCCGCCTCCAGCGTCATCGTCGTCACCAACTCACTGCGCCTGCGCCGCGCCGGCTGACCGGGGGCCGGGAGCGGCGAGGGCATGCCGGCTCCCGGCTGAGTCCCATGTGGTCGAGCGCCTGCGCGTTCGTCCCCCTACCCCTCAACAACGAGCCATAAGGTACGACCGCCACCCTCAGGGGTCCACGGAGCCACGGGGCATCCCTCAACCCGCCTTGGTCAGGTGGGCGATGACGCCGTCGATGTCCTGCTGCAGTCGTTCCCGGCGCACGAAGTGGCCGCCCGACTCCTCATAGCGCTCGTGGGGAATGCCGGCGGCCTCCAGGGCCCCACCGAAGGTCCTCTGGGTCGGCAGGACATGTTTCTCATTGAGATCAAAGAAAGTCGTACCGGAGACGAGGAAGATGCGCTTGCCCCGATAGCGTTCGATGTTCTCCATCGGGTTGTCTGCGCTCACCCGCGCCTGGTCCCACGGGGCGCCGTAGACCATGCCGCCCCCGAGCTCGGCCAATGAGGAGGACAGGTTCGCCCAGTGAGTGACCATGCCGCCGTCCGGCCCGCGCAGGTCTGCGGGTCCCGAGTGGCTGGAGACGGAGGCGAAGTGGCCGTAGTACTTGGCGGTGTACTTCAGAGCCCCGAAACCGCCCATCGAGAAACCGGAGACGGCCCGCCCCGAGAACTCCGCAATGGTGCTGAACGTGGCGTCGACCCAGGGGATGAGCTCACTCATGTGGAAGGTCTCCCAGTTGCGCGGCCCCACGTTCGAGGACACCGGGTTGGAGTACCAGCCGGCCTTCCCGCCGTCGGGCATGACGACGATGAGCTCACGCCCCGCGGTCACGTCCCGAATACCCTCATTGTCGAAGGCCCTGAAGTCAGCATTGAGACCCCCTCCATGAAGCAGGTAGAGCACCGGGTAGCGGCGTGAGGCGTTGTAGCCGTCGGGCAGGAGCACGTTGACGGCCGGGTTCCAGCCGATGGATGGCGTGGAGAACCGGTAGTACTGCATGCGGCCGCCGTCACTGTGCTCCACCACGCTCAGGCCCGCGGCCTGGGCGGGGGCCGACGCGGCCAGGGAGCCGCCGGCGCCCACGGCGGTGAGGGCGGCGATCCCGCCGACCCCCTTGAGCATGCTGCGTCGATTGATCGCCCGGCCACCCGCGGGGCGGGCCGAGGCCTCGGTCATCGGTAGGTCAGGTCTCTGATTCATGGGATGTACAGCTCCTTGCTGGGTCAGTGCTGACAAAGGAGGGGATGCCCTCTCTCAGACCGCCTCCACCGGATCATGGCTGCGGCGACGGCGGTCGTAAACCCGCTATGACGCTCACGACCACCACCACGGCAAATGCTACCGTTACTTATCGGTATAAAATATGGGTCAGATCTTTTTCGAGGAATCCTCACTGTGCCTCGCGAGACCGGACGCGGCGGCCCACCAACCCGGTCCGCCGACTCGCGGGCGTGGTGGCGCACGTAGCGGCACCGCCGCTACGCTCGACGCCATGACGTCGGTTCGCGACATAGTGGGGAGTCGACATGAGTCGGCTGCACGCCTCCTTCTTCCGATCATCGACGACTCCGGCCGGGCGATGCCGTGGTCGACGCTCATCTCGAGCGCGCGCCTGACCGCGAAGACCTCGTGGGCGGATATCAGACACCTTGTCGGCGAGGACATCGACCCTCCCTACGCGTGCCTCAACCCCGAGACGACCGAGCTCCTGACGCATGCTCTGGCGCAGGAACAAGACCCACTGTGCTGGTTCGCCCTGTGGAGGGGCTACGCAGAAGAGCCTCAGGAGCAGCCTCCCATTCCAGCTCTGCCACCGGACCTGCTCGGCCTCCTACGTACCGCCATCGAGCCACTGACCGTGCCAGACGCGAGACCCACGCATGCGACCCTTATCCAGAAGCCCCTATCCTGGCTCAACCGGCACGCCAGACAGCAAGGATTACGCAGTAGCAGCCCCCTACTCATATATGCGACCAACGGCACCTTCACCGCGGCATGCCCTATTTACCATGACTCCTTCTACATCGGAGGATCCAGAGGACTCATTGAACAGCTGATCGCGTCGAGCGCCGAAGCCTTCGAGATCGACCCGGACTCCCCCATACCGGGATCCGGAGAAATCCTCGACTGACTCTTTCCGCACGGAGTCCGCCCGCGCCTGTGCGGCGGTCCGAGACAACATCAACCTCGATCTTTCACCGGTCGGTCGGGGCGAGGCGGGGTGGCGCCCCTGGCGGTACTGCCGCTATGCTCGACGCCATGATGACTCCTCTGCCTCAGGCCCGCACGATGATGGTGCGTCCCCTTGGCGAGGGTCGAATGTGCATGCGCTGACAGCGCCAGCCGTCGCTGTCCGACACGTAACGGTGAGAGTCCGAGCCGCTTGAAACCGACTCGTCGCACTCCGCGGAGGCCCCACAGGCCCCGTGTTCATCCCTCCAGCAATCCGCCACCTCGGCCGGCCCGCGCGCCGGCCACCCCGGGGCACCGCGCCGACACGCTGCGTCCACGCACCCTGCGCTGGCACGCATGGCCGCGCCCGGGGACCCGAGAGGATCTCAGTCATGCACGCCCACCTCACCCCCGTCAGCAGCTCCAGCGACTCCACCGGTTCCACCCATCCGATCCACCCGAGCCTCCAACCTCCACAGACCCCCACATCCACCTCCTCCCCCGTGGCGACCTACGCCTCGGCCGGCCGCTCCCCCTTCTCCACCACACCCGCCGTCGAGACCGCCTCCTTCGACGTCGTCCCCGACCGCCGCGGCACGGCCAGCCTCAAGTGGGACTTCGCCGCCGAGCGCGGCCGTCCCGAGGATGTCTTGCCCCTGTGGGTGGCGGACATGGACCACGCCACCGCACCGACCGTCACCAACGCCCTGCTGTGGCGCACCCGCCACGGCATCTTCGGCTACTCCGAGCCCGACGACGCCTACAACGCGGCCCTGACCGGCTGGTTCTCCCGCCGCTACGGCTGGCGGGTGGAGGCCGAGTGGAACACCGTGACCCCCGGCGTCGTCCCGGCCCTGGCCCTGGCGGTGCGTGCGCTGACCGCACCGGGCAAGGCGGTCCTCATCGAGGAGCCCGTCTACTACCCCTTCCGCGAGGTCGTCGAGGACAACGGGCGCACCGTGGCCGCCGTCCCGCTGGTGCGTGACGCCGACGGCGTCTACCGCCGTGACCTGGCCGCCCTGGAGGCCACGATCGAGGCGACCGGCTCGCGCCTGCTGCTCCTGTGCAACCCGCACAACCCGGTGGGTCGGGTCTGGAGCCGGGACGAGCTCGCCGCCCTGGACGAGGTCGCGGCCCGCCACGGCGTCGTTGTCGTGGCCGATGAGATCCACGCCGACCTGGCTCTGCCGGGCTTCACGACGACACCCTTCGCCTCCCTGGGCGAGGCGACCGCCGCGCGCACGATCACCTGCACCTCGCCGTCGAAGTCCTTCAACCTGGCGGGCCTGCAGGTCGCCAACATCCTCATCACCGATGCCCACCTGCGCGAGGCCTTCCGCCGCGAGCTGGCCACCACCGGCTACTCCCAGCCCAATGTCCTGGGCCTGACGGCCTGCCGGGCCGCCTACGAGGGCGGCGATGCCTGGCTGGACGCCCTGCGCGAGCACATCGCGGCCGCCCGGGCGCACGTCGAGGCGCGCCTGGAGCGGATCGAGGGGATCGAGGCGGCGCCCTGTGAGGGCACCTACCTGCTGTGGCTGGACTGTTCGGGCCTCCTTCAGGCCGCCGGGCTCACGCCCGACGAGCTCGACGACGTCATGCTGCACGAGGCCGGCCTCTGGCTCGACGACGGTCGGATCTTCGGCGCCGGCGGCGAGGGGTTCACCCGCATCAACGTCGCCTGCCCCCGCGTCACCCTCGACGCCGCCCTGGACCGGCTGGAGGC
>NZ_CAUROW010000017.1:0-45425 GCF_963526355.1 uncultured Actinomyces sp. | reverse complement strand
TGCGGTCCATGGCCCATCGGTCACTACTTGCTCATGACATATCTCAGGGGTCGCCGAGCCGTGAAGTACCGCGGGATACCGGGAGAAAACCCTCGTTCAGGTTGGGCGACGGTGTCAGGCAGAGCCGAGGACTTCAGGCATGACGCATCCGAGGCCGCCGACTGGCGAGTGTGGGCTCAGTCCCGGTCCGGGCGCGGGGGAGAGGACTGGCCCATCTTGCCGCTATCCTGGGTCGCAGTCAGCGGAGCCGCCATGGCTCACGGCCATGGATGTTCCTCCCTCACCCGCTCTGAAGTCTCCCGACCAACGCGCCCGACGGCGCCAGGAAGGACCATCGCGTGTTCGGCAACCTCTCCGATCGCATCACCGCCTCCTTCAACCAGCTGCGCGGCAAGGGTCGTCTCACTGAGGCCGACGTCAACGCCACGGTCACCGAGATCCGCCGCGCCCTCCTGGAGGCTGACGTCGCCCTGCCCGTGGTGCGTGCCTTCACCTCCGCGGTGCGTGAGAAGGCGGTCGACGCCGCCCGCTCCCAGGCCCTCAACCCGGGTCAGCAGGTCGTCAAGATCGTCAATGAGGAGCTCATCGAGATCCTGGGCGGCCAGACCCGCGACATCAACTGGGCCGACCGAGGCCCCACGATCATCATGCTCGCCGGCCTTCAGGGCGCCGGTAAGACCACCCTGGCCGGAAAGCTCGGACGCTGGCTGCGCGACCAGGGCAAGCGCGTCCTGCTGGTCGCCTCCGACCTCCAGCGCCCCAACGCCGTGACCCAGCTGAGCGTCGTCGCCGAGCGCGCCGGGGTGCATGTGTGGGCGCCCGAGCCCGGCAACGGCGTGGGCGACCCGGTGGCCGTGGCCCGCTCCGGTGTCGAGCAGGCACGCACTAACGGTTACGACGTCGTCGTCGTGGACACCGCCGGCCGTCTGGGCGTGGACGCCGAGATGATGGACCAGGCGATCCGCATCCGCGACGCCGTCGTCCCCCATGAGATCCTCTTCGTCCTGGACGCCATGGTCGGTCAGGACGCCGTCAACACCTCGGTCGCATTCCGCGACGGCGTCGGCTTCACCGGCGTGGTCCTCTCCAAGCTCGACGGCGACGCCCGCGGCGGTGCGGCCCTGTCCGTGCGCGGCGTCACCGGCGCTCCGGTCCTGTTCTCCTCCACCGGTGAGGGATTGACCGACTTCGAGCGCTTCCACGCCGACCGGATGGCCTCGCGCATCCTGGACATGGGTGACCTGCTCACTCTCATCGAGCAGGCCGAGCGCACTCTGGACCGTCAAGAGGCCGAGGACGCAGCCGCAAAGCTCGCCAAGGGCGCCTTCACCCTCGACGACTTCCTGAGCCAGCTGCGCCAGATCCGCAAGATGGGCTCCATGAAGAAGCTCCTGGGCATGATGCCCGGTATGGGGCAGATGCGTGATGCCCTGGAGAACTTCGACGAGCGCGAGGTCGATCGCATCGAGGCGATCGTGTGTTCCATGACCCCGGCCGAGCGCAAGGACCTGTCCATTCTCAACGGATCGCGTCGCAGCCGCATCGCCAAGGGATCGGGCACCACGGTCCAGGCCGTCAATGAGCTCGTGGACCGCTTCGAGCAGGCCAAGAAGATGATGGAGGCCATGGCCTCCGGCGGTGGTATGGGCGGACTCGGCGAGGGCGGCGCCATGCCCGGGATGGGGTCGCTGCCCGGCATGGGCAAGCACTCCAAGGCCCGTCAGGCTCCTAAGGCCAAGCGTGGCAAGGGAGGCAAGAAGGGCCGCAGCGGCAACCCCGCCAAGGCCGCTCGTCAGGCCAAGGAGGCCGCGGTCGCCAAGCAGGCCAAGATCGAGGCCGGGCAGACCGCGGCGCCTGCAGCCGGGTCCTCCTTCGGGCTCGGGGGCGGCCAGTCCGGCGCCTCCGGCTACGGGATCATGCCCCAGGCCCAGTCGCAGACTCAGGCCGACGTACAGCCCTCGGGCGACGACGTCGCCGACGCCATGGGAGCCCTGCCCGAGGACCTGCGCCGCCACCTCGGACTGTAGGAGCCCGGCTTGCGGTGCTGGAGGCAGGCACCGCCTCTCGTGTGCGTACGGCAGGCTTCGACGTCTGATTCCTCCGCAGCAGTCCGCCGGCCGCAGCGTGAGGGCTCGCGGCCAGCGCCTCGTCGCCGGCCCGGGTGACCGTGGTGGGCTCAGTCAGTAGCGCCTTCGATAACGGTTCCCTGGTGGAATACCGCCTGCCAGGTCGAGCCCCGGCGACGGTAGAGCGTTGACCTCCGGGTGAGGCGACCTGGCGTCCGTAAGGTGTAGAGGACCTGGATGACGTCGTCGGCAAGGATGCGGGACTCCGCCTCCTCGATTCTGTATCCATCGGCGAGGGAGTCCGCATGAGTTCCCTCCAAGCGTCCCAGGACGACCTCCTTGACCTCGCTGCGGCTGTAACGCCGTCCCGAGGCGCCGACCTCGTTGAAGTCCTCCGCGATCTGCTCATCGAAGGAGCCCGCGTCCCAGATCAACTCCGGGTGGTGGAAGATCGGTTCTCTTCGGATCAGCTCATGCCGCTGTGATGAGCTCTCCATCCCCGGCCTCTCTGTGCTTCGTCGACTGCTTGGAGGTGACTGGGCTCATCATAACCAGCCGTTGGTCTCGGCGGTGCGGGCCGCCTCGGTGCGGTTGCGCGCGTGCGTCTTGCTGATCGCGCTGGACAGGTAGTTGCGCACCGTCCCGGCACCCAGGTGCAGGGAGCCGGCGATGTCGTGGGCGTCCGCGCCGCGTGCCGCCAGTCGCAGCACGTCCTTCTCACGGTCCGTGAGCGGGTTAGGCCCCATGATCACCGACTCCTGGGCGAGTGTCGGGTCAATGACACGCAGACCCCCTGCAACCTTCCGGATCGCCTCGGCCAGCTCCTCGGGCGGGGTGTCCTTGACCAGGAAGCCCGCTGCTCCGGCCTCCAGTGCGCGGGACAGGTAGCCGGGGCGCCCGAAGGTCGTCACAATGAGGCTGCGGCAGCCGGTGCCTGATGCGGTCAGCGCCTCCGCGGTGGCCAGGCCGTCCATGTCCGGCATGTCGATGTCCAGCAGGGCGACGTCGACGGCGTGCTCCCGGGCCAGTGCCGTCACCGCTCGCCCGGTGCCCGTCTGGGCGACGACGGCGATGTCCGGCTCCAGGCTGAGCAACGTGGCCAGCGCCCCCCGGACGAGGGCCTGGTCGTCGGCGATGAGGACGCGGATCGGGGTGCTCACAGGGTGACCTCCAGGACGGTCCCCGGGCGTGCGTCGGTGCCGTCCGGGGCGGGACTGGTCAGGACGAGGGCGCCGCCGACGGCCTCGACGCGCTCGCGCAGGCCGCTCAGCCCGTTGCCGAGACACTGCCCGACGACGCCCACGCCGTCGTCCTGCATACGCACTCGTCCCGGGGCGAGTGCGACGTGCACCTGAGTGGCGCCGGCGTGCCGCAGGACGTTCGTCGTTCCCTCTCGCAGGGCCCAGGCGAGCAGCTCACGCTGGGGCAGGGGGATGTCAGAGGCCCGACCGGCGAGCACGGCGCTGATGTCGGCCGTGGCAAAGGCCGTGCGGGAGGCCTCCACCTGCCCAATCAGGTCCGGGGCGCGCAGGCGGGTGACGGTGGCACGCACGTCCGCCAGGGCCGAGCGGGACAACTCGATGATCTCGGCGAGCTCGCGCTCGGCGGCCCCGGGATCACGGCGCACGAGTCGGTGGGCGACCTCCGCCTTGAGAGTGAGGACGGTCAGGGAGTGCCCAAGAAGGTCGTGGACGTCACGGCCGATCTCCTCGCGCTCGGCGACGGCGGCGAGCACGCGCTCCTCCTCCTGACGTCGAGCAGCGGACTCGGCTCCGATACGGGAGAACGTGACAATGACTGAGGACATGGAGAAACCCATGACCGCCCGCACCACACCCGCCTCGGGGGCGAGGAGGACGCAGCCGAGATCGGTGAGGAGGATGAGGCAGCCGGAGATGATCAGGCCGGTGCGCAGCGTCGTCGCATACAGGATGATCGCACAGAAGTAGGGCAGGTAGGAGCAGGTGTACCACCAGTTCAGGCCTGGTGCGGAGGCGACGGCGGTGAGCGCGAGCAGCACGAGTCTGCTGGTCGCCGGCCGCAGCTGGTCGAGCACGCCCGCACCCTCCGGCAGATCGAGCCAGATCGTCATGGTGGACACCGCCCAGGCGTAGACGCAGGCGAAGCTGAGAAGCCCGGTGACACCCACGATCTTGAACGGCAGCGGTATGTCCTTCTGGATCACGTAGAAGAGGGGGATGAGGAGGAGGACGACCCAGAAGGTGGAGCTCCAGTCGATCCGCCGGTACCAGGGCCCGGTGCGGCCGTCAGCCGCCACCGGGGCGGTGACGGCCGTGCGTTCGCCGGTGCGCGTGCCCATCGGGGGTGCTCCGGCGGTCAGCGGCGCACCGTCGTGCGACGCTGCGCGGTCAGGCACGCCAAGACGAAAACGAGAGTCCACACGGCAATGTTAACGATCGGCACCCACAGGGCCTCGTGGACGACGGCGCTCCCGCCGGTACTGGTCGCGGTGGCGACGGAGTCCCCCTGGAGCGCTCGGCGAGCCAGGCTGCCGACCCCGTACATGGGGGTGCCGTGGGCGAAGTCGAACAGGCCGCCGCTCAGCGGCATGAACAGGTTGCCGAGGAAGGCGAAGACGCTGATCGAGGCGCCCGCGATGCCGACCGCCGCCTGCGCCGGGAACCACAGCCCCACGGCCAGGCCGCAGCAGGCGAAGGGGACGGCGGTCAGCAGGCTCAGGGCGTAGCTGACAGCCCACACCCAGGGCGCGTCCATCTGCGCACCCGTGAAGGCCCCGGCGATGAAGATGACGGTGACCGGGAAGACCGAGACGATGAGGGCGGTCAGCAGCTTGGTGGTGATGTAGGTGCGCAGGCCGCCCGCCGTGAGCGCGATCTGACGGCCCCAACCGCCCACCTGCTCGACCGCGGCTCCCGCGGCCGTGCAGGTGGCGGCGGTGGCCACGGAGAAGACCGACATATTGATCATGATCGAGGAGGCGACATTGCCGCGGCCGGCGTCGTGGGTGGAGAAGTCCTGCATGGCGCCCCAGAACAGGTACATGCCCAGTGGCATGATGAGGGTGAAGAAGCACATGTCGGGGCGGAGCAGGGTGGTCAGGGCGTCGATGCGCGTGTAGGTCCACGGGCGGGGACGACGGGGTGCAGCGGCGGGGCGGCCGTCGCTGCGAGCGGGGGAGGTGGTAGCAGACATGAATGGTTCCTTGATTCTGATGCAGGATGGGCGGACGGGGGGCTGAACCGGGCCGGTGCACCGGCCCGGCAGGGGTCGACGACAGGGAGAACGGTGGGTTCACGCTGCGCGCTCAGGGGCTTCGTCGTGGTCCTCGCCGACGAGCTCGGCGAAGATCTCCTCGAGACTGAGCGCGGTGATGCCGAGGTGACCGGCGGGGGTGGTGGTGAGCAGAAGCCGGGCGACGTCATCCGGGGCGGTGGTGCGCACGGCCAGGTGCGTTCCGTGGACATCCACTCTCAGCAGAGAGCCGGACACCGGGGCCAGGGCGGTACGCAGCGCGGTCTGGCCGGTCAGACCCCGCCCCCCCGCGCAGAACCGGGGTGCCACCCCCCAGGGGCGCCCCACGACCACCCCGCCCGCCGCGGCCACAACACCACGGGCCCCGGGCGGGACGCCGCGCGGCGTGCCGGGCCCGACCCGGCCAGACCGCGCTGACCGTGGTTCCCTCGCCCATGGCGCGCACCTCGTCCACCGAGCCGGCGGCGACCAGACGTCCACGGTCGATGATGATGATGCGGTCCGCGAAGTCGGAGGCCTCCTGCAGGTAGTGGGTGGCGAAGAGAATCGTCCGGCCCTGCGCAGTCTCCCGGCGCATGGTGTCCCAGAAGGCCGAGCGGGCGGTGGGGTCCATGCCGGTGGTCGGTTCGTCCAGTACCAGCAACTCCGGCTGCGCCAGGAGAGCCAGTGCCAGACGGATGCGCTGGGTCTCGCCGCCGGAGCAGCGGGAGACCTTCCGGCGGAGCATCCCGCGCAGATCGGTCTGGTCGATGACCGCCTCGATGTCGGGCTTGCGCGGCTGGAGGGAGGCGATGATGCTGAGAGTCTGGCCGACCGTGAAGGAGGGGATGAGTCCACCGGTCTGGAGGACGGCACCGATGCGCCCGGCCCGCACCGCCTCGCGCGGTGTGACTCCCAAAACGGTAGCGCTGCCCGCGTCGGGCTGGGTGAAGCCGAGGATTACGTCGAGGGTGGTGGACTTGCCGGCCCCGTTGGGGCCGAGGAAGGCGACAACCTCGCCGGGGGCCACGGTGAGATCGAGTCCGTCGACGGCGACGACGGGGCCGAAGGTCTTGCGCAGACCGAGCACATGGACGGCGGGGACGGTTGTGGGATCGGCTTTGGCGCCCACCGGGGGACGACTGGGCGTGCCATAACTCGGGGAAACGGAGGTGCTGCTCATGGTTCGAGGATCGCCCCGGCCGGCCTCGTACGGTACTGAACGCTGTCACCGGCATGACGTGACAGGTGTCATGCGCACTCCGTCTCCGGAACCGTGACCGATTCGGCTCCTCGGCCTTCCTCATCGGGTGGGACTTGATGCCGTCGCGCTTTCCATGGAGGGCAGCTGCTCGCTCCGGTCGTGGTCGACGGCGACGGGCAGGATGAGCTCTGTGGGCGATCTCGCACCCGTGGTGGGTCGGAACGCTTGTTGCGCGCTGGCAACGCCGTCGGGCGCTCTGGCAGAATGTCCGGCTGTACTCGATTGGACGTCGGTCCCTCTCCCGGCCCCGGTCGCGTCTCGGCTCACGCCGGAAACCGTTGCTTGACCCCACCGGGGACCAGCGCGCGCCAAACCATCCAGAACCAGGAGTTCAACCAAGTGGCAGTCAAGATTCGCCTCAAGCGCATGGGCAAGAAGTTTGCCCCCTTCTACCGGGTCGTCGTCCTCGACTCCCGCAAGAAGCGCGATGGTCGCGTCATCGAGGAGATCGGTGTCTACGACCCGATGCAGGAGCCCTCGCTCATCCGCATCGACTCCGAGCGCGTCCAGTACTGGCTCGGTGTGGGCGCTCAGCCCTCCGACGCCGTCTACAAGTTGATCAAGATCACTGGCGACTATCACCAGTTCAAGGGCCTCAAGGGTGTCGAGAGCACCCTCAAGGTCAAGGACGCCGACGCCGCGACGGTCGCCAAGGAGGCTGCGGTCAAGGCCGCCGCCGACGACGCCGAGAAGCGCAAGGCAGCCGCCGCCAAGGCCAAGGCCGAGCAGGAGGCCGCTGCGGCGGCCGAGGCCGGGGCTGAGGAGGAGACCGCTCAGGCCGAGGCCTCCGCTGAGGTCGCCGCCGAGGAGGCCTGAGATGCTGGCCGACGCCCTCGAGCACCTTGTACGGGGCATCGTCGACAACCCCGACGACGTCACCGTCACCTCCCGGTCGCTGCGACGCGGCGACCTTCTGGAGGTGCGGGTCAACCCCGAGGACCTCGGCCGAGTCATCGGCCGCTCGGGCCGTACCGCTCGAGCGCTGCGCACGGTGGTGGGAGCGCTGGCGGACTCGCCGGTGCGCGTCGACGTCGTTGACACCGACCGCCGCTGAGCACGCAGGGCCGCCAGGCCGACAGCATCGGTCACAACCGGCCGATACGAGTGCCCGGTTCCCATGGGGGAGCCGGGCATCGTCGTGTTCTCATTCGGTCGCCCGCCTGATCTCGCCGCCGACGACCGGGTGGCGATTCCGGACAGGAAGCCCCACTGAGGCGGTCAACCTCACGCCGTCGGTGCCCGACGTCATTCCCCATCCCGATGGGAACGTCAACCGGGGCGCGGTAGGTTGGCGTCAGACATCCAGATTCCTCACTAGCCGTTCCACGTCCCGATCCCAGGAGAACAGGTGCTGCTCACCCTTGCCGTCATCGGCCCTGCCCACGCTCTCAAGGGCGAGGTGCGCCTTGATGTCCGCACCGATGACCCCGAGGGTCGCCTCGCGCCTGGAACCACCGTCCCCACCGACCCGGTCCAGGCAGGGCCTTTGACGGTCAGCCGCCTGCGCTTCGACGGCTCCCGCTGGTTCGCCGCCTTCGTGCAGGTGGGTGATCGCACGGCCGCCGAGGCCCTGCGAGGTGTGAGGCTCCTGGTCGAGACCGACGACGCCACGAGCTCTGAGACGGACGATGAGTCCTGGTACCGCCACGAGCTCGTCGGGCTGCGAGCGCTCAGCGTCTCCGGAGAGACGCTGGGAGAGATCACGGACCTGGAGCCCGGAGTCGCCCAGGACCGACTCGTGGTCACCACCCCCGAGGGCGATGACGTGGCCGTGCCCTTCGTGGCCGAGCTCGTCCCGGCCATCGACCCCGAGGCCGGTACCGTGACCCTGGACCCGCCCGGTGGGTTATTCCCCGGATACGGCCAGGCGGAGGAGGCCCGGTGAGGATCGACGTCGTCACCATCTTCCCCGACTACCTCAAGGTCCTGGACCTCTCCCTCATCGGGAGGGCAGCCGACCGAGGCGACCTCGACCTACGCGTCCACGACCTGCGCGACCACGCCCATGACCGGCACCGCACCGTCGACGACACGCCCCTGGGAGGCGGCGCCGGCATGGTGATGAAGCCCGACGTGTGGGGCGATGCCCTCGACGACGTGCTCACTGCCGAGCCCCCGGCCGGTCACCGGCAGGTCCTCATCATCCCCACCCCCTCGGGTGAGGTCTTCACCCAGCGCACCGCCGAGGACCTGGCCGGAGCCGACTCCCTGGTCTTCGCCTGCGGCCGCTATGAGGGCATCGATGCGCGTGTGCCCGAGCACTACGCCTCCCTCGGTATCGAGGTGCGCGAGCTGAGCATCGGCGACTACGTGCTCAACGGGGGAGAGGTCGCCGCCATCGTCATGATTGAGGCGATCGCCCGCCTCCTGCCCGGTGTCCTGGGCAACCCCGAGTCACTGGTCGAGGAGTCCTACGGAGCCGCCGGCCTGCTGGAGTACCCCGTCCACACCCGCCCCACCCGGTGGCGCAGCCTGGAGGTCGACCCCGTCCTGCTGTCCGGCGACCACGCCCGCATCGCCCGCACCCGGCGGGACCAGGCCATCGCCCGAACCGTCAGCCGTCGCCCCGACATGATCGCGCACCTGGATGCTGCCCGTCTGGACCGCGAGGACCGTGCGACCCTGGCGTGCGCGGGGTGGGCGGTCCCGGCCGGGGCGGCGCACCCGGTGCCGGTGCGTATCCGGCTCGCCACCGCCCGCGACGCCGAGGCCCTGGCCGACCTGGCTGCCCGTACCTTCCCCGATGCCTGCGAGCAGGTCATCGCCCCGGAGTCCATCACCCGGCACATCGCCACGAACCTGGTTCCCGAGCTGTTCTCCACCTGGGCCGGCGACGAGCGCGTCGACCTCGTCGTCGCCGAGCTGCCAGCGCCGTTGCCCACCGTGCGGACATCCGGTGAGACGGAGACCGGCGAGAGATCAGAAGGTTTCAACCTGGTCGGCTACGCAGCCGTGCTGCGCGAGGAGCCCGATGCCACCGGCGAGTCGCCCACCGGGCTTGATCCTCGTCCCGCGTGCGTCCGAGTCCGGAGCGGGCAGATCGTCGGCGAGCTGTCCAAGGTCTACGTCGACTCCACCATGCGAGGGTCGGGACTGACCCCCGCTCTCATGAGTGCGGTGATGCAGCAGGCCGCCGACCATGGGACGAATCTGCTCTGGCTCGGCACCCACGTCACCAACAAGCGCGCCCAGAAGGCCTACAAGCGGGCCGGCTTCCGCCAGGTCGGGACCCGCACCTACAACGTCGGAGGCCAGAACGCCCACGACGTCGTCATGATCCGGCGGACAGGAGAAGGCCTATGAGCAGCGGACCCGACCAGAACCTCGAGGACAAGGATGTCGCCGGCGATGCGGCCGACACCCGGAGCGACGGGCCGGGCGTGAAGCGCTCTGGAGCGGGCGACGCCTCATCGCCGGCGACGCAGCTCGGCTCCCGCCTCAAGCAGTGGGGTATCACCCTGTCCTACCTGGTCATCGCCGTGGTGATCATCGCCCTCATCCGCACCTTCGTCATCCAGAGCTTCACGATCCCCTCCGGTTCGATGGAGGACACTCTCACCGAGGGTGACCGTGTCACCGTGACGATGTACGACTCCCGCGACATCGAACGAGGGGACGTCGTCGTCTTCACCGATCCCGACCAGTGGCTGACGACCCAGGAGCCCACGGGCCTTCAGGGCGCCCTCCAGGACTTTCTGGTCGCTATCCGCATCTTCCCCAAGAACGCCGGTCACCACCTCATCAAACGCGTCATCGGGATGCCCGGTGACCACCTCGTCGCCGACGGAAGAGGATCCCTGAGCGTCAACGGTGTCGAGATCCACGAGGACTATCTCAAGCCCGGGCGGTCCTCGTCGGACGTCGCCTTCGATGTCACGGTGCCCGAGGGCCACGTCTGGGTCATGGGCGACAACCGCACCAACTCCTCAGACTCCCGTTATCACCAGAACGACGTGCACCGGGGCTTCGTGCCAATGGATAACGTCGTCGGCGTCGCCAAGAACGTCGTGTGGCCATACTCCCACTGGTCCAGTCTGAGCTCCGGCCACAACGTCTTCTCCCAGGTGCCCGAACCGGCCTCCACCCCCGCGGCGATCCCCGCCGAGTCCACTGAACCCACGCCGACGAGAACCCTGGCCGGCTCCAGCGACTGATCGAATGGTTAATAAAATGTCCTTTGTGTGGGCGCATAGCGTCTACCGGGAGCCCCGTCCGGCTGTGGGCGAGGCGTGAACTCAGGCACGTCGTTGCCAGCGTGCTCGTCTCTGAGTGCGAGCCTATGGCAGACTGAGCGAGCACCTGGGGCCCGCGGCTCCTCTGCCACTGGGGAGGAACGCCGCTGCGAGGGAGTTCAGGGCATCCACTTTCGGTGCTGCTCCCGACGGGGCGGCGCCGCCGAATCAGCACTCCTGACCAGTGGCATGGGTGTGGAGAGAATCATGAACCTGATCGACGAGATCAACGCCGCATCACTGCGCGACGACATCCCCTCCTTCCGTCCCGGGGACACCCTCAAGGTCCACGTCAAGGTCGTTGAGGGATCCCGTACCCGCGTCCAGGTCTTCCAGGGCGTCGTCATCGCACGCCAGGGAGGCGGCGTCTCGGAGACCTTCACGATCCGTAAGATCTCCTTCGGCGTCGGCGTCGAGCGCACCTTCCCCGTCCACACGCCCTCCATCGAGAAGATCGAGGTCGTCACCCGAGGGAAGGTACGTCGCGCCAAGCTCTACTACCTGCGCAACCTGCGCGGTAAGGCCGCCAAGATCAAGGAGCGTCGCGAGGACTGAGCCCCCGCGCTCCCAAGACGGCGCCCGGAGCCTACGGGCTCCGGGCGCTCGTCATCTCTCATTCATCACCGCTCAGCGGCGGACTCAGGCGCATCGACTGGCAAAGGGAAGGGGTACGGTGAGACCACCGCAGGACGAGGCCGACGTCGTCGGACTGGACCTGAAGCAGGCCGTCCCCTCCCAGATCGCCTGTACCTCCAGGTCCGCCGTTACTCCCGCCTGCAGTTCCCCCTCCGCGGGCTCGCCCCAGGAAGCCGGCGAGTCCCCTGTGTCGGTGGGAGAACCCTCGAACGCGGTCTCAGGCGATGACATCGATGAATGGGACTACGACCCGTTCATCGACCCCGACGCCGATCCGGAGCCCGATGTCGAGCCCGTGGATCTTCCCCCCTCCATCCAGCCGCGCCGGCGCGTCGCCCCAACCATCCCCCCGCCGGAGACAGGGTCCCTGCTCCAACGGTTGACGCGGGCGCTGCTCGTCCTGGCGGTCATCATCCTGGTTCCAGCCCTTCTGCGGATGTTCGTCGTCCAGATCTACGAGATTCCCTCGGGCTCCATGGAGCGCACCTTGCGTGACGGAGACAAGGTCGCGGTCACGATGTTCGACTCCGACGATATCGACCGGGGTGACGTCGTCGTCTTCAGCGACCCCGGCGACTGGCTCCAGGTCAAGGAGCCGACAGGTCTGCGCGGTGCTCTCCAGAAGATCTTGATCTCCGTGTACCTCCTACCCGAGAACACCGGTCATCACCTCGTCAAACGGGTGATCGGCGTGGGAGGCGATCATGTGGTCTCCGACGGCAAGGGGATGCTGACTGTCAATGGCGTCGCCATCAAGGAGCCCTACGTCAAGGACGGTCAGATCCCGTCCCTGACGTCCTTCGATGTCACTGTTCCCCAGGGGTACGTATGGGTCATGGGGGACAATCGCAGCAACTCGGCCGATTCGCGCTACCACCGCGATGACCCCCACGGAGGCTTCGTACCCCTGAAGAATGTCGTCGGGGTGGCCAAGGTTGTCTTCCAGTGGCTGAACCCGGGCAGGTGGGGGAGCCTGGGGGGAGGGGAGAGGACTTTCTCCCAGGTCCCCGATCACGACGCCTCCGCGACGCCAGCGCCTTCCACATCCCCCAGTCCTTCGGAAGACACCGGGAAGACGGAAACGACGCAGTCGGTCACCGACTCCGAGGACTCTCGCGACCTCGAGCACCCCGACGACGACAGCGGCGAGTTCCTGGATGCCCCGCGTACAGACTCCGCTCAGAGTGTGGAACTGCCGGGCCCCTCGGACGGATCGGAAGCAGACCGAGGGCTGCCACGGTGAGCCGTGGGGTTCGCACTCATCCTGACCGGCGCGTGGAGAAGGAACTGCTTCAGACCCACAACTATGTCGGTGGTCTGGACGAGGTCGGACGCGGAGCACTCGCCGGGCCGGTCAGCGTAGGTCTGGCAGTCGTTGGCCCCAGTACCGATGACGCCTTCCCCGACGGATTGGCCGACTCCAAGCAGCTGACGGCCCGTGTGCGCACCGGCCTGGTTGCACCCGTGCGCAGCTGGCTGGTGGACTACGCCGTCGCCCACGCCTCGCCGGCGGAGATCGACGAGCGTGGCATCGTCGGAGCCCTGAGACTGGCGGGGCTGCGCGCCCTGCAAGGTGTTGCCGAGCGCGGACACGCCCCCGGCGTCATCATTCTCGATGGCGTAGCCGACTGGCTCACCGCACCACAGCCCGATCTCCTCTCCGCGCTGGAACGCGGCGAGTGCCCGGATGAGATGCCCCGGCCCGACGCATCTCTCCCCACCCCGCCGGTGCGCATGGAGGTCAGAGCGGATGCCCGCTGTGCTGTCGTCGCAGCGGCCAGCGTCCTGGCAAAGGTCGAACGGGACGCCCTTATGGCCGATCTGGACGACCCCGGCTACAGGTGGGCCTCCAACAAGGGCTACGCCTCGCCGGCACATATCAAGGGACTCACCGCCCTGGGGGCCAGCGACCAGCATCGTCGCAGCTGGCACCTGCCCGGACTGGACCGGCGAGGCTGACGTAGCAGGAGGCGGTCGTCATCGGCAGGGGATGACTAGGACGAAGAACGCGGCGATGCCGACCAGCGAGGGAGACCGACTCGCCCCCGCGGCCTGCCGGGCACGGGCGCCGCGGGCAGGCATGATGGCCCGGTGAGCGCAGAAGACCTCGAGTCCTATGAGAACGAGCTGGAGCTCTCGTTGTACCGGGAGTACCGCGACGTCGCCTCCCTGTTCTCCTACGTGGTGGAGACCGAGAGACGGTTCTACCTGGCCAACGCCGTCGACGTTCAGGTACGCACCAATGGCGGGGAGGTCTTCTTCGAGCTCACCCTCGAGGATGCCTGGGTGTGGGACATCTACCGCGCCTCCCGGTTCGTGAAGTCTGTCCACGTCGTCACCTTCAAGGACGTCAACGTCGAGGAGCTCACCAAGCTCGAGATGGACATCCCCTCGCCCTGACCTCCTTCCCGATGCTGCGCTGCCATCTCCGGTGGCGCCCGCTCGGCTGCGCAGCCCTGCTCGCCGGGAGCCACAGGACGTCTCCTGCAAGCGTCGTCCACAGAGCCGATCGGGCTGTGGCGCGCACTGGCTGACCTGGCCTCAGGCTAGTGGCGGAGGTGATCGGGATGACCGACCAGGTCGTAGCAGCCGCAACAGGAAGAACAGTGATCGCAGCGAGATGCGGCCATCACCTGCTCAGGCAGCGCGCCCGGGGCTCGGGTGGTGCAGGAGCCGATCCTGCAGGAGCGTCCCGTCTGCGCACCGGACGTCGTGGGGAGGACCTCGCCACCACCTACCTGGAGGACATCGGGTGGCAGGTCCTGGAGCGCAACTGGCGTCCGGATCACGGCCTGCGTGGCGAGATCGACATCATCGCCCTGGACCCCACCCACGTGCACCGCGAGCCGAGCAGTGCGCCCGTCGCCAAGCCTGGTGAGGCGTGGCCGAGGCTCGTCATCGTCGAGGTCAAGACCCGCAGCTCCCTGCGCCAGGGACCACCGGCAGCCGCGGTCGGTGCCCGCAAGGTAGCCCGACTGCGTGCCCTGGCAGCTGCCTGGGCGACCACCCATGAGCCCCCGCCGCACACCGGCATACGTCTCGACGTCGTCTCCATCCTCCTGCGCGATGCGCGTCCTGCGCTGCTGCGCCACCACCGGGCGGTGGACGCGTCATGGGGCTAGCGCGCACGCTCGCGGTCACGCTGACCGGGTTGGCCGGACACATCGTCGACGTCGAGGCTCACGCCGCCCAGGGCCTGCCCGGATTCACCCTCGTGGGCCTACCCGATACCGCCGTGCGCGAGTCGCGTGAGCGTGTTCGGGCCGCGTTGAGCACCTGCGGCGTCACCTGGGGCGAGCAGCGCCTGACCGTCAACCTCTCCCCGGCCGACCTGCGCAAGACTGGGACCGGATTGGATCTGGCGCTCGCCCTGGCCGTCCTGGGCGCACGTGGCCGGCTCGGACGGTCCGCGGCCGGGCTCCTGGGACGAACCGTCTACATCGGCGAGCTCGGGCTGGACGGCTCGGTGCACTCCGTACGCGGCGTCCTGCCCAGCGTCCAGGCCGCGGTGGCCGCCGGGGTGGAGGAGATCGTCGTCGCCCAGGAGGCCGCGGCCGAGGCCGAGCTCGTACCCGGCGCCCGGGTCACCGCCGTCAGACACGTCGGTCAGCTCGTGGAGCGTTACGGCGGGCGCCTGAGTGCAGCCGTGGCCGCGGCGGTGGAGCAGATCGCCGAGGCCGGAACAGATGATGCTTCTACGGCCCTCCCTCATGACGCCGAGCCGCCGGACCTGGCTGACGTCGTCGGGCAGAGTGAGGCCCGCCAGGCCCTCGAGGTCGCCGCGGCCGGGGGCCATCACCTCATCATGGTGGGACCTCCGGGAACGGGAAAGACCATGCTTGCCGAAAGACTCCCCTCCATCCTGCCGCCCCTGGAGCAGACGGACGCCGTCACCGTCACCTCTCTGCACTCCGTGGCCGGCATCTTCGATCCCGCGCACGGACTCATCACCCGGCCGCCGTTGCGCGCACCGCACCACACGGCGACTCGGGCCGCCGTCGTCGGAGGCGGCTCCGGCATGCCCCGCCCCGGAGACGTCTCCCTGGCTCACCGGGGCGTGCTCTTCCTCGACGAGGCCCCCGAGTTCAGTGCGGGCGTCCTGGACTGCCTGCGCCAACCGTTGGAGTCGGGGGTGGTCACCATCGACCGCGTGGGTGGGCGGGCCAGCTACCCGGCCGCCTTCCAGCTCGTCCTGGCCGCCAACCCCTGCCCCTGCGGCAAGGCCGGCGGCCGCGGCCTGGAGTGCACCTGCACCTCCCTGCAGCGACGGCGCTACTTCTCACGACTGTCCGGTCCGCTGTTGGACCGGGTCGACATCAAGGTCGAGGTCGGCGCCGTCAGTGCTGTTGATCTCGCTTCTGCGGGCAGAGGAGAGTCCAGCGCCGTGGTGGCGCGGCGCGTCCTGCGCGCCCGCCAGGCCGCGGAGCGCAGGCTGGCCGGCACACCGTGGCGCCTCAACGCCGAGGTTCCCGGCTCCTACCTCAGAGGCCCCGACGGTGGGCTCAGCGCTCCGCTCAGCCGTCGGCTCATGACCGCCCTGGAACGCGGGGACCTCTCCCTGCGCGGGGTGGACCGGGTCCTCAGACTGGCCTGGACCCTCGCCGACCTCGAGGGTGTCGACAGTCTCGCCCTCACCCACATCGGGATCGCCCTGGCCCTGAGAACCTCAGGAGTGCGTCCATGAAACTGCCCTACGACATTGATGATCCGGCGCTGGCGCGCGCAACCTGGTCCCGTCTGGCCGAGCCCAACAGTGCCACCGCAGCCATGGTGGTGGGCGGGCTCGGGCCGAGCCTCGCCCTGAGATGGCTGCTGGAGGAGGCCGTCGACTCCTCGGGACGTCCGCGCGGCGCCCCTCGCCCGCCGGTGCCGGACCCGCCTCTGGGCGCCTCCAGTGCGGGCGAGGCCAGTGCCCACTGGGCGCAGGTCGCCGCGCGCTGGATCCCGCGCCTGGAGGGACTCGACATCCGCCGCGAGCTGGATGTGCTCGACCGTCTCGGCGGGAGCCTCATCCTCCCGGGAGACACCTGGTGGCCGCCGGGGCTCGATGAGCTGGAGTACCCGCCCTTCTGCCTGTGGGTGCGAGGGGACCCGGCACTGTTGGTCAGCGCCAAGGACCTGGAGACGGTGAACAGGACCAGCGGCGGGAGCGGCCCCGGGACCAGCGGCGAGAAGGACGGCCGCAGTGATTCAGTTGCCGTCAACGACCCCGGGGGCGCAGGCGGCGAGGTGATCGCCCAAGCCAGATGCATGCCCGTTCGGGAGCAGCGGATGCCGGCGGGACCGGCCAACGGGCTGTGCCTGGCCCTGGTAGGAGCCCGGGCCTCCACCAGGTACGGCGAGGGAGTAGCCGGGTCCCTGGCCTCCGGAGTGACGGCGAAGGGCGGCCTCATCGTCTCCGGGGGAGCCTTCGGTATCGACGCCTGCGCCCATCGCGGTGCACTGAGGGAAGGTCCCACCGTGTCAGTCTCCGCCGGGGGAGTGGACCGCCTCTACCCGGTGGGAAACACCGGGGTGCTGGAGGCGGTCATCGCCTCCGGGGCGCTGGTGGCGGAGGTACCGCCGGGGTGCCAGCCCGGTCGGCACCGGTTCGTCTCACGCAACCGCGTCATCGCGGCGATCTCCAGGGCGACGATCGTGGTGGAGGCGGCCTGGCGCTCGGGCGCCCTGTCCACCGCCCACCGGGCCCTCGAGCTGGGCAGGCAGGTGGGCGCCGTTCCTGGCCCCGTGACCTCCATGTCCTCGGTCGGATGCCACCGGCTCCTGCGCAAGGGGGCGGTCTGCATCACCGACACCGACGACGCCCTGGAGCTGCTGACGCCCTTGGGCACCGTCGACGCGGATGCCGCCAAGGAGCATGACCCCGAGCTGACCGGTGGCGGGCTTCTCGACGGCCTGGATCCGGCCGCCTCCCTCGTCCTGGACGCCATGCCCGCCCGGGCCGCGGCGAGCACCGAGTCCATCGTCCGCTCCTCAGGGTTGTCCCCGAAGGAGACGACATCGGCACTGGGGATCCTGGAGCTCTCAGGGAAGGTGCAGCGTACCGCCTCCGGTTGGCGGAGGCGGCGTTGAACTCGGGATTCCCCGGAGGATGATGAGCGGAGGTGCCATCGGTCCTGTGGGGCGTCACAGCCGTTCGAGAGGTGAAGAGACGATTGTGCTGTTGTGCTGTTCACCGATGGTCGGCACCGGATCTGCCAGTGACGTCGGTATGCCACTGTCGCCAAGATCTGCGTACAGTTCTCTGAACCCATCCGACTCACTTATCCGCTTCAGCCGTTGTCAGGGGGACTTCTGTGATGTCGAGGACACGCTCCGACCTCCTTGCCGCCTATCGGCGGTACCTGTCTCTGCAGCGGGATCTGTCCCAGCACACCGTGCGCGCCTACCTTGTCGACATCGATGATCTCCTGAACTTTCTCGGTGTCGGCGAGGGTGACGACGAACCCGTCGGTCCGGCCCTGGCCACCCTCGATCTGACGGACCTGCGCGACTGGCTTGCCGCACTGGCCGCCAGCGGGCACTCTCGTGCCACCCTGGCCCGCCGCTCCGCCTCGGTGAGGACGTTCTCCGCCTGGGCCTTCGAGGAGGGCAGGCTCTCCTCCGACGTCGCCGCACGCCTGCGGGCCCCCCGGGTCGACAACCGTCTACCCGGAGTGCTGACGACCCAGCAGGCCGCACAGCTCCTTAAGACCGCCGCAGACCTCGCTGCGGACGGGGACGCCCTGGCCGTGCGCGACCTGGCCATCGTCGAGACGCTCTACGCCACTGGCGCGCGGGTCTCCGAGCTCGTTGGCCTCGATGTCACCGACCTGGACCACTCTCAACGCACGTTGCGTGTCCTGGGTAAAGGGCGCAAGGAACGCACCGTCCCATACGGGCTGCCCGCCGCCAGGGCCTTGGAGGGCTGGCTGAACCGGCGAGGCGAGATCTGTGCTCCCGACGCCGGCGCCGCGCTCTTCCTGGGAGCGCGAGGACGGCGTATCGATCCCCGAGCGGTGCGCGACATCGTCCACAGGCTGTGCGCGGCCGCCCAGGTTCCTGATCTGGGGCCGCACGGACTGAGGCACAGTACCGCCACCCACGTGCTGGACGGGGGAGCAGATCTGCGTAGCGTTCAGGAGCTTCTGGGCCACTCCTCGTTGGCCACTACTCAGCGCTACACTCACGTCTCCGCCGAGCGACTGCGCAGTGTCTACGAACAGGCCTTCCCCCGCGCTTGAGGCGGCGAGCAAGTCCGTCCGACGGCGCGGTGGCGGGGCCGGCCCCCGCGCGTGAGGTCCGGCCCCATGGTCATCCCGAAGGAATGCAGGACCCGGGGCCCGCCGGCGGGGGAGCGCAATTCAGGACAGGCGGGTCAGCTGACGGGCGATCGCGGCGTGCAGCGTGAAACTGCGCCGCATCTGCGCGGTGCTGTGGAGGTTCATGACGACGTGGGCACGCTGGCGCGGGTAGAAGAAGCAGTGCACCGCCCACAGGCCCAGGCCTCCCACCGGCTCGGGCAGGCCTCGCAGGACCAGGGGCATGAGCTCGCCGAAGCGAATCGTGGCCAACCCCGTCCCGTAGTGGAGGCCCGCGCGCAGGCGGGAGCGGGGCCGGGCCAGGCACGCCAGCAGATCCCGATTGAGCAGGTCTCCCTCATGCAGGGCCTCCTGGAACCGCACCATGTCCTCCAGGGTTGTCACCGCGCCGCCGTCAGCGGACCCGGCGGACAGCGCCCTGGCATGGCTGATCTCCGCACCCTTGACCCAGACCGGAGCGATCTTCAGACCTGCCAGTTCCTCATCGGTGGCCGTGGAGTGCGGCTGACCCGTGCGCGTCATCCCCGCGGGCTGGAACACCTGGGTGCGCAGCACCTCGTGGGTGGACAGGCCGGTGACTTCCTGGAGCACGCACTGAGCCAGGGCGTAGTTGGCGTCCCCGTAGGCGAAGCTCTCACCAGGGCGGCCCAGGGACGGCAGCCCCGCGCACTGCGCCACCACCTCGGCCGGGTCCCACCGGCGGTCGGGTTGACGCATGATGCGGTCCAGCGAGCACTCGGTGGAGTGCCCGCGCGGTGGCTCCATCGGGTCGGGCAGTCCTGAGCGGTGGCTGAGCAGATGACCCAGGGTCAGCTCCCGGGACAGAATGACGCCCGGAGCGGTGGGCAGTGCGGACAGATCGATGTCGGGGGCCAGCTCGCCGATCGGCGCATCCAGGGACAGCTGCCCCTGCTGGGCCAGGCGCGCCGCCGCGACCGCTACGAAGGGCTTTCCCGCGCTCGCGGTATGGAAAAGCCGGTCGACCTCGCCGAAGGAGAACCTCACCCCCGGGGCGACGACGAGCAGCTGCGGCGCCGGCAGGTCTGGGCGTCGCTTTGCGACCATCCTCTGCAGCCTGGGCCGCAGGGAGGTCTCGAACCAGTGCTGGAGGGATTCGGAGGACCTCATGCCTCCACCTCTCTCAGCGAAACATCCATGAGAGAGGTCGTGTCTGAGATCTCACTGTTCTCCACGACGCCCCATCATCGGCAGGAACGCTTGCTGGATCAAGTGCCGATCACCGGTCCTACTGGACCGGCTTGAGGCGGATGACGGCCGGCTGCAGCAGACGCAGCGGGTTGATATAGGTCTTGGGGCCGGTGCGCGCGCCCCAGTGCAGGGCGCAGACCCCGTCCGAGCGGTGCCCCGGCAGCAGGGTACCGATGACCTGGCCGACATCTACCGTGTCACCCGCTCCGACAGCCGGTTCCACTGGCTCATAGGTGGTGCGGATCCCGTCGGCGTGGTCGATGGAGACCACCGGACGCCCGGCCACCATGCCGGCGAAGGCGACCGTCCCCGCGGCGGCGCTGCGGATCTGCGTGCCCTCCGCGGCAGCCAGGTCCACGCCGCGGTGCCCGTGTCCCCATACGATGGCCGGCGGGTCGAAGTTCTCCACCACGGTGGCCGGTACACCGGTCGGCCACTGGTAGCGCCCTCGCGGACGTCTGGGCTCCGGGGATCGCCCAAAGTTTTCCCCTGCACCGGTCTCTGTCTCTCCGATGGGCTGAGCGATGAGACCGGAGTCAGCGAAGAGCGGGGTCATTGATCCGTACTCTCCGGCGAAGGCGGATGTGATCTCGGGCAGGTCAGGATCCTGGAGCTCCAGCTGGGTGCCGGTGTTTGGGGTTGGAACCGAGTCCGGACCCGGAACCGTGATTACCTCCCGAGCCGAAACCGTCTGGGAGCTGCCGGAGGGGGCTGCGGGCAGCGGCGGAGCGGTCAACGCTCCGCAGGCGATCAGGGCCGTGGTCACAGCCGCCAGACGACGGGCGCTGTCAGGAGCCGGAGAGGACACGGGCGGGACGCCGGACGGTGGGCGTGAGGGTCCAGTGCCGTGCTCGCCGTGCTCCCTGTAGGCTCGCTGCGCTGCCTGTGGCTTTTGTCCTGAATGCATGCCCCCAGGGTGCGCTTCGGTCGGCCCCAGTTGCCGGGGACGTCGTCGCCCCTGTGGAAAACGCTTTCGGGGACCGGCCTGTGGTGACCGGAATGACTCCGGATGTCGCCGAATCGGCCTCGGCAGCGGGACCAGCCCTGTGGTAGCCTCACCTGCGCAGTATTCTGCGGATCGCTCCGGCATCAGCGGGAGACCGGCCCGGAATACTGACTTCGCGTGCCTGCACCCGAGCGCTTCGGGACGTCCCTCCGGGCGACACGGCCGCGGTCCCGGTCATCACGGTTCGCCACGGTGAGCGGGTGGCCGTGCGTCGCAGGCACCAGGCCCCATCCGCGCCGGCTCCCAGCCGGTCACCGATTTCGGTGCGCGTTCGCAGGCGTGCGGAACCACGGGGAAGAACCCAGAAGAAGAACCCCGGGACGTGCCCGAGCGCAACTCGGCCGTCCCCCGAATGATCGTGCGTCGAGCAACCTCTCGGCACACACGGAAGGACCGTCATGGCCGTCGTCACCATGCGCCAGCTCCTTGACAGCGGTGTCCACTTCGGGCACCAGACCCGTCGCTGGAACCCCAAGATGAAGCGCTTCATCCTCACCGAGCGCAACGGCATCTACATCATCGACCTCCAGCAGTCCATCGAGGGCATCAACACCGCCTACGACTTCGTCAAGGAGATCGTCGCTCGCGGCGGCAACATCCTGTTCGTCGGGACCAAGAAGCAGGCCCAGGCCGCAGTGGCCGAGCAGGCCCAGCGTGTCGGCATGCCCTACGTCAACCAGCGCTGGCTGGGCGGCATGCTCACCAACTTCTCCACCGTGCGCGCCCGTTTGGACCGTATGAAGGAGCTCGAGCAGATCGACTTCGACGACGTGGCCGGCTCCGGCCGCACCAAGAAGGAGCTGCTCATGATGCGCCGCGAGAAGGACAAGCTTCAGCGCACCCTGGGCGGCATCCGCGATATGAGCAAGCTCCCCGCCGCCGTATGGGTGGTGGACACCAAGAAGGAGCACCTGGCCATCTCCGAGGCCCAGAAGCTCGGGATCCCGGTCATCGCCATCCTGGACACCAACTGTGACCCCGACGAGGCCACCTACGGCATTCCCGGTAATGACGATGCCATCCGCGCCGTCACCCTGCTGACCCGCGTCGTGGCCGATGCCGCCGCCGAGGGCGTGCTGGCCCGCTCCGGTGGCCGCGTTCGCACCGGCGAGGAGGCCGAGGTGACCTCCGCCGACGCCGAGCCGCTGCCCGAGTGGGAGGCCCAGCTCCTCGCCGGCGCTGAGGCCACTGAGGCTGCCGCGGAGACTGCTGAGGCCGTCGATGCCGGAGCCGAGGCCCCCGTCGCGGAGCAGGCCTGAGCCCGGGCGCATCGTTTCAGCTCCTTAGTTCACAGCGCGGCGTCCACGCGCTGTGAACACCTTTCATACGTCCTTTTCACACGTCTATTAGTCACTGACTGACCAGGAGACATTCATGGCGAACTACACCACTGCTGACATCAAGGCGCTGCGCGAGAAGACCGGCGCCGGCATGCTCGACGTCAAGAAGGCCCTCGACGAGGCCAACGGCGACGCCGAGAAGGCCATTGAGATCATTCGCGTCAAGGGCCTCAAGGGCATCGCCAAGCGCGAGGGCCGCGCCGCCTCCGCCGGCCTCATCGCCGCCAAGGTCGTCGACTCCGGCAACGGCCAGGTCGGCGTCCTCGTCGAGATCAATGCCGAGACCGACTTCGTGGCCAAGAACCAGAAGTTCCTCGACTACGCCGAGCAGGTCCTCTCCGCTGCCCTGGACTCCGGCGCCACCGACGCCGAGGCCCTGGCCGAGGTCGAGGTCGACGGCTCCACCGTCAAGGAGCTCACCGACGGCATGCAGGCCGTCATCGGCGAGAAGATCGTCGTGCGTCGCGTCGGCCGCCTCGAGGCCGACAAGATCGAGCTCTACCTGCACCGCACCAACCCCGACCTGCCCGCCCAGGTCGGCGTCCTAGTGGGCACCGACGCCAAGGCCACCGAGGTGGCCCACGACGTCGCCATGCACATCGCCGCCTACTCCCCGGCCTACGCCACCCGCGACGACGTGCCGGCCGAGGTCGTGGACAAGGAGCGCGCCATCGCCGAGGAGACCACCCGCGCCGAGGGCAAGCCCGAGAAGGCCATCCCCAAGATCGTCGAGGGCCGCCTCAGCGGCTTCTTCAAGGAGAACGTCCTGCTCGACCAGGCCTTCGCCAAGGACCCCAAGACCACGGTCGGCAAGGTCGTTGAGGCCACCGGCGGCGAGCTGACCGGCTTCGTCCGCTTCCGCGTGGGCGCCTGAGCCGCCTCGGCCCGGTGCGTCGGGGTGACGGCGTCGCCGGCACCATCAGCGATATCCGAGGCCATCCTGGGCGGGGTCCCGAGCATCATGTTCGCGACCCCGCCCCGCCCTTTTCCTACATCATTGGCCTCCGCCCCGGGACTGCGTTGCTGAGGCGGTCGCGAAGCATGTCGCAGGGCATAGTCCCATGGCGTGTCTGACCACCGGGGGTGACCGTCATCGTGGCCCGATGCTGTCGTGGACGGGGTAGGCTGTGCGAAGCCTGCCCGCCGACCCCAGGAGATACAGCGCAATGAGTCAGGAACCGGCTCGTGACGACCGCGTCGCCCACGGCACACACCCCAGACGCGTCCTGCTCAAGCTCTCCGGCGAGGTCTTCGGTGGCGGATCGATAGGGCTGGATCCCGACGTCGTCTCCGACGCCGCCCGCCAGATCGCTGATGCCGTCCGCGCCGGCGTTCAGGTCTCCGTCGTCGTCGGTGGCGGGAACTTCTTCCGCGGCGCCGAGCTCTCGTCACGAGGCATGGACCGTGCCCGCGCCGACTACATGGGCATGCTGGGTACTGTCATGAACGCCCTGGCCCTCCAGGACTTCATCGAGAAGGCCGGCGTTCCCGCCCGCGTCCAGACCGCCATCGCCATGGGGCAGGTCGCCGAGTCCTACATCCCCCTGCGCGCCATCCGTCACATGGAGAAGAACCGTGTCGTCGTCTTCGGTGCTGGCGCCGGCCTGCCCTATTTCTCCACCGACACGGTCTCAGCCCAGCGGGCCCTGGAGACCCACTGCGACGAGTTGCTCGTGGGCAAGAACGGGGTCGACGGCGTCTACACCGCCGACCCTCGCAGAAACCCCGATGCCCAGCGCCTCGACCACCTCACCTACGAGCGGGCCCTGACCGACGGCCTCCAGGTGGTTGACGCTTCTGCCTTCGCCCTGTGTCGCGACAACGGGCTGACCATGCGGGTCTTCGGCATGGGAGAGCCTGGCAACATCACCCGTGCTCTCCTGGGTGAGAGAATCGGGACGCTCGTCAGCTGCAACTGACTCGGCGCAGGGTTCCGCGGGACCGACGACGGCTCCGCCCTCCCCTGCCTCCATCTACCGCACAGGTATATCAGGCATATATCGCCATCCCCGTGATGGCCGATCACGACATACGAACCTACGATCGCCCAGCAAAGGAAGCACCATGATCGACGACGTCATGCTCGAGGCCGAGGACAAGATGGACAAGGCCCTCCAGGCCGCCAAGAGCGAGCTCGCCTCCATCCGCACCGGCCGTGCCAACCCCTCGATGTTCAACGGGATCGTCGTGGACTACTACGGCGCCCCCACCCCGCTCCAGCAGCTCGCCTCCCTGACGATCCCCGAGGCCCGTACCGTCCTGGTCAGCCCCTTCGACCGCTCGGCGATGAAGGACATCGTCACCGCCATCCGTGAGTCCGACCTCGGTGTCAACCCCACCGACGACGGCACCGTCATCCGCGTCACCCTGCCGGCATTGACCGAGGAGCGTCGCAAGGACTACGTCAAGCTCGTCCGTTCCCGTGCCGAGGACTCCCGCGTCCAGGTGCGCGGTATCCGCGGCAAGGCCAAGAAGGAGCTCGAGGCCATCAAGAAGGACGGCGAGGCCGGCGAGGACGACGTCAAGCGCGCCGAGCACGAGCTCGACGGCCTCACCAAGCGCTTCGTCGAGCAGATCGACGCCGCTCTGAGCGCCAAGGAGAGCGAGCTCCTCGAGGTCTGACCCGACCGATCCCGGGGCCGGCGGCCCCTGCGCACGCCGGTTCTCGCCCCTGTCCCGCCGACCCCTGTGAGCCCAGTGACGACTCTGTTGAACCCGCGCCCCACGCGCAACCACGACCCCCTGCCCGCCACCGGGCGGGCAGGGCGCAACCTGCCCGCCGCCGTTGGGGTGGCTGCCGTGCTCGTCACCGTGGTCCTAGGATCACTGCTCTTCTACAAGATCCTCTTTGTGGGCGTCGTTGTGCTGGCCGTATGCGGGGCGCTGTGGGAGTTGGCGGCGGCCTTCGCCCGCAAGAACATTCGCCTGCCGCTGGCGCCGCTGTGGCTGGGGACCCTGGGCATCTCCGTGTGCGCCTGGGAGCTGGGGGCGGAGGCGGCGTTCGGGGCTTATGTGGCCACTGCCGGCGCCTGCGTCCTGTGGAGCTTCATGGACCAGGCTGAGGCGGAGACCGGCACCGTCCTGGAGCAGGCCGGTCACGACATTCCCCGTACCGAAGCTCATGACGAAGTCCGTCGCTCGCGCTCCAGCGCCGCGGCCGCGTCGGTCTTCGCCGCCACGTATCTGCCCTACCTGGCCGGTTTCGCCGTCCTGCTCCTGGTTCAGGATCACGGAGTAGGAAAAGTCATGATGCTTATCGCGCTTCCTGCGGCCAACGACACCGGTGGGTGGCTGGCGGGCATCACCCTTGGCCGCCACCCCCTGGCTCCCTCGGTCTCGCCCAAGAAATCCTGGGAGGGACTCATGGGATCCCTGCTGGCGGCCGTGGTCACCGGGGCCGGGTGTGTCTGGGCCATCGGGGGGCCCTGGTGGGCAGGGACGGTGCTGGGTGCCTGTACCGTCATCGTCTCCACCCTGGGCGACTTGGGGGAGTCCCTGCTCAAGCGCGACCTCGGGCTCAAGGACATGGGTACGCTCCTGCCAGGCCACGGAGGAATTATGGACCGGCTCGACTCGATTCTCGTGGCCGCCCCACTTGTCTATGCCTTCACCCTCCTGGTGAAATAGGGCCTGCATGCCGCACCCATCCCAGTCGACCAGCCCGGCCCTCCCCAGCCCCGGGACACGAGGAGCACGAGCATGAGGCCTTCGCGAGTACAACAGCGCCCCCGGCGCCCGCAGCCGGTCAGCATCACCGAACGGCCCAGTGGCGGCCATGTCCAGGTCATGCCCACCGACCAGCCGCCCGAAGGCGCCACCAGTCCTGACGCAAGGCCACGGCTGTCCTTCGCCGTACCGGTGGCGCGGGGCAAGGCACCCCGTCACCTGGCCGACCTCGACCTGAGTGGTCGCAAGGCAGCCTGCAAGAGCTCGGGCCTTCCCTCCTTCCGAGCCGACCAGCTCTCACGGCACTACTTCACGCACTTCACCCGCGACAGCGCCGACATGACCGATCTGCCCGCCTCCCAGCGCGAGCAGCTGTGCGCCGAGCTGCTGCCCGAGCTCATCACCCCCGTGCGCGCTCTGCGTGCCGACCGAGGGCGCACCATCAAGCACCTGTGGGAGCTGCACGACGGTGTCCGCGTCGAGAGCGTCCTCATGCGCTATAAGGACCGCACCACCCTGTGTGTCTCCTCCCAGGCCGGCTGCGGCATGGCCTGCCCCTTCTGCGCCACCGGCCAGATGGGCCTGACCCGTAACCTCTCAACCGCGGAGATCGTCGAGCAGGTGCGCCACGCGGCCCAGGCCTCGGCAGCCGGCGACCTGGCTGGGGGACCGGCGCGTCTGTCCAACGTGGTCTTCATGGGCATGGGTGAGCCGATGGTCAACTACAAGAACGTCGTCGGCGCCCTCCATCGGCTCATTGACCCGGTTCCCGAGGGGTTCGGCCTGTCTGCCCGCGGTATCACCGTCTCCACCGTGGGCCTGGTCCCTCTCATCCGCAGGCTCGCCGGCGAGGGGCTGCCGGTGACCCTGGCCGTCTCCTTGCACGCCCCCGACGACGAGCTGCGCGACGCTCTCATTCCCGTCAACTCCAAGTGGAAGGTCGGCGAGCTGCTCGACGCGGCCCACGACTATTTCCTGGCCACCGGTCGGCGCGTGTCCATCGAGTACGCGCTCATCAAGGACATGAATGACCACGCCTGGCGCGCACAGCTGCTCGCCGACGAGCTCAACCGCAGGGGTGCCGGATGGGCGCATGTCAACCCCATTCCGCTGAACCCGACACCGGGTTCCATCTGGACCTGTTCGGAGGATGCGGTTCAGGATATGTTCGTCGACACGCTTCGGCGTGCCGGAATTACTACGACAGTGCGAGACACTCGAGGCAGCGACATCGACGGTGCCTGCGGTCAGCTCGCGACCGAGGTACTCAACCAGGAGAGGGCTAAGACGACATGAGCGACATGTTCCCCAAGTCAGCGCTCCTGCGACCGGGCTACCGCCCTGAGCAGGTCGACCGCTACTTCGAGACTGCCCACGAGATCTATGACGCCGGCGAGCTCGACGAAATGGACTCCGAAGGTGTGCGCACCGTCGCCTTCGACGTGGTTCTGCGCGGTTATCAGCCCCAGGCCGTCGATGCGGCCCTTGACCGCCTTGAGGCCGCCTTCCTCCAGCGCCGGCGAGCCGCCTTCGTGGCCGAGAAGGGTCGTCAGGCCTGGATGGACCAGGTCACCCAGCTCGCCACCACCCTCTATCCGCGCCTCCTGCGCCCGGCAGGTGAGCGCTTCGCCCCGGCCTCCGGTCAGGGGTATGACAAGGCCGATGTCGACGCGCTCATGGAGCGCATCGCCGGATACTTCGACTCCGACACCACCTTGACCTCCAGCGAAGTGCGCGGAGCGGTCTTCCGCCGTGCCCGGGGCAGTAAGGCCTACGGGGAGCCCAGCGTCGACCGCTACCTGGCACGCGTCGTCGAGGTCCTCCTGTCCGTCGAATAGTAAGTCGAGTTAGTCCTGAGTAGTCGCTTCGCCCTCATGAACGGCACAGCACCGTCACGTTCCCATTCTCCCCACCGACTGGCCCTGCTCGGATCCACCGGATCGATCGGTACCCAGACCCTCGAGGTCCTCGCCCGCCTGGGGACCGCCTCTCCGCGCGTGGTCGCCCTGGCCGCCGGCGGATCGCGCCTGGACCTCCTGGCCCGCCAGGCCATCATCTGGGAGGTCCCTGTCCTGGCCGTCTCCGGTGGGGGAGAGGACCTCGCCGAGCAGTTCCGCCGGATCCTCTCGGCCATGGCCGCCGAGCTCGGCCGCCCCGACCCGGTCACCACGATCCTCACCGGTCCTCACGCCGCCACCATGGCGGTCGAGGCCGCCGAGCTCGGAGCGCAGGACATCGTCGTCAACGGCATCACGGGCTCCGTGGGCCTGCTGCCCACACTCGCCGCCCTGCGCAGCGGCGCCCGCCTGGCCCTGGCCAACAAGGAGTCCCTCGTTGTCGGGGGTGCCCTGGTTCGTGAGGCAGTGATCCGGCCCGGCCAGATCGTCCCCGTGGACTCCGAGCACTCCGCCATCGCTCAGGCCTTGGCCAGCGGCCGTCATGAGAAGGGCCTGACCAGTCCTGTCATCAGCGGGCTCAGCGAGGTGAGACGGCTGGTCTTGACCGCTTCAGGTGGGCCCTTCCGCGGCAGGAACCGCGCGCAGCTCACCGGAATCAGTGCCGCCGCCGCACTCAACCACCCCACCTGGGACATGGGGCCGGTGGTCACCATCAACTCCTCGACCCTCATCAACAAGGGACTCGAGCTCATCGAGGCCCACCTCCTGTTCGACGTGGCCCCCGAGCAGATCGACGTCGTCGTCCACCCCCAGTCGATCATCCACTCCATGGTCGAGTTCACCGACGGCGCCACCATCGCCCAGGCCTCCCCGCCCGACATGCGCCTGCCCATCGCCCTGGGACTGACCTGGCCCGAGCGTCCCGACCTGTCAGGCCTGGTGGTGTCCAACGATTGGCGCGAACCGGTCAGCTGGACCTTCGAGCCACTGGACGGAGAGGCCTTCCCCGCTGTTGACCTGGCCCGCGGCGCCGTGGCCGCATCAGCCACCCACCCGGCCGTCCTCAACGCCGCCAACGAGCAGGCCGTCGCCGCCTTCCTGGGCGGCGGGATCGAGTGGCTGGACATCGTTGAGATCGACGAGGCCGTCGTTGGAGAGCACGAGGGCCTCGCCTCTCCGAGCCTCGACGATGTCCTGGCCGTGGAAACCTGGGCCCGCACCCGCGCCGACGAGCTTATCGCAGCACGAAACGGAGGAACGCACCTGTGAGCACCACCCTGGCCTATATCCTGGGCATCGTCATCCTCATCATCGGGATCGGTGTCTCTGTGGCCCTCCACGAGCTCGGGCACATGATCCCGGCCAAGAGGTTCGGTGTGAAGGTACCCGAGTACTTCATCGGCTTCGGCCCGAGGATCTGGTCGGTCAAGCGCGGCGAGACCGAGTACGGAGTCAAGGCCATCTGGCTGGGCGGCTACGTCAAGCTCGTCGGCATGCTGCCGCCGGCCAAGCCCGGTAAACCGGACCGGCGGCGCAAGGACGGCAGCCTGGGCATGGTGGGCGAGGCCCGCGCCGAGGCCCTCGAGGAGATCCAGCCCGGTGAGGAGCACCGCGCCTTCTACACCCTGAGTGTGCCCAAGAAGCTGATCGTCATGGCCGGGGGCATCCTCACCAACCTGGTTCTGGGGATCCTCCTCCTGGCAATCTCCATCGGTGCTGTGGGCATCCCGGGGCACACGACGACGCTGGCGACCGTGGCTCCATGCGTATCGGCCGATGTTGAGGCGGACGCCCCCTGCCAGGACTCCGACCCGCTCGCCCCAGCCGGCGCCGCCGGTATCAAGGCGGGCGACCGGGTCGTCTCCTGGGGCGGGGTCGAGGTCTCCACCTGGTCGGAGCTCCAGACCCAGATCGCGGCCGGAGGAACGAGTCCCACCCAGGTCGTCGTCGAACGCGACGGTGCGAGGCGCACTGTCAGCGTCACAGCGGTCGAGGTCCAGCGGACCGTTCGTGACTCTCAGGGAACACCGATCAAGGACGCCACCGGCGCTGTGCGTACCGAGCCCCGCCCCTATGTGGGCATCTCCCCTTCCCTGGGAACCATTCCGCAGAGCCCGGCCAAGATCCCGGGCCTCATCGGCCAGGCCGTCGGCGGCACGGTCAAGGCCGTCGCCACCCTCCCGGTGGGGCTCTACCATGCCGTCCAGGCGGCTCTGGGCGTCGAGCAGCGCAGTGCGGACGGCGGTGTTGTGGGCCTGGTGGGAATAGGGCGCATGGCCGGACAGGCCACCAGCGGCGGCGCGTCCGGAGCCGGGACGGTCCCCCTGTCCACGCGGTTGAGCATGATGCTCTCGCTACTGGGCAGCCTCAACCTGGCACTGTTCGCGTTCAACCTGGTGCCGCTGCTGCCCCTGGACGGTGGACACGTGGCCGGAGCCTGTTGGGAGGGCATCCGGCGCATGATCGCCAAGGCGCAGGGAAAGCCTGACCCCGGACCGGTGGACACCGCCAAGATGCTGCCTATCGGCCAGGTCGTCTTCGGCCTGCTCATCGTCATGGCCCTGGTCCTGGTGTGGGTCGACATCGCGGCCCCGCTGTGAGACCCGAGCCGGCGGGATCAACCCGTTTCCTGCGGGAGCGATGCCACACGCCTGCGGTACAGGCCGGGGCGGGGCGGGTGACATACTGGTCGGGTGACTGAAGCGATCGCTCTTGGCATCCCCACGATGCGCGCCCAGGCCCCGGTCCTGGCGCCGCGCCGACCGACCCGCAAGATCAAGGTCGGCAGCCTCAACGTCGGTGGAGACGCGCCCATCACCGTGCAGTCGATGACCACCACCAAGACCCACGACATCGGTGCCACGCTCCAGCAGATCGCAGAGCTGACGGCTGCGGGCTGCGACATCGTCCGCGTGGCCTGCCCCACCGACAAGGACGCCGAGGCGCTGCCGATCATCGCCAAGCAGTCGCGCATTCCCGTCATCGCGGACATTCACTTCAACCCCAAGTACGTCTTCGCCGCCATCGAGGCCGGCTGCGGCGCCGTACGCGTCAACCCCGGCAACATCCGCAAGTTCGACGACCAGGTCGCCGACATCTGCAAGGCAGCCTCCGACGCCGGCGTCTCTCTGCGCATCGGCGTCAACGCCGGAAGCCTCGACAAGCGCCTGCTCAGGAAGTTCGGCAAGGCGACGCCTGAGGCCCTCGTGGAGTCCGCCACCTGGGAGGCCGGCTTGTTCGAGGAGAATGACTTCCACGACTTCAAGATCTCCGTCAAGCACCATGACGTCGTCACCATGGTGCAGGCCTATCGGCTCCTGTCGGAGGCCGGTCGCTGGCCCCTCCACCTGGGCGTGACCGAGGCCGGCCCCGCGTTCCAGGGCACCATCAAGTCCTGCGCCGCCTTCGGCACCCTGCTCGCCGAGGGGATCGGTGACACCATCCGCGTCTCCCTGTCCGCGCCCCCGGTCGAGGAAGTCAAGGTCGGTACCAAGCTCCTGGAGTTCATGGGCCTGCGAGAGCGTCAGCTGGAGATCGTCTCCTGCCCCTCCTGCGGTCGCGCCCAGGTGGACGTGTGGACCCTGGCCGAGGAGGTTGAGGCCGGGCTCAAGAAGGTCACCGCGCCGCTGCGCGTGGCCGTTATGGGCTGCGTCGTCAACGGACCCGGTGAGGCCCGTGAGGCGGACCTGGGCTGCGCCTCGGGCAATGGCAAAGGACAGATTTTCGTACGCGGACAGGTCGTCGAGACCGTCCCTGAGGACCAAGTCGTCGAGACCCTTCTCAAGCACGCCGAGGTCATGGCCGCCGAGATGGCCGAGGAGCTCGGCGAAGAGGCTCTGGTCGGAACCAGCCCCATGGTCTCCGCCGCCGGCTGAGGGGCTGGTGAGGGCGGGGCACACCGACCTCCCGCCCCGGCCTTACGAGCATGAGCTTCCTGCGACACCGCGATCACGGGCGCACGCGTCGCGGCCCTGGTGGCCTGACACCAGTACCTTCCAACCGGGTGTCGGGTGTCATGGCGCTGTGCGCGCTGGACCCGGTCGGCGCGGTGGGCCTGGTTCAGCAGATGCTGCGCTGGTCGCGATGGGGGCGCGGTGACGTCGTCGCCCTAGGGGGCCTGACCCATCCTGTCGCAGCGGCATGGTCGGTAGGCTCCCTCATACCCTTCGGCCTGGCCGGACGCCCCGAGCACGGCTTGCGAGCCGCGGACGGCGGCGAGATCCGGGAGCTGGCCGAGCACGCCGGACCGCGTCTGTCCCGCCGCGGCTCGGTCTCGGGACCGGCCCAGGATGTCGCCGCGGTCTGGAACGGCCTCAGCGAGCAGGGACGGTCGGCGCGTCATGAGAGCTGGAGGCAGCCGGTTCTTGCCGCTCCTCACATAGGTGGGGGACTGGTGGGCGCGCACCGGCACCGCAGTCAGTCCCTGACCTGGATGGGACAGTCGGTTCGCCCGGCCCGGCGCGACGAGATCGAGCTGGTGCTGCCGGCCTCTGTGGATATGTTCGTCGGTGAGCTCGGTTACGACCCCACTGCCGACGGCCCCGGCTACAGCCGCCACGTCAGGTGGCTTATCGGGCAGAGACGAAGCTATGTCGTCCTCGACGACGGGACGGGCGGTCCGATCCGGCCGGGATCCCCTCAGGCAGTGGCCTTCAAGGCCGACGTCGGAGCGCTGTGGCAGTCGCCGGCAGGCAGCGTCGCCCAGCTGACCGGAGTGTGGACGCGCCCCGATCTGCGTGGACGGGGACTAGGGGCGGTGGCCCTGGCCGGCGTGGTCGACGCCGTGCGCCGGGACCATGTCGGAGCCGGCGGCCTCGTGAGCCTCTACGTCAACGACTACAACACCGCGGCCCTGGCGCTCTACCGGTCCCTGGGGTTTGAACAGGTGGGCCTGTTCGCCACCGTGCTCCTGTAATACCGGTAAGCCAGGATGACCGTTCTGCTGCACGGCGTCTTCAAAGCCATGGTGAACAACATATGGAGCGTCTCGGTCAGCTCGCCTACGATCACCAACCGTGCGCAGTACGGACGAGGTCGACTCCGATAGCACGGAGCGTCAGAATAATATCGAGGTCTGGAACGATCTCGTCTCGCCCAGAGATTTGCTCATCTGTCTTCTGATATCGGTGATGTGTGTCGTCGCAGCGGTACTTTTGTCCTCCTCTTTCGGTGGGAAGCCGCTGTTCTGGGGACTGGGGGCCTCAACGATCGGTTTTATCGCCTGCTGCGTCCTGGTGAGTCCCAAGCGCGAGGTCACCATTGTCGACGAGCTGAGCGTCGGTACGAGTGAAGGGGCGGACCAGTGACCGTGAGCCTTCTTCTCATGATGGTGGCCGCCATCCTGGCCGCCGTGGTGCTGTACACGTTCATCGGGTTCATTCCCGGCACCGATGAGACCGGGGTGCTCGCGCCCGTCACCCTGGCGATCATCCTGGCCGGAGCCCCGCCGCACGTGGTCCTCGCCTTCTTCATCTCCGCCGTGGTCACGCTCAACCTCATGAACGGCATCCCGACGGCGCTGGTGGGTCTTCCCGGTGGGGTGATGTCCGCTCCGCTTATGGATCATGCCATGGTGCTGCGCAACAAGGGCCTGGCCTCCGACACGATCCGGAAGATGGCGGTGGGCTCGGCCATCGGAACCCTCATCTCCATTCCCCTGAGCTTCCTCCTGGCCGGTCTGCTGCTTCCCATGGCCGACGGGATCAAGACCCATTCCGACATCGTCCTTGCGGCCGGAGCCGTGGTCCTGGCCCTGCTCGGAAAGAACCGCATTCTCTCACTGGTGTCAATTCTTCCCATGGCGCTCCTGTTTCAGGCGCTTCCGGCCCTCTACCGGGGCGCGGGCATCATTCCGGAGAAGGCCAGCGTCAACACCTCCTTCTTCCTCGGGATCACTGTGGGACCCATGCTCCTGACCCTCCTCGAGCTGCTCAATGCCAAGCGCCGGGAGGAGTTGCCGCACGGCACCCGCACCAAGGCCGAGCTGCTGCGCTCCGGTTTCGACCGCCAGGCGCTGTGGCCGGGCCGCCTCATCACCAGGTCCGAGGGATGGTGGAGTGCCGCCATGGCCGCCGCCTCCACCCCGCTGTTCATTCTCAGCCCGGTGGGCCTGACCTTCCTGCTGGGTGAGGCCTCCGTGGCCCGCCAGAAGGAGGACCGGGCGCCCCGCGCGCAGCGTGCGGTGACCGTCATGAGCGCGCTGACCCACTCGACCTACCTGGCCGGCATCATCATCCCGCTGGTGGCGCTCGGGGTCCCGATCTCCGGGGTCTCCGTCGGTCCCGCCGGCCCACTGTTCAGCGCGGGCTCGGTCTACACCAAGCAGCACAACCTGCACCACCTGCTGGACCTGCCCGGGTTCATCGTCACCGTGTCCCTCGGGGCCCTTATCGCGGTTGCGATCACCTACGTCATCGCGGTGCGCTGGTCCTCGCAGATCACCTACTTCGTCATGCGCCGAATCCCCCACGAGGCGGTGCTGGCGCTGTTCGTCGCCTTCGTCATCCTGCTGGCCTATATCGACGCCGACCAGAAGGCGGGCCTGGCCAACGTCTTCGGGGTCCTGCTCGTAGGAGTCGTGTGCGGATCACTCAACCGTCTGGGCGTCGCCTACGGAGTCCAGTTCATGTCGCTCTACGCCGCCCCCGGCATCGTCAAGGCGCTGGCGGCGTTGGCCTGAGCGGCCCTCCAGAGGGAGGCGGCGGAGGTTGGGGACGGACCTCCGCCGCACGCCTGTGTGATGTACCGTGCGAGTCTCGTTGAGTATAAGTCCTGGTCCGCTGCCTGAGGTCAGTGGCCTCCTGCGGAGGCCGGCCTCGGCAGCACTCGGGACGTCGGTGGTGGCGACGTCATCGGTGTTCCGATATCTGCACCATAAGAGCAGTTCGGAATAATGAGGTAAGGGGGCGATCCCCCTTGACGAGACCGCCTGTCGACGGCTACGCCTCGCTGCGGTGCGCCAGCCGCGTCAGGTCGACGCCGAGCAGACGCGCCTGCTCGGCGGTGCGTCCGGTCACGAGCACATCGGTGCGGCGCAGCTGCGCCACATCGGCTGCTCCCAGCAGGGTCATGAGCGTGCGCACGTGGTCGCTCCAGGTGCGCAGCTCGCGGCGCAGGGCCTCGGGGCCCTCCTTGACCAGGGTGCGCAGCACGTGCCCGGAGGCCCCGACGGCGCAGGCACCCAGGGCCAGTGCCCGGACGACGTCGAGCGGGTTGCGTACGCCCCCGGAGGCCAGCACCGGCAGACCTATCGGCTCATCGACCGCCAGAGACTCCAGCAGGCACAGCGCCGTCGGCTGGCCCCAGCCGATGAGGTAGGACAGGTCGCGTCGCGGTCGACGCTCGTTCTCAATGGCGATGAAGTCCGTGCCCCCCGCTCCGGCCACGTCGACGGCCGCGACGCCGGTGTGCGCCAGGGCCTCGATCGTCCGGCGTGAGAGCCCGAAGCCCACCTCCTTGACCACCACCGGGACGGGCACGGTCGCAGCGATGGCGGTGATCGCCTCGCTCCAGCCGGTGAAGTCACGGTCGCCCTCGGGCATGACCAGCTCCTGGGCCGCGTTGAGGTGGATCTGCAGGGCATCGGCCTCCAGCATCTCCACGGCCTGCACCGCCTCCTGCGGGCTGACGGTCGGCCCGACATTGGCCAGGACGAAGGCGTCCGGGGCCCGGCGTCGGATGACATGGAAGCCATCTGACCGCTCGGGGTCGCGCAGGGCCACGTGCTGGGAACCGCAGGCGATCGCGACTCCTGCCTCAGCGGCCGCCTCGGCCAGGCTGGCGTTGATGGCCGCCGTTGCTTGTGTTCCGCCGGTCATGGCGTTGATGTAGAACGGGACCTTCCAGCGGGAGCCCAGGATGGTGGTGCCGATATCGACCTGCTCGGCGCTGACACCCGGCAGGCTGTGATGGACGAAGGATACGTCGTCGAAGGCGCCGGCGCGGTCCTGACCGTGCAGACGCATCGCCAGCTCCAGGTGCTCGTCCTTGCGGGAGGCCCGTTGCGAGGTGGTGGGCTCGTGGCTCATGTGGCGACCTTAACGGGGGAGACGGTCGAGGAATCAGTGCGTGCTTCAGCGGGGTCGGCTGCGCAGACGGCGGATGAGTCCTGACTGTAGACCGACAGGTCCAGGGGCCGGATCCCGGTCGTCTCCCACGCGGCTCGCAATGCAGTCAGGTCCGTGGCCGGCGTGCACAGGGCGATTCCACAGTCTCCACCACCGGCGCCCGAGCTCTTGGCCGCGGCCCCGTGCTCGAGCGCGATCTCGACCAGTCTCGCCAGCTCAGCGGTCTCGATGGTCCGGCCGCTGATTCGGCTGAGCCCGGCCAGAAGAGCCCTGTTGCGCGCGATCTGGCGCATGATCTGGGCAGTGTCGTCATCCTCGATCGCGGTGATGAGGCGAGCCAGGCAGTCCTGGCTGTCACGTAGGAAGACGGCGTAGTCGTTGGCCCCGTGGGATCCCGCCTGGACGTCGGCGACCAGGGCCGGGGTGGAGGCAGGGGCTCCGGTCCAACCCGCCTGAAGCCGCAAGGAGGGAGGCGGCAAGCGGCGGACGCTCAGACCTGGCCAGTCCGCCTCCACGAGATCGCTCACGGAGCCGCCGACCCGGGCTCGCTGCCGGGCCCAGCGCAGCCATGAGCGGTCGGGGGAGGTGTAGGCCACCCATCCGGTCATGGCGCTGGCGGCAATGTCGCCTCCCGAGCCGATCGGCTGGACCGTGTCACTGGCCAGCATCGCCAGCTTGTAGACGGTCAGGTCGCTGGCGGCCAGGCCATAGAGGTCGGCGACGGCGCGCACCGTCGCCACCGTCACCGCTGATGATGAGCCCAGTCCCAGCTTGCGCCCGTCCGCCTCGTCCAGCTCGCTGGAGATATCCAGGTCGAAGGACCGCAGCTGGCCACCGACCTCGGCCACCAGCGCCTCGACGAAGCGGATCGCCGAGATGATGTAGTCGACCTCCCCTCCGACCGCCTCGGCCAGGCCGTCCTGCGGTCGGCGGCGCCAGGGCCTGGAACCGGTGGCGTAGAACTGCGAGCTGATCGTGCCCGCGTGTCCGCCGGTGCGGGAGTGGAGCGTGATGCGCACGGTGATGAATCGGTCGACGGCGACCAGGACCGCTCGGTGACCGGCCTCGACGACGGCGTACTCTCCGGCGATGTAGAGCTTGCCCGGTGCCCTGGAGACGACGCCGCCGGCGTGAGAGGTCAGTTGAAAGGTCATGGGCCTTCCTCGATACGCACCCCGCCGCCGGGATGCCTCACCGAGACGGTGGTGCCGGTCAGACGGTCCCGCAGCGCGGCGGCGACCTCCTCGGCGCGGGCGCCCTCGGTGAGGACCTTGACGTTGGGGCCGGCGTCGATCGTTGCCCACACGGGCAGGCCCTCCTCGCGCATGGTGCGGATCGCCTGCAGCGCCTCCACGGTCTGCGGCAGCCAGTAGACGATGCCCGGGCGGGCCGCGATCATCGTGGCGTGCATGCCCAGGGCGTTACCCTCGACGACCTCCCCGAGCTGCTCCAGGTCTCCCGCCCGGACCGCCTCCAGCGCCATCTGGAGGTCCTTCCCGCTGGCCTCGACCCAGGCGGGGAAAAGCGGGGAGGTGGTCATCGTGGCTCGCATGGCCCGGGTCGAGCTGATGGGCTTGTACTGCTCGGAAAGCACGACGACGACCATCGCCAGGTCCATCTCGCAGGCCACCGGCTCGGCGTAGGAGGAGGCGTCGTCGTGGCCTGCGTTCCACCGGACCAGCCCGCCGAAGACGGAGCGGGTCGCCGACCCCGAGCCGCGTCGCGCCAGTCGGGAGAGCTCCCGGTCGTCGAGATCCATGCCGGCGGCTCGGGAGGCGGCTGCCGCAAGCGCCGCGAAGCCCGCCGCCGAGCTCGCCAGGCCGGCCGCCAGCGGGACCGAGGCCCGGGAGGTGACGGTTGCCGCAGTGGTGACGCCTGAACGGGCGCGCACCAGGTCGAGGAACCGGCTCACTCGCCCCAGCTCCGCAGCGCTGGGGGAGGCCCCGTTGATCGTCACCGAGTCCGCGGCGCCGGCACCGCCGTCGAAGGAGACCGTCGTCGTCGTCCGGGTGCCGTCGAGGGTGAGGGACAGGCTCGAGGTGGCGGGGATCGCCAACGCCTCATCCACTTTGCCCCAGTACTTGATGAGTGCGATGTTGGTGTTGGCGCTGGCCGTCGCAGTCGAGGTGGCGGTCGGGGAGAAGCCGGCGCTGGCAGGGGAAGCGACAGTCACTCGTCCACCTCGCTGACGCGCATCCGGTAGCTCCACGTCTGCGGCGCACCGGCCCTCTCCAGCGCGGCGCGCACCCGGCGTGTGGTCGGCTCCCCGGTCACCAGGGCGATGACGCAGCCGCCAAGCCCCCCGCCGGTGAGCTTGGCACCCAGAGCCCCGGCGTTGCGTGCGGCGTCGGTGAGGTCGTCGAGGATCGGCAGGCTCAGGCGGAGCTCGGACAGTACCGTGTGCGCCTCATCCATGGCGGCCCCGAGGTCCGGGGCGCTGGCCTGGTCCAGGGCTGTGATCGCGCTCTGGGTGAGTGCTCCCAAGCGGTTGATGCGCGGGCCGATGTTGTCAGGATCGTTCTCGTAGCGCCGGCGCAGGCCGCCGACGGCCTCCCGGGTGGAGCCGTGGACACCCGAGTCGGCGATGACCAGGGAGGCGTTGTCGATGCGCTGGCTCAGAGGCCGCATCTGCCCGCCCTGGAACCGGATGGGGCACGGGGAGCAGGTGGCGGCGGCGTCCAGTCCCGAGGGCTTGCCGTGTGCGATCTGCTCAGCCAACTGCGTCAGCGCGAACAGCTCGTCGGAGCCGGCCTCGCGCCCGCAGGCGTCTAGGACGGCGCGAATGATCGCGCCGGCCGCCGCCGCCGACGAGCCGAGCCCGCGCTCATGGGGGAAGTCGCTCACGGTGGTGATATCGAAGGCCTGGTCCAGGCGGCCGGAGAACTCACGGGCCACCTCGAAGGCCCTTGCGACGCTGGCGAACCGGGACCCGGCCTGGTCCAGGGGTCCCGAGTAGTCCAGGCTGCTCAACGTGGAGGGACCGGAGGTCAGGCTCGCCGTGGCTCGCATCCGCAGGTCCTGCAACGGTACGGCGACGGCGGGGTGCCCGTAGACGACCGCGTGCTCACCCAGGAGAATGGCCTTCGCCCACGTCTGGCCGTGTCCCTCACGGATGGAGGAATGCCTGTCCATATGTTTCCTTGCCTGTGGCCCACGCACCGGGGAAATCGTGACGCGGGCCGGTTTCAGGGATAAGAGGGCTTGACGGACCCTTTGATGGGATCGAGCGTATCGGGCCCTTCTTGAGAGCTGCAAGTCCTACCTGACCAGCATCGAAGCGGTTGGCGCGCAGCTGCGCACGCAGGCTCGCTGTGACCCTTTGCTCCCGTGATTTCGCACGGCCGAGCGGGCCCCGTTGGGGCGGCGGCTCCGGGACCCCGTAGGATCGCCCCGTGCTGCACAGACTCTCCACCTCCTTCATCCGAACCCTGCGCGAGGACCCGGCCGACGCCGAGGTCGCCAGTCACCGGCTGCTCGTGCGCGCCTGCTACATCCGCCGGGCCGCCCCCGGGGTGTACACCTGGCTGCCACTGGGCCTGAGGACGCTGCGCAAGATCGAGGACATCGTGCGCCAGGAGATGGACGCCATGGGCGGCCAGGAGGTCCACTTCCCGGCCCTCCTGCCGGCCGAGCCATACCAGGCCACTGGACGCTGGGACGACTACGGCCCCACCCTGTTCAAGCTCCACGACCGCAAGGACGGGGACTACCTGCTGGCCCCCACCCATGAGGAGATGTTCACCCTCGCGGTCAAGGACCTCTACTCCTCCTACAAGGACCTGCCGGCCATCGTCTACCAGATCCAGACCAAGTACCGCGATGAGGCCCGCCCCCGCGCCGGCATCATCCGCGGCCGTGAGTTCGTCATGAAGGACTCCTACTCCTTCGACATCGACGACGCCGGCCTGGCCGTCGCCTACCAGGCCCACCGTGACACCTACGAGCGGATCTTCGCCCGCCTGGGCCTGGACTACGTCATCGTCAACGCCATGGCCGGAGCCATGGGCGGCTCTCATTCCGAGGAGTTCCTCCACCCCTGCGAGATCGGTGAGGACACCTTCGTGCGCTCCTCAGGCGGCTATGCGGCCAACGCCGAGGCCGTCACCACCGTGGTCCCCGATCCCGTGGACGCCTCCGGGGTAGGCCCGGCGCGCGTCGTCGACACCCCCGACACCCCTACCATCGACTCCCTGGTCGCCTTGTGCAACGAGGCCTACCCGCGCTCCGACGGGCGGGCCTGGACGGCCGCCGACACCCTCAAGAACGTCGTCGTCACCCTCATCCATCCCGGCGGTGAGCGCGAGCTGCTCGTCGTCGGAGTGCCCGGGGACCGCGATGTCGACATGAGACGCCTGGAGGCCGCCGTCGCCCCCGCCGAGGTCGAGATGGCCGGCGACACCGACTTCGAGACCCACCCCGAGCTCGTGCGCGGCTACATCGGCCCCACCGCCATCGGCCCGAACTCCCCGCTGCGGCGCGTGGAGAAGCGCGAGGACGGCACCGAGGTCCTCACCGGCTCCGTGCGCTACCTCGTCGACCCCCGGATCGTGGAGGGAACCAGCTGGGTCACCGGCGCCAACACCGACAAGAAGCACGTCCTGGACCTGGTCATGGGCCGCGACTTCACCGCCGACGGCACGATCGAGGCCGCCGAGGTCCGTGAGGGCGACCCCGCCCCCGACGGCTCCGGCCCCCTCCACCTGGCCCGCGGCATCGAGATCGGCCACATCTTCGAGCTGGGACGCAAGTACTCCCAGGCCCTGGGGCTGACCGTCCTGGACGAGAACGGCAAGGCCCGCGTGGTCACCATGGGCTCCTACGGCATCGGCGTCAGCCGTGTCATGGCCGCCCTGGCCGAGGCCAGCCACGACGACAAGGGGCTGTCCTGGCCCGTCCAGATCGCCCCCTACCACGTGCAGGTTCTGGCCACCGGCAAGGACCAGGCCGTCTTCGACGTCGCCGAGCGGATCGCCTCGGCCTTGGACTCCGACGGCGTCGAGGTCCTCTACGACGACCGCCGCAAGGTCTCCGCCGGGGTGAAGTTCGCCGATGCTGAGCTCCTCGGTCTGCCCTACACGCTCGTTGTCGGCCGTGACCTGGCCAGGGAGGGGACTGTGGAGATCCGTGACCGCCGCACCGGCGAGCGCCGTTCAGTGCCCGTCGACGCCGCCGCGACCGAGCTCAGCGCCACCGTCCGCGCCGCCCTGGAGGCCGTTCAGGCCCTCTGAACCGGCACCTCTGACACGGCGTCTGAGGATCAGCTGTGCGGCTGCGCCTCGGTGCCGTGGTTGCCTGTGTGTCTGCGATGTCGGCCGGGGCCGCCACGAGAAGACGCACGTCAGGCGGTGTAGCCGGGTAGGGAGGAGAAGTCCGCGCCCCATTTCGTTGCACGGCGGGCGGCGTCAACGGCACCGGTAACAGCGGCTTCACGGGCCGGCGTGGAGGCCTGGGCGGAGCCGGCCTCCTGCACCTCGGCCGATACGATGGTCGACCACACCTGTCGGGCCCAGGACACCCAGATACTCGCCTCAGGGTCGGAGGACTCGGTCGGGGCGGCGTATGCGCTCAACCGAGTGTCCTCACTGCCTGCGGCGACGGCGGCGTTGACGACGGAGGTCGCGGCAGCGGCGTCGTCCACCGCCTGGGTGTACCAAGGATCGTCACTGCGCGCCGCGATCTCCTCCATGGCGTAGCGGGCCGCGTCGTAAGAGGTCAGCAGTCCTGCACTGATCCTGCTGCCCTGGGCTACGTCCGCGCGAGGCGTGTCCGCCGAGTTCACCGGGGCGATAAGGTCGTGCTGGAGGCTCCACGCCACTGCCAGCGCGGTGAAGAGCCGGGCGTCCTGCTCGGAGGCGGCGCTGATCGCCGCTCTACGCGCCATTGTCGAGCCGTCGACCAGGGCCGTGGCCAGTTCCTGCACGGTGGCGTCGGCGGATGCTGAGGGTACCGGGTCCACCGTCGGGTAGGAGGACGGCACTTGCGAGGCCCACGGCTCCCATACTCCGCCCAGGGTTTTCAGCTGGGCGTCAGCGGTCTGCTTGACGCCTTCGGCCAGGGCTGCCACGACGGCGTCCGTGCCGGCGGCATGCTGTGCCACCACCCCGGCGGTGGAGGAGATGAGGGTGGCCTGGCGGGCCAGGCCGTCACGAGTGGTTTCCGCCGGTGAGGCGGTAGGCAACGACGCCGGTGACCCCTTCCCCAGGCGAAGCCCGCAACCGCCCAACGCGACCAGTGCCGATCCCAGGGAGAGGACCGCGGCGCGGCGCGTCATGCGACAGCCTGCGGCGCCGATGTCGGAGCCGGCACGTAGCCCGTCGCTGAGTCCGCTATCAGCAGGTACCGGTGTGCTGTTCGTCTGGGTGGGGCGGGGAGTGCGACGTGTGTTCACCCGGGAATCCTCCCACAGACGGTGAGTAGCATGATCCCTACTCTGCTCATGTCGACCGTGCCCGTTCGGGCTCACACGGGAGGAAGAACGACTATGGCCGCCCACGATCCGCTCAAGCGCGCTGACGCACTGGTCCACAGACTCACCGATCTACTCGCCCCCGTCGTTGCCGACGCCGGGCTCCATCTTGAGGGTGTGGAGACCACCCGGGCGGGCAAGTACTCAGTTGTGCGTGTCTTCGTGGACCTGATCGACGGTCCCGGAGACCTCGATCTTGACACCCTCGAGCTGGTGACTGCAGCCGTCTCACAGGCCCTCGACGAGGCCGACCCCGTCAAGGGTCAGTACACTCTCGAGGTCTCCAGTCCTGGGGCTGAGCGTGAACTGACAACCCTGCGTCACTTCAGACGTGTCGTTGGTCATACTGTCCGGGTACGTACGGCCGAGGAGGAACTGACCGGCGTCGTCACAGCGGCTGACGCCGACAGTGACACCGGTGAGGGCAACAGCGGCCTGGTGAGTATTGAGGTCGACGGCACCGAGCGCCGTATCGTTCTGGGGGACGTCGCCGAGGCGCGGATGGTGGCTGCCGGGTTCTAGGGCCGAGTCACGATCCGAGGCTTATAAGATGGCTCCCGAGGATAGTGTCCGGGAATAATGTATGACCTGATAACTGATAGAAGGTTGACAGTCCGGCGCGGAAAGACGTGATAGACCGCCGGCCCGTCACGGGCTACCGTCAACGAGGAGCCCAGCGCACACCCGCCCAGTGGACCCCAGAGAGGACCTAAGCACCCATGGACATCAATATGCCGGAGCTGCGAGGCGCTGCCGACGAGCTGGGCATTGACCTGGACAACCTGCTACCCGCTATCGAGGACGCCATCCTGGGTGCCTACTCCAAGGTCCCCGGTGCTATCCGTGGCGCCCACGTCGAGATCGACCGCCGCAGCGGACACATGAGTGTCCTTGCCCCGGAGGTTGACGAGGACGACCAGCCCACTGGGGAGTACTTCGACGACACTCCCGACGACTTCGGCCGCATCGCTCAGGCGACCGCCCGCAGCGTCATCGTCCAGCGCATCCAGGACCGCCGCGACTTCGAGGTTCTGGGTGCTTTCAAGGACAAGACCGGCGAGCTGATCTCCGGCACCGTCGAGCAGGGCCGTGATCCCCGCATCGTCTACGTACGCCTGGACGAGGAGCATGAGGGCATCATGCCGCCCCATGAGCAGGTTCCTGGTGAGCGCTACCGTCACGGCGACCGCGTGCGTGCATACGTCACCGATGTCTCCCGCGGCACCCGTGGGGCTCAGATCATCCTGTCTCGCACTCACCCCGGCCTGGTACGCAAGCTCTTCGAGCGCGAGGTCCCCGAGATCTCGTCCGGTGACGTGGAGATCGTCTCCGTCGCCCGTGAGGCCGGGCACCGCACCAAGATGGCCGTGCGCTCCAAGGTCAGGGGCGTCAATGCCAAGGGTGCCTGCATCGGTCCTATGGGACAGCGGGTGCGCGCGGTCATGACCGAGCTCGGCGGTGAGAAGATCGACATCGTGGACCACTCCGAGGACCCGGCGCGTTTTATCGCCAACGCCCTGTCGCCGGCCCGTGTGGCCGCCGTGGGCGTCATTGATGCCGAGGAGCGCACCGCGCGTGCCATCGTTCCCGACTTCCAGCTCTCCCTGGCCATCGGCAAGGAGGGGCAGAATGCACGTCTGGCCGCTCGGCTGACCGGCTGGAAGATTGATATCCACGCCGATGCTGAGTCCGGTGAGATCACGCCGGGGCAGGGGTCGCAGTCTGACGACGTGACAGGTCCCTCAGGGCTGGGCGACTGAACCGACCTTCGCTGGGATGTAGACTTTCCGGCGGACCTTTGCGGGTCTCGTAACCAGGATGAATCCGGTTGCGGTGCCCGTGTCGGCGGTTGCGGAGCAGCGGAAGGACACCGACGGACGGTGGCGATCACCCCCCACGTGCCTGAGCGCACCTGCATTGGCTGCCGGCGAAGAGCCCCGCGGGCGCAGTTGCTGCGTCTCGTGCTGACGTCGAGCGGTGAGCTCAACGTCGATGCCCGGGCCGTCAGACCCGGGCGCGGCGCCTGGATCCACCCGGATCCGGAGTGCCTGACCCTCGCTGAGCGACGGCGCGCCGCTCCACGCGCTTTGCGTGCTGACGGACCACTGGACGTGGGCCGCGTGCGCAGGTTCCTGGAGCAGAGCCCGATCAACGACGGCGAGGGGCCCCGCGGCCCGACCGGGTGAGCGGACCACCGATAGCGAAGGCGGGTAGGAAGCCGATGGGCACCCGATGAGTACCCAGCGATGAGCTGCCTCTAGAAGCACCCACCCCTGTCCGGGGTGGGAAACCGGACAGGAGAAAAGTGGCTAAACCACGCGTTCATGAGCTCGCCAAGGAGCTCGACCCCACTGGCAAGAAGGTCACCTCGAAGGTGATCCTGGCCTGGCTCAAGGACCAGGGAGAGTTCGTCAAGGCGGCCTCCTCCGCGGTCGAGCCTCCCGTAGCTCGCCGGGTCCGCGAGCACTTCGCCGCCCAGGTGCAGGAGGCATCGGCGAGCGCTACGACTGGCAGTAAGGCCGACGGGCCGGCCAAGGCCGCCTCTGAGGCTCCGAAGCCCGGTAAGGCCGTCCCCGGCCCCGGGGCGGCGCAGGCCGGTGGAACGGGACCCGTCGGCGCTCAGGACTCGCCGTCAAGTCTCACCACGCCCAAGCCTGGTTCCAGTGGTCTCAGGCCCGGAACGGCCGTGCCCAAGCCTGCGGCCTCGGTTCCCAAGCCGGGTGGCGGTGCCCAGACTGCGGCGAATGCCGCCAAGCCGGCGCCCCAGGGAGGTGCTTCCACCTCCAGCAGGGCGTCCAATGCCCCTAAGCCTGGTGCAGGTGCACCTAAACCGGCGGCTGCTGCTTCTGGCGCCCCGACCCCTGGCCCTCGCCGCAATGCCCCGACTCCGGGACCGCGTCCCGGGGCGCCGCGTCCCGGCAACAACCCCTTCGCCACATCCCAGGGCATGCCCCGTCAAGGAGGCCAGGGAGGTCGCGGTGGCCAGCGCTCGGGCCAGTCGCGATCGGGGGCGCCGCGTCCCGGCAACAACCCCTTCGCCACATCCCAGGGCATGCCCCGTC
>NZ_CAUROW010000016.1:0-47219 GCF_963526355.1 uncultured Actinomyces sp. | reverse complement strand
CCCAGGTACCACCGCAAGTGACCATGGCCCGGGGGGCCCCCGGGCGGGCCCGGGGGCCCCCGACGTCGGCTCGTACCGCAACCTGCACAGGGCGGGAGCCCTCCGGGGTGGACAGCTATAGCAAAGACTGCACCCGCACCGTGACCTGAGGCGCGTTCCGGTCCCCAACGCCGGAGGAGTCGGAGCCCTCGCGCGTCTCGGAGGCGTCGTCGTGCTCGCCCTCCTCCGACAGAGCCCGGATGATGGTCTCCTGGACGTCGCGCACGATCTCCTTGACCGGCCGTGAGCCGTCGATACCGATCTCAATGACGGCCCTGCGCGAAGCCGATTCGACGACGACTCCGAAGCGGGCCTGACGAGGGTCCTGTTGCCGGATGTGGCTGCCGATCGCCCGTAACGTGCTGCCTATTCCCGGCTCGATTCCTCGTACTCCGGGGACAGCAGTGACCAGGCTGGCAAGCTCTGCCGCTGAGAGGCTAGTCGTCATCGTGGAGATCCTCGATGTGGACGTTGACGGTCGGGGACACCCCTAGGTTCTCATGGCAGGCTCCTCGAACGGTGTCGCGGACCCGCTGGGCGAGCTGCGGCAGGCTGTCCACGCTGACGTGGGCGGAGATCCGGCAGGAGATGGTCTCCGGAACCCCCAGCCCACGGTGGTCTCCATCCGAGGGCCCGTGTTCGAAGGAGGATCGCAGGGCGCGTGCGCCGGGCACGGAGTCCACGGTTCGCCGGATGAGTGCCCGCAGCGAGAACTCGGACATGCTGTAGGGCCCCAGGTCGGTTGCGGGCATCTGCACCTGGGCGCCGTGACGGGTCTCGGCGATGACGGCGTCCATCAAGTGGCGCTGCGGCATGACCGAGGTGCTCGCCTGAGACTCCAACCGGTCCCACTCCTCGTGGAGGGAGGCGATCAGACGCAGGTACTCCCGCGTGTCCGTTTCATCCTGCTCATGAGACCGGGCGGATGACCCGGCCGACGCCGTCGAGCGTTGGGTACTGCGTGAGAGCTGGTTGACGGTGCTCATGTCCACTCCTTCATCTGGCGCATGACGAGAGAGCGAGCGCGCGCCAGCCTCCCGCGGACGGTGGACTCGGTGACGTTCAGGGCGTGGGCGATCTCCTCGTAGGACATGTCGTCAACCTCTCGGAGCACCCAGACGATGCGCAACTCGGGTTTCACGGAGGACAACAGGTCGGCCAGCGCCTTGATCTGGGCGTTGACCTCGCTGGACTCAGCCGGGTCAGCGGTGCTGTTCGACGTCGTCTCCGCCATGGCGCTTGCGGTCTCAAGGCTCTCGGCGTCGTAGGGGTCGGTGGCCCGACGTTGGCGCTTGCGCGTCATACTGGTGGCCTTGTTGGTACATATCCGCATGAGCCAGCCCCGAAAGGCGGCAGGCTCCCTGACCAGGTGAAGACTGCGCCAGGCCTGGATGAGGGTCTCCTGGACGATGTCCTCACTGTCGTGACGGTTCCGCACGATCATGTAGGCGGTGCGGAACAGGCGCCCCTGGTAACGCTCGACGAGCTGTTCGAAGGCGTTGATGTCTCCGTCCTGGGCACGCAGGACCAGATAGCGGTCCCTGCCATGGGAGGGGGCGGGCGGAGCGCTCGGTTGCGCGGCGTGGTGTGGACTCGGGCGAGGTGCCGGCACTGCCCCGTCCTGCTTCTCATGCGTCATCGCCATCCCCGGTGCTCTTGGGTGCGTGCCGCCCTGTGACGGTCTGCGAGACGTTGCGCGAGCTCGAGGAGCGCTCCAAGTGCACCAGGGTGTCGATTCGCCTGGGGCGCGTGCCCAGGGACGTGGTCACGTCATCCTCGAGTCGGCGCCTGAGATCGGCGACGGCCCACTCGACCTCGCAGCCCTGGGACACGGTAGTGGTCGCTTGAACCCACAGGCTGGTCGAAGAGCCGGTGACCCACACAGTGCACCGCTCCACCCCGGGGACGTCCTGGGCCCGCTCGGACAGGGCCTGAGCCAGGACGTCGGGGGCGACGGTGGCCAGCAGGACGCCCTCGGAGTCGCTGAACCTCAGGGGCGAGGCGGCCGCCTTGCGGGGGACCTGCATGGCGAGTAGGGCCAGCCCAGCGATGATGGCGAGGACTGATGCCGTCGTGGCAGTCGGCAGGAGCCAGTGCGCCTGGGCCGCGATGAGGCTGTCCAACCGGTCCTGCGCAGTGGCTAGGATCGGGGCGACGTCGGGCCACAACCGACCGGTGCTGAGGCCGGAGGCCAGTGGCCAGGACGCCGCCGCCACGATGAGAAGTCCGCAGCCGGCCAGGGCCGTCCTGTTGAGGACGCCAGATACTGAGCGCATAGTGTTTTCCTTTTCAGCTCGTGTGCCGGATCCGCACGCGGCTACGTGTGATGCCCACGGGCTTGAGTGCGTGCAGGGCCTCATCGGCCTTCTTACGGGCGGCTTCACGCACCGGTGCGAGGTCGTCCAGGACGCTGAGGGCGACGATGTCGACTTGGGAGCGACGGGTGGTCACGGCGACGGAGTGGACGCCGTCGACCTGCTCGATCTGGATCCTCACCAGGCTGGCCAGGTCCCGGCGCGTCACCGCGGTCTGTCCGGGGACGGCGTCGGGGAGGATCTCGACGTGCTCGGGGACTCCCGGCCACAGGGCCATGAAGATCATGACCAGGCCGCATACGGCGACGATCCCGGCGGTTATGAGCACGGCGGCGGATCCGAGGGTGGCGGATCCGACGGCGTCGAGCGTGGTGGCGGCCCGGTCTGGCCAGGTGCCGCTCATGATCCGGTGCCCCAGCAGCCAGACTCCCAGACTTCCGGTGGTGATCAGCAGCAGAGCCAGGATGACGCTGGGAAGGATACGGGACGGGCGACGAATGAGTGTCTGTACGGGTGCTCTCATTTCAGGCTCTTCCTGACGTGGCTGCTCGGATTGAGCCAGGAGATCTCGATGTCGATTCTGCTGACTCTCAGCCCGGTGAGGTGCTCGACGCGGTTGCGCACGTGTGCGCGCAGATCCTCGATGGCGGAGGTCAGCGGTGTGGGGAAGACCAGACCGAGGTCGAGGTGGAGGACGGCGACCTGTCCGTAAAGGTCGCACTGGGCATCGGGCCGGGAGGCGAAGTTACGGCGGGTGCCGATTCCCATGATCCCTCCGGCGTTGGAGCCGACGTCGCCGGTCTCATAGGCGGCCTGGGCGGCGATCTGGGCGACGACCCTGGCCGGAATGGTGGTGACTCCGCGCTGTTTCCGGGAGGGGGTTTCATCCTGGGCGGGCCCCGGCTGCGTGATCGCGGGCTGGGTCGCGGTCGCCATCGTCACTTCCTTCGCCGATCCAGGATGCTTCGGACATCGACCCGGCCCTCCAGGTAGAGGCCCACCGCCAATCCGGCCAGGCCGCACAGGGCTACCAGGACGAAGTCGGCGAAGGAGCCGAAGGCGAGAATGGTTCCAAGGAACAGGCCCACCAGGAGGGCCAGGTACGTTGTCTTCATGAGAGCTCCTCAGATCAGGACATTGAGACGGATCACTTGAGGTCGGCGGCGTCGGCGGTGTCGGAGTCGTCGTCGGGAAGGTGGACGTCGGTGACGTTGATGTTGACCTCGACGACCTCCAGGCCGGTGGTGCCCTCGATCTGCTCGATGATGTTGCGGCGGATGGCGTCGGAGACCTCGACGATGGAGACGCCGTACTCGACCACCACGGTGACCTCGATGGCGGCCTGGGTCTCGCCCTTCTGGACACTGATGCCGCCGGCGACGTTGGTCTGGGCGTTGGGGATGCGGTCGGTCACCGCGCTGAAGGCGCGACGCACGGCGTTGCCCATGTCGTAGACGCCGGGCACCTCACGAGCGGCCATGCCGGCGATCTTGGCGACGACGTTCTCGTCAATGGTGGTCACGCCGTGCGAGGTCTGGAGGGGACCGCGAGGGGTCTTGCTCTCCTCGGCCTGCTCATTGCGCTCGCGCTGCTGGCCAGTCTGGGGAATGACGTTGTTGCTCATTGGAGCCTCTTTCGTTGATCCGTGAGATGGATGGTGACGGAATGTGGTGGTGCGCGGGCCAGCAACTGTTCTGTCAAGGTGCCAGGTGGCTTCCGTGGCCGGCTCGTGTGACTGGCCGTCTTGACTGACTGTCTTTGCTGTCCGTCATGACTGCCGCGCTGATAGGAGGACGCTGCCGGCCGGGGAATCCTCACGATTCCGGTCTATGGCGTGCGTCACAACAACGGCGAGGCGGGTTTCATGAAGGCGGTGAGTGCCTCCACGAAACCCGCTTCGGGGTGCTGGGGGTCTACTTCCGGCCGGTGATGCCCAGGTAGATGGAGATAGCGACGATGGCGGCGACGATGGACAGGGCCCAGCGGATCCAGTCGACCCCGGCGGTCTGAGCGACGCCGAAGAAGCCGGCCACCGTGCTTCCGATGAGCGCGCCCACGGCGCCCAGCACGATGGTCCACAGCACCGAGATGTTCTGCTCGCCTCGCATGATGAGTCGAGCCAGAGCTCCGATGATGGCGCCGGCGATGATCATTCCGATGATTGACAGCATGGTCTCTTCTTTCGACGGTGTCCGATGAGGCGGGAGTGCGCCTCACTCACATGGACGTTGGTATGGTTCTGGAGCGTGCCAGTCAGTTATGAGACGAGAGGCGACGCTTCCCGATAGACGCCATGGAATGGTCAATCGTCATGGGCCGGGAGTGTGGCATGCGTTATAGTGCTGTAACGTCGTCCTGCCCTTCGGCGGTGAGCTCGGGCGCGGTGAAGGTACGCACCTGGGCGGCGTCGGTGCCAATGAGCGCGGGGGAGTCCACCTGCTCCCCGAGGGTCTCCAGAGATCGGGCGGTCACCAGCAGCCGGTTCTCCATGGAACCGACCGCCTTGTTGTAGGCGGTGACGCTTCGCCGCAGTGCCCCGCCCAGCGCATCGAGATGGCCGGCGACGGTCCCCAACCGCTCGTAGAGGGTGCGGCCCAGCTCCAGCAGCTCGCGGGCGTCGTCGTTGACGGCGGTGCGGGCCCAGGCCGTGGCGCAGGTGCGCAGCAGGGTCAGCAGCGTCACCGGTGAGGCCAGGGCGACTCCGCGCCCCAGCGCGTGCTCCAGAAGCGCGGGGTCGGCCTCCAGGGCGGTCGAGAGCACGGCCTCAGCCGGGACGAAGAGCACCACGAGCTCGGGTGAGTCCCCCAGGCCCCGGTCGTAGCGGCGCGCGGCGAGCTGGTCGACGTGTCCGCGCAGCGCCCTGGCGTGGGCCTCCAGGAGCTCCCGGCGCCGTTGCTCCTCCTCTGGGGAGGCCCCTTGGACCGCGGCGGCCGCCAGGTAGGAGTCCATGGGCGTCTTGGCGTCCACGGCCAGGTAGCCGTCCCCGGGCAGGTGGACGACGACGTCGGGCCGGGAACGGCCGGCAGCCCCTTCACCGGCGGCCGAGCCCGTTGATCCCGCCGGGCTGCCGCGCCGCTGGACCAGCGCCCCGATGGTGCGCTGCTCGGAGAAGTCCACGTGCCGCATCATCCCGGAGGCCTCCAGGACCCGGGCCAGCTCGACCTCACCCCACATTCCGCGCGCCGAGCGTGAGCGCAGCGCCCCCTCCAGACAGGCCGTGGAGCGGGCCAGATCCTGCTCGCGCAGGGCGGTGGCCCGCAGCTGCTCAGCCAGGGCCGCGTGCTGTTCGGCCCGCTGCTTCTCCAAGGACTCCACCCTGGCCCCCACCTGCTCGAGCTGGCTGCGCACCGGTGCCAGGGCCCGCAGCACGGAGCCATCACGCTCGGCGCGCTCCTCGGCCACCTGGGTGCGCGAGGACAGCTCCTCGGCTCGTGCCTGCCACTGGGCGGCCTGCGCCCGCAGCTCCGCCACCTCCTCGTGGTCCGAGCGGTCCACGGTGGTGCGCCGGGCGATCGCACCGATGTAGCCGATGACCACCCCGATCGCCAGACCGACCAGGAGCAGCAGGATGGGAAGAAGGACGGATGAGGAGCTCATGAACCGATGGTGCCCCGAGGGTGTGACATCTATTCCGGTGCCTTGAGCGATCTTTCCAGTGGGTCTTGTCCATCCCCGCGTGGCCATCGACATCGCCACGCCGATCGTCTCTCAACCGACCGTCCGGACCTGGGTCGACAGTCCCCTGCACGACCTTCTACGCCTCTCAGAGGAGGCGAAGAGACCAACGGCACGGCTTCTTTGCTACCTCGGGAGGATGGTTGTCAGCTCAGGTAATGCCATTCTTCATGGTTGTGAGCCTCTTGCACAGCATCGATCTGACCAGCCCCAGGACGATCTGGTTCGTGGCCGTCCTGGCCGTCCTGGCCGCCGTCGTCGCCGCGGTGCTCCTGCCGCGGACCCTGTCGGACGCCAGAGGGGAGCAGCGCGCTGATGCCCCCGATGTCGCCGAGAGGACCACGAATCCCGGGAAGCCCGGTCACGAGCGCCCGAATGCCCGCGCGGTGCTGCGTGCCGCCGGCCGCTGCACGGCACGCACCGTCATGGTGATCGTGCCGGTACTGCTCGTCGTCGGAGTCGGCGGTCTGCTCGTCAACCTACCCATGCACTATGTGCGTACGCTCGGGGACGTCGTCGAGGCCGCATCTCCGCAGGCGCATAACGCCTCGCGCATTGCACCGTTGCCGGACGCCTCTGTCTACGATGCGGTCCCGGCCTCGGCCTGGAAGGCGTCCTTCCAAGACGTCGGCGACGGCTCGCAGAAGGGCACCTGGACCGGTCCGGTCAGTGGCATCACCCTGCCGGTGCGCGTGGTCCTGCCCGCCGACTACCGGCCCGACGACGGACGCACCTACAACGTCATCGAGGGCATTCATGGCTGGGTCGGCGACCCGGAGTCCCTGGTGACGGGTTTGTCCTCTCCCAAGGCTCTCCAGGCCGCCATCGACTCCGGCCGTATCCCGCCGTCGATCATCGTCATCCCCTCGGTCAACGTGGACGGCAACCAGCACGACTGCGTCGACATCGCCGGCCGCCCGGCCGTCGAGACCTGGACCGCTGAGGAGATTCCTCGCATGATCCAGGCCAGTTTCCCCAACGTCTCCACTCAACGGGCCGGATGGCTGCTCATGGGGGTCTCGGCAGGGGCCTACTGTGCGGCCCGCACCGCCTTCGACGTCCCTCAACGCTTCGGTTCGGTCGGCGTTCTGTCTTCCTACAACCGCCCCACCGAGGGCGCTCTCGCACACAGCGGTCAACAGCTGCAGGCGCAGAACGCCCTGTCCACCCTGCTGGAGCAGCGCGTTCCCGACGGCCTGCGCTTCTACGTGATGGGAACTCAGGACGACGCCTACGGCGCTGCCAGCACGGCCTGGCTCATGGAGGAGGCGGCTCAGGAGCCCGACTCCGTGTCGATCGACACCCCACCCCAGGGCGGGCACTCCTGGTTCCTGTGGACCGACCGTTTCCCGGCGATGCTGACCTGGTGGGGATCCGACCCGGCCGTCTTCGCCGCGGCCGGCCTGCCCGCACCTGAGGGCGATGCGTGGACCAAGGCGGCCGCTGAAGGCATCGGCCCCATGTCGGTCACGCCCAAGGACCGGCGTACGGTGGGATCGGCCTCCCCGATTCACGCCGCACCCTTCGAGATCAACGGTCTGGGCACCATTATCGTGGCTGTGGGCGTGTCGCTGGCCGCTATCGCGGTCGCCCTGGTCTGGTCGCCCCACTGGGGCCGACGGCGCGGGGACAAGAAGCCCTCAGCGTTGCGGCTGGGGGGCGTGATCCTGGGACGTTTCGCGGTGGTGGCGCTTGCGGCCGTCCTCATCACGGCAACGGCGGGGATCGGGGTCAATATCGGTGGGGGCTTCTACACCTCGTGGCATGACCTGTGGGCCTCGATCCGGGTGACTGACAACTCCAGCAGCTGAGGAGTGCGTCGGGCCTTACCGGGTTGGAGCGGTTGACATAGGCGACGCGAGCAGGTGCGCCGTCGGGGCGCACGGTGTCGGAGGGGCCGTCTAAACTCTCCTGCGTGGCACTTACCATCGGAATCGTCGGACTGCCCAACGTCGGCAAGTCCACCCTGTTCAATGCTCTGACCCGCGCGACCGTCCTGGCCGCCAACTACCCGTTCGCGACCATTGAGCCGAACGTGGGGGTTGTGCCCCTGCCGGATGCGCGCCTGGACAAGCTTGCCGAGCTGTTCCACTCCGTGAGGGTGGTCCCGGCGACGGTCTCCTTCGTGGACATCGCCGGGATCGTGCGCGGTGCCAGCGAGGGCGAGGGGCTGGGCAACCAGTTCCTGGCCAACATCCGCGAGGCGGACGCCATCTGCATGGTGACGCGTGCCTTTGAGGACCCGGACGTGGTCCACGTGGATGGGAAGGTGGAGCCGTCCGGGGACATCGAGACGATCAGCACCGAGCTGGTGCTGGCGGACATGCAGACCCTGGAGAGGGCGATCCCGCGCCTGGAGAAGGAGGTGCGAGGTAGGAAGACGGAACCGGTGGTGCTGGAGACGGCGCAGGCGGCCCTCAAGGTTCTGGAGGAGGGGACGCTGCTGTCCGCCGGGGCGGAGGCCGCCGGCATCGACGCGGAGGTGCTGAGGACCTTTCAGCTCATGACCACCAAGCCGTTCATCTACGTGTTCAACATGGACGACGCTGGGATGAGCGACGAGGCCCGTCAGGCCGAGCTGCGTGAGCTGGTGGCGCCGGCAGAAGCGATTTTCCTGGACGCCCAGTTCGAGGCCGAGCTGGTGGAGCTGGAGCCCGAGGAGGCGGCGGAGATGCTCCACGAGAACGGCCAGGAGGAGTCCGGCCTGGACAAGCTCGCCAGAGTCGGTTTCGACACCCTGGGACTGCAGACATACCTGACGGCGGGGGAGAAGGAGTCCCGGGCGTGGACGATCCGCAAGGGCGCGACGGCGCCCCAGGCGGCGGGCGTCATCCACACTGACTTTGAGCGAGGCTTTATCAAGGCCGAGATCGTGAGTTACGATGACCTGGTCCAGTACGGCAGCGTTGCCGAAGCCCGCGCTCACGGTCGAGTGCGCATGGAAGGAAAGGACTACGTCATGAGCGATGGGGATGTGGTCGAGTTCAGGTTTAATGTGTAAACTATGAAAGGTGAATGAGCATGAATTGTCCTAAATGCTCTGCTGCTGTTTCTGGGTCGGACAGATTCTGCTCCCGTTGTGGTAATCCGCTCGAGTTGATTGTCAACAATTCGGTCGATGCGCGTGGTGGAAATATCGAAGGGCCGGTCATTCAGGCTGGTCGTGATGTTGTCTATAACTCGGAGACGCTCGCACCTCCCAAGGCTTCGTATGATGCTGTACCGAAGTGGCGAAGCCCGTTCACGCAGGCGGTACTGTCCTGGATGGGTGTAGTCCTGGGGATTTTTGGAATTGTGCCGATCTGGAAAATTTTTGAACCTTTTCTTGGTGTATTCCGAGGTAAATATACTGTGCCGTTAGTGGGTACTTATTTTTTTCTTTGGATAGTTTCCCTAGTGGTCATTGTCGCGATGCTTTCTTTGGTGCGGTCGCTCCGCGGATTGACTAAGAGGGAGGTTCGAAGGCCGCTCAGGCTTGGATGGGCAATTAGTGGGTATAATCATCGAATTACGCTAGAAAAAATAGAGGTTTCGCACTGCCCTATCTGTAATGGAAAAATGAAATACTATATGAAGCCGATTAAATGGATTGATTGGATCAAAAAAGATGGATCAAGGTGGCGAGAAATTACTGAGAGAACTTCGGCTTTAGAATGCAAGCGAAATTCGGAGCATTGGTTTAAGGTTGATCCTGCAGAAGATAAAGTTGCATAGCTCTCGAGGTGTCTGTTGATGGCTTGGCGTGGGCCGTTGGAGGTGCCGGAGTGGTCGAAGTAGGTCAGAACGTCCTGGCTGCGGCTGATCAGGGTCTTGGTCAGCATCTGGGCCTCCTCCAGCCCGTCGAGGACGGCCTGCCCCGGGGAGTCGATGAGCCGTAGCATCAGGTGCATTCCCAAGGCCCGGGTCAGTTGGCGCTTTCTGGTGACATCCGGCTGTCAAGGGCTGTATCAGGGGACGCGCTCTGCTCGCGATCCTGTCCCTGACCATGGTCGGCGTTCTGACGGCGGCGAGACGATGAGCGGTGCTCGTATCACCGTGCCACCAGATCGCTGGCAAGGCAACAAAATCATGCCATCAGACTACTCACTCAACAATCCACTTAAACCGCCTTTACTTTTACCGCTTTCCTGCGAGGACCCAATGACCGGCTGGCCCTCGCTGGGCTGAACCACCACGAAGCCCGGGCCGTGGAAGGCTAGTTGGAAGGTTTCGCCCGAGCCGCGCCCGATGAGGGAGCCCATCTTGAAGCTGGTCTTGATCTGCGGCTGCAGGTTCGCCGACCAACAGATCGCCGCCTGCGGGTCAACGAAGGTCGGCTGCTGCGAGCAGTCCAGAAGCAATGGCGGCCCGTCGGAGGACACGGCTACCACGCCCTGTCCCTGAACCATGAGATTGAACAGTCCGCCCGCAAGGATCCCAGCATTGCCCAGCATCTTGATGTCGTAGCCCAGGTGCGCATCGAAGGCGAGTAGGGAAGACGTGTTCACCGTGACGGCGTCTCCCTCGAGCTGGAGCAGGAACACATCGTGCGCGCTGCGGGCGAAGAACACCTCGCCCTGCCCCGAGGCGCGCATGAGGCTGCCTCCCTCCCCGGTCACAGCCTTCTTGAGCATGCCGCCCAGGCTCTTCGAGCCCTGATAGGAGAAGTCGATGTTCCCCTGGTATGCGACCATCGCACCCTGTGCGGCCAGCACCTCCGGGCCCAGGCCCACGCGAAGCATCTTACTGGACTGAAGAGTCCAACGCTGGTCGCTCTCCTGCTCGCGGTTGGCTTGATCAAAAAGAGGGCTGCGCATGGAAGATACCTCTGCTCCAAGAATAGGACGATGATGGAACCTGTTGGCAGCAGGTTATGAGTCGGGTGCCGAAAGTGTCTAAGGGGAATACTCCCCATGTGGTCGTCTTCGTGATTACCGTCCATCCCCCGATGGGGCCGGTGTGCGTCTACATTCAGGTCGACAGGTGAGCATCGAGGCCACCTGGGGGCAAGTCCTTCAGGACTCTGCGGATCGTCGACTCGACATTAGGGCCTTCCCCCTCTCCCCGGCCCGGACCGGTCAACTCACCGGAGGCCAGGTCGGTGGCACGCTCCGTTTGTCTCCGGGGCCGGCCACGTCCTTAAGGACACTGGTCAGAAGGCTGCATGATGGGCGGCTGTGGTGGCCGACGGCGTCGCTGCGGGCTCCCAAGCTAAAGGGACGCCCAAAGATCACTCATCGTCCCCATGGCTTCGCGCCCCGTCCTGGCGACACACCACTCTCTGTTAAACCGAACTACTGACCGAGAGTATTGGTGAGCGTAAACCCACAATGCAGTGAGGGGTCTCTGCTCACTCGGGTAGAGACCCCTCACTCAGCAGCGTTGCGGCTGCCGGCTTTCAGTTCCTTGGCTTAGGCCCTGCGGCGGTAAGCCAGCAGCACACCTCCTGCGATTGCCGCCAATGCCAGGGCGAGAGGGATTCCCACATACGCCCCGGTCTGGGCCAGAGACGATCCGGAGTCGTCCTGTGCCGGCTCGCTTGGCGTCGGCTCGCCCGGCGTCGGCTCGCCCGGTGTCGGGTTGCTTGGCGTCGGCTCGCCCGGCGTCGGGTCGCTTGGCGTCGGCTTGCCCGGCGTCGGGTTGCTTGGCGTCGGCTCACCCGTCGGAGGACCCGTGGGGTCTTCCGACGGCGAGTCCGTATTCGGAATCTCGGTGTAGGCGTTGACGAAGGAGGCGCTGGCCACCTGGTCCTTCTCCGAGACCGTCACTGTCCGGGCCTCCGGAGCCGCCAGCGTGTAGCCGTCGATCGCGGCCGCCTTGGCGTCCTCGGTCACGGTGCACTGCGTGCCCGTGGGCACCTTCGGCCCGGCGACCGCCTTGCCATCGGCCTTGGCCTTCAGCGAGCCCTTTGTCCCGTCGGTGCAGGTGTAGGAGAAGGCGAACTCCTTGTCGCCGGCCTGTGCACCCGTCACCGTCTTGAGCACCGAGAACGAGCCGGTCTGACGGGTGTAGGCGTTGGTGAAGGACAGGGCAGCCTCCTTCTCCACAATCGTCACGCTCTGCTTCTCAGGAGTCTTCACGTCGTAGCCGTTGACTTGGGCCGACGACGTCTTCTCCGACACCGAGCACGCAGCCCCGACCGGCAGCGCCGGTCCGGAGGCGGTAGCGCCGTCGCCGTGAGCTGTCAGCTCGCCGCTCACCTCGCCCTCGACATCGGAGGTGCAGCTGTACCCGAAGGTGAAGGCCACGTTCCTGTGGGTCTCGGCGCCGTCGCCCTCCACCTTCTTCGACACGCTGAAGGTGCCGCGATCCAGGGTGTAGGTGTTGACGGCCGAGACGCTCACAGCGGCGGCGTCCCCGCCGAGCACGTCGAAGGTCGCCTTGTCGCCCTGCACGGGTGTGCCGCCCACGGCCAGGGCCGTCGACACGCTCGTGCCCTTGACGGAGGCGTCCTTCTCCGTGAGTGTGCACGACCCAGTCGGCACGTCGCTCACGTGCGTGGTCTCACCGGCCTTGACCACCAGCTGCTTGGGGGAGGAGGCCTTGCCGGTGACCTTGTCGGTGCAGGTGTACTCGAGGGTGAACTCCGTCGGTGCCAGCTTCGCGCCGTCGCCCCCGACTGTCTTGGACACCGAGAAGCCCCCGGTCTGCCGCGTGTAGGTGTTCGTCACCGACACCTCAGGAACCTGATCCTTCGCGATCGTCGCCGTCGTCGCGGAGTAGGCGGTTGAGGCCGTGTAGCCCTCACGCTGGGCCGAGGCGACGTCCTCGCTCAGGGTGCACACCGTCCCCGTGGGGAGGGTCGGGCCGCCCATGGCGGTGCCGTCCATCGGGACATCAAGCGTGCCCTTGGTGCTGTCGGGGTCGTTGCAGGTGTAGCCGACCTTGACGGCCTCGCCCGCCTGCGGGGCGTAGTCGCCCTTGACACTTTTGGTGACCGAGAAGGTGCCGGTATCGCGGGTGTAGGTGTTGGTGGCGGTCACGGCCACGGTCTGGTCCTTGGCGATGGTCACCGAGTCCTGCGACAGGGTCGAGGCCACTGAGTACCCGTCCTTGGCGGCCGACGCAGCGTCCTCCGCGATCGCGCAGGAGACCCCGGTCGGGATCTGCGGGGAGGACACGGCCGTCCCGTCACCGGGGACTGTCAGGGCTCCGTGCACGCCACCGTCGCAGGTGTAGGAGAAGGAGTAGGAGCCGTTGGCCGCACCCTCCGGACCACCCCGGACCGACTTGGCGATGGAGAAGGCACCCGTGTCGCGGGTGTAGGAGTTCGTGAAGGCCGCCGTAGCGACCGGCTCAGCCGGGTCCTTGATGACGACGGTCTGCTCCTCGGGAGCAGTGAGGGTGTAACCGTCGAGACGAGCGGACTCGACGTCCTCCTTCACCGTGCACGTGGTGCCCTGCGGGAAGGTCGCGCCTGCCTGGACGGCCCTCCCGTCGCCCTTGGCGCTCACCTGCCCGGACTGGCCGTCGGAGCAGGTGTATGCGAAGGCGAAGTCCTTGTCGCGCGCGTCCGCAGGAGCCTCGGGGCCGACGACGCTCTTCGTGACCTGGAAGGTGCCTGACGCCTTGACGGCGTCGGCGGTGTTGTTGAGGGTCACCTTGGCCGACACCCGGTCGCCGATTGCCAAAGTGTTGGTTGTGGCTTTACCGACCATGAAAACCGGTTTTCCCCAGGCGTACCCCGAAGGAGCCGGAGAGGCTTGGCTGGTGTCCTCGGACAGGGTGACGACGGTGTCCTTGGGGAAGGTGCCTTGGAATGTGTTGGTCCTGCCGATATGGATGTTAAGGACGGTTGTGCCGGAGAGACCATCGGCGTTGAGCGTGCCGGGGGCCTGCCAGCCGGCGTAGTCGCTGGCTGGGCCGGGCAGGACATAGTGGACTGTGACCGGCAGGGTCGTGTTGGCGACGTCGACGGCGTCCAGGGCGGCACCGCCCAGGGTCTTGGCAACCTCGAAGCCGCCGAAGCCGGGGGCCATGTCCACGGTCACCTTGAATGAGTCGGCGTAACTGCGTGTGAATTCGCCGTGAGCCTCGGATTGATCGAGCGAGGCGGCGTTGGTGTACTGTGCGCCGGCGATGGCCTTGCCGTTCTGGGAGGTGAACGTCACCGGGTAGGAGATCCGGTAGTTGGAATCAGGGGCGAAGGGGCCCGTCACCTTGATCGTGGCGACCTGCCCCTGGATGTCCACGTCCAGGTCGAAGTCTCCGTACTTCACACTCTGGTCCTTGCCCGCCGCATTGGTCAGGGGCACTCCGGAGATGCCGGGTTCGGCGGCGCTGTTGCGCAGTCCGAAGTACCACTTGCTCTTATCCGCACCGAAGGTCATGCCCGAGCCGAGCGTGTCCGTGATACTGATGGTCTCCCGAGTCTGACCGTCCGAGGCGATGGGGTTGCCGTCCTTGGCCAGCTGCTCCTTGATGTAGTCCGAGCCGAAGTTGACCTCCCACGTCATGGAGGAGGAATTCGATGTGATCACGGACGAGACCTTTGAGAATTTGAGGGCGGTGTAGCGCCTCGCCGCGGGGCCCTTGATGCCGCCGGTACCGGGGAGACGCACGCTGACCTTCTGACCGCCGTTGACGGTCATGTCCACAGACTGAGCCGTGGTGGTCTGTGTAATGAGGAGTAGCGCCTGACTCGAGCCCTTGAAATCCTTGAACCCTGCCGCCTTGAGTTCTTCAACTTTTTCGTTGAAGGTGCACTCCATGGTTCTTTCCGTCAGTCTGCATGAGCCCACCTCGGTCGAAGTGCCGTTGTAGGGAAGGTTGAGGGGGATGGTTTTCGGGCTCTCCAGGTTCTTGAAGTGGCTTCCGAGGTCGACGGAGAAGGAGTCTCCCGGATTCACGGTGGTCTTGGTGGCATCCCACGAGTAGGACAGCTTGGCCACGTCCTGTGTGGTGAGGCCATCTGATGGGAAGTCATTGCCGCTTCGGTCCGACTTGATCAGAGTGAGGCCAGACAGTTCGACGTCGGTGTTGACGGCGGCTTGAGCCTGCAGGGGCACGATCATGCTCGTAAGCAGGGTCAGGAGGGCGAGCCAAGCGGCTGTCGACTGCCTCCTTGACGCAACGCTCCTGGTATCGGCAGGAACCTGCATGTACACATCCTCTTCGTTAGGGAATGGCGGTCTGGGGATGACCATGAGTAACTGGTGCAGAGTATCGCGAAGAGGAAAATGGGGACAACTCCTTCGGTATGTTTGTTGATAACCTCAAGAATGTTATTGAAACGTCATAAAAATGTTGTGAAAAAGAAATTCTGGGGCTGCATCAATAGCGGCTATCTCTGTGTTTTTGCTGCAGTTTGAGAGGCATTCCTAGAGGTGATGATCGTCCGTATCTTCTCAGGTTGGAGACTGCTCGTCTCACTCTGAGGGTAAGCTGTGAGGTGTAATTTGATTGTGTCAAGAAATATTGTCACCCCCATGTGAATGCCATGAAAAATGAGGAAAGTGTGTTTGAGGGGGTGGTGGGTGATGTGGGGTGATTTCGGCTGACGTTGACGGTGTGGTGAGATGATTCATCTATTTATTTCACTTATGTGCAACCTCTAAACCTTGAGTTGTTCTTATATTCGCCGGCGAGTGTGTGAGCCGGCAGGAGGTTGCTCACCTGTTTCGATCGCCTAAGAAAGGGGGTCGCTCCCTCGATGCCTGTGAACGGACTCTCACGGAGTCTCGTGCCCACCTCCGACCTCATTGCAGGGCCGTCGCAGGACACCGTTCGGCTGAATCCTGTCGGCGTTGCCCGAGAGCTTGTCGGCTCCGAGCTCCGTAGCGTCCACCTGCGCTTGATCCGTGCCAGGTGACCCCGCCGGATGTGGGCGGAGGTTGCGTATGCGAATCGAGGCATCGACAGGGGAGTCGGAGAATGCCTCTGTAGGCTGTGGCCGGCTCAAACCCGCCCACGGTCCGGCCAGGTACCTCCCCGAGCCGGCCGCAGTCAGCCCACCACACTCAGCGCAGGAAGGGAACCCGGCAGCCTCATGACCATCGACATGATCGTCGCAATCATTGCCGCCTCGATTGTCGCCTACGTGATCGCCAACAGATTTCGCCTCATTGCCCCGGTGCTTCTGATCGCTGCGGGCGTGGGGGTCGCCTTCCTCCCGGTTGGGGAGGAGATGCACCTGCCCAGCACGGTGGTTCTGACGATCTTCCTACCGATCCTCCTGTACTGGGAGTCGCTGTCGGTCTCCCTCAACCGCATGCGCCGAAGCCTGCGCGGCATCATCCTCAGCGCCACGGTCCTCGTCGCCATCACCGCTGCTCTCATTGCCATCATCGGTGCCCTGATGGGGCTGAGCGTGGGCGCTGCCCTCCTCATCGGCGCCTGCCTCGGCCCTACTGACGCCACCGCCGTCTCCAGCCTGGGACGCGGCATCAACCCCAATGGCCGCACCGTTCTTCAGGCCGAGTCCCTCCTCAACGACGGCACTGCCCTGGTTGTCTTCGCCATCGCCCTCCAGACCGCGCAGGACTCCTCCGGCGTCACGGTCGGCCTCGTCGCCAAGGACCTCATGCTGTCATTCGGCGGAGGCATTGGTGTAGGAGCGGTCATCGGCGCCGTCGTCACCAAGATCGGCATCCGCATCCGCACCATCACCGACGACCCCATGCTCGCAACGATCTCCGCCCTGGCCACCCCGTTCGTCACTTTCTTCCTCGCCGAGGAGATCGGCGGCTCGGGCGTCCTGGCCGTCGTCACCTGCGGCATCGTCGTCTCCCGCTTCGCCGCCCCGCACATGTCCCTGGGGTCGCGTGTCCTCGGGACCCCGTTCTGGACGATCCTCACCTACATCCTCAACACGATTCTCTTCGTCATGGTGGGCGTCGCGCTCCCCGGGATCGTTGCCGAGCTTCCTCGCGCCGACCTCGTCCGCGGTCTCATCCTCATCCCGGTCATTTACATCGCCATGGTGGTGGGCCGCTTCATCGGCCAACACCTCATCATCTACTCCATCCGCTTCCTCGACCGCCGCCCCGAGCAGTGTCTGCGCCGTACCAACTTCCGCGGCCGCGTCGTCTCCACGGTCGCCGGCTTCCGCGGCGCGATCTCCCTGGCCATGGCGCTGTCCATCCCGGTCGCCTTCGACGCCGCCGCCTACGCCGAGCGCAATCTCATCATCCTCGTCGTCGCCGGCGTGACCCTCCTGTCCCTCCTCATCCAGGGGCTCGCCCTGCCCCACGTGGTCCGCTGGGCCAACGCCAAGCCCTCGGTCGGCATGCGGACGGCCGAGTCGTTCGAGTCTCAGGAGACCGAGGTGCTTGCTGAGATTCTGAGCGACACCGTCAGCCAGATCGACGCTATCGCCGATCGCACCGGCGTCGACGACGACGCGGTCATCGCGGCTGTGCGCGCCGATTACGAGCGCCGCCACCGCTGCGTGAGCAACGTCGACGCTGAGGAGGAGGCGTGCGTCTACGGTGGTCCGGAGAGCACCCTGCGGCTCGCCGTCATCGACCATCTGCGCCGGCGTGTGCACGACCTGCGCTTCTCCGGCCGCATTGACGACTCCACCGCCTCCAACGTCAACCGGCGCCTCGACGTCGAGACCCTCCACATCAACGGCCCCATCGACGTCGAGTAAGTCGGCGGGGAAGAGCAACAGCGGGAGTTGAGGGCTCGGCGGCCCGGCGGCCAGTGGTATCGGCCGCGTTGTCAGAAATCGCGCCCGATGACTGCCATCGTGATCGTTGAGGCGCGGCATGTGGCTGCTCGGGTCACGTAGGAGAAGTCCGAGTGCGGAGGTGCTCGGTCGATTGCGCCAGGTGGTACCGTAATCAGGTACCACCTGAGAAAAGAGGTGCTCTCATGTCGATCAGTGCAAGCGAGGCTCGCAAGACGTTGTACCCGCTCATCGAGCGAGTCAACGCCGATCATGATGCTGTTGAGATTGTTTCGCGTAAGGGCAGTGCTGTTCTCATGCCTGCCGACGAGTACGCCGCTTGGCAGGAGACTGCCTACCTGTTCCGATCGCCTGAGAACGCTCGACGCCTTCTTGATGCGTATGACCGGGCTCGTTCGGGCCGCACTGAGATGCATGACCTCGACCGGGAGGACTGATGCGTCTCGTATGGGACCCGTCCGCTTGGGAGGACTACAGGCACTGGCAGACGGCAGATCGCCGGATCCTCAAACGGGTCAACACACTCATTGATGCTGCTCTTCGCGATCCCTTCGGAGGCATTGGTAAACCCGAGCAGCTCAAGTACGGCGCCTCAGGTGCGTGGTCGCGGAGGATCACTGACGAGCATCGCCTCGTGTACCTCGTCGTCGGCGATGATCTGGTGATTCTCCAGGCCCGCTACCACTACTAATGGTGAAGACGACCGTCTCAACGTTGAGTGCAGAACCCGCCTGCTGCGCGCCAGGCAAGTGCATCCACCTGCGTTTGATCCGTGCCAGGTGACCTCGCCGGATGCGAGCGGAGGCAGCGCACGTGAATCTTCCTGTCCAGCATGCTGTGGCACTCCTGTCCCATGTCAGGTCAGATCGATGGGAGGGTAATGGGAGGGTAGCAGTGAGGGGCGGGGTGCCTTTGCACCCCGCCCCTCACGGAGCGCTCAGAGCCAGTTCGGGCTCAGCCTCGGCTCAGTTCTTCGAGCGACGGACCCGCAGAACCAGGTAACCGCCCACGACCCCGACGGCTGCAAGGCCCAGGAGCAGCAGCACGTTGGTGCCCGTCCGGGACAGGCCGTGACTCGGCTTCGCCGCAGCCCCCGTTGCCGAGGCGCCCGGAGAATCGGCCCCGTCGGTCGGCTGCGCCATGGCGCCGTCAGTCGGTCGATCGATCTCGTCGGACTGTGTGCTGGGAGTCGGCGTCACCCCAGGAGCCTGGCTCGGCGTCGCGCTCGACGACGGCTCACCTGACTGCGTCGGCAGCGAGGTCGCGTCCGGGCTCGTCGTCGACGGCGCCCGTCCCGTCGCGCTCGGCACGGGCGCAGAGCTCGGGTACTCGCTCGGTTGACCCGACGGCGCAGCGCTGGGCTGCTGGGTGGACGCCACTGAAGGCTCCTGTGAGGGCTCAGCAGATGGCTCCGACCCTGCAGTGGGCTCGGTGGCGGGAGCGGTCGGTGCGCTGCTCGGCTCCGGTGCGGGCTCGGTGGTCGGCCCTGTGGTGGGCGCGCTGCTCGGCGCAGTCGTCGGCTCGGTAGTTGGCTCAGCACTTGGGGCGGTTGTGGGCTCGGCAGTCGGTGCGGGGCTCGGTGATGTCCCCGGATCCTGTGCCTGCGCCTGCGTGCACTGGTCGCCGAGCCAGTTCATCGTGAAGTTGCGGTACCAGATGCCGCCGTAGTTCGCGCCCCCGCTGGCGTCCTCGCTGAGCAGGCCGATACTGCCGTCGGACTGCACCGCGATCGTCGTGTAGCCGACGAAGGGCTCGTGGAAGACCTTACCGGTCACCCAGGAGGCGCCGTCGTCGCAGGACATTGAGATGGTTCCGCGGTCGCGCGACCACGGCCGCGGGTTCGGCGAGTGGCTCAGCAGCAGCACCTTGGAGCGCGGGTCGCCGGGGGCGGCGTTCGGGAAGGCCCGAATGATCTGGGCGTTGTCCACCGAGTCGGGCAGGTTCTTGTCGCTGGCCGGATCGCTCCAGGTCTGTCCGCCGTCGGTGGAGGTGGCCACCTTACGGAAGCCGGAACCGTCCGAGGCGCGCGAGTTGAGCATGAGGGAGCCGTCGGAGAGCTCGACGACCTTGTTCTCGTCCATACCGGTGCCCACCGGGGAGCCGGCCTGCCAGGTGGCGCCGTGGTCGTCGGAGTAGACCGAGACCGCCTGGACCGCGCCGTCCGCAGTCTTGATCGTGTACTGCTGCACCAGGCGTCCGGCGTGAGCGCCGTGGTGGATCTGGATGCCCTGGCCCGAGGCCGCGAAGCGCGAGACCCAGGGGTTGTCCTTCGTGATGTCCGCGGTGATGGTGCGGTGCGTCCAGGTCCAGCCGTTGTCGGTGGAGGAGGAGACCTCGGCGTGGATGACGTTGCGGTCCTCGGGGTCGGTGCCGGCTCTCGAGCCGCCCCAGCCCTGGTCGTAGGACTTGACGTGGAAGTTGAAGATCGTGCCTGTCTGATGGTCAACGACGTAGCTCGGGTCGGAGTAGCCGACCTTCTGACCCGTCTCAATGCCCTGGTGGATGTAGGTCGGTGTCGACCAGGTCTTGCCGCCGTCAGTGGAGCGGAGCTGGACGATGTGGTTGGGGTTGGGTGCGTCGCTGCCGCCGTTGCCGTTGTCCTTGGGACGCTCGTCGTAAGCGACCAGCAGGTCACCGTTGGGGGCGGTGGTGATGGCCGGGATGCGGTAGTTGTCGGTGGCCGTGTTGGCGGCCAGGTGCTGGGCCTGGCTCATTGAGGCCGGCAGGTCCGTGCTCGCGTCGGGCGCCGGGGCGGGCTCGGCCTGCGGGTGGTCGCCGACGACGCTGATCGGGTCGCCGGTGGCGGTGAGTGTCTGGAGGGTGGCGCCGTCGGTGCCGGTCGCCGTCAGGGTGATCGACGGAGTCCACCGGCCGGCGTCGGCATCGGCCTGTGTGATCGTGTGGGTGAGCGGCTTGCAGTTGTAGACCGCACCCTTGCCCGGCTTGAGGCCGCCCCAGTGGCACTGGCGGGCCAGGTCGTCGAAGGAGGAGCCGATGGCGGCGACGTTGATCGTCTTGTCCGACACCGAGCGGATGCGCACCGTGTAACTGACGGTGTCTCCCAGCTTGTAGGTTTCCTGATTCGCCGCCGGTGTGAAGGACTCGACTCGAAGCGAGGTGGGCTTGACCGGGCTCATTGCGCCGCTGATCGTCTCCGGGGTGTTGAGGGCTTGACCGGTGTACTCCACGGCCTTGACCTCGTAGGCGATCTGCGGGGTGAAGCCTCCAGCCTCGAGGTCCTCGGCGGTCACCGTGTGCGTGGCCAGACCGGCGCAGTCGGTCTTGGTCACTCCGGCTGGGATGTTGCGCCACCGGCACTTGGAGACGTTCCCGGACAGGTTCGTCGAGGCCGGGGCGTAGGAATGGGCCTCATTGCTGGTGTTGGTGAGGGTGATGTTGAAGGTCATGACGTCTCCGACGGCGTAGAGGCCGTCTGCAGGGACGTGCGTCTGCGTGATGGTGATATCGGCCAGGCCATCAGAGGTCGGAGTAGCCTGTGCCGGGGGTGCGGCGGCGATCAAACCGGTGACGGCAAGGGCCAGTGAACCCAGAAGGGTCGATATGCGCCTCAGAGTGGAGGGCTGTGCTGTTCTCATAGGGGCTTCCGTTCGGGATGATGAGGCGACCTCGCCTCAGAGGGGGGAAGTGTCGAACCAGGAGGTCTGACATCTCACAAAAAGATAACGGATTGTTGAGAACCTACAAAGTCGGGCGAGTCGCCGACGGTGCATGCAGTCCGTCCGTTTGAACGGTGATGCCTCGGAGGGGTGAATGTGGGCGAATGTTGCTGTGGAGGTCGGTTCGGGCTTGGCGGCGACTCAAGAAGTGAACTAGATCACCAATTTGTCTGTCTAATGCCCGTTGTAACGGACGGAAATCGCGCCTTCCTATAGTCTCTCCGCCACTGGACATCAGATGTCAATGACGACGTCGGCCGTGGTGCATATCAACGAAGAAGGTGCACCACCTCATGACCACCACAGCCTCTCCGGGCCGTAAGGTCTCCTCCCCGGGCAAGCAGTCCAACCTGCAGGCGCGCGCCGCCGCCCGGCGCTACGCCACCGTCCTGGCCCTCATCGCCACCCTCGGCCCGTTCTTCTACGGCTTCGAGGGCATGGTCCTCAACGGTGCCATCAAGCCCGTCGGCAAAGAGTTCCGCCTCGGCGAACTCGCCAAGGGCGTCGCCGAAAGCGCCGGCATCATCGGTGGTCTCGTTGGCGCAGTCCTGGCCGGCCGCATCTCTGACAAGATCGGCCGCAAGACCACCCTCATGTGGGTCGGTCCCTTCCTCGTCTTCGAGGCCGTCTGCGGGGTCTTCAGCCCCATGCTCGGCTCGTACGGCTACCCCTGCCTGCTCCTGTGTCACGTCGTCGGCGGCTTGGAGCAGTCCGATGCTCTCACCCCGCTGCAGGTGGCTTGAGGCTCGACATGCCGCACAGGTCGATCGGCTGGCTGAAATACGTAGCAACAATGGTGGCATAAGCGATGAGCCAGTACCTGAGCAGACCAGCATCTACGACGTTGTCGTTATTGGTGGCGGGCCAGCGGGGGAGAACATCGCACAGAACGCCACTGAGGGCATCGACGTGACCGCGGTCCTCATTGAGGACGGGCTCTTGGGCGGCGAATGCGCCTACTGCGTCTGCGTGCCCAGCAAGGCTCTCCTTGTACCTGTTGACGGCGCCGCCGACAGTGAGATCTGACTGCGACTCATCGAGTCAGTCCCGAGCGAGGTCCTTTACGGACCTCAGTCGTTGAATGAAGAACTACATCTGTGAAGCAGGTGTCTCGCATCTGAGCTGAGAAAAAGTATCCTCTCGGTAGGTTTGAGGTCGGGAGGGTGATGATTCCTACAAATTTACTTCTCTAGATTTGGGTACTCGACTGAACTTTCTGATCGGTCATCAAGAACGTGTTGCAAGGCTCCTGCTGCAACTAACGTGAAGACATCCTGTAGTTCGTCTTAGGAGGGACCTATGATTGATGGTAATAGATTTCGCGTATTGATTCCCGACAACAAAACAGGTGTGCTATACGATCGAACGGAGTCCATAAAGTGGAGTAATCCCGAGGATGGTTACATTAAGGGGCAGTTCAGAGATGGCGGCGCTTTCGGGTATCGGCACCCGAAAGCGCGCTTCCTCGAGAGGGTTGCAGACCTTCGCACTCTAAGACCGACCGAGCTGCTTGAGGTAAAAGGGGAGGTATGGCGCCCCCCGCTCATGATTGCTACTTTCACCGATGTCTATGACGGATCGTATTCAATAGTTCGATTCTATCGCGATAGCAGAATGTTAGGAAAGGGACGCCTCCATCATCCCGACGATGTCAGACTACTGGCTTCGGCCACGGTTGCTGGAGATGGTGTTGATGTCTTCGAGTATTGGAAGAATACAGCATCCATACTGGATAATAATGACCCGACCCGTTGTGCATTTGAGTCGGTAAAGTTTGTTCATCCCGACAGCGTGTTGTCTGCATTCATGGAGGGAGTTAACTTCCAGACATCAGAAATTCGGTCACCTATTATTCTTCCCTTTCAAAGCAACGAGGATCAGAAAGCTGCGGTAGAGAAGGCGCTTTCTTATCGAGTTAGTGTTATTGACGGCCCTCCTGGGACTGGAAAAACGGAGACCATACTTAATATTATTGCTAACATTCTTATGATTCCTGGGGCAACGGTCGGAGTTGTGTCTTTCGGTAATGCTGCTGTTGAGAATGTCAAGGACAAACTTGACGAGGCTGGGTATGGATTCGTGGCAGCGCGTGTGGGCAACAAAAAATGCGTCAGTTCCTTTATGGCCGGCCAGGAGGCGCGTGCAAGTAGTATTACTTGTTGGTTGAACCACGAGTCTGTGAACAGTTCTGTGCAGTCTTCTGGAGATCAGGTGATGAATAACCTGAAGCAAACAGAGGAGCAATTGCATGGCGTTTGGAATTCCTGTCGAGAACTTGCTAAGGTGCGCAGAAAAATCGAAGGATACTCTTTGGAAGCCGCTCATTTGGAGCGTCGAGCCGAAAGTTGTGTTTTACCCGATTTAAGTGAACTACCTCTGCTACGCAAGAGTTCTGGGCGCATCCTCGAGTATTTGGCTGAAACTACTGTGTGTCCCGATCTTCCTGAAGGTGTAAAGGGGCTTATTCCGCGTATTCGCAGATACTTCAAGTACGGCAGAACGAAGGACGTGGATGCGCGTGATGCTGATACTATCCTTGGCCTGGAAAGGGTATTTTATGCCAAGCGAATTGAGGAGTTAGAACAAGAAGGGCGACGTTTGCAGAGTAAGGTCGGCAATCGTAATTCTGAAGCAATTAGAGCCAAATATCAGGAAGGTTCTCGAGTGCTTTTGGACCTTGCGTTGCGGCAACGTTACTTAAATAGTGGGCGCCCTGTATTCGATGAAAAGGATAAAGCGATCCAGAAACGCACATCGGAGTTTCTGTCAGAGTATCCAGTGGTTCTTACGACCTGCCATTCGATTCGGAGAAATCTGTCGGAAGGGCATCTTCTAGATTGGGTAATTATTGACGAGGCGACTCAGACAAATTTGCATGCAGCTGCTTTGGCTATGAGCAAGGCGAGAAATGTTGTGGTGGTGGGGGATCTTAAGCAGCTCGGACCGATTATTGACAAAAGGCTGGAGACTGCTTTGATCTCCCCTCCACGTCCCGCATACGATGTTACTGAGCACTCCATTCTCTCGTCCGTCACCGAGCTCTACGGACAAAAACTTCCTCGAACGATGCTGCGTGAACACTACCGCTGCGCGCCTGAGATCATCGAGTTCTGCAATAAAATGTTCTACAATGGAGAACTGATATCCATGAAGGCTAAAAAGTCGGATGATCAATGGCCTACCTTAATGGTTCGCAAGACGGCTCCAGGAAATCACATGCGAACTTTGCGTCGGGCTCTTACTAAAGGCACGTACAGTCAACGTGAAATCGATACTGTCGAGGAGCTCATTGGTGGTGTCGTTGACGGTGTGGATTTTAGGGAAATCCTCGGAGGTGAAGAATCGGGAAGTGATTATATGTTAGGCATCGCAACTCCCTACAGGCTCCAGGCGGACAGGCTCAGCGAGGCCATTTGCAGTACGGCTGACCTCCCTGAAATGAGTTCTCTGAGCGAGACGATACATAAGTTTCAAGGACGTGGGGCTAAGGCGATGATTCTTAGCACGGTTGTCGACGAATCTCGTATTGGTCATATGAAGTTAAGGTTCGTTGATGATCCGAGAATGATCAATGTCGCCGTTTCTCGGGCCAAGGAGAAGTTCATTCTCGTAACCAATCACGATGAGGTCCCTCGAAGCAAGATAATTAAAGCGCTCATCGACTATGTTAGATTTCAGAATCCAAATCAAGTGACTGAGAGTGAGGTGCTTTCGGTTTTCGATCTTCTTTACAAAGAATACTCTGAACGACTTAATGAATTTGCTTCGCGGGTTCATGGGGGCAGTAGGTATAAGTCTGAAAACATAGTGTGGACTCTTCTGAATGAGATTCTTGCTGAACCTGCTTATGAGTTTCTTGAGGTGGTTTCGCAAGTGAGACTTCGTGACTTGCTTCCCAACCTTGATAGGTTGAATGAGCGACAGAAAGAGTTCGTCCGTTCTGTGTCGGCCATCGATTTTGCTGTATACCATAAGGTAAGTAGGCGAATGCTGCTTGCGATTGAGGTTAACGGAACAAGATTCCATGAAGACAGCCCTGCGCAACAGGTGCGGGATGAGCTGAAAGCGCAGATAATTGGTATCTACGGTGCTGACATGCTTGTGCTGAGAACCAATGACAGCAACATTGAATCGACGGTGAGAGATAGGTTGGATCGGATTCTGGTTCTAGATGAGAGAAGGGGATGAGGTGTGTATCACCAGCATCGACCATGTCGTACTGATGGTCCTCCATTAATGCGAGCGTCGACTTCTTCCCTCGGGCTCTGGGGCGCGGAGGATGTCACCTTTGGGTAGGAGGGGACAGCGTTGCGCTTCGGGTACTGTCCTTTTGGCTCGACTGGCGTAAGGGGTATGGGGCGGTCGGCGTCGTCCTCGGAAGTGTTTTCTCTGCTTCGGTATCGGGAGGTGCGTCCTTCAACGGTAACGTCGATGGCATTCCTGAAGGAGATCTCGTAGGTCGTCACGCGATAGGGTGAATCCGTTGGGAAAAGTAATTATTCCGTCTCCTACCTTTCGGTAGGAAATAATCAGGAACTGCTGACGGGCGGGTGGGTGTGAGTTGAGAAAATTCTCGTGTCGCTCTATGCCGACGGGGGTGAGCTGGCACATTAGAATTTCCTGGTTGCGTGCGAATCTCTGGATGGAAATCTCTTCAATATCGGACCATTCGGCCCGATCGATGATACCGCCGTTCTTGTTCTCAATCCTCAGTTCCTGGGGAGTGAGTGTCAATCGTATTCCCTGTGTCAACTTCCTGTGGGTCGCCAGTGTTGCGAATCCGAACATGGTAATGAGTAGTAGGCCGGAAATTGATAACGGCAGAGGGGCGTCTGGGTTGTTTGTAAATGATATGGCGATTAGCATTGCAGCGCCGATTGTCGCCAAAATGACGCATATGATAAGCTCGAAGACGAGTCGGGTAGGCGATGAGGGGATGATCAGGATTCCATGACGCTCCAGTTCTGCACATTCTTCGCTTCCTGACACTCGCGTCCCGCCTCTCCCTGTGTGCTCTGTCGTCTATGTTTATGTTGTCATGTCGGTTGGTGTGGGATGTGGTGGTCGATATAATGTGACTCAGATCATTGTTTCGACTGTCTAATGTTCGCCTCGGCCTCGATCTTTCATCGGCTGGTTGAGTTGAGACGGCTTGGGGCTGATTGTCATGCGTGGGCGTGGCGGCCTGTCGTGCGTCGGGCCGTGGTGGTCGGGCCTTCCGGGGGCGGGGGAGCTTTCTCGGGGACGTGGTGAGCGGGGGTGGACGTCTACTTGGTGGCGAAGGCGGTGGGTCGGTAGTCGTCGACGTCCTCGAGGCGTTGCTGAGTTCCGGGATGGGGCGTTCTCGGTCCACGGTTCACCTGCATCCCGATCGGTCAGCCGGTCAGGGTCGATGGGGCGCGGCGACACCCGCACCCCCCTCCGGGCTCGCTGCCGGTGTCGTGGCCTGGTCCGTGCGGTCAGGCGGTAGCTGAATCCGTCCTTCAAGATAGGGGATGTGTCCTCCTTTGTCGGATCTGGACGGTGGTGGGAGTGGCATTGATATCGGTCGTCAGTGGACGGGCTGCCGAGATATCAGTGGTGGGGTAATGGCCGGCCAGGCGCTGGACCCGCTGCCGCACCGCCTAGCCCCGTGACTCGGATGTCCTTGAGTCAGCAACCTGGCCCCCAGCCGGTCCTGCCGCAGGCACGTCCCCGAACTCCAAGCCCACAGCCAGGTACGGTCCGGCAGTCCCCCACCACGAAGGTGTCCTTCCCTCGGAGTCCTCGGATCTCAGCGACTCGCATTACTCCAGGCGAAGCGACACCCCCGCCCCATCTTCAGAATCCCAACGTGGAAGCTCGAGGCTGGCTGCCCCTCGGCAGCTCCTTCCGAGCGAGGTCCACCATCACGATGAATGAATTTGATTTTCAATATCGACATTTGTGGTACTGCTTCCTAGAGTTGTCTCATGATCGATACGGGAGTTCAGGGGACGCTCTTCTTCCCACTGATGGGGCGGGCTCGAGCTGCGCGAAGTTGGCCGAGCTGCTTCCGGGACTCCTGGTCCGAGCGTTTGGTCTCGATGGTCTCCGCCGTCCGCCCTGGCATCGAGGACATGGATATGGGTGAGATGCCCGCCGTCATCTACGCCTTGCGCCACCTTGCCGCTGTGACGGAGATCCGGCGCTACCTGGACACCCGCCCCGAAGCCGCCGTCGTCGATCTCGGCTGCGGACTGGATCGTCTCGTTGACGAGGTCGATAACGGTCGGGCACTGATCTACAACCTGGACTTCCCCGACGTTCTCGAGTTCCGACGCACCTGGGTCGAACCCCATGAGCGAGAGTGGGACCTTCCCTTCTCCTTCACCGATCACCGCTGGATGGATGAGGTCGACGCCAGTGGCGGACTGATTGCCGTGGCCTCCGGGGTCTTCTACTTCCTGGAGAGCGGCTCGGTTCAGAATCTTGTCGACGCGATGGCCCGTCGTTTCCCCGGTGGCCGCCTCGTCTACGACGCCGAGTCTCCGGAGATGGTCGCGATGAGCGAGCAGGCCGTGCGGGATCGAGGAATCGATGCGGCCCCCATGCCCTTCCGGGTCTCCGACCCCTGCGCCGCACACACCTGGAGTTCCCGCGTCTCCCAGATCAGGGTGAACTTCGACCTGTCCTCCTACGCCACCGATCCCTCGGCCCTTCCTGCACAGGTACTCGATGGCTTCGCCCAGATGAGGGAGAGCCGGGCTCTCTATGAGGTCATCGCCGATTTTGCTGTCGCAGGGGAGCCTCGCTGACACGGTGATCGAGGTGTGCTCGCCTTCTGAGATGAGGCCTGAGAGACTGAGGGCATGCGAATTGCCATCGGTGCTCCAGGCAATGGAGCCCTCCTGAAGGAGGCCATCGAAGAGCGGTTGGCTGACGATGAGCGAGTCGGTCATGTCGTCGACCTGTCCGCGCCGGGCATCACCTACCCGGAGGTCTCCTTCCGGGTTGCCGGAGCGGTCGCCGAGGGGCGGGTCGACCGCGGTGTTCTCATCTGCGGCACTGGTGTGGGAACCGCCATCGCCGCCAACAAGGTCCCGGGAGTGCGTGCGGCGACCGCGCACGACCTGCTCACTGTGCGCGGCTCGGTGGAGAACTACGACGCCCAGATCCTGTGCATGGGGCAGAACGTCATCGCGGCCCCCGCCGCCTGGGCGCTCATCGACATCTGGCTCGACCTGCGCCACGATCCCACTAGCAGCTACGGCCCCAAGGTTGATGAGATCGCCGCCTACGAGGTGCGCCTTCACGCCTGAAGGCGGCCCCGTCGAGCGGACAGGCGCTCGTGGCGCTATTCGCAGCCTCTACGTGCGCGACCCCGATCGGAATCTCGTCGAGATCGCTGTCTACGAGAGAGCCTGAGATCTGCGCGGGGGCCGGAAGAGGCATTCCGTGTCCAAATCTGCCGCAAAGGAGCCTGTGGTCCGATTGAGCCGCCGACCAAACCGCGGAATCATGCGGTTTCTTTCTGCGTGTCCAAGTTGGAGAGGAGCCTTTGCGGCAGATTTGGACATCGCTCAGCACATCTTGGCCAGGATTGCTGTGCATGGGGCCTCGATGCCCGGTTCGCGACCCTCGTGAGGAACCTCGCGCTACTCTGCATTGAGTGCAATACTGCACTGAGTGCAAGATAGCTGTGTGACCGGACCCGACCTGCGCGCCACCCATGCGCAACGCACCCGCGCCGCCATTCGCGCTGCTGCGCTCACCCTGACAAGGGAGCGCGGCTACGCCGCTATGACGGTCGACGACGTCGCCGCCCTCGCCGGCGTCTCCCGGCGCACCGTCTTCAATCACTTCTCCTCCAAAGCCGACCTCCTCGTCCTCGGCCCCGAAGCTCCCGAGCCGCAGGCCCTCGAAGCCTTCGTCAACGGCACCGGAACCCTCCTGGAGGACCTGGGGGCCCTGCTCGCCTCCGGTGCTGAGGCCGTCGAGTCCGAGCGCGGCTGGCTCCTGTCATTCCCTGAGATCGTGCGGGACAACCCCGAGGTCGAGCGCGCCATCCACGAGCGCCTGCGTACCGTCGCCCTGTCCTTGATCGATGCCGCCGGCCGCCGGCTGGGAACCACTCCCGACGACCCGCGCACCCGCGCCGTCGTCGCCCTGGCCATGGGCATCCAGCGCAGCTCCGTGGACCTGTGGTCCGGGCGTACCCACCCCTGGGAGCAGGACGGCCCGGAGCCCTCCGCCGATGCCGAGGTCCCCACTGTGCGGAACGAGTGCCCCGAGGTCCGGCTGGCCGACGCCATTCATGTCATGACCAGGGCCATCGTCGACGTCGTCGTTCAACCACGGTCCGCTGAAGCAGTCTCCTGCGCTTCCGCCGGTCTGACGCCGTCGCACTCACCGGACTAGCTGCGCACTCGGCTCTCTCAGCCTCCTCACTGTTCACCGTTCGTTTTACCCGCCTACCTCAACCGTAAAGGTCGTATCCGTGACTCAAAGCGACTCGACGCCGGACCCCGCCGGCACCGCCCTTCACGAACCAGGGGCCGACTTCCACCCAGACCGCCGCTTCTGGGCGATCTACGCCTCCCTCCTGGTCGTCATGTTCCTGTCCGCCATGGACCAGACGATCGTCGGCACCGCCCTGCCCACAATCGTGGGCGACCTCGGGGGCGCCGCTCATATGGCCTGGATCCTGACCGCCTACACCCTGGCCCTCACCGTGGCCATGCCGATCTATGGCAAGCTTGGCGATCTCGTGGGCCGCAAGAACCTCTTCCTGGTGGCCATTGCCCTGTTCCTGATCGGCTCGGCCCTATGCGGAACCGCTACGACGATGACCCAGCTCATCATCTACCGCTTCATCCAGGGACTCGGCGGCGGTGGCCTCATGATCTCCTCCCAGGCGATCACCGGTGACCTTATCCCGCCGCGCGTGCGCGGGACCTATATGGCCCCCATGGGAGCCATGTTCGGCATCGCCTCCATCCTGGGGCCCATCATCGGTGGATGGCTCACCGACTCGGTCTCCTGGCGCTGGGCCTTCTGGATCAACCTGCCGCTGGGTATCCTCGCCTTCATCGCCGTTGCCCTGGCACTGCGCCTGCCCAGCAGCCGCCTGACTAGCCCCATTGACTGGTGGGGGCTGGCCCTCATGAACGCCGGCGCTGTCGCCATAGTCCTCATGGCCACCTGGGGCGGCAACCAGTACGAGTGGACCAGCCCGGTCATCATCGGCCTGGGTGTCGCCGGCCTGGCCTGCTGGGGACTGTTCGCCTTCGCCGAGACCCGTGCCGTCGACCCCATCCTGCCCTGGTCGATCCTCACCAGCCGCACCTTCGTCGTCTCCACGGTCGTCGGCATGCTCGCCATGGGCGGCATGATCGGTGTCCTGAGCTACCTGCCCACCTATCTCCAGATGGTCTACGGGTACTCGGCCACCACCTCCGGCCTTCTGCTGGTGCCCATCACGATCGGGATGCTCGTGTCCTCGATCCTCTCCGGCGTCCTCGTCTCACGTACGAACCGCTACCGGATCTACCCGGTCCTCGGTCCACTCATGGCGGCCGGCGCCTCCTTCTGGCTCTCCCGTCTGACGACGTCGTCCCCCGTCTGGCAGGTCTCAGCAGCCACCTTCATCATGGGGGCGGGCATTGGGTTGTTCTTCCAGCTCCTGGTCACCGTGGTGCAGAACGCCATCGAGGCCAGGCACCTGGGCGCGGCTACCAGCGGCAACAACTTCTTCCGCGAGGTCGGTGTCTCCCTGGGCGCCTCGCTCATCGGCGCGGCCTTCTCCTCCAGCCTCACCTCCAACCTCGCCGAGCGGATCGGGGAACTGGCCCGTAGTGCCGACCCCGCCGTGCTGGCCTCGCTCGCCCAGTTCCGTGAGGCGGACACCTCCTCCCTGACTCCGGCTCTGGTGGGCAAGCTGCCCGGCGCCCTGCATGATGCCGTCGTGAACTCCTACGCCGACTCCCTCCTGCCGATCTTCGCCTGGATGATTCCCCTGTTCGTGGCCACCTCCGTCATCGCGCTCTTCCTGCCCGAGGTCCCCTTGTCCCAGAAGACCGGTATGGAACAGATCGCCGAGGCTGAGGCCAGTGAGTTGACGGAGCGGGAGCAGGAGCCGGCAGAGGATCCGGTGGAGGTGGAGCAGGACTCAGTGGCCGACGCAGGATGATGAGGCTGTAGATGGGGCGGTGTTTCCCCGGTTTTTGCAGGGGTTGGAGTCGACTGGCCCTTCCTGACAGAATCGGTGCCGCCCCGCGGCCGGCCCGACGACGTCGTCACATCCAGGCCAGCAGCGGCACCGCGACTCCGTCCGCCCTTCCTCAGAGGAGCTGTCCATGCCGTCCTCCGATTCGTCCACCGCACTATCCACTGACGCTGTCACACTCAACCCGAACCCGCTGGTGCAGGCTCTGGGTAAGCAGGCCGAGGAGTTCACACGCGCCGACATCATCCGCTTCGTCATCGAGCAGGGCGTCGAGATGCTGAACCTGCGTTACGTCGGCGGCGACGGTCGGCTCAAGGAGCTGAACTTCGCGATCCAGTCCGCCGCCCACCTGGACCGGATCCTCACGATGGGGGAGCGGGTCGATGGATCCTCCCTGTTCGACGTTGTCGAGGCCACCAGCTCCGACCTCTACGTGGTCCCGCAGCTGCGCACCGCCTACCTCAATCCCTTCACCGAGCGGCCCACCCTCGACATCATGTGCGGCTTCTACGACGTCGAGGGCAATCCGCTGGCCAGCGCCCCACAGCAGATCCTGCGTCGAGCTCAGGCGGCGCTCGAGGCTGAGACCGGCTGCCGTCTTGAGGCGCTCGGCGAGCTCGAGTACTACCTGTTCTCCGAGGTCGACGATCTCTTCGGTGTTGAGGAGCAGCGCGGCTACCACGAGGCGGCTCCGTTCTCGAAATGGTCCCAGGTGCGCGCCGAGGCACTCGGCCACCTGGTGCGTATGGGGTGCTCGGTCAAGTACGCACACGCCGAGGTCGGCAACTTCGTGGCCGACGGGCGTCAGATCGTTCAGCAGGAGATCGAGTTCCTGCCCACCGATGTCTCCCGCGCCGCTGACCAGATGGTCCTGGCCAAGTGGGTGGTGCGCGAGGTCGCACATGCTCACGGCATCGAGGTCTCCTTCTCCCCGAAGATCGCTGTTGGCCAGGCCGGTTCCGGCATGCATTTCCACACTCGCCTCATGAAGGACGGCGCCAACCAGTTCTCCGACGGCACGACTCTGACGGACGCCGCCCGCCGCGTCATCGGCGGCTATCTGTCCCATGCGGCCTCGCTCACTGCTTTCGGCAACACCGTGCCCGTTTCCTTCCTGCGGCTCGTGCCTCATCAGGAGGCGCCCACGGCGATCTGCTGGGGAGACCGCAACCGCTCGGTGCTGGTGCGGGTGCCGCTGGGGTGGCAGAACCTCGACGACCGCATGTTCCGGGACGCCAACCCCGACGCTGCCCCCGTGGGCGATCTGCCGGACGACTCCCAGACCGTGGAGCTGCGCTCCCCGGACGGCAGCGCCGCCATCCACCTGCTGTTGGCCGGGATCACCGTTGCGGCGAGGCTCGGCCTGACCGAGCCCGGCATGCTGGAGCACGCCGATGAGCGCTACGTCAGTGGGGACGCCTCCAAGGTCGAGGGACTCGACCAGCTGCCGGTCTCCTGCGCCCAGGCGGCCGAGCGTCTGCTCGCCCAACGCGAGGACTACGAGGCCCTCGGGGTCTTTCCGCCCGCACTCATCGACTCCTGGGCGGCCGGGCTCGTGGCTCTGGGAGACGCCGACTTGCGTGAGGAGATCGCCGACGCCCGCATCCAGGTCGAGGACCTGGTGGCCCATTACTTCCACATCGGTTGAGCCCGGCTCTCCGTCGGGCCGTAGAGGGTGAGAGGAGATCATGGTGATGGGACAGGGGATCAGACGACCGCCACCGGCGGTGCTGCTGGCTGCGGCCGGGCTGGCGCAGAGCGCCATGACCCGCGGCCGGAGAGTGACGCCGTCGTCGATGAAGATGGCTGCTCCCGTACTCGGGATCTCCATATGTGCGCTCGCCGGGAGCGCGGGGACTTTTCTCCGACATCGCACAACGGTTGATCCAGTGAGGGTTGAGCGCGCGCAGCACCTTGTTGTGGACGGTCCTAATCGGCTGACGCGCAATCCTATGTACCTGGGGTTGGCCGGAGCACTGCTCGCGCACGCGATCGCGCGCAGGAGCCCGTCCGCGGTGATCCCGCTGATCGGCTTCGTCTGGCTGATCGATCGCTACCAGATCCCTGCCGAGGAGGAGGCTCTGGAGACGAGGTTCGGACAGACCTATCTGGACTACAAAAGGGCCGTTCCTCGATGGCTGGGCGTTCATGGCTCGTCACCGGGCGATCTCAAACACGAGCCGAGGACGCGCCGTGACGCGTGACGTCTGAGGCGGGGTGATGCGGTTAGCGCAACCGGCATGGATTGATCTGACCAATCTCGTAGTTGAAGGTTGCCTGAAGGCGTTCCGGTTCCCCTGATGGCGATCCTGGGACTCGTCGTCACCTCTCGGATCCCTCGGGTCGCCGCCCGCTCCGATGCCGCCGCCCGGTTCATTCCACTTCTTGGGGCCTCTGCCCTCAGCATGTCGGTGGCGGGTGATGTTGTTGGCTACCTGGCTTACCAGAGGGGTAAGGGGTGGGGCGTCTTGCTGTCGCCTTTTCTGAGTCCATCCGTAATTCCCTGGTGGTTCACACGTCAGTTCCGATCCCACCTAGTTCCGATGAGAAAACGGCGATAGTTGTGGTCAATCAGATGTTTCTGACACTTATTTTCATGGTAATTTATCATTACTTGTTGCCTCGTCTGATCCGTGACTGGGAGGCCTCGATGTGCCGATGTGGGAAGCTCGGTTTCTCGCGTAGTGGCTGGTGAGTGTGCGAGGGGTGGTCTTCGATGTCAGGAGCGAGCCGATTCTCTCGTGAACGCTGATGGCTCCAACGTGGCAGGAATCGGCTCGTCTCTGGATTTCCGTACTCCGGGGGTGTTCAGTCCTTGGCGGAGGTGGTCTGCGTCGGGCTGTCCGACACTCCGGGTGTCCTTGAGGGTTCGGTTGTCGAGCGTCGGGTTCCCGGTGCTCGCAGTCGGCTCGGTCTGGCGGAGGGTACCGTCTCACGGCGTTGATGCTGTGAGTTCAATTTGATAAGTCTGAAAAATTTCTGAGTACATGCTTGGTGTTTTATTCCTGTTTTAATGGGGGAATTTGTTCGATTTCTGTCGGTGTGTGCTAGGAGATGTCTCTGCCAATGTCCACAGGGTTGTTGGTGATAATTCTCGCTCCCGGGTCACTCTGTCTCTGTTGCTCGCTGTCGATACGCTTTCGAATGGGTGTCATGTTGCTGAAGGGGAGTTGGTTGGGTTCAGTTGGTGGGCTGTCGGAAGGTCGTTGCAGTGGCCCTGAAATGCCTTCCAGTAAAAGGGTGAAAAATGTGTGTCTCGTGCTGCGTGTCAAGCCGGCTGTGTGATCGGTCAATTGTGGTGAATTGTCATGCCTCGTTTCGGGTCGGGGTGTATTGTTCAGCCGTCCAACCGGAAATCAATGGGCGGAAGACGGGAAACAACCGTCTTGCCGCTTCGGATACCGTCATGCCCTGATCTCTCCAAGGAGCACTCGACTATGCCACAGGTCACCGGAGCCACCCACGAGGTGGGAGTGGACCAGCTCTTCTTCTCAACCACTGACGCGCGCGGCGTCATCCGCCACTCGAACAACGTGTTCATCGAACTCTCCCGCTACCAGCGCGATGAGCTCTCAGGTGCCCCACACAACATCATCCGGCACCCGGAGATGCCCGGCGGTGCTTTCAAGGCCATGTGGGACACCCTCAAGACCGGCAGTCCCTTCGCTGCCTACGTGCGCAACCTCGCCGCCGATGGCAGCGAGTACGACGTCTTCGCCACCGTCACTCCGCTGTCCGACGGCGGCTACCTCTCGGTGCGCACCCGGCCGGTGTGCACCAACCTGTTCGACATCGCTTGCGCCATCTACCGTGAAGCCCGCACCGTCGAGGATCGGGCCATCGCCGCCGGAGCCAACCGTCGGACGGCGGCCGAGCAGGGGCTCGGCCGTATTGCCGAGCTACTGGCTGGGGCGGGCCTGTCGTCTTACGAGGAGTTCCAGAACGCCGCCCTGCCGGCGGAGGTGGCGCGTCGTGAGAAGCTCTCCGACGGTATTCCGGTGCGCCCCGGAGCCACCGGGAACCTGCGCGTCATGCTCGACTCGGTCACCACCATCGCCGACGGACTCGGCTCCTGGATGGCCGGTCAGCAGCAGCTCGCCGAGTTGTCGGCCTCGCTCAAGACGGCCGGCAGGGGCCTGACCCAGACCCTGGAGGACCCGCGCCTGAGTCCCGAGCGAATTGCCGCCCTGGACCGCTCCGACCCCAGGGTCAAGCCCCTGGCGGACCTGTTGGACCTGTGGACCCAGATGCAGGGGCTGGTCAACCCGCTGGTCGCCCGGCTTGTCGACACCCTGGCCCAGCTCGACACCAACGGCGCTCGGACCCGTTTCCGCATCGCCCTGGCCCGCTTGCACGCCACCATTGTCTCGCTGTTCACCGTCGAACTCATCGACGGAGTCGGCGACCCTCAGCAGTCGATCGAGGCCATTCCTGATCTCCTCGAGTCCCTCATCGACGGCGTGACCGAGATGGAGCGCCAGGCTCAGGCTCACAGCGCACTCGCAGACCAGGCAGTCGCCTACATCGGCGAGGCCAGCCGCATGATGACGATTCCCAACCAGCTCCTCATGCTGTGGACCGGTTCCCCGGCCTCTACCGACCCTGCCCTGCCCGCTGCGGCCGCTGAGCTGTCCGCCGCCGCATCCGGCGTGGTCGAGTCCGTCGGCCAGCGTCTGGCCGAGCTCGACAAGCTCGCCGCCCGCTGCCAGGCCATCAATGTCGCTGATGGCGCCGCTGATCTGCGGGGTGCCTTGGACTCCTTCGCGACGGCGGCCAGTGCCGTCGCCCCGAGCTGACTTTCGTCGGCTCGAAGCGATGGGCTGTCAGGGCAGCACAGGATTCACTGACCCTCGTCCCACGTCCGCGGTGTCTGGGCCGGCTCATCGGCGGACGTGCTCGCCAGTGAGCCGTTAGTGCCCGTAGTGACTGTTTCCGGCAGCCGGGGGCCGTGAGCCGTGGGGGTCGGTGCCTCTGGCGCGGCCGGTACCGGTTGCCCACTCGGCGGCATCGGGGTGGTCTGAGCCGGAACTGGGGAGGCCCAGCGCAACTCGTTGCAGGGAGTCTGGTAGCTCACGCCCGGGTAGCGGCCGAACTGCTCCTCGCTGGGCACACTCATGGTGGTGGAGTTCAGCACCGAGAGCATCTGCTGCGGCGTCGGCCAGGAGTCGGACCATCCGCTGCCGCTGGGGGCCGGGGGCGGGAACCAGGCGGTCGACTCCGGCGGGCGGATCATGATCCGCCCCGGGCGGCTGCGGTCGCGCAGGGCGTGGGCTCTCCAGGTGTTGATCGGGTGGGTGGAGAGCCAATTGCTCATGTGGAGCCAGAACCCCTTCTCACGCGTGGCACGGTCGGCCAGCGCATGGGTGTTGACCTCGGCTCCCAGGTACTTGCCTCCGGAGAGAACCCCCATGGCCCCGGGCACGCCGTCAGGTGCGTGGGCGTAGCCGTGGTTGTCCGCCGTGTACTCCTGAGCTCGTGAGAACGCCTGCCCCAGGAGGGGGACATAGCTGACCAGCTGGGAGAAGATGAGACGGAAGTAGGACACGTGACCGGCCGCGAGGTGACCGACCTCGTGTCCGATGATGAAGCGCAGCGCCTCAGGGTCGCGGGCTTTTCCGCCGATCTCGAACAGGTCGGAGTAGACGGCCACGAAGCGCCGGAAGCCGTGGCCGGAGGCGAAGGCGTTGATCTGCCCGTTGCCCAGCACCACGTAGGCGTCGGGGACTCGCCGCAGGCCGAACTCCTGGGCCGCCTCGACGACCATCCTGTATCCCTCGGGGAACTGGGTGGGAGACATCTGCACCGAGCTCGCCCGCAGCCGGGCGTACATGATGGCGCGCACGATCCACACGATGAGTGGGACAAGGGGGATGACCAACAACACTTGAGAAAAGGTGCCGCCGTCCAGGAAGAGGCGACGGACCTCGGCCTCCATGCCGGTGGCCTCAGAGGAGGAGGCCAGCCAACTGATGATGATGAACCAGGCGCCGTAACCCATCAGAGTGGTGAGGACCGCGACGACGAGCAACGGGATCTCCGCGGGGTGGCGCAGCCGGTGGGTTCCGGTGATGCCGTGAACGGTTGCGCCGTTGAACATCCGTGGGCGAGAGGGAGGCACGGCTGAGAGCGCCGGGCCTGCAGAATCGGGGACGGCGGACGGAAGAGGTGGTTCCATGGTGGAAACTTAAGCGACCTGTGCTGGGATTCCTCTCCTGCCGCAGGAGGACTTTCTCACGTCACCCATCGGCGTTTTGGTGGGAAATAGTCCTGGTCGATCGTCTCCGTGGGCCGGATAGTCCGCCAGGAGGCGGAGCGCAGACGTGGCCCTGACTGCGTCGATAACGACCCAGTAGGCTTCTGCCCGTGCCGCACTCCTCGCCTTCTCAACCACCGTCTTCCCCGTCGCCGGCGCCATCCCCGTCCGGGCACCTCGACCACGCGGTCCCCTGGGGTATGCAGATCGCCGTGCGCTACGACAAGGTTCACCCACCCCGGCGCATCGACGTCGCCGAGGCCGCTGCCCGCGCCGTCGTCGCCCTCCTGGCCGCGCCCGCCTCCGCCCCTGGTGGGCCCTGGAACCCGGCCGTGGACCACTGGCGCGATGGGCGCATCCGTAAGCTTGTGCGTCGTGCTCGTGGTAAGCGCTGGGAGGAGATTCAGGACATCGACGGCGTCACCGTCACCCAGGACGGCCCGGCGGGCTGGGGGCGGGCAGCGGTGCGCGCCTTCGTGCCCGGCCCGGTGCGCCCCCTGCCCGGGGCCCTGGCCAAGACCCAGGTGGAGGGCACTCACTTCCCGGACGGCAGTGAGCTGCCCCCTCCGCCGGCCGCGATCACCGCGCGCGTCGCGAAGGACCCGGCCGCGGCTGAGGAGATCGTGCTCGGGTCGGCGTCGGTCTCCGCCGGGGCACTCGTGACGATCGAGGTCACGCCTCTGCACGAGATGACTTCGGGCAAACTCGCCGCCCAGTGCGGCCACGCTGTCCAGCTGGCCTGGGAGAGCGCGGCGATGGAGCCCGCCTTCCGGCAGGCCTGGGCCGATGATGGCTTCCGGGTACGCGTCGTCGTACCCAGCCGTGAACAGTGGGAGACCACCGCCCGGCCCGTCCACGTCATCGACGCCGGCTTCACCGAGCTCGATGGTCCCACCGAGACCACCCGCGCCTACTGGTGAGGGTGCGGCGTCTCAGTATCGCTTCTGCTTAGTTTTTTTGCGTCGGTAGGTGACGCCGAGGCGGTTCGTGACATGGGAGCCCCTGCGGCGGTGCAGGGCGGCTGAGCGTGTGCACCGGAACATGCTTTTGCCTCGGGAACGTACTTGTCCCGCACAAGGTGACGGTCGGATCCCAGTCGTCTGTGGGAGAACGCAGTCCTCGAGGGAAGAGTACGTTCCCGATCGGGGGCAGTGCTATGTGAGCAGGGGCTTGATCTCAAAGCGTCCACTACTCCGCCGTCTCAGTCTGCTCAGGTACCTACTGCTGCTGACTCTGGGGCTCCGGCACCCCGCGGAACACCCACAGCCGGATGAACACGTAGAGGTAGATCCCCTCGCAGCAGGCCGAGATGATGCGCGCCAGCTCGGCGTTGACCCCGAACCAGTGCAGCAGCGAGGAAAGACCCAGGATGAAGATGACGTACTGGCTGACGATGCCGGCCATGTAGCCCGCGCCCTGTGCGACGACGTGCCCATGAGCCTGGAAGTTCAGCCAGCGATTGAGCAGGAAGGAGTAGACGGCCGCGATGGCGTAACCGACCGTGACCGCCACCGGATAGAACCAGTGAAAGTGGTTGTAGAACACCCACAGGCAGGTGATGTCCAGGAAGAAGGCCGAGCCGTTGATGATCGCGTAGCCGATGAAGGTCACCGGCAGCCGGCTGCGCACGAAGCCCGGAAGGACGGAGTGGATCGCCGTGATGAGGCGCAGGAAGATCTCGGGGGCGCGGCGGGCGTTGGAGGTGGGCGGTTGGGGGGAGTGCGCTGCAGGAGCGGTAGCGGTGGTGCTGTCGGGAACCTGGTCGTTCGCCGTCGTTCCTGCCATGAGTCGTCCTTCGCTGATTGCTGGTGTCAAGGTGAGTCTTCCCCGCAGGCGGCGGTCAGGCAAGTTCCTCAAGGAGGAATAGAGGACGGTCGGCTCATCCTTGCGACGGAGAGGCGGCCTGTGCCAGGGCCTGGATGACCTCGTGTCGCAGCAGCTCTCCGCCGGCATCGGCCGGGTGGTGGATGGTGCGCAAGCCCACCTCGCGGGCCGCGGCGATGTTGGTGGCGCTGTCGTCGACGAACAGGGCCTGGTTCGCCTCCACCCCGGCGAGCTCCAGCAGTCGGAGGAAGTAGGCGGCATCCGGCTTGGCCACCCCCAGCGTGCAGGAGTAACCGTCGATATCGCACAGGCCGTCGTAGCCCAGCTGCTCGCGCATCCAGGCCCGGCGCTCCCACTGCTGGTTGGTGGCCAGGACCGTTGTGTAACCCGCCTCGCGCAGGTCCCCCACCAACTCCCAGGCCACAGGGTCGGGCGTGGCCCGGTGCCACATCTCAAGCAGGTCCGATGCGCGCAACTCCAGCCCCAAGTCCTTCACCACCCGCTCCAGTAGCTCGGTCAGGGTCTCCCTGCCCGCCAGGGCGTCGGTCTCACCATCGATCATGGCTCGGGCGAAAGCGGGGCCGCCGCCGCGGATCAGCGCCTCGCCCCACGGGGTGCCGATGAGCTGAAGGACACCGTCGGCATCGAGCAGGACGGCGCGCACGGGAGTGGACGAGGCGGGCGGGATGACCAGGTGCGAGATGCTCATACCTCGATCCTGCACCACCCGTCCTCATATGCGTGTTAGGTGTCCTCCGGGCCATGAGGCGTGCCGGTGGAAGACTGGGGCCATGACTGATGCCGCCAGCACACCCGCCAGTGTCTCGCCCAGCCTCCGTTCCGGTGCCCTCGTCGACGACGCCGTCGCCGGCGAGATCCTGCGGGACGACGACGCCTACACCGACTCGCTCATCGACTTCGTCACCGCCTCGCCCAGCTCCTACCACGCCGCCGCCGAGGTCGCCCGGCGCCTGGAGGGGGTCGGCTTCGCCCGCGCCGACGAGACCGTCTCCTGGGAGGACGGCCTACCGCGCCGTGGCTACGTCATCCGTGACGGCGCCATCGCGGCCTGGGTGATGCCCGAGGCGCTGGAGCCGGGAGCGGGTCTTCGCGTCGTCGGCGCCCACACCGACTCCCCGGCCCTCAAGCTCAAGCCCGCCGCCGCCCTCGTCCGCTCCGGCTGGCAGCTCATCAACGCCGAGGTCTACGGCGGCCCGCTGCTCGCCTCCTTCCTCGACCGCGAGCTGGGCCTGGCTGGGCGCCTGACCACGCGCGACGGCGCCGTCCACCTCGTGCGCACCGGCCCCATCGCCCGCGTGGCCCAGATAGCCCCGCACCTGGACCGCAGCGTCAACGACACCCTCCACCTGGACCGCCAGACCCACCTGCTGCCCCTGTGGTCACTGGCTGGGCCCGACACCGCCCCCGACGCGGTTGAGACCCACCTGTGCGAGATCGCCGGCATCGACCCGGCTGAGCTCGCCGGCCACGACGTCCTCACCTACCCCACCCAGGCCCCCGCCCGCTTCGGCCGCGACGGTGAGTTCCTGGCCTCCTCCCGCCTGGACAACCTCTCCTCCGTCCACGCCGGACTCGCGGCCCTCGAGGCGCTCGCGGCCGCCGGGACCGAGCCCACCGAGCCCGTCATCCTGATCGCCTTCGACCACGAGGAGGTCGGCTCGGCCACCCGCTCCGGTGCGGGCGGCCCCTTCCTCGAGACCCTGCTGCGGCGCCTGGCCGCGGCCCTCGGGATCAGGGGCGACGCCGTCGAGGCCCTCCTGGCCCGCTCGACCTGCGTGAGCGCCGACGCCGGGCACTGCGTCCACCCCGCCCACGCCCACCTGCACGACCCGGCCGTCCAACCGCTCATCAACCACGGCCCCCTGCTCAAGATCAACGCCCAGCAGCGCTACGCCACCGACGCCGTGGGGGCCGCGATCTGGGCACGGGCCTGCGCCGCCGCCGGCGTACCCAGCCAGGACTTCGTCTCCAACAATGCCGTGCCCTGCGGCTCCACCATCGGCCCCATCACCGCCACCCGGCTCGGGATCACCACCGTCGACGTCGGGGTGCCCCTGCTGAGCATGCACTCGGCCCGCGAGATGAGTGGCGTCAAGGACGGCCCCTGGCTCGCCCGGGCCCTGCACGCCTACTGGCTGGGGGCCTGAGCATGGCGGGACGGCAGATGGGCCGCAGGACGGCCCAGTCGGACTCGTCGATCCGGGCCGCGGGCGTGCGCGGCACCGACCCCTGCCCCTGCGGCACGGGGCGCGCCTACGCCCAGTGCTGCGAGCCGCTCCACGACGGCGCCCCGGCACCCACCGCCGAGGCCCTCATGCGCTCGCGCTATGCGGCCTTCGTCGTCGGCGACGAGGACTACCTCTTCCGCACCTGGCACCCGCGCACCCGACCCGAGGGGCCCTACTGCCACCCCGGCACGCAGTGGACGGGCCTGACCATCCACGAGACCGTCGACGGCGGGGCGGACGACGAGACCGGCATCGTCGAGTTCACCGCCTTCTACCACAGTGGCGACGGGCGCGGGGGAGTGGTGGACGACGCCCTGCGCGAGCGCTCCCGCTTCACCCGCCGCGCCGGCCGCTGGCTCTACCTCGACGCCGTCGGATAGCGTCGGGGTCCGGGCTGCCGGGCTACGACGCCGGGCCCGGGCTCAGCGGCCTGTTCAGTGCCAGGTGCCGCGCCAGTACTGGATGGGCCAGGGGGCCTCGTCCCAGGAGCGCGCCCCCAGGTCCGCCGCCCAGCGCAGCGGCAGGTAGGGATCGCGCAGGGCGGCCCGGCCCACGGCGATCGCGTCAACCTGCCCGGTCAACAGCGCCTGCTCGGCCTGTGTCGCCTCCTCGATAAGGCCCACGCCCACCACCGGGACGCGGGTGCCGGCCACGGCCCGTCTGACCTGCTCGGCCAACGGCAGCTGGTAGCCGGGACCCACCGGGACCTGGGCGGGGACGTTACCGCCGCTGGAGATGTGCAGGACGTCGACGCCGGCCTTCACCAGCTCGCGGCTGAAGGCGGCGGTCTCCTCGCCGGTGACGCCACCGTCGGCCCAGTCCGAGGCCGACAGTCGGATATCCAGCACTGTGTCCGACCCGACGGCCTCGCGCACGGCCCGCACCACCTCAAGCGGGAAGCGCTGACAGTTCTCGGCGCTCCCGCCGTAGGAGTCAGTACGCTGGTTGGACAGGGGAGAGCGGAACTCGTGAATGAGGTAACCGTGGGCTCCGTGGATCTCGACGACGTCGTACCCGGCCTCGACGGCGCGCCGCGCGGCCGCCGCGAAGGCCTCCACCAGCCGGCCGATCCCCGCCTCGTCCAACTCGGAGGGAACCGCGTGCTCGGGAAAGGGGATCGCGCTGGGGGCCAGCAGCTCCCAGCCCTCCAGAGTCCCGGTGCGGGCACCGGTGATGTTGGGACGCCACGGGGCGGTCCCCGACTTGCGGCCGCCGTGCCCGATCTGGATACCGGCCACCGCCCCGCCGGCGTGGATCGCCTCCACCAGGCGGCGCTGGCCGGCGATCTGCTCATCGGACCACAGTCCCAGGTCATAGGGGGACAGGCGTCCCTCGGGAGTGACCGCCGTGGCCTCCACGATGATCGTGCCGAAGCCGCCCACCGCGCGGCTGGCGTAGTGGGTCACGTGCCAGTCGGTGACGACGCCGTCCTGCGCCTCGACCGTGTACATGCACATGGGCGGCAGCCACAGGCGGTTGCGGGCTGTCAGCCCGCGCATGGTCATCGGCTCAAGAATGCGCAGCGTGCTTGAAGTGCTCATGGCCTCACGCTACTCTCCCGACCGCCCGGCAGACATGGGGCGGGAATCACCCGTGCGATTGCACCATGAAACCCATAGGCTCCCGGGCGTGAGCTCGCGTCCCGTCCCCGTCTCCGGCCATGTTCAACGGCCCGTCCCCGTCACTGACCCCAGTCACCGACCCGCGCCCGTCACCCACGGCCCCGACGACGTCGCCCTCGTCTTCGAAAGCGGCGGCATGCGCGGGGCGTACACGGCCGGCCTCGTGCGCGTCATGCTGGAGGCCGGGCTCTCCTTCCCCTGGGGCGGCGGCATCTCTGCGGGCTGCACGAACACCTGCAACTTCGTCTCCCGGGACACCTGGCGCACCCGCGAGGCCTACCTGGGGCTGACCACCGACCCCAAGGCCGGCGGCTGGGGCAGCTTCGTGGCCGGCAAGGGCTACTTCAACTCCGAGCACATCTATCTGCACACTTCCGCGCCCGATGAGTCCCTCCCCTTCGACTGGGAGACCTTCGCCGCATCGCCCGTCACGGTGCGCCTGGGTGCCTTCCGCTGCGACACCGGCGAGGAGGTCTACTGGGGCCTGGAGGACATGCCCACCATGGGCGACCTGCTGGTGCGGGCGCGGGCGTCGTCGTCGATGCCGGTGCTCATGCCCATGGTCGAGGTCGACGGCGCCCCCTACGTGGACGGCGCCGTCGGACCCACCGGCGGGTTCGCCATCGACGCCGCCCGCGCCGACGGCTACGACAAGCTCCTCGTCGTCATGACCCGCCCCGAGGGCTACCGCAAACCGCCCATGCGACGCCACGAGATTGAAATCCTCCGGCGGCTCTACTCCCGCTACCCGGCTCTCGTCCAGGCCGTCATCGATCGCCCGGAGAACTACAATCGCACCGTCGACGAGCTCGAGGAGCTGAGCAGTCAAGGCCGTGCCTATCTCTTCCGGCCCGAGCGCATGCCCATCTCCAACGGCGAGCTGCGCTACGACCGCATCGTCTCCGCCTTCGAGGCCGGCCTGGCCCAGGCCCGCCGCGAGCTTCCCGCCATCGAGGCCTTCCTGGTGAGTTGAGCTCAGTGCGGCAGGGCGATGCTGTAGCGGGCGATGTCCTGGCCCTCATCGAAGCCGAAGGTGATGACCGGGGGCACTGACTTGCCGTCGTCGAGGGAACCGGCCAACAGATTCAGAACGTGGCGCTCGTGCGGCGGGACCGCCTCGGGCAGCTCGGTCAGTGAGAACCAGCGCAGACCCGCATTCTTAGCCGGCTCACGCACGGCGGGCGTGCCCTCCCAGGCGCGCAGCGTGAAGAACAGGTCGATGCGCTGTTCCAGGGCCGTACCGCCCAGGTCGTTGGTGCGGTGCATCGCCGTCAGTGGGGCCAGGTCCGCGGCCTCGGCTCGAATGCCCAGCTCCTCGTGGGTCTCGCGCAGGGCCGTCTCGATGACACTCTCGGCGGCCTCGACGTGTCCCGAGGCTCCGCAGGCCCAGTGCCCGTCCATGTACCCGGTGTTCCGCCGCAGCTGGAGGAGAACCTGCGTCCCAGTCCCCGTTGATCTGCTCGCAGTCCCCGTCCAGCCGGTGGCGACTTCGGGGGCGGGGCGTAGCAGGTAGACGTAGGCGGCGGGAACGAGGGCGAAGGAGTGGATGGCCATGCCGTCACCGTAGACCAGCTGCGAGACCGGCCGCAGTGGGGGAGTGGCTGGGGAGAGGCCGCTGGAACACCGAGGGGGAGAATTCATGAAACCATCAGGAAGTTAGACAATGCTTCGGTGCTGTCAGTCATCAATGGCCGTATGCGGAAACCTCGCGGTACCTCTTGACGTGGGGACGTTGTGACTCACTTCCGCGTTACCGCTGCCGGCTCGGCGTCGGGCAACTAGGCTTCTACCTGGGGCGATGGGAGACTGCGGGGTCAGTCGGTGCCCCGGCGCCATTGCCGATCGTCAGTCGTCGGCACGATCAATGATGACCGATGCCGACCTGCGCATGACCGACGTCCCTTGATGATGCCTGCCTGAGGAGGACCCGATGCAGACCAGCCTTACTCGGCTCACTGCCGACGACGGAACGCGCTTGGTGGTGCATATCTGGCTTCCCGAATGGCTCATCGATGGTTCCCTTCAGGTGGCGGATGCCCCCAGTGATGACGGTGCAGGGGGTCGGACCGTGGTCTCGCCTCGGTCTCGGAGGACGGGTGCCGCCCGCCCCCGCGGCATCATCCTCATCGCGCACGGCATGGCTGAGCATGCCTCGCGCTACGCCCGCTTCGCCGCCTCGGCGGTGGAGGAGGGGTATGCGGTCCTGGCTGAGGATCATCGTGGACACGGGGCCACCGCTGCCCCCGACGGCTTCGGATTCGTCGCAGAGCAGGGAGGCTGGGAGACGGTCGTGGCCGATATGAGCACTGTTCTGGATGCGGCCCGGCGTGCCTGGCCCGGCGTCCCCGTCTTCCTCCTGGGGCACTCCTGGGGCTCCTTCCTGGTTCGCGACCTGGCCGCGCGCCGCGGAGGAGAGCTGGCCGGTGTCGTCCTGCTGGGGACCGGTTCGGGGGTCGGTGCGTTGACCGGCCCCGCCAGCGCCGTCTGTGCCGGAGAGTCTCGGCTGCGCGGTCCGCGCCATCCCTCCCGGTTTCTCAACGCGCTCGCCTTCGGTCCCTACCAGCGCCACTTCGCCCCCAACCGTACCGAGGTCGACTGGATCAGCCGGGACACCAAGGAGGTGGACCGCTACGTCGCCGATCCCTGGTGCGGATTCGTGTGCTCCTCCAGCTTCTTCCACGACCTCGTGGCCGGGCAGGGCGCCGTCAACACGGCTTCCCACGCCGCGGCCATGCCCGCGGAACTGCCTATGCTCCTGGCCTCCGGTGACCGGGACCCGGTGGGTGCCATGGGACGTGGCGTCCACCGGGCCGCCACTCTCTACCGCCGAGCCGGTGTACGGGAGGTCTCCGTCGTCCTCTACCCGGGCGGGCGCCACGAGATCCTCAACGAGACCAACCGGGACCAGGTCACCGGTGACATCCTCACCTGGATCGACGCGCACCTATGACAACTGTGAAAACCACTGGTCCATCGCAGTCGTTGCGCCCGCAAGTCCCTCATTCTTTGTAGGTATCCTACAAATGGGAATGTGATGCTTCGGCGAGATCCGGTCGCTTGCGGCACTGCTGATGGCCGTAGGGTTGAGGCATGGTCACCAAATCCTCCACCCCGGCCGCCGGCTCCGCGGCCCGCTCAGAATCCGTTACCAGCGCCGCCAACCCCGCTCTTGTCCGCGTTCGTGAGGTCGGGCTGATCCTGGCCGGCACCGTCGCCCTGATCCTCATCGGTCAGATCGCGATCCCCCTGCCCTTCACCCCCGTGCCCATCTCCATGGGCACCTTCGCCGCCCTCGGTGTCGGCGCCGTCCTCGGCTCGCGCCGCGGCGCCATGTCCGCACTGCTGCTCGGCGCCCTGGCCGCCGTCGGTGCCCCGGTCCTGGCCGGCTGGAACGGTGGCGTGGGCGTCACCTTCGGCTACGTCATCGGATACGTCCTCATCGCCGCCATCGCCGGACGCGCCGCCACTGTGTGGTCGGGCCACTCCGGTTCGACGGTGAGCCGGGTAGCCACCGGCGTCGCCCTCATGCTGCTGGCCTCCGCCTCGGTGTACGTTCCCGGCCTCGTCTGGCTCAAGATCGCCACCGGCGCCAGCTGGGGCGCCACCCTGAGCCTGGGCCTGGTCCCCTTCATCATTGGCGACGTCCTCAAGTCCCTGGTCGCCACCGGTCTGCTGCCCACACGCGCCATGCTGAACTGACTCTCCGACTCCGGCTCGATACACCTATACAACCTGACCACCGACGTGCCCCGCCGAGTCTTCGCGCGG
>NZ_CAUROW010000015.1:0-48490 GCF_963526355.1 uncultured Actinomyces sp. | reverse complement strand
AGTACGTCCCCGAGATGAAACCCGCCGACGACCTCCTGCGCGAGATGCAGACCGGCCGTTTCCACATGGCTCTGGCCGTCGACGAGTACGGCGGCACCGCCGGGCTCGTCACCATGGAGGACCTCCTGGAGGAGGTCGTCGGCGAGCTCACTGACGAGCACGACCCCGAGCTGCCCGAGGTCGTCGAGGTCGCCCCCGGCACCTACCGCGTCCCCGCCCGGCTCGCCCTGGACGAGCTCGGCGAGCTCTTCGACCTCGAGATCGACGACGACGATGTCGACACTGTTGGCGGCCTGCTCACCAAGGCCATCGGTCGCGTCCCCCTGCCCGGCGCCGCCGGAGACACCCAGGGCGTCCACCTTCTGGCCGAGGAGGCCGCCGGCCGCCGCCGCCAGGTCTCCACCATTCTCGCCTCCCGCACACCCGCCCCCGAAGAGGACACCGATGACTGACACCGCAGACCGCTCCGACAACTCCGTTGAACCCGCCCAGGACGACCAGCCCCAGACGCCCGAGGAGGCCGTCGAGGCGCTCTCGACCGAGTCCCTCGAGATGCCCGAGCCCGGCCCCGCCCCGACCGGCTTCCGCTTCCCCTCCGACGCCGAGCTCATGGACGGTCCCAACCCCTTGACCGATCCCGACGACGACGAGGACGAGACCAGAGACGAGGCCGGCGATGACTCCGACGTCGCTGCCCGGCTGGACGCAGACGGCTTCCCGATCCTGGGCGAGGAGGACGACGAGAACGAGGCAGCCGACTCTGTGGAATCGACCCGCGTCGAGATCGTCGTCCCCGACTTTCCCGAGGACTTCCGCGCCGGTTTCGCCTGCATCGTGGGCCGCCCCAATGCCGGCAAGTCCACCCTCACCAACGCCATGGTCGGCGCCAAGATCGCCATCACCTCCGGGCGCCCCCAGACCACCCGCCACAACGTGCGCGGCGTCATCCACAAGGACAAGGCGCAGGTCGTCCTGGTCGACACCCCCGGCCTCCACCGCCCCCGCACCCTGCTGGGCAAGCGTCTCAACGACCTGGTGCGCGAGACCCTCACCGACGTTGACGTCGTCGTCTTCTGCATTCCCGCCAATGAGAAGATCGGCCCGGGCGATCGCTTCATCACCCGCGATCTCACCGAGCTGCGCACCCCCGTGGTCGCCGTGGTCACCAAGGCCGACACCGTCACCCGCGAGGCCCTGGCCGCCCAGCTCCTGGCCGTCGACCAGTTGGGGGAGTGGGCCGACATCGTGCCGGTCTCGGCCCAGCGCGACGAGCAGATCGATGTCCTCGAGGAGGTCCTGCTGAAGCACATGCCCCTGTCCCCGCCGCTGTACCCCACCGGCGAGATCACCGACGAGCCCCAGCAGGTCATGATCGCCGAGCTCGTGCGCGAGGCCGCCCTGGAGGGCGTGCGCGACGAGCTGCCTCACTCCCTGGCCGTCGTCGTCGACGAGATCGCCGACCCCGACGACGAGCGCGAGGTCGGCCGCATCAAGGGGGTGGGTGGGCGCCTCCAGGTGCGCGTGAGCCTCGTCGTCGAGCGCGACTCCCAGAAGGCCATCGTCATCGGCAGGGGCGGCCGGCGCCTCAAGGAGGTGGGCGTCAACGCCCGCAAGGGCATCGAGAAGCTGCTGGGGCGCAAGGTCTACCTCGACCTGCACGTGCGCACCGCCAAGGACTGGCAGTCCGACCCCAAGGCCCTGGCCCGCCTCGGTTTCTAGCCTCTCCTTCCCGGTCCGATGAGGGCCGGGACGAGGCCCGGGAAGGGGATGGGGCCGGCGGGGCCAGCATCGGGGGATGCCTAGGACCAAGGTGACTTGCGCAATGCCGGGGACTCGTGCAGCGAAACGGTCGCGCTCCATGGGTGTTGTATCGCACACTATGTGTGTCTCACACTAACCCGAGCCTGGAGGCCCACGCATGACGAACAATGTCGTTCCCAGCCAGCCCCGTATCAACGCAGGTAATGCAGGGCGCCGTTGCCCTGATGACCTGTGGGTACTAGGGGAGAAGGCCGTCGCCCGAGCGCGCCGGTGGGCTGACGAGTCGGCATCCGAGCCGGTACCGCGCTCGGCCAAGCTGCTATCCCGGATCCTCGCCGACCCCGACGGCCTGACATTCACCACGCGCTTCGTCGACGACGTTGTGCGCCCCACGGACCTCGACGTCGCCGGCGACGCCCTCAAGCGCCTGTCCTCGGGCCGCACCGACTTCCTGCCGCCCGCCCTGGCCGGGGCCATGGGGCTGGGCTCGGCCGCCTCCCGTCTCGCCCCGCGCACTGTGACCGCTGTGGCCCGGCGGGTCTTCCGTGAGATCGTCGGCGACCTCGTCGTCGACGCCACCGACAAGAGCCTCGGCCCGGCGCTCGCCCGCCTGCGCAAGGGCGGCAACCGCCTCAACGTCAACCTCCTGGGTGAGGCCGTCCTGGGGGAGAAGGAGGCCGCTCGGCGCCTGGCCGAGGTCTCCCGCCTGGTCACCCGCGAGGACGTCGACTACGTCTCGGTCAAGGTCTCCGCCGTGACGGGCCCGCACAACCCCTGGGGCTTCGATGAGGTGGTCGCCCACGGCGTCCAGGCCCTCCTGCCCCTCTATCGTCTGGCCCGCGACAACGGCACCTTCCTCAACCTGGACATGGAGGATTACAAGGACCTGGACCTGACGATCGCCGTCTTCACCGCGATCCTGGACCAGGAGGACATGCGCGGCTACGAGGCCGGCATCGTCCTGCAGGCCTACCTGCCCGACTCCCTGGGCGCCATGCAGCGCCTCCAGGAGTGGGCCTCCCGACGTGTGGCCGCGGATGGGTCACGCATCAAGGTCCGCATCGTCAAGGGCGCCAACCTGTCCATGGAGAGGGTCGACGCCGAGATTCACGGCTGGGAGCTGACCACCTGGCCCTCCAAGCAGGCCACCGACACCAACTACAAGCGCATGCTCTCCTGGGCGATGACCCCGGAGCGTACCCGCGCGATCCGCCTGGGTGTGGCGGGCCAGAACCTGTTCGACATCGCCTTCGCCTATGAGCTGCGCGCCGCTCGCGGTGTCGAGGACGGCGTCGAGTTCGAGATGCTCTCCGGGATGGCCACCGGTCTGCAGGAGGTCGTGCGCCGCGACACCGGCCACCTGCTGCTCTACGTGCCCGTCGTCGACCCCCACGAGTTCGACGTCGCCATCTCCTACCTGGTGCGCCGCCTGGAGGAGAACGCGGCACCTGAGAACTTCATGTCCGGCGTCTTCGACCTGGCCGCTGATGAGGCGGTCTTCGGCCGTGAGCGCGACCGCTTCCTGGCCGCCCTGGCTGATCTCGACCCGGACGCCCCGGTGCCGCCCCCCAACCGCCGCCAGGACCGCCTGGCTGAGCGGGACGCGGGTGTCCCGGAGGAGACCGGCACCCTGGAGGAGCGTGCCAGGAGGCCCTTCGTCTCCGAACCGGACTCCGACCCCGCCCTGGCCGCCAACCGCCAGTGGGCCCGGGACATCGCCGCGGCCATCCCAGGCTCCACGCGGGGCGTGGCCGAGGTGGAGGCCGGGGCCGCCCGGCTTGCCACGAACGTCGAGGTCGACGCCCTCGTGGCCGCCACGGCCAAGGCCGCCGGGGGCTGGCAGTCCCTGGATCCGCTCGAGCGGGCCGCCGCCCTGCACCGGGTCGGTGACGTCCTGGTCGCCCGGCGCGCCGAGCTCATCGAGGTCGCCGGCTCCGAGGCCGGCAAGACCATCGACCAGTCCGACCCGGAGATCAGTGAGGCCATCGACTTCTGTCACCACTATGCCGAGTCCTCCCTACTGCTGCACGATGGCGAGCACATGGTCGGGGCCCGCTTCACCCCGGTGGACGTCACCGTGGTCGCCTCTCCCTGGAACTTCCCGCTGGCCATCCCCACCGGGGGCGTGGCCGCGGCACTGGCGGCCGGCAGCGCCGTCATCCTCAAGCCGGCCCCGCCGGCCCGGCGCTGCGCGGCCGAGCTCGTACGCGCCTTCCATGACGCCGGGATCCCCGAGGACCTCGTGGTGCTCGCCCCGCTGGAGGATGGCGACGTCTCACGCCACCTGGTGACCCACAAGGACGTCGACCGCGTGGTCCTCACCGGCTCCTACGACACCGCCCGCCTCTTCCGCTCCTGGAAGCCGGACATGCATCTGTTGGGGGAGACCAGCGGCAAGAACGCCATCATCGTCACCCCCTCGGCCGATCCCGACCTCGCTGTGCGCGACGCCGTCTACTCGGCCTTCGCCCACGCCGGTCAGAAGTGCTCGGCCTCCTCGCTGCTGGTCCTGGTCTCCTCGGCCGGCACCTCCGAGCGCATCGCCCGCCAGCTCGTGGATGCGACCGCCTCCCTGCGGGTGCGTCTGCCGCTGTCCCTGGACTCCCAGATGGGGCCCGTCGTCGTGCCCGACGACGAGAAGGCCGTGCGCGGCCTGACCACCCTGGGATCCGGCGAGCACTGGGTCCTCAAGCCCCGCTATCTCGGTGACGGCCTGTGGACCCCAGGCATCCGGGCCGGGGTCGTGCCCGGCAGCGAGTTCCACCTCACCGAGTACTTCGCCCCCGTCATCGGGGTGATGCGCGTGGACACGCTTCAGGAGGCCATCGAGGCGGTCAACGCCGTCGACTACGGACTCACCTCCGGGATCCAGACTTTGGACGCCACCGAGCTGGCGATCTGGCTCGAGGGTGTTCAGGCCGGAAACCTCTACGTCAACCGCGGCATCACCGGGGCCATCGTGCGTCGCCAGCCCTTCGGCGGATGGAAGCGCTCGGCCATCGGCTCCACCACCAAGGCCGGTGGACCCTCCTACCTGCTGGGGCTCGGCGAGGTCGAGCCCGCCCGCGGCCAGGGCGGAGAGGCAGACCAGGGAACCGCGGCCCTCGACCCACGCGTGGCGAGCCTGTGCGACGCAGTGAGCGGTCAGCTGGACGCCGCTGACCTGGCCGAGCTGCGCCGCGCCCTGGTGGCCGATGCCTGTGCCTGGCGGACCGCCTACGGCGCCAACCGCGACGTGACGGGCCTGGCCTGCGAGCGCAACATCCTGCGCTACCGGGCGGTCGACGTCGTCGTGCGCGCCGGGCAGGGCACCGCCCTGGCCGACGTCGTGCGCGTCATGGCGGCCGGGGTGCGTACTGGCGGATTCATCAGTCTGTCGGTTGCGGACCGGCTGCCTCAGCCGCTGCAGAACGCGCTGCTGGCCGCCGGTGTCCAGGTAGCGGTCGAGGACCAGGGCGCCTGGGACATCCGCCTGGGTGAGCTGGCCGCCTCCGGCGGTCTGGGAACGCGTGTGCGCATCCTCGGTCCGCGTGGCGAGGGCTCGGCCACCCGCTGGAGCCATGCCAGCCGGGTGACCGGTGGAAGTCCCGACATCGCCCTGTACACAGGAGCAGTGACGGCCTGCCCGCACTCCGAGTTGCTGCCCTTCCTGCGCGAGCAGGCGGTGGCCATCACCAACCACCGTTTCGGCACCCCCCTCGACCTGGCCGAGGGCCTTCTGTAGGCCGGGCGGCGTCCCGACAGGACCGAGTGACAGGAGCGATCAACCGGGTGGTGCCCTCCCGATCGGGAGAGCACCACCCGGTTTCCATATCGCTGGGGATCAGGGCGGACGGGCCGGGGACAGAGTCACGCGTCCTGCGGTAACGCCTTGGTGCGATCAGGCATGGTCACTGAGGCGGTGAGGCCGGCGAGTCCGTATGCCGCGATAGGTACCCACAGGGCGGTTGTGACGGCGTCGCGAGCGTCGGCCGTGTCCTGAAGGATCCCGAAGAACATTGTTCCGGCAAGAGCGACCCCCAGCACCATACCGACCTGACCGAATGTGGTCAGGGTGCCGGATGCCGCTCCGGCGTCCTGGGTGGGCACCGACTCAAGCGCGATAGTCGTGAGCGGCATGATGAGTGTCATCATCCCGGCACCTGTCAGCGCCAGCGGGGCGGTGAGGTCCCAACCCGACAGGGACGCTCCGGCGGTCCAGATCGTCCACAGGACCCATGTCAGCGCAGCTGCTTGCACCATCCCGCCCAGCAGCACGGCCCACTTGCCGATCCGCCTCGTCGCGACGATCGCCAACGGCGCGGCCACCATGGAGCCCAGTGCGAAAGGCAGAAGCGTGAGCCCCGCAGCCAATGCGGTGAAGCCTAGTGCGCTCTGAACGTAGTACAGCAGGATGAGCACGTACCCGCCGTTGCCGATCGAGGAGAGCACCTGCACCAGCTGTCCGCTCGCAAAACCTCGATCGCGAAACAGTGGGAGCGGCAGCAGCGGGGAACCGTGCGCCTTGAGCATGCGCCTCTGCTGCCAAATGAATGCGGCGATGACGAAGGGAGCCGCCGCCAGCATCGCCCAGATCCACCATGCCCACCCCGCGGCGCGGCCGTCGGTGAGCGGGAAGACGACCAGGAAGACACCGAGACCCCCCAGCAGCACCCCGACCGGATCGGGTCTGAGCGGATGCTCCGAACGACTCCTCGGCACGAACAGCAGCGCCACAACGACAAGTACGACTCCGACCGGCACATTCACGAGGAAGATGCTGCGCCAGCCCATACCAAGAAGGTTGACCGTGACGAGCCAGCCACCGAGGATCAGTCCCCCGATGGCCCCCAGCGAGCTCAGTGCTCCAATGATGCCCAGGACAGGGGCGCGCTCCTCCGGCGCGTACATCACCTGCACGCTGGAGAGCACCTGAGGCATCATGATCCCGGCGAACCCGCCCTGAAGCACGCGGGCCGCGACGAGCAGTTCGCCTGTCTGGGACAGTGCTGCCCCGAGGGAGGCGAGGGTGAATCCCACCATCCCGATCACGAACATGCGCCGGTGCCCGAAGATATCGCCCAGTCGACCGCCCGTGATGAGAAGCGTCGCGAAGGCGATGACGTAACCGGCGAGAGTCCACTCCAGCTGCTCCGGTGTCGCATTGAGGTCCTTGCCGATCGTGGGCAGTGCGACGTTGGTGATCGTTGAGTCCATCAGATCCATGAACGTCGCCACCATGAGCACGGTGGTGGCAACGGTGCGTGACCTTGTGGCGCCTCGGTCCCGGGATCTTGCCTCGTTCTTCATACTCTTGCCCTCTCAGACTCCAAATGTGTACGTCGTACACGTTGATGTGAGTACACTGTACGCATGTATTGTGATTGGAGCAATTTGAATCTCGGCGGAACGGCGAGGAGAGGGAGAGAAAGTGATGCAGACCGATTTGGACGCCCCGCCCAAGTGGGTGCGGTGGTTGTGGGAAGTCGATGCCTCTGAGGTGGCTGAAGGGCGGGAGGAGGGTAAAGGGCTGAGCGTTGGCAAGATCGTCCGCGCGGGTATCGCGCTCGCAGATGATGAGGGCCTGGAAGGCGTGTCGGTTCGCAAGCTCGCCCAGCGCCTGAGCGTGAGCACCATGGCGGCGTATCGGCACATCGGCTCCCGCGATGAGGTCATCGCCGCCATGGTCGACGTCGCCTTCGGGCCGCCTCCGGTCCTTTCGGGTGATTCCGAGGACTGGGCAGGCGGACTGCGATGCTGGGCGCTCGCCGTCCACGCCCGCTATGACGCGCATCCCTGGCTCCTGGACGCCCCGGTCCACGGCATGCCAACCGGACCGCATCGTCTGCGATGGATGGAGACAGTCCTCCAGGTGCTCGCCGGTGCGGGGCTCGAGCTGCAGGAGCGGCTCAATGCGGCGCTGCTCGTCGACGGCCACGTGCGCACCGTCGCCGCGCTGAAGCGCTCCCTGGGGGCTGTGGAGCACGGTACGCGCCGCAGTGCGTCCGCGACCTGGCTCCTGACCCGCCTCGAAGCCGACGGGCTGACATCCATGGCGCAGGTGCTCAAGGCCGGGGCCCTCGATGATGGACAGGGGTATGAGCTCGACTACGGCCTCGATCGGATCATTGCCGGGATCGAGGCCGATAGCACCTCAGGTTGACGGCCCGGTCAGAGCGTGAAGGCGGGGGTGTGCCTCACGTCAGTCGGGGGAACTTCTCGAGGGAGAAGACCGACTCCACGGGCACGTCGAAGTATCGGGCGATGCGCAGGGCCAGGTGCAGCGAGGGGGAGTACTCCCCGCGCTCGAGGTAGCCCACCGTCTGGTAGTGGACGCCCAGGGCCTCGGCAAGCTCTCGGCGACTCACCCTGCGGTCGGCGCGCAGGACCGCGATCCGGTTGTGGACGACGTCGTCGGGCATGTTCACAGGCCGGTCTGGGAACGGATGGTGGACTGCACGCGCGCCAGGCTACCGATCGTCTCCTTGCGGAAGCTGCGCCGCACGACGAACGAGGCCCCCGCGAAGCCGATGACGGTCCAGGCCGCCAGGACTCCGACGGCGAGCACTGGAAAGAAGGCTCGACCCACCTCCCACGAGGGATCGCCGACCAGCGCCCACCGGGTCAGGTGCCCCGACCAGTATGTGGGCAGCGCCAGCTGAACCGCCTGCACCCAGGAGGGGAGCCGGTTCATGGGCATGAAGAAACCGCTCGTCCCGATGAGGGTGAAGATGGGCAGGTAGGAGATCATGAAGCTGTAGACGCCGCGGACGAAGGCGCCCACGAAGAAGCCCAGTGGGGCCGTCGCAACGGCCGACAGCACGATGAGCGGCAGACAGGCCAGCACCTGGGACGGGCTCAGGGGAAGGTCCTCAACAAACAGGGCCCCGCCGAGAAGAATGGCCCCCTGGAACGTGACGGTCTGAGTGATCGAGGACATCGTCTTACCGATCGCCCACGTCAGTGGGCCATGGGGCAGGATGCGCACCCTCAACAGGGCGCCGCCGATACGGTCGGTATAGGTCTCGCCGGCGATCTGAAAGGTGATGAAGCAGCTGATGGTGCCGATGCTGCTGGCGAGGAACATGGGGCCGAAGGTCGCGTGGGCCTCGGCGGTCGCCTGGGTGCTCCTGCCGACTATCACGATAATGCTCACGGATATCAGCAGCGCGACGCTCATTCCGACAAGGCCTGCTCTCAGGTCCGTGGCCGCCTGGCGGCAGGCCGCGCGCAGGACGGCCTGGATGGTGCGGGTGCTCATGCGTGGGGCTCCTTGCTGACGAGGGAGAGATAGGTCTCCTCCAGGGTGGGACGGGTGATGGTCAGCCCGGTGATGGCGTCGAGGTCGAGCCCCTTGATGAAGCGCTCGGGACAGTGGGTGGTGTGGACGTGATGGGCGCCGTCCTGGACCCAGGTGACCTCGGCGCCGCGGTCGAGGTGCTCGCGCAGCGCGGTGACCGTGCCGTCGGCGATGATCCGCCCCTCGTTCATGATGAGGACCCGTGAGGCCAGGCGCTCGGCCTCGGCCAGGTCGTGGGTGGTCATGACGATGGTGGCCTCGTCGTCGACCCGGGCCAGGATGAGATCGTGCAGGCGCGCCTTCGATGCCGGGTCCAGTCCGGTGGTTGGCTCATCCAGGATGAGGATCTCGGGTGAGGCCATGAGGGCGGCCGCGAAGTCGATGGTGCGCCGCTGCCCTCCGGAGAGCCGGGACAGGCGGGAGTCGGCCTTCTGGCTGAGCCCGACGGCGTCGAGCACCTCGTCGACGCTGCTCACCCGGCTCGCCGCCGTCAGCTGGACCGAGCGGATCCACTCCAGCTGGTCCCTCACCCTCCACTTGGCGTGATCGGTCCAGCTCTGCTGCACCAGTCCGACCCTCGCCCAGAAGTCGGCGCCCGCCCGGCGCGGATCGGTGTCGAGTACGCGCACCCTGCCGCTCGTCGGCGTCAGCGAACCCAGCAGGTTCTCCACGAGGGTCGTCTTGCCCACGCCGTTGGGACCGAGTAGGCAGACGACCTCGCCGACCTCGACCGACAGGTCAATGCTGCGCAGGACCGGGGCGGCCCCGTAGGAGAACTCGAGACTTTCCGTGGTGATGACTGGAGACATCACACAAACACTCCTCAGTAGAAGCACAACTAAGTATAGTAGAGATACTATATCATGGTGTTGGTGTTCGACACACTGAGGGGTGTTCTGCGTGATTGGTCGCCTCGGCGCGTGTCTCATACTGCGGTCCGGCGCGGTCGCCTTACTTGACGACGGGTCGCCATCGGGGTAGGGTCTACCCCGTGCGAGCGACTCCACGGCCTCAGGTCTGGCAGCGGGCGAGCCTTCTGCTTAGTCGCCGCGGCGGGGCCTGACAGGCCGGCACCCCGACCGCGGCCGACTCGTCCTGCTCGGCCACGTTGCCGACCGTGCCTCCCTGCTTCCCCACGGCTCCCCCGGAGCCCTCCGGGGTCTTGCCGGAACCGCCGTCGGAACCACGAAGCATCCGATCCCAGGAGAACCCCGATGCGTAACGCCCGCCCCGCCCCCCAGCAGCCCTCCGGCATGCCTTTCGCCAAGTACCGGCCCTTCATCGATGTCGTCAGCATCGACCTGCCCGACCGCACCTGGCCGGACAAGCGCATCACCCGGGCCCCTCGCTGGCTGAGCACCGACCTGCGCGACGGTAACCAGTCCCTCATCGAGCCCATGGGCCCCCAGGCCAAGCGCGCCATCTTCGACCTGCTCGTGTCCACGGGCTTCAAGGAGATCGAGATCGGCTTCCCCGCCGCCTCCCAGACCGACTTCGACTTCGTGCGCTCCCTGGTCGACGACGGCGCGATCCCCGAGGACGTCACCATCTCCGTGCTCACCCAGTCGCGCGGCGAGCTCATCGACCGCACCCTGGACGCCTGCGTCGGCATCCCCCGGGCCACCGTCCACCTCTACAACGCCCTGTCGCCCCTGTTCCGCAATGTCGTCTTCCGCATGGACCGCGACCAGATCCGCGAGCTCGTCGTCGACGGCACCCGCCAGATCATGGCTCGCGCCGAGAAGGTCCTCACCGAGGACACGATCTTCGGCTTCGAGTACTCCCCGGAGATCTTCGTGGACACCGAGCTCGACTACAGCCTCGAGGTCTGCCAGGCCGTCATGGACGTGTGGGAGCCCGAGGGGGACCGCGAGATCATCCTCAACCTGCCCGCCTCCGTCGAGCGCGCCACTCCCAACGTCTACGCCGACCAGATCGAGTGGATGAGCCGCCACCTGCCCCGGCGCGAGTCCGTGTGCCTGTCCCTGCACACCCACAACGACCGCGGCTCGGGCGTGGCCGCCGCCGAGCTCGGCCTCATGGCCGGCGCCGACCGCGTCGAGGGCTGCCTGTTCGGCCACGGCGAGCGCACCGGCAACGTGGATCTGGTGACTCTGGCCCTCAACCTCTTCAGCCAGGGCGTCGACCCCATGCTCGACCTGTCCGACATCGACGAGGTCCGCCGCATCGTCGAGCGGGCCACCGGCATGGACGTGCCTCCGCGCACCCCTTACGCCGGCGAGCTCGTCTACACCTCCTTCTCCGGCTCCCACCAGGACGCCATCAAGAAGGGCTTCGCCGCGCGCGCCAAGCAGGTCGATGCCAGGAAGGCCGAGGGGCTGACCGAGGCCGACGCCGAGATCGCCGTGCCCTGGTCCATGCCCTACCTGCCCATCGACCCCCACGACGTGGGGCGCTCCTACGAGGCGGTCGTGCGCGTCAACTCCCAGTCCGGCAAGGGCGGGGTCGCCTACCTGCTGGGCACCACCCGCAAGCTCGAGCTGCCGCGCCGCCTCCAGATCGAGTTCTCCCGCATCGTCCAGCGCCACACCGACACCTACGGCGGCGAGGTCGACGGCGCCCGCCTGTGGTCGATCTTCGCCGACGAGTACCTGCCCGCCGCGGCCGCCCCCGAGGCCGAGCTCAACCACTGGGGCCGCTTCGAGCTGCGGGGGGCCACCCTGACCTCCACCGGTGACGACGAGGACTCCACCCTCGCCGTCACCCTGGTCGACGGCGGACAGGACAGGCACCTGACCGCCGTCGGCAACGGGCCCCTGGACGCCTTCGTCACCGCCCTGGAGGGCACGGGCCTGAGCGTGCGGATCCTCGACTACGTCGAGCACGCCCTGAGCGAGGGACGCGACGCTAAGGCCGCCAGCTACGTCGAGTGCGAGATCGACGGCCAGGTCCTGTGGGGCGTGGGCATCGACCCCTCCATCACCACATCCTCCTTCAAGGCCGTCATCTCCGCCCTCAATCGTGCCCTGCGCTGAGGGGGCGTGAGAGACTGCCTCCGTGATGAGCAGGCTGTACCGGGATGAGGCGATCGTCCTGCGAACCTACAAGCTGGGCGAGGCCGACCGCATCATCGTGCTGCTCACCCGCCACCACGGGCAGGTGCGCGCCGTCGCCAAGGGCGTGCGCCGCGCCGGCTCCCGCTTCGGCGGGCGCCTGGAGCCCTTCTCCATGATCGATGTCCAGCTCCACGCCGGACGCAACCTCGATGTCGTCACCCAGGCCGAGATCATCGACCCCTTCGGCCGGGCCATCTGCGCCGACTACGCCATGTTCACCTGCGCCTCGACCATGGTGGAGACCGCCGAGCGCCTCAGCGCCGACGACGGGGACCTGGGCACCGAGGCCAGCCCCCAGCAGTACCTGCTGCTGGCCGGGGCCCTGACCGCCATGTCGCACCGGCGCCACGCGCCCGGACTCGTCCTGGACTCCTACCTGCTGCGTGCCCTGGCCCTGGGGGGATGGGCACCGTCGTGCTACGACTGCGCCCTGTGCGGCGCGCCCGGACCGCACCGGGCCTTCCACGTGCAGGTCGGCGGCGCGGTGTGCGGGTCCTGCCGCTCGGCCGGCGCCGTCGAGGTCGAGCCGGCCACGATGGTGCTCCTGGGCGCCCTGCTCTCCGGAGACTGGGCCGTGGCCGACACCTCCGGCCAGCGCGAGCGCTCGCAGGCCTCAGGGCTCGTCTCGGCCTACACGACCTGGTACCTGGAGCGGCGCCTGCGCTCCCTCGTACTGGTGGAAAGGGCATGACCATGACAGACGCCTCGAGAGGCACGGCTGCAGGTGCGACCCGGGACATGACGATTGAGGAGGCCCCGCCCCTGCACCGCCCGGACCTCACGCCCCCGTCGCTGCCGCCCGCCTCCCTGCCCCGGCACATCGCCGTCGTCATGGACGGTAACGGCCGCTGGGCCAACGCCCGCGGGCTGCCTCGCACCGAGGGACACCGGGTGGGGGAGGCCAACCTGCTCGACGTCGTTGCCGGCGCCGTCGAGATCGGCGTGAGTGAGCTGAGCGCCTACGCCTTCTCCACCGAGAACTGGCGCCGCTCACCCGGCGAGGTCCGCTTCATCATGGGCTTCGCCCGCAAGGTGCTGCGCGCCCAGCGCGACATCCTCCACTCCTGGAACGTCAAGGTGCGCTGGGTCGGGCGCACCCCACGCCTGTGGAAGTCCGTGCTGCGCGAACTGCGTGAGGCCGAGCGCCTCACAGCCGGCAACACGGGCCTGGTCCTCAACCTGTGCATCAACTACGGCGGGCGCGCTGAGATCGCCGACGCCACCCGCGCCATCGCCGAGGACGTCGCCGCCGGCCGGCTCAAGGCCTCCTTCATCAATGAGAAGACCATTCAGCGCTACCTGTACTCACCCACCATGCAAGACGTGGATCTGTTCATCCGCACCGGCGACGAGCAGCGCACCTCCAACTTCCTCATGTGGTCCTCCTCCTACGCCGAGCTCTACTTCTCGCCCCTGCCCTGGCCCGACTTCAACCGCACCGAGCTGTGGCGGGCCTGTGAGGCCTACGCCGGGCGCGAGCGCCGTTACGGCGGCGCCGTGGACAAGGTGCTGCACGAGGAGCCCGGCGAGACCGGGGACCCGCAGGACGACGAGCAGCGGCGGTGAGGGGCCGGCCGACTCCGGTTCGCGGCCGGCTCGAGCCCAGTTCTGCGTGATGTCTCAGGAAGCCTCCTGGGCCGAGCAGGCGGCGCATAGGCCGAAGAACTCCGCGGTGTGCTCCATCTGGGTGAAGCCCTGCTGGGCGGAGACCCGGATGATCCACTCCTCCAGCTCGCCACCGGCGACCTCCACGGTGTAACCGCAACGGCGGCACACGATGTGGTGGTGGTGCTCCTGCCGCTCGCAGGCCCGGTAGAGGACCTCGCCCTCAGCGCTGCGCACCTGGTCCACTGCGCCACTGTCTGTCAGGGTCTGCAGGTTCCGGTAGACGGTGGCCAGCCCCACCTTGGTGCCCTCGGCCTCCAGGGCTGAATGAATCTGCTGGGCCGAGCGGAACTCATCGGTACGCGCCAGGATGTCGGCGACCGCGGCGCGCTGACGTGTAGCGCGAGGGCGCCGCGCCGTACTGCGTGCGCTCATGAACTACCTCCTGAGGTGATGCGGTGCCGTCGGGACCGGCTGATGAGCTGCCACAGGCCGGACAGGAGAGCGACGACGGCGTAGCCCACTACCAGGAGTACCACGATCATGGCGCCGGGGGAGGCGGCAACCAGGTAGGTGATTGTCAATCCGGACACACAGGCCATCACCCCCAGCCCCATCGCCAGGTACATGGTGCGCGAGAACGAGTGGGAGACGAGCTGGGCGATGGCCACCGGCACGATCATGACGGCCGAGACCAGCAGGGCGCCCACCACTCGCATGGACACCGAGACCGTCAGTGCCGCAACCACCGCCACCAGGACGTTGAGGGCACTGGTCGGCAGCCCGCAGGCGCGGGCGAACTCCTCGTCGTTGCACAGGGCGAACAGTGGCCCGCGCAGCCCCAGCCCCACCAGGAGCACCAGGGTTGCCAAGGCGATGGTGAACCAGGCGTCCGAGACCGAGACCGTGGAGATGGAGCCGAACAGGTAGGAGTTGAGGTTCGTCGTCGTGCCGCCGGCCAGGCGGATGAGGATGACGCCCCCGGCGATCCCGCCGTAGAACAGGATCGCCAGGGCCACATCGCCGCGGGTGCGGCCGCTGGCGCGGATCATCTCGATCGTCACGGCGCCCAGCACGCTGATGATGATCGCTCCGGGCACGGCCCAGGCGTCATAGGGCGTGACGTTGGCGGCGGCCCCGGCCAGCCAGCCCAGGGCGATGCCGGTCAGGGCGATGTGCCCGATCCCGTCTCCCAGCAGCGCCAGGCCCCGCTGAACCAGGTAGGTGCCCACCACCGGCGCTGCCAGTCCCACGAGCACCGCGACGATGAAGGCCCGCTGCATGAGGGGGCTGGCGAGCATGCCGGAGATGAGCTCGATCATGGTCGGATGCTCCTGTTGGTGCCGGGCCGCGTCTTGGGCAGCCGATGGTCGAGGACCGGGGCGTGGTGCGCCGGAGGGCCGGCGGCATCCGGGTGATGGTGGTCATGGTCCCCGTGGTCACCACCACCGATGGAGGCACCGCCCCTGCCGTCGCGCAGGTGAGCGACCTCGTCGGCCGGCCCGTCGGCGACGAGCCTTCCGTCCTGCAGAAGGACCGCCCGCTCGACGACGTCGACCAACTCACCCATCTCGTGCAGAACCGTCACCAGGGTCAGCCCCTGCGCGCGCAGGTCCTGCAGGATCATGGCCAGCGACTCGCGGCTGGCACGGTCGATCCCGGCCAGGGGCTCATCGAGGATGAGCAGCTCGGGGGAGCGCACCAGGGCACGAGCGATGAGGACCCGCTGGGCCTGCCCGCCGGAGAAGACCTGGACGTGGTCACCGGCCCGGTGAGCCAGCCCGACGGCGTCGAGCGCGGTCATCGCCTTCCGCCTGGCCGTCCGGCCCCGGTCCGCCCAGGGACGGCGCGGCCCCAGGAGCCCGGAGCGCACCACCTCCAGGGCAGTGGCCGGGACGCCCGAGCCGGCACCGATCCGCTGTGGGACGTAGCCGATGCGCTCCCAGGGGATTCTGCGGCGCCGAGTGATGGGGGCGCCCAGCACCTCGATGCCGCCGCCGGCTATGGGTGCCAGTCCCAGGACCGCCTTGACCAGAGTGGACTTGCCCGAGCCGTTGGCACCCAGCAGTGCCACGGACTCGCCGCCGCCCACCGCGAGGCTCACGTCGTCCAGGATGAGGGAGGCCCCCAGGACGACCTTGAGGTCCCGGACCCTGATGGCGAGCGCGGACGACGCCGCCCGGGGTGATTCGGACGGCGTCGTCAGTGACGATGATGAGGAAGGTGGTGAGGTCATACCGGTGTGATCATGCCGATCTGGTTGGATGTCAGCTGGATGGGTCTTTCGGGGCGGTCGCCCGAGTCTGACTCTACTGACATGCCAGAGCGACCTTGAGCCGATCCAGGTTGGTGGTCATGGCGTCGGTGTAGTCACCGCTCTCGGGCTTGGACTCCAGGGGACTGAGGACATCGGTCCCTGCCCCGGTCTCCGCGGCGATCGCCTGGGCCGTGGTGGGGGAGACGAGTTCCTCGGTGAAGATCGTCGTCGTTCCCGTGCTCTGGACCACCGACTTGATGTTGGCCAGCTCAGCGGGGCTGGGCTCGGTCTCCGGGTCGATGCCGGAGATGGAGGTCTGGGTCAGCTTGTAGCGGTCGGCCATGTAGCCGAAGGCGGCGTGGGAGGTGACGAAGGTGGTGCGCTGGCAGGTGGACAGGCCGGTGCTGTACTGCGTGTCCAGGTTGGTCAGTGCCGTCTTGAGCTTGTCGAGTCCCGCCTTGTAGTCGTTGGCGTTGGCCGGGTCGATCTTGGCGAAGGAGGCCTCGAGGGCCTCGGCCACCGTGATCATGCGCTGCGGGTCGAGCCAGAAGTGCGGGTCGAGGTCGTGTCCATGCTCCTCTCCCTCGGCGTGACTGTGCTCGTCGTGTCCGGCCTCGCTGGACTCCGCGGTGGCGGCGTCAGTCGCTGCGGCGGACGCGTCATCGGAGGCCTCGTGCCCGTGCTCGTCCCCCTCCTCGACACCCTCGTGGCGGACGAGGTCGGCCGGCTTGCTCAGGTCCACCACCGTGGGGCCGGAGCCGATTTCCTTGACGGCCTTGTCCAGGGAGGGCTGGAAGCCGGGGACGTAGGCGATGAGGTCGGCCTTGCCCAGTTCGGCGGTCTCCTTGCCGGAGAGCTCGAAGTCGTGCGGTTCGACGTTGGAGGGGGTCACGGTGGAGATCTTGACGAGGTCGCCACCGATGGCCTCTGCCAGGTACTGGATCGGGTAGAAGGACGTCGAGACCGTCAAGGTCTTTCCCGGTGCGATCGTGTGGGCGGAGGAGGTCGACGAGCCGTCGCTCTTCAGGGCGCTGCACGCGGTCATGCCGGCGGTCAGGAACAGAGTGGCTCCGAGCGCCACAATACGACGGAGGTGAGGGGAACGAATCGACGAAACATTCATGCGAATCATTCTCATACTCTTGATGGCGGGCGTCAAACCGCAGCGAATCCGTGTGTGCGCTGCTGAAAGTCGGTTTTCTGGGGCTGTCCCTGTGAATGCGTCAGTGGCCGCCTCGTGGGGGCGCGATGCGATGGGCCCCTCACCGAAGTATGACGGGCATACGCCTAGACTGTCCCCACTCGTCCCCACCAACCAGGCGGGACCACGACCACTCCTGAAGGAGCACTCCGTTGGCATCCACCCCTTCACGCCTTGACGCCGTCATCAACCTCGCCAAGCGTCGCGGGTTCGTCTTCCCCTGCGGCGAGATCTACGGCGGAACCCGCTCTGCCTGGGACTACGGGCCGTTGGGCGTCGAGCTCAAGGAGAACATCAAGCGCCAGTGGTGGCAGTACATGGTCCGCTCCCGCGACGACGTCGTCGGGCTGGACTCCTCGGTCATCCTGCCGCGTGAGACCTGGGTCGCCTCCGGCCACGTCGGCGCCTTCACCGACCCGCTCGTGGAGTCCCTGCACACCCACAAGCGTTACCGCGCCGACCAGCTCATCGAGGAGTACGCCGCCCGCAAGGGCCTCGACCCTGAGACTGTCACTCTCGACATGGTTCCCGACCCCGTCACCGGCCAACCGGGCTCCTGGACCGAGCCGCGCGAGTTCTCCGGCCTGCTCAAGACCTTCCTGGGCCCCGTCGACGACGAGGCCGGGATGCACTACCTGCGCCCCGAGACCGCCCAGGGCATCTTCATCAACTTCGCCAACGTCATGAGCGCGGCCCGCAAGAAACCGCCCTTCGGCATCGGCCAGGTCGGCAAGTCCTTCCGCAACGAGATCACGCCCGGTAACTTCATCTTCCGCACCCGCGAGTTCGAGCAGATGGAGATGGAGTTCTTCTGCGAGCCGGGTACGGACGAGGAGTGGCACCAGTACTGGATCGACTACCGCAAGGCCTGGTACACCGACCTGGGCATCAGCGAGGACAACCTGCGGCTCTACGAGCACCCCGCCGAGAAGCTCTCCCACTACTCCAAGCGCACGGTGGACCTGGAGTACCGCTTCGGCTTCGCCGGCTCGGAGTGGGGCGAGCTCGAGGGCATCGCCAACCGCACTGACTTCGATTTGTCCACCCACGCCGAGCACTCCGGCAAGGACCTGTCCTACTTCGACCAGTCCCGCTCCGAGCGCTGGACCCCCTACGTCATCGAGCCGGCGGCGGGACTGACCCGCTCGCTCATGGCCTTCCTCGTGGAGGCATACACCGAGGACGAGGCCCCCAACACCAAGGGCGGGGTGGACAAGCGCATCGTGCTCAGGCTCGACCCGCGCATCTCCCCGGTCAAAGCCGCCGTCCTGCCACTGAGCCGTAAGGAGGAGCTCACCGGCCCGGCCAAGGAGCTGGCCGCCCGCCTGCGTCGTTCCTGGAACGTGGAGTACGACGACGCCGGTGCGGTGGGCCGTCGCTACCGCCGCCAGGACGAGGTGGGTACGCCCTTCTGCCTCACCTACGACTTCGACTCGCCCGAGGACGGTGCGGTCACCGTGCGCGAGCGTGACACCATGGCCCAGGAGCGCATCCCGCTCGAGGGCGTGGAGCGCTACCTGGCCGAGCGTCTCATCGGCTGCTGACGACGCCGAGGGGCGTGAGTCCCTCAGCCGACGATGCCACGTCCCACGCCCGCCCCGTGTCCCTGGCTCACGTCAAGGGCGTGGGGCGGGCATGATGGGATGGTGAGCACCAACTCGACCTCCCCGAGCCACGAGTCTGTCCCCGCCGAGGGCCTTCCCGAGCCGTCGGCAGGACCGGCCGGCCCTCACAGCGGCCACAGCCACTCCCACTCCGCCCCCCTGGACCTGGAGGCGGGCGAGGTCCGTCGGGTAAGGATCGTGCTCGGGGTCATTGTCGGCGCCCTGGTGCTGGTCACCGTCGTTGGGCTGTTCGCGCTCTGGCCGGGCAAGAGCTCGCTGATCGGCTCGCGCTCCTTCACCGCCGAGGGCGGCTCGGTGGGCAAGGCCACCATCACCTCCGTGGACCTGTCGAGCTGTCAGAGCGCCGTGAGCGCCCTGACGGAGGTCAACGGCATCAAGGAGGACGCCTTCGCCAAGGGCCACGTGTGCGCCCGCATCACCGAGGGCGAGGGCAAGGACCTGGTCATGCCGGTCCAGCTGGTGGGCGAGCCCCGCAAGCTCGCCCACACCGGCGACCGGCTCGTCGTCCTCTACTCGCCCCAGGCCATCCTGTCCGGCTCCCCGTACTCCTTCATCGACTATCAGCGCCAGTTGCCGGTCGGGGCCCTGACGATCGTCTACCTCGTGCTCGTCGTCGCCGTGGCCGGGCGCAAGGGCGTCCTGAGCGTTCTGGGCCTGTTGGTGGCCACCGCTGTGCTCGCCTTCTTCATGATCCCGGCGCTCCTGTCCGGCTCCCACCCGCTGGCGGTGACGTTGGTCGGCTCGATGGCAATGATGCTGGCGGCCGTCTACGTGGCCCACGGCGTGTCCATCCGCACGACGACGGCTCTGCTGGGAACGGTGGCCGGCATCGTGCTCACCGTGCTGCTCGCCCTGTGGGGGACCGACGCCGCCCATCTGACCGGCGACGTCGACGAGACCGCCCGCCTGCTTGCCTCCCGCACGCATATCGATCTGCAGACGCTGCTGACCTGCGGCATGGTCATCGCCGGTCTCGGTGTCCTCAACGACGTCACCATCACCCAGGCCTCCTCGGTGTGGGAGCTGCACGCCGCCAACCCGCTGCTGTCGCGCACGCGCCTGTTCACCGGCGGGATGAGGATCGGCCGGGACCACATCGCCTCGACCGTCTACACCCTGGCCTTCGCCTACGCCGGCACGGCGCTGCCGCTCATCCTGGCCGCCGCCCTCATGGACCGGGCGGTGCTCGACACCATGCTCTCGGGCGAGATCGCCGAGGAGATCGTGCGCACCCTCATCTCCTCCATCGGCCTGGTCCTGGCGATCCCAGCGACCACGGCGATCGCGGCGGCCCTGTGCCGCGTCACCCCGGTCCTCGACGAATAGCTGACGACTGACCTCAGACGCAGTGGGGTGGTGCTCTCAGCCGCCGGACACGTCGGACTCGGCCTGGCTGAGCATCTCACGATGGGCCTCATCCAGAGCGGGGGAGTCCAGCCAGCCGTCGGGCAGGCGGGGAGTCTTGGGGCTGCCGGCCCGGCCCCGGGGACCCTCGACGATGTCGCCGGGGTAGTCGACGACCTCCGGCAGGCGTGAGCGCATCCTCTCCAGGCCGGCGTCGAGCTCATCCAGAGTCCGGATCCCCATGAGGTCGGCGCGCGCGGCGCCACCGACCGGGTAGCCCCTGAGGTACCAGCCCACGTGCTTGCGCAGGTCGCGCACGCCGCGGTCCTCGCCCATCTCGGCTGCCAGCATGCGCCCGTGGCGACGGATCACCTCGACGACGGCGTCCAGATTCGGTCGGGTGCGCATGCTCGAGCCGTGCATGGCCTCCACGATGTCGGCGAACAGCCAGGGCCGTCCCTGGCAACCGCGTCCCACGACGACGCCGTCGCAGCCGGTGGTCTCCATCATGCGCACCGCGTCGTCGCCCAGCCAGATGTCCCCGTTGCCGAGCACCGGCAGGACGGACGCCTCCTTGAGCCGGGAGATTTCCTCCCAACGGGCCTGCCCCGAGTAGTGCTGGCGCGCGCTGCGGGCGTGCAGGGCCACGGCCGCGATCCCGGCGTTGTCGGCGGCCCGGGCGGCGTCGAGGAAGGTCTCGTGCTCCTCGTCGATGCCCAGACGCATCTTCATGGTCACCGGCACCTCCCGTGTGCGCCCGACGGCGCGGACGGCCGCCTCGCTGGCACGCACCGCCTCGGTGAGGATGGCGGCCAGCAGGTCGCGCTTCCACGGCAGCGCCGCCCCGCCGCCCTTGCGCGTCACCTTGGGCACCGGGCAGCCGAAGTTCAGGTCGATGTGGTCGGCCAGGTCCTCCTCCACCAGGATCCGCACCGCGGAGCCCACCGTGGCCGGATCGACCCCGTAGAGCTGGATGGAGCGTACCCGCTCGGCCGGGTCGGTGCGCACCATCGCCAGGGTGCGCTCGTTGCGCTCCACCAGGGCCCGGGTCGTGACCATCTCGGTGACGTACAGGCCCGCCGGGGCCAGCAGGCCGCCGTCGGCGCCGGCCACCGGGCCGGTGGCGGAGGGCCTCAGGGCCTCCGGCAGGGCAGCCTCGGCCATCTCCCGGCACAGCCGGCGGAAGGAGGCGTTGGTGACACCGGCCATGGGGGCGAGCTCGACCGGAGTGGCGACCTCCAGTGGGCCGATGCGCAGCGGCGCGGGCCTGCGGTCGAATGCGTCGGCGCCGTCGGGTGAGGGGGAGGTCTCGGTCGTGGTCACCCCGCCATGTTGGCACACGGCCGACACAAGGCCGCCGCACGGACACCGCCCCTCCCGGTGGCTCCACTCGGAGAGAGCCTTGGGATGGACGACCTATGGGGTGAATAACACAGGGCGATCAAGGTTGGCGCACGGCGAACTACTGATGATGAATGCTCTCGCGCGTTACCTTGTGTGCTTGTGCTGATGAAGGAAGAGACCGAACCATCGATATCGCGTTCCGTCGTCGTGACCGGAGCCTCCCGAGGGATCGGGGAGGCCGTAGCGAGGGCGTTCCTCGCACAAGGCGACCGGGTGACCGGCATCTCCCGTTCCGGTGATGCCCCCGACGGAGCCCTGGCCCTGGCCGCCGATGTCACCGACCCCGACGTTCTGGCCCGGGCGCTTCGCACCGCCACCGAGGCGCACGGCCCCATCGAGGTCCTCGTGGCCTCGGCCGGCATCAACCGAGAGTCCCTGGCGGCCCGCACCTCCTCCCAGATGTGGGACGAGGTCATCTCCGCCGATCTGACCGGCACCTTCAACACGGTGCGCGCCGTCACCCCCGCCATGATGCGGGCCCGCAAGGGTCGCATCGTCCTGGTCTCCTCGGCGATCGCCGCCCGTGGAGGCGTGGGCCTGTCCGCCTACGGCGCCGCCAAGGGCGGGGTTGAAGGCCTCACCCGATCCCTTGCCCGTGAGCTCGCGCCGCGCGGCATCACCGTCAACGCCGTGGCTCCCGGATACGTCAGGACCGCCATGACCGCCACCTTGCCCGATCACATCCGCGCCGCCTACCTCGAACAGATCCCCCTGGGCCGCTTCGCCGACGTCGCAGACATCGCCGGCCCCGTCCTGTTCCTGGCCTCCCCGGCGGCCTCATACGTCACTGGTGCGATCCTCGGCGTTGACGGCGGCATGGGCATGGGCCGATAGACGGACGACGGGTACGGCACGTCCAGGGGTTTGGATCCTCCTGGCAGGCGCAGTGAACGCATTGCGCTTGTCACCGGCAGTCACGCGGAGAGGACGGTACGAAAGAACTGTGTCGGGGCCGCCGCGGTGCCGTATAGGGTAGGGCCGTGACAACGGATCCCATGCGCCGGCTCGTGCTCGTCCGCCACTCCAAGGCCTCACACGACGCCGTCACCGACCTGGAACGTCCCCTGACCTCCAAGGGTGCTGCCCTGGCGGACCTGCTGGCCAAGGAGTTGCGCAAGCGCCTGGAGACCACAGACCTGCTCCTGGTCTCCCCGGCCGCCCGTGCCCGTGAGACCGCCCGCCCTCTGCGCGACCGCCTCGAGCCCGCCGACACCCTGGTGCGCGAGGAGATTTACAACCTGGGCCCCAACGGCATCCTGCGGGTCCTGGCCGAGGACGGTGGTAACGCGGGCACGGTCGTTGTCGTCGGCCACGAGCCCACGATCTCCGTGCTGGCCCACATCCTTCACGACGTCGACGACGAGCTGGCCTCCCAGATCTCCTTCGGAGTGCCCACGGCCACGGCCGTCATCATCGACGTCCCCGGCAGCTGGGCGGAGCTGGAGCCCAAGAGCGCTCGGATCCGCGAGATCTTCACCGCCCGCAAGCGCGACTGAGCGCAACTGAGCCCCGCGTCCTGCAGCCGGTTCCCGATCCGCGCCGCCAGCCCGCGGTCAGTTGCCGATCAGCTGCAGGACGGCCCGCAAGTCACGCACGTGAACAGCGGCGTCGGCCTGCTCGACGACGACCGGCTTGGCGCAGAACGCCACCCCCAGACCCGCGGCCGCCAGCATCCCCAAGTCGTTGGCCCCGTCGCCGACGGCGATGGTGCGATCCATGGGCACCCCGTCCTGCTCGGCCCAGGTGCGCAGGCAGCGGACCTTCTCCTGACGGTCCACGATCCTTCCCAGCACCCGACCGGTGAGCACACCGCCGTCCACCTCCAGACGGTTGGCCGCTACGTGGTCGATACCGAGACGCTCGGCCAGGGGCGCCACCACCTCCTCGAAGCCTCCAGAGACGACCCCGACCCGGCAGCCGCGCGCGTGCAGCGTCTCGATGAGCTCGACCGCGCCCCCGGTGGGGCGCACCTCGGCCAGGACATCAGCGAAGACGCTCTCGCACACCCCGGCCAACGTCGCCACCCGCTCGCGCAGTGAAGCGGCGAAGTCCAGCTCCCCGCGCATCGCCCGGGCCGTGACCTCGGCGACCTGCTCGCGCGTCCCGGCGCGCTCGGCGATGAGCTCAATGACCTCCTGCTCGATGAGAGTCGAGTCGACATCCATCACCAGCAGACCCGGCCCCTTGGACACCAGGGGGCCATCGGTCAGTGCCCCGCTGAGTCTGTCTACAGGGGCGGGGGAGATATTGCTCATGGCGTCATGCTAGCCGCGCACGCGACTGCGCCGTCGCCCAGGATGAACCGGGAGACGGCGCAGCAGGCAGTGGATCTGCAGCGGGTGCAGCCGGGGCGGGCGGTGAGCGCCGCCCGGGTCAGCGGGTGACGACCTGTCCCTTGGCCACTACCGTGATGCCGGACTCGGTCACGGTGAAGCCGCGCTCACGGTCGTGCTCGGGGTCGATACCCACCATGGCGCCCTCCTCGACCCGGACGTACTTGTCCAGGATCGCGCGGTTGACCACGGTGTTGCGACCGACCTCGGCGCCATCCATGAGGACGGACTCGCGTACCGAGGACCAGGAGTTGACGCGCACACCGGGGGACAGGACCGAGGAGATCACCTCACCACCGGAGACGATGACGCCCGGCGAGACGATCGAGTCGACCGCGTGACCCAGGCGCTCGTGGTGGCCGTAGACGAACTTGGCCGGCGGCATGGCCGCCTGGTAGCCGGCGAACAGCGGCCAGCGATCGTTGTACAGGTTGAACACGGGTGTCACCGAGATGAGGTCCTGGTGGGCGTCGAAGAAGGCGTCCACGGTACCCACATCGCGCCAGTAGTCGCGGTCGCGCTCGGAGGAGCCGGGAACGTCATTGTCCTTGAAGTCGTAGACGCCTGCGGCACCCCGGTTCACGAACCAGGGCACGATGCTGCCACCCATGTCGTGCTTGGAGGCCTCGTCGGCGGCGTCCACCGTGACGGCCTCCAGGAGCGCGTCGGCGTCCATGATGTAGTTGCCCATCGAGGCCAGGACCTCGTCGGGGGAGTCCGGCAGGCCGGGGGTCTCCTCGGGCTTCTCGACGAAGGCCTTGATCCTGCCACGGTCGGCCGGGTCGGTCTCGATGACGCCGAACTGGTCCGCCAGGGATCGGGGCTGACGGATGCCCGCCACGGTGCAGGGCAGCCCGGAGGCGATGTGGTGGTCCAGCATCTGGGAGAAGTCCATGCGGTAGATGTTGTCCGCCCCGGTGATGACCACGTAGTCGGGCCGCTCGTCGTCGAGCAGGTTGAGGGACTGGTAGATGGCGTCGGCGCTCCCCAGGAACCAGTGCTTGCCCACGCGCTGCTGTGCCGGTACCGGGGCGATGTAGTTGCCCAGCATGTCGGACATCCGCCATGTCTTGGAGATGTGGCGGTCCAACGAGTGGGACTTGTACTGGGTGAGCACCACGACCTTCAGGAAGCCTGAGTTGATCATGTTGGACAGTGAGAAGTCGATGAGCCGGTAGATGCCACCGAAGGGGACGGCGGGCTTCGCGCGGTCGACGGTCAGGGGCATGAGACGCTTGCCCTCGCCACCGGCGAGGACGATTGCGAGAACGCGAGGTTGAGCCATGTGGTCTACCTTACGTTGCTCGAGGGATTTATGGGGCCAAACAGATCACAATCTGGGGTAACCCCGACTCAACCCGGACCTTCGATCTAGATCCTCATCCGTCCGGGCTCTCGCAGGGCCTTGGTGCGAGAGTCGGAGGAAACCACCGACGTCGAACAGTCCCACTGCGAGGCACGTGCGTATACCGTCGGGTGTGGCGCCCGACCCACCGCGGGCGCCCGTCCTGCGCCGAGGACGGCGCGGTCGGTCCATCCAGCAGACAGAGGAGCACACCCATGAGGGTCGACCTGCTGACCAAGGAGTACCCACCCTTCATCTACGGCGGCGCCGGGGTCCACGTCAACGAGCTCGCCAAGGTCCTGCGCCCCCTGGCCGACGTCCGCGTCCACGCCTTCGGCGGCCCCCGCGAGCCCGGCACCGAGGGAGCCGACGACGGTGTCACCGGCTACCCCGAGATTGCCGAGCTCGACGGCGCCAACGCCGCCCTGCGCACCTTCGGGGTCGACCTGGAGATGGCCCAGGGCACCGAGGGAACCGACCTCGTCCACTCCCACACCTGGTACGCCAACCTCGCCGGTCACCTGGCCGGCCTCCTCCACGGCGTCCCCCACGTCATCAGCGCCCACTCCCTGGAACCCCTGCGTCCCTGGAAGGCCGAGCAGCTCGGCGGCGGCTATGCCCTGTCCTCCTGGGCGGAGAGGACCGCCTACGAGGCCGCCTCCGGCATCATCGCCGTCTCCAACGGCATGCGCGCCGACATCCTGCGCTCCTACCCGGCCATCGACCCCGACCGCGTCAAGGTCGTCCACAACGGCATCGACCTTGAGGCCTGGAGGCACCCGCAGGGTGAGGATGCCGACGCCGCGGCCGCCGCCGCCCTCAAGCGCCTCGGCATCGACCCCGACCGCCCCACCGTCGTGTTCGTCGGCCGCATCACCCGCCAGAAGGGCCTGCCCCACCTGCTGCGCGCCTGCGAGCAGCTGCCCGACGACGTCCAGGTCATCCTGTGCGCCGGCGCCCCCGACACCCCCGAGATCAAGGTCGAGGTCGAGGGCCTCGTCGCCCGCTTGCGCGAGAAGCGCACCGGCGTGGTCTGGATCGAGGAGATGCTGCCGCGCCACGAGCTCATCGCCGTGCTGGCCGCCTCCGACGTCTTCGTGTGCCCCTCGGTATACGAGCCCCTGGGCATCGTCAACCTCGAGGCCATGGCCGTGGGCCTGCCAGTGGTCGGATCGGCCACCGGGGGCATCCCCGACGTCATCGTCGACGGCGAGACCGGACTCCTGGTCCCCATCGAGCAGGTCCAGGACGGAACCGGTACCCCAACCGACCCGACCCGTTTTGAGGCCGACCTGGCCGAGCGCCTGACCACTCTGGTCACCGACACCGACGCCGCCAGGACCATGGGGCAGGCCGCCCGGCGCCGCGTCGAGGAGCACTTCGCCTGGGAGGCCATCGCCCAGCGCACTATGGAGGTCTACAACTGGGTCCTGGCCCAGGGCTGATGCACGGCTGATCCCGGCCGCCGCAGCTCGCATTGGCCGGAGTCGTCGAGGTCGTCGCGCTCCGCCGAGTGGTACGGCGCGGTCCGGCTCTGAGCCTCTGAGTCTCTGTTACCGGGCCCACCACTCGGTGGCCGCCGCTGCGCCGTGGCGGGCCACTGCCAGCAGTGGACGCAGCACGTCGGAGCGACGCTGCGCCTGAAGAGCCGTCGTGGCCGCGCCGTCATCGTCCAAGGCCAGCTCGCAGATCCCAACCAGCCGCAATGAGCGCTCCAGCAGCTCCCGGTTGCGTTCCGGCAGCCAGGGCGGGATGAGGCGCGGGTCCGCCACGGCTGTGAGCAGGTCGTTGAGGGCGTCGGCCACCTCCGGGTGCTCGCGGGCCAGGTCGAGCTCGATGAGCGAGTCGATCGCCTCCTCCGTGGCGGCGTGCACCTGTCTGCGGGCGTGCGCCGCGTCCAGCGGCGGCAGCGGGCCGGTCAACGGCTCGGCGCGCCAGGTCATGGAGGCGCCGGAGTCCTCGGGAACCAGTAGCACCCGCCCGGGCGCGCCCTCGACGACGACCCCCTCCTCGACATCGGGGAGGATGCCCCAGGTGCCGGAGCCGGCGGTGGGAAGGACCGCCGTGACCCGGCTGAGCGGGCGGGCACCGGTGAGCCATCGCTCCAGGTCGACACGCTCTGCGCCCCCGTCGTCGGCCGGGGCGCCGATCACATCGTGAACGCCGTCGGGTCCCTGAACGAGCGACAGTCCGTGGGAGGAGGGAACCGGCACCCACAGGGCCAGCACGATGCTGATGGGCGGGTCGAGGGGATCCATAGTGCTCAACCATAGTGAATGGTGCCGTTCCGGCCCGGAGTCGAATGGGGACCATTCACCATCCGGTTCGTTCCCCCAGCGCTCGGTATTTGCCCGGTGCGGCAACGGCGGCACGATAGGATCGGCTCATGACCAGTGTCCTGCGCCTCGACGATGTCTCGCTGCACCGCGGCAGCAACCAGATACTCAGTCACATCAGCTGGACGGTGGAGGAGGGGCAGCACTGGGTGCTGTTGGGACCCAACGGTGCCGGCAAGACCACTATCGCCAGGATCGCGTCGGCCAGGCTCTTCCCCTCCTCGGGGACGGTGGAGGTTCTCTGCGAGCGGCTAGGGCGCGTCGACGTCTCCGAACTCCACCCCCGTATCGGTCTGTTGTCCTCGGCCCTGGCCGCGAACGTCCAAAACGGCGAGAAGGTGCTGGGCGTGGTCCTGTCGGCCTCCTACGGGCGCATCGGGCGTTGGCGCGAGGAGTACGACGACTTCGACGTCGAGCGGGCCCAGGCCCTGTTGGACGCACTGGATGCAGGGCACCTGGCCCAGCGCCTCTGGGGGACGCTGTCCTCCGGGGAGCGCAAGCGTGTCGAGCTGGCCCGCGCCCTCATGCCGGATCCGGAGATGCTCCTCCTCGACGAACCCGCCTCGGGCCTGGACCTGGCCAGTCGTGAGCAGCTGCTGGTGGCGCTCTCGGAGATCATCTCCTCGCCCGACTCGCCCTCCATGGTCCTGGTGACTCATCACCTCGAGGAGATCCCGGAGGGCTTCACCCACGCGCTCGCACTGCGCCAGGGGCAGGTCGTGGGCTCCGGTCCGCTGGAGCGGGTTCTCGTCGAGGACACCATCAGCACCACTTTCGGTATGCCTCTGGAGGTCACTCACGACCGCGGCCGCTATACCGCCCGAGGCCGGCGCACCGGTCATGGCGGGCGCGCCGCCGAGGCCCGGGGCTGATCGGCGCCGGGCGCAGACAGTCGCGCCGGCCCGGCCCAGCATCGGACCACACAGTCACCAACCGCATTCATCAGGAGGTTTCAATGGAATGGCTCTTCTGGATCGGAGGTGCCCTGCTCCTCGTCGTCGTCGAGACGGTAACGGCTGATCTCACCTTCCTCATGATCGCAGGCGGTGCGCTGGGAGGTGGCCTGACGGGCTTCTTCGGCGGCCCCCTGTGGGCCCAGGTGATGGTCTTCGCCTGCATCTCCACCCTGTTGCTCTTCGCCGTGCGCCCCTGGGCCAAGCGGCGCCTGGCGGCAACCACTCCGCAGATGAAAACCAATGTCGATGCCCTCATCGGCAGGTCAGCCACCACCATCACCGCGGTGGACGGCGGCGGCGGCCGAGTCCGCCTGGGCGGTGAGGAGTGGAGCGCTCGCCTGGCCCCTGTTACCCCAGGGGGCGTGACCCGTCTGGAGGCAGGAGCCCGCGTCAGCGTCACTCAGATCGACGGGGCAGTGGTCCTCGTCTCCCCGGTTGCGCCCGCCGGCTCCTCCGCATCCTGATACCGGGATCCGTCCGCGAAGTCCGCGGCGGTTTCGACCCGGCCGGTGGTGCCTTAGGGTGTTGATGTCGTCAGCACCACATCCGTTCATCCGTACGTTCCAGCTCCCAGTTCCCGTGGCCGGCTCACAGCCGTCCTGGTCACCCGTTCAACCCCGCAGGAGGAAATTCGTGGACTTCACCTACATCATCTTGCTTCTCTTGGCACTACTGGTCATCACCGCCATCTTCCGAGCGGTGCGGATCGTCAAGCAGAGCACCGCGATCATCGTTGAGCGCCTGGGGCGCTTCCAGGCGGCCTACACTGCCGGACTCCACTTCCTCGTGCCCTTCGTCGACCGGGTGCGCAACGTCATGGACCTGCGCGAGCAGGTCGTCTCCTTCCCTCCTCAGCCGGTCATCACCTCCGACAACCTCGTCGTGAGCATCGACTCGGTGGTCTACTACCAGATCACCGACCCGACGCGTGCGACCTACGAGATCTCCAACTACCTGCAGGCCATCGAGCAGCTGACCGTCACCACGCTGCGTAACGTCGTCGGCTCCATGGACCTGGAGCAGACGCTGACCAGTCGCGATCAGATCAACGGGCAGCTGCGCGGCGTTCTGGACCAGGCCACCGGCCGCTGGGGCATCCGCGTCAACAGCGTCGAATTGAAGTCCATCGACCCGCCCGCCTCCATCCAGGGCTCCATGGAGCAGCAGATGCGCGCCGAGCGTGACCGCCGCGCCGCGATCCTGACCGCCGAGGGAGTCAAGCAGTCGCAGATCCTCACGGCCGAAGGTGACAAGCAGTCCGCCATCCTGCGCGCCGAGGGACAGGCGCAGTCCGCGATCCTCAAGGCGCAGGGTGAGTCCCGGGCCATCCTCCAGGTCTTCGACGCCATCCACCGCGGCAACGCCGACTCCAAGCTGCTGGCCTACCAGTACCTTCAGACCCTGCCCAAGATCGCTAACGGCTCCTCCTCCAAGATGTGGATCGTGCCCACCGAGTTCACCGCGGCCCTCGATGGGATCGCCGGTGCCCTCGGCGGGGGCAAGGGCGGGGGATCCGGAGGCGGTTCAGGTGGCTCCGACGACGACTCCGACTCCGGCCCGGGAGTCGACCTGGCGGGCAGCGAACTCGACCTGGACATCGCCTCGGACCTGGCCAGCACCAGCCTCCAGGCCCCTGAGGAGGCTCTTGCCCAGGCCCGTGGCGAGGTCGAGTCGGCCTCCCAGGAGGCCAGTGAGGAGCCCGCCCCCAAGGGGAGCGCCGCTCCGAAGGCTCCCGCTGATGAGGCGGACGGAGGACCGACCGTGACCGTCCCGATGTCCGACGACGTCAAGGGGAGACACTCCTCGCGCGGCGGCCATGAGGCCACTTCCAAGGAGCAGCGGTCTGACCGGCCCGGTACCGTACCGCCGCGTGGTGGCTACGGCATCCAGCCCCAGCCCGGATACGGCATGTCTCCCGGAGCGCCTCAGGGACCCAACGGGGCCTGAGACGCATCCACCGCGCCGTCCGCCGGCATCGGGAACCTCATAAGCCTCACGGCACGCACTGCGGTGGGAGGAGTAGGTGATTCGTCAGGATCGGCCTATTCTTCCCGCCGTAGTGCTGTGCTGAGCGAGGACGGACCCAGAAGGTGACGGGCGATGATCATTGAGCTGGCCGACGGCGCCGACGAGCGCCTGGCGGACTACACCCGGTTGACGGACGTGGCACTGCGCCGTCGGCTGGAGACCCGGCGCGGCTTGTACATGGCCGAGTCCTCCAAGGTCATCACCCGCGCCGTCGCCGCCGGGCACGCCCCGCGCTCCTTCCTCATGGCACCGCGCCACCTGGACGAGATGTGTCCGGTCATCGCCTCGGCGGCCGGCTGCGGGGGAAGCGACGACGGCGGGGAGGTCCCCGTCTTCATCGCCCCCGAGGAGGTGCTGGAGTCCATCACCGGGTTTCACCTGCACCGCGGGGCGCTGGCCGCCATGAACCGGCCCGAGCTCGCCGGCGTGGCCGAGCTGCTGGCCTCCGCGCGCGCAGGAGCGGGAGCAAGGCGCGTCGCCATCCTGGAGGACCTGGTGGACCACACGAACGTGGGAGCCGCCTTCCGCAGCGCAGCGGCCCTGGGGCTCGACGCCGTCCTGGTCACCCCGCGCTGCGCCGACCCGCTCTACCGCCGCAGCGTGCGCGTCTCCATGGGCACCGTCTTCCAGGTCCCCTGGACCCGGATCGAGCGCTGGCCCGCCATGGACGAGCTCCACGCGCAGGGCTTCACCGTGGCAGCGCTGGCGTTGTCGGACGTCTCGGTGGCACTGGACGAGTTCGCGGCCTCGCCGACCTGTACGGAACCGGACTCGCGGGTCGCGGTCGTCCTGGGCACGGAGGGCGACGGGCTGTCCCACCGGACGATTGCCGCGGCTGATGAAGTGGTGCGCATCCCCATGGCCGGGGGAGTGGACTCCCTCAACGTGGCGGCCGCGGCCGCCGTGGCCTTCTGGGCGCTGCGGCTGCCATGATCCGGCGGTGATCCAACGCCGCCTATGGCGACTGAAAAGCAAAGTGTCGGGGGGGGGGGGGGGGGGGGTGGGTGGGGCCCCCCCCCCCGCCCGCGAGGTCGGGGGGGGCGGGGGGGGGGGGCCAGAGGGAGGGGGCACCCCCCGGGGGGGGGGGGGGGGGGCCCCCCCAAGCGGGGGGGGGGGGCCCCGCCCCCGCGGGTGCCCCCCCCCCCCGCCAGGGCCCCAGTCAACACTTTGGGGGGGGGGGGGCCGAGTCTGTCCCCGGATCCGACCCCGACGTCTTGCTCGATGGCCGATCAGGTCGGCGGCATCACTTCAGGATCAGGCCCCGGGCGCGGTGACCTTGATGAGGGTGTCGCCGGGCTTCACCGAGTCTCCGCCGACGACCTCAACGGAGGCGAAGGAGGCGGTGTTGGTGATGAGCACCGGCGTGGTCAGCGGGTAGCCGGCCTGCTCGATGACGGAGCGGTCCACGCGGACGAGCTCCTGGCCCTCGCTGACGCGGTCGCCCTGGGAGACCTTGACGTCGAAGCCCTTGCCCTCCAGGTTGACGGTGTCCAGACCCACGTGGATGAGGATCTCCACGCCGTTGTCCAGGGTGATGCCGAAGGCGTGCCCCGAGGAGGGGGCGACGACGACGGTTCCGTCCGCGGGAGCCGTGACGACGATGTCGCCCTCGGGCTCCAGACCGACGCCCTGGCCGACGGCGCCCGAGGAGAACACCGGGTCGGGAACCTTGTCCAGGTCCATGGTCGTGGCCTTGAGCGGCGAGGCGATCTCGGTGACCGCGCCAGGAACGAGGGCCGGCTTGGGCGTGGGGGCCTTGGCGGTCCGGTCGCCCTCCTCAGTAGTAGCAGCCGAGGTGGGGCTGCCGGACTTGGGCTCCTTGGTGACCTCAGCCGGGTCGGAGACGGTGTTCTCGCCGGCCTCGACGACGCCCGCTGCGGCGAGCGCCTCGGCCCGCTCCTCCTTGGTGCGGTAGCCGAAGGAGACGATGAGGAAGAAGGAGGTGGCGAAGGCCGCAGCGACGGCGATGCCGTACAGAGCCATGGGGTTGAAGACCGGAATGGTCAGCAGCGAGGTGAAGGCGAAGGTCTTGGTCGTGACGCCTTCGATGCCTCCGATCATGCTGCCGATGCCCTCGACGAGGCCACCGACGGCGCAGCCGACGAGCATGAACGGGTAGATGCGCTTGAAGCGCAGATGGATACCGTAGAGGCTCGGCTCGGAAATACCGCCGAGCAGACCGGCGAATAGGGCACCGGTGGCGGTCTGGCGCATCTCGTTGTCCCTGTCGCGGACGGACCACACGAGGACGGCGGCGGTGGCGCCGAAGCAGGCGAAGTTCCAGGCGCCCATGGGGCCCTGGATGAAGTCGGTGTGGTGCGTGGCGTCCGAGGCGATATTGGCCAGCATGAGGGCGTTGAGCGGCCAGTGCAGGCCCAGCGGTACCAGGAAGGGGTAGACCATGGGGATGAGGATCGCGAAGATGATTGGGGCGTGAGAGTTGAGCCAGAACAGGGCCGTGCCCAGGCCGGTGCCGATCCACACGCCCAGGGGGCCGATGAGGAAGGCCGTTACCGGCATCATGATGACGAAGGACAGGAAGGGCACGAAGACCATCTGCACGTTGGACGGAACGATCTTGACCAGTCCCTTGTAGACCAGGGCCAGGATGGCCACCATCATGAGGGGGACGAAGACCTGACCGCCGTAGCCGTTGAGCTGCATGGGCAGTCCGGCGATATGAGCCGTGCACAGCTTGGAGTTCAGCGTCACGTTCTGGACGCAGGTGGTGCTTGGGTGCGTTTCTAGTTTGAGGAACTCGGGCGTGAGCAGCGCAGCCATGATCGCGGTGCCGACCCAGGGGTCGATCTTGAGTTTCTTGGAGGCGTTATAGGCCACCATGATCGGCAGGAAGTAGAAGACGCTGCGGAACATGGCGTCGACGAACAGCAGCATGGCTGGCTTGTCAGCATCGTCCGCGTGGGTGTTGATGAGGTGGAAGGCTTCACAGATGGCCTCGCCCGCGATGATGAGCGAGGCGCCCAGCAGCGCCGGCAACAGAGGGCGGAAGGAGTCCGAGAGGTACTCGAAGAAGGCGTCGACCAGGGCGTTCTTGCCGCGGGCCTTGGCTCGAGCGGCCGCCTTGACGTCGGCGTCGGACTGCCCCGAGTCGGAGGACCCGCCCCGGCTCTTCATGGCCGGCAGGTTGTTGATCTCGTCGTACACGCTCTGTACGGCACCACCGATGACGATCTGGTAGCGGTCCCCGGACTGGGGGACAGCGCCCATGACACCGGGGATGGCCTCGACGGTGGTCTTGTCGATGCCGGAGGCGTCCTTGAGCTCGAAGCGCAGTCGGGTGGCGCAGTGGGTGAAATGGATGATGTTCTCGGCGCCGCCGACGGCGTCGAGGATTGCCTCAGGGGTTGAGGTCGTGGTTGCCATTCGGGCCCTTTCCTACTGAGCGAGGTGGACGATGACGATGGATGCACGTCGGTGCGCTCCGGGTCCTCGGTGGGCTCGCTCTCGGTGGTGGAGGGGGGAATTTCGTCACCTCGTGCGTGGTGCAGTGGAGGTGCTCGGGGAAGAGGCTACTGCCTCACGACCCAGAACCGAAAGGCAACAGTCCGTCCGGCTGGTGCCGAGCGTCGGCGTGCTGCTTGCACGAGTGACGAGCGTGAGGGGCATACGGGATATCGGTCGGACCCGTTCAAGGTGCCACTGCCTGCGAACTCGCGGTGCGCCAGGCGCCACTGTGCTGAGTTCGCTCAGGTGAAGCCCCTTTTATTCACAGGAGACGTGGTCAGCGGATGCGTGGGTCGAGAGGCTCTCACACGCTGGAAGCCCGGCCCGTTTCAAATGCAAGGAGCTCGACATGAGCCTACAGACCTCCCCGGCAGCGTCACCGGCACCGAAGACCGCATCGACCATTGCGGTCCGCCCGTCGGCAACCACCCTGTCTCACACCCCGTCCCCGATGGGCGCTCCCGATTCGGAACGCCTTTACGGACCGCCGGGGTGGACGGTGCGTATCGGCCTGTGGCACCTGCTCGAGCCCTGGCTCGATGCTCCGCGCTGCTTGCCGAGGGAGACGCCGTTGCGTACGGACGCCCTCGGCGCCCCGATGAGCGACTACGTGCCGTTCCGCGGGATGGATGCCGCCACGGCGGCCGATCTGCTCGCTCGCCTCCCGGCCCTGGCGCTAGCCGATCGCCAGAACCTCTCCCCGAGTCTGAAGACGATGCTGAGGGCCTGTGCCGGTGCGGACGGGCGGGTACGTCTGTCCGGCTACGGGATCGGTCCTCAGCGCGACGACGAGCGCCTGAGTGTCGAGGCCCTGTGGGTCGCCGACGCCGACCTGCAGGGCTACGAGGTCTTTGCTGAGCACAGGCGCGCATGCCAGTGCTCCGCGCTGTGGGAGCGGGTCAAGGAGCGCTACGAGCTCGATGCCCGGTGCATCCCTGATGACATTGTGCGCACCCGCCCCGAGTGGGCAGGCGGTGGGGTCGGCTGGTGGATGTGGTGGGACTGATAGGTCCGACGCGACGGTTTACGGCGGCGGGCCCGTACGATGGCGCGCGTGATCAATGTCCAGGACCTCACCATGCGTATCGGTGCCCGCCAGCTCGTCGCTCACGCCGGCTTCCGGGTCGACAAGGGGATGCGCATCGGTCTCGTGGGTCGTAACGGCGCCGGCAAGACCACCATGACCAAGCTGCTCGCCGCTGCTTCGGTGGCCCAGGGCGCCGGGCGCGCCGTCAACGACGCTGATGAGCGCCACGGTCTGGAGGCCGTCGAGCACGAGGGCACGATCACCTGCACCAGCTCGGTGGGCTATCTGCCCCAGGACACCAAGGTCGGGGACCTGAGTGAGATCGCCCGCGACCGCATTCTGTCCGCCCGAGGTATCGACGCGCTCCTGGCCCGCATCCGCAAGGCCGAGGAGCGCATCGCCGTCTCCGAGGGTGAGGCCCAGGCCAAGGCCCTGGACCGCTACACGCGCCTGGACCACGAGTTCACCATGGCCGGCGGCTATGCGGCCGCCTCGGAGGCCGCCCGCATCAGCGCCGCCCTGGGCCTGCCCGACCGCGTCCTCGACCAGCCCATCGGCACGCTCTCGGGTGGTCAGCGCCGTCGGGTCGAGCTCTCCCGGGTCCTGTTCCAACAGCCCGACACGCTCCTGCTCGATGAGCCCACCAACCACCTCGATCATGACTCGATCCTGTGGTTGCGCGATCACCTGCGTGCCTACGCCGGGGGCTTCATCGTCATCAGTCACGACGTCGAGCTCCTGCGCGACACCGTCAACCAGGTCATGTACCTCGATGCCGGCCGCGGGGTCCTCGACGTCTACCACCTGGGCTGGGACGCCTACCTCAAGCAGCGTGCCGATGACGAGCACCGGCGCCGTCGTGAGCGCGCCAACGCCGAGAAGAAGGCCGCCGCCCTGCGCGCCCAGGGGGAGAAGATGCGGGCCAAGGCCACCAAGGCCGTGGCCGCCCAGCAGATGCTCAAGCGCGCCGAGCGCCTCATGGCCGACCTGGAGGAGGAGGCCGCCGTGGAGAAGGTCGCCCACCTGCGCTTCCCCGACCCCGCGCCCTGCGGCAAGACCCCGCTGCGCGCCGCCGGGCTGTCCAAGGCCTACGGCTCCTTGGAGGTCTTCGCCGGTGTGGACCTGGCCATCGACCGCGGCAGCCGGGTCGTGGTCCTGGGCCTCAACGGCGCCGGCAAGACCACGCTCCTGCGCCTGCTCGGAGGGGTGGAGGAGCCCGACTCCGGTGAGGTCATCCCCGGACACGGCCTCAAGATCGGCTACTACGCCCAGGAGCACGAGACCATCGACACCGCGGCGACCGTCGTGGAGAACCTGCGCCGCGCCGCCCCCGGTATGGACGACACCCAGGTGCGCAGCGTCCTGGGCTCCTTCCTCTTCTCCGGCTCGGACGCCGACAAGCCCGCGCGGGTCCTCTCCGGCGGGGAGAAGACCCGCCTGGCCCTGGCCATGCTCGTGGTCTCCAGTGCCAATGTGCTCCTGCTCGATGAGCCCACGAACAACCTCGACCCCGCCAGCCGCGAGGAGATCCTGGGGGCGCTCGGCACCTTCGCCGGCGCCGTCGTCCTGGTCACCCACGACGAGGGAGCCGTCGAGGCCCTGAACCCCGACCGGGTCCTCCTGCTTCCCGACGGCGACGAGGACCTGTGGGGACCGGAGTACCTGGAACTGGTGGCGCTGGCCTGATGCCGGGCCCGGACAGGCGGACGCCTTCAGACACGGTGAGGCCCGTCACTGAGGTCTTGGGGTGAGGACCGCGTAGGGTTGTCGCCAGGAACAAGGCGTCTGGCTGGAGCGTTGGCTCCGGTGGAGCCCTTCGGTTCTCGCTGAGAGAGTCGCCGTAGGACCATCTGCGGTGCCGCACGACGCACCGCAGGCAAACGCAGGCACAAGAGACCAGGAGATGACCATGGCAGAGACCTCCCTGACCGACACCACTGACACCGAGACCCCCGAGCACGAGGTCATCCTCACTGAGACCGCCGCGGCGAAGGTTGCCAGCCTTCTTGCCCAGGAGGGGCGTGACGACCTGCGCCTGCGGGTGGCCGTCCAGCCCGGCGGCTGCTCCGGCCTGGTCTACCAGCTCTACTTCGACGAGCGTCTCCTGGACGGTGATGCCGTGCGCGCCTTCCCCACCGGGGACGGTGAGATGGACAGCGTCGAGGTCGTCGTTGACCGCATGAGCGTGCCGTACCTGTCGGGCGCCACCATCGACTTCGCCGACACCATCGAGAAGCAGGGCTTCACCATCGACAATCCCAATGCCGCCGGAAGCTGCGCCTGCGGTGAGTCCTTCCACTGATTGCTACGGATCCCGCCCCGCGATCTTCCATATAAGCAAGGAGCCCATGTGCGCCGCACATCCATCAGCCTGACCGCCCTGGCCGCGGCCGCCTGCCTCGCGCTGGCCGGGTGCTCGGGGTCGTCCTCCTCCTCGGCGTCCAAGTCCGCCGCCTCTGAGACCCCGGTCCCGGCGGCCACGGATCCCGTGGACTGCTCGAGTCTCACGATCGACTCCGACTCCGAGTCACTGCCGACCATCGGCGGCGATGCCGGCACGCAGCCCACCGTGTCCTGGAAGAAGGATGCCCAGACACCCAAGAACCTCACCGTCAAGACACTGACGCAAGGAACGGGAACCGAGATCGACGCCGACGGCGTGGTCAAGGCCAACTACGCGGGTTGGCAGTGGGATGGCACTGATCCCTTCGACTCCTCCTTCAAGAGCGGCGCTCCGGTGACCTTCCCCCTGGGGAACGTCATTCAGGGGTGGAAGTGCGGCCTGGCCGGGCATCACGTGGGTGACCGAGTGCTCATGTCGATTCCTCCGGAGCTCGCCTATGGCAACAAGGCGGCCCAAGACGCTCAGGCCACCCAGGCGGGCGGTGCTCAGAGGCAGCAGAATCCGGCCGGGACGCTCGTGTTCGTCGTCGAGATCGTCGACGGCGTCAGCGGCAAGATCTCCGGCGCCTCGGCCACGGCGACGATGGAGGGCGAGGAGGCCGTGAGCCAACGCGGTATGGCGGTGAGTGGTGAGCTCGGCCAGCCGGCGACGATCTCTATCGGTGCCGATGCCGCTCAGCCGACCCAGTCCGAGGTCATTGTGCTGGCCCGGGGAACCGGTCCCGCCATCACTGGGACCTCCACGGCCGTGATGAACATCGCTGGAAACTACTGGGACGGCTCCCAGCCGTCCAACACCTGGGAGCAGCATGCCGCCGAGACGATCAACATGGCGCAGGCTCAGCAGTCGGTTCCGGGGCTGATCGGTGTACCGGAAGGGTCCCGGGTCGTGGTGCTTCTGCCGCCGACTCAGGCGGTCGGTCAGCAGCCGGGGGCGCCGGCGTCGGCCTTCGTCATGGACATTGAGAAGGTCCTCTAGCCCGAGGCGTACAGGCATCCGCCAGACGCAACTGTGGCCCGCACCCCGTGAAGGATGCGGGCCACGTCCCCGGCGCTGCTCTATAAGAGCTGCGTGTCAGCGGACGATGAGTCCCCGGGTCTTGGCAACCGCGTTGGCCAGGCGCTCGGCAACGTCCTGCCAGTTGGCGATGTTCCAGACGGCCTTGACGTAGTCGGCCTTGACGTTGAGGTAGTCGAGGTAGAAGGCGTGCTCCCACATGTCCACCATGAACAGCGGGATGGTGCCCACGGGCACGTTGCCCTGCTGGTCGAAGAGCTGGAAGATGACGAGCCCACCGGAGATCGAGTCGTAGGCGAGCACCGCCCAGCCCGAGCCCTGGATGCCCAGGGCGGTGGCGGTGAACTGCGCCTGGAACTTCTCGAACGAGCCGAAGGAGTCCTTGATGGCCTCGGCGAGCTCGCCCTCGGGCCGGCCGCCGCCGGCCGGGGAGAGGTTCTTCCAGAAGATGGAGTGGTTGGTGTGGCCGCCCAGGTTGAAGGCGAGGTTCTTCTCCCACAGGTTGATCGCGCCCAGATCGCCGGCGTCGCGGGCGGCGGTCAGGGCCTCCAGAGCGGCGTTGGCGCCGGCCACGTAGGCGGCGTGGTGCTTGTCGTGGTGGAGCTCCATGATCTTGCCTGAGATGTGAGGCTCCAGGGCGGCGTAGTCGTAGGGGAGCTCGGGAAGGGTGTACACGGCCATCAAGGACTGCCTTTCGGTGGGTGACGTGGCTCCAGTCCTGTCTCAGAGGGGCTCATAGGACTGAAGTCCTGAACATGGTCCATGCTAGACGGGAGGGTCGGAGGAGGGGTAGCGAGCCTCTGTGTGATTACACTGACCGCGGAAACACTGCTGTCCGCACCCGTCCACGAAGGATCCGCCATGACTGATCAGGCTGCTTCCGTCCGCCTCGAGCTCCTCGTCTTCTCCGACGACGCCTCCGTGCGTCAGGAGGTCATCGACGGCGTCGGGCGCCGACCGGCCAAGGGCCTGCCGCTGGTGACCTGGACCGAGACGGCCACCGCCGAGGGCGTGCGCATGGCCATCAAGGACCGGGAGAAGGAGGGCCGGCCGCCCTTCGACGCGCTCGTCCTGGACGCCGAGGCCAAGAAGCTCGGCGGCATGGGCCTGGCCCACGAGTTGTTCACCGAGCTCGACGAGCGCCCCGCCGTCGTCCTGCTGACGGCCCGTCCCCAGGACGACTGGCTGGCCGCCTGGGCCAAGGCCGAGGTCGTCGTGCCCCGGCCCCTGGACCCGCTGAGCCTCCAAGAGGGCGTCACCAAGGCCCTCACCGCCCGCCGCGGTACTGTCACCCCCGCCGGCTGAGCCGGACTCCTGCCTCCTGCTGCACCCGCCCGAAGCCGGAGCGGGTCCGCCACAGGCACGGCCGAGGGTGGAAGCGACATTGTGTCCAGATCTGCCACAAAGCTCTCGACCAGCCCCACTCGGACGAGAGAAAACCGCATGATTCCGCAGTTCTCTTAGATGAGAGGCGAGGCGGATCCGCTCCTTTGTGGCAGATTCGGACATCGGCACCTGATCAGAGGGCCGGGAGCGGATCTCTGCCCGGCCATCACCGCTTCGCTTGCGTCCGCATGCGTTGAAGTGGCCTCGGAATCGTGCGGCACGAGATGCTTCCGTGGTCGCGCGCATCTGGGATACGGCGGTGCTCCACGTCCAGGATGCTGAATCCGCTGCGCTCCAGAAGCGAGGCCAGGGTTTGTGGCGGCCAGTAGTAGGCCGGGGCGACCCCGTGGGGGAACTTCTCGATCCGGTCCCCGGCGAAGAACCCGACGAGCAGGTTCCCTTGTGGCTTGAGACTGTCCCTCAAGGACGTCAGCGTTCCTTGCAGGTCCTGAGGCGGGATGTGAATGAGGGAGTACCAGGCCAAGACGGCCCCGTAGGACCCCGCCGATAGAGACGTGAGGGAACCCTGCCGATAGATCACGTGCGGGTGCTGCTCGCGAGCGATCTTGATGAACCTCTCGACCGGGTCCACCCCTTCGATCTTGAGGCCCAGATCATGAAGATAAGCGGTCCAGTGCCCCGGCCCGCACCCCAGATCGAGGATCCGTCCCTGCACACCTCGCGCCCATCGGGTGATGAGCTCCCTGTCCTCTCGCGCCGTCGCCGCCATGTGACCAAGCGCCTCCGTGTACTCCTCGGCACGAGCGCTGTACGCCGACCACACATGACTGGAGCTCATAGCGCTGAGCCTATAGGGAGCGAAGCCGTCATTCCTCCGAGGTCAGGACCTTGCGATGGCGGGCGGCCGCTCTGATCGGCCACGTGAGCCCCGCGGGGTCGCCGTCGACCTCCACGATGCGTGCACCGGTGTCCAGGACCCAGTCGGCAAGCAGGGCGGTCTCCTCGATGCTTGCCGCCTCACCGACGAGGCCCGGCCTCTCGACGACCTGTGCGCTGGTGCGCAACAGTTCGACGGCGGGACGTGGGTCGGCCCCCGGAGCGGTCGTCATGGAGCCGGCCAGCACGCCCCAGCGCACCACCACCAGGTCCCAGCCGCCGGCCTCGCGCCGGCGGGCCGCCATGAGATGCGGGCAGGTCAGGAGAGGCCGCACCCGCTCGGCGCACGCCACCCCGCGCAGCAGGCGGCGCAGACGACTCGTCCAGAGGCCGGCCTCCTCGTAACGCTCGTCCCGCGACAAAGCCGCAATGCGCGTCAGTAGGGGAGTGGCCACCAAATCGACCTCGCCCGACAGACATGCCAGTGCCTCCGCGGGCTCTGCCGGGACGTCGTCGACTCGCACCCGGCGCAGCTCGTGACCGTCCCAGCGGCGCAGACGCAGTACCGACTCGGCGGCGCGCAGGGCCTCCTGCCCGCGGCCGCGCGAGGCGAAGGGCCCGATCGCGCGTCCGACCTCCTCAGTGGGCAGCACGGTGGTGAGTGCCAACCGGGGCTCGGCGCCCGGCCCCGCGCCTTCGTCCAGGTGGAGCCAGGGTCGGCGGCGCGGGGCCCGTGAGCGGCGGTTGACCGGCGGGTCGAGCTCGGCGATCATCCGCAGCTCGCGCACCCGCGCCTCAATGAGCGTGGGCGTGGCGATGTGCCGCACGCTCACGGTGGTGTCCAGCATCTGTGCCACCTTGCGGCGCTTCTCGGCGGCGGTGAAGTAGGAGCGCACCCGGCGTCTGAGGTCCACGGCGCTGCCCACGTAGAGCACCTGGTCGGCCGCCGAGCGGAACTGGTAGACGCCGGGGCCGCTGGGCAGGGCGTCGGCCAGGCGGCTCTTGGCGCGGCGCTTGGCCGGGACCGGGTCGGAGGCGGTGGCCAGGTCCTCCAGGTGCGTGACGCCGAGCGGCGCCATGACCTCCAGGGCCGCGTGCAGCACGTCCACGGTGGCCCGAGCATCATCCAGGGCACGGTGCGTGGGGCGGGTCTGGGAGCCCACGAAGGCGGCCAGCGTCCCCAGCTTGTGGTTGGGCACCTCGCTGCGGGTCCAGGCCTTGCGGGCCAGCCCCAGCGTGTCCAGCACACGGGGCTCGGGCCACTCCAGGCCCAGGGCCGCCGCGGCGCCACGCATGTGACCGACGTCGAAACGGGCGTTGTGCGCCACGAGGACGACGTCGTCGGCCACCAGATCCGCCCAGGACAGGAAGGCCTCCACGCAGGTGCGCACGTCGGGCGCTCCAGCCACCATCGCGTTGGTGATACCCGTGAGCATCGTGATCTGGGCGGGGATGGCGACACCTGGATCGACCAGGGTGGAGAAGTCGTCCAGAACCGTCCCGCCGCGCACCTTGAGTGCTCCGATCTCGGTGAGTGCACGTGCGCTCGGTGCCCCACCGGTTGTCTCCAGGTCCACGACGACGAAAGTCACCCTCTCCAAAGGCGTGCCCATGTCGGCGAAGGACGCCTGGGTGCCGGTGCGGCCTGTCCTCACCGTGTCCACGGTGCCCGGGACGATCTCGGCGCTCGGGGAACTGGCGGTGCTCACTGATGCAGGCTAGAGGACGGTGATGACACGCATCGCCTTCACCCGTCGGGAAGTCGGTGCGGGCAGCGCGCCGAGCACCCTAGAATCATCCCCATACCCGAGCGGCACCGCCGACTCCGGTGCCGTCCGTCTCCGACGGTGCAGGGTCCTGCGGTGGCCGCCCAGTCAGCAGATCACAGGAGGCCCCGCGTGGGATACGGACCCATCAAGGCAACAGTCGGCCCGGCCCTGGAGATGCTCTATCAGCCCTGGATCCGCGGTGAGGAGAACATTCCCACCGAGGGCGCGGCGATCCTGGCCTCCAACCACTTGGCGGTCATCGACTCCTTCTTCCTGCCGCTGCTGGTGGACCGCGAGGTCGCCTTCATCGGCAAGGCCGACTACTTCACCGGCAAGGGCGTCAAGGGCTGGGCGGTGAAGAACTTCATGAAGACCGTGGGTACCATCCCCGTGGATCGCTCCGGCGGCAAGGCCTCCCAGGCGGCGCTTCAGGCCGGCATCGACCGCCTGCGCTCGGGCGAGCTGTTCGGCATCTACCCCGAGGGCACGCGCAGCCCCGACGGGCGCCTCTACCGCGGTAAGACCGGGGTGGCCCGTATCGCCCTGGCCACCGGCGCCCCCGTGGTGCCCGTGGCCATGATCGGCTCCAACCTGGCCCAGCCGATCGGAAAGTCCATCCCCTCCACCCGCCACCGCGTGGGCATCGTTATCGGCGAGCCGCTGGACTTCTCCCGCTACAAGGGCCTGGAGAACGACCGCTTCGTGCTGCGCTCCATCACCGACGAGATCATGTACGCCCTCATGGCGCTCTCCGGTCAGGAGTACGTGGACCTCTACGCCGCCGATGTCAAGAAGGCCATGGACACGGACAAGAAGAGCGCCGACGAGGTCGTTGCCGAGATGCTCGCCGCCCAGGCGCAGGCACGGCCCTCGGTGGCGCCCGTGGCCGCCCCCGGTGGTCGCCCTGCCCCCGAGGCCTCCGTGCCCGAGCCGCCCGAGGGAAAGAGCGGCAGGGACGGTAAGGGCAAGAAGAAGCCCGCCGATGACGAGGATGTGTCCGCCGCCGAGCAGTAGCCCGTGGGGTCGTGCTCCCGGGGGTCTCGTCGTTGTGTCACTGACCACCGAGCTCCGCGGCCAGGAGGGTCCGGGCGGCGGACACTCCGTCGAGCATGAGCGGCCCGGACATCTGGGCACTGAGCCAGGTCAGGTCCGTCGTCGGAAAACCGTCCGGTAGGAGCTCGCCGGGCAGGGGAGGCATGAGGCCCCACAGGTAGATGGCGTCGCTGAGAAGGTCATGGGCCCGGATGAGCGGTCCCCAGGTTGGCGCCGACACCGCTCGGCTTCGTGATGGAGATGGATCGCCGCTGTCGGGACGTTCCATGTTGGTGCGTAGATGGGCGACGGTCTGCGCCACCCGGGTGGCGACGTCGTCAAGGTCCCAGCTCGCCGCCGCCAGGTGCCTGGCCGTTGTCAGGTCCATGACGAGGCGTGCCCGCCAGCCGTCTTGCGCCCACGGACCGGGCGGTTCCATGCCGATCAGCAGGCCGGGCCGCGGGCAGCCCCACCCCTGGGCGAAGGCGGCGGAGCGTAGATTGTCTCGTTCCGAGCGGCGGGACTCGGGCAGATCGTAGATGACGGCGTGGAAAGAGCCCTCCCAGACCGGCTCGACGGCGAAACGGTGCTCAATGGCGTCGAAGCGCTCCAGGTAGTCGCCCGCCATGGCGTAGTAGGAGATACGTCCCCGCCTGCGGCTGGTCAAGCGCCCCTCCTTGAGCGCCCGCGTGATGTAGGAGCGTGCGCCGGCAGTCGTCAGACCGAGCGCCTGCAACGCCTTGATGATGAAGGAGCCGGGGAGCTCGCGGACCTCGGCCAGCCCGAACAGGAAACCCACCGTCGCCGTATGGGCGCGCGACGTCCCGTGAGGTGGACCTCCTGCCGGTTGCTGTGGTGAGAACACGTCAGCCATTGTCTCTCGCGCGGTCTCCCAGCGGATGCTGTTGGTGCCGATGAGGCTGGGAATGTGCGATCGGTGCGTCCATCCGCTACGATTCGCTTTACTTGAAGAACGAAACGTATTGGAGATGAATGATGTCGACGTCGAGCCCGCAGCGCCCGCCCCTGACCAAGGCCGCGGCATGGCGTGAGGTGGGACTGACCGCGGCCATCCTGTGGCTGGTGCTCGGTGGGGCCTGCTTCTTCCTCGGAGCCCAGTGGATCCATGATCGCTGGGGTAAGAGCCTCAACGCGACTCTCATCCTTGACGTCGTGTTCCTGATCGGCTGTCTCGTCGTCATCGGTTTCGTGCTCTGGCGCCAGCGTCGACAGGGCGAGGGGATCGCCGAGCTGGGGTGGGGACGCCCGGCCCGGATGCCGGTGGTCATCATCGCCGTCGTCTACGGCCTGGCCTGGACCTCGATGAGCTACATGCGCGGGGGCGATCCGCTGGCCTTCCCCTGGCAGCGGCCGATCATGATGGCCATCGGCCTCGTGCTGGCCTTCGCCGAGGAGATCGCGGTGCGCGGGCTCATCCTGGACCGGCTGGCGCGCTGTGGCACCTCCCGACTCCTCCAGATCGTGGTGACGGCGGCAATCATGGCCGTCTATCACGGTGTCGTCGGACACAGCATCTGGCCCTCCTACATGGTCTCCTCCTTCGTCATCTTCGGAATCCTCTCGGCCATCTACGTCTACGGGGGCCGTAGCCTCACTCCCGTCTTCATCGCTCACGCCATGACTCACTTCCTGGGGGACCCGGCCCTCATGCAGGGCATCCTCTATGGAGTCGGTGCCGGCTGATTGCCTCGGACGGGTCCTCGTCCGAATCCATCCCCGTCGGTCCCTGTCAGCCGCCGTCGATGGCACGTAGACTGGCGCGCGATGCGGCGCATGCCGCACGATCCGGCCGGGGCGCTGACCCCGAGTACCCACAATCCGAAAGGTTCCCGATGTCGATTCGTCGCGTCGCACTGCTCACCGCCGGCGGTTTCGCCCCCTGTCTGTCCGCCGCCGTCGGCGACCTCATCGAGCGCTACACACAGGTCGCTCCTGAGGTCGAGATCATCGCCTACCAGTACGGTTACCACGGCCTTCTCACCGGCAACTACATCGTCATCGACGACGAGGCCCGTAAGAACGCCGGCATCCTGCGGGACTTCGGCGGGTCGCCGATCGGCAACTCCCGCGTCAAGCTCACCAACGCCAAGAACCTCGTCGAGCGAGGCCTCGTCGAGGAGGGCGTCAACCCTCTGGAGTTCGCCGCCGAGCAGCTGCGCAAGGACGGCGTCGATGTCCTGCACACCATCGGTGGCGACGACACCAACACCACCGCCGCGGACCTGGCCGCATACCTCCATGAGAACGACTACGAGCTCACCGTCGTCGGCCTGCCCAAGACCATCGACAACGACGTCGTCCCGATCCGTCAGTCCTTGGGCGCATGGACCGCGGCCGATGAGGGCGCCGGCTTCGCCTTCAACGTCATCGGCGAGCACCGCTCCAACCCCCGCATGCTCATCGTCCACGAGTGCATGGGCCGCAACTGCGGCTACCTCACCGCCGAGACCGCCCGCCGCTACCACGACCTGCTCCAGACCAAGCAGTGGGCCCCCTCCCTCGGCCTGACCAAGGAGCGCTGGGACGTCCACGCCGTCTTCGTCCCCGAGATGAAGCTCGACATCGCCGCCGAGGCCGAGCGCCTCAAGGCCATCATGGACGAGCAGGGCAACGTCAACATCTTCCTGTCCGAGGGCGCCGGCGTCCCCGAGATCATCGCGGAGATGGAGGCCGCCGGCCAGGAGGTCCAGCGCGACCCCTTCGGCCATGTCAAGCTCGACACCATCAACCCCGGCCAGTGGTTCGCCAAGCAGTTCGCCGAGCTCATCGGCGCTGAGAAGGTCATGGTCCAGAAGTCCGGCTATTACTCGCGCGCCGCCCACGCCAACGCCGAGGACCTCGCCCTCATCAAGAAGATGTGCGACTTGGCCGTCGACTGCGCCCTGCGCGGCGAGTCCGGCGTCATCGGCCAGGACGAGGAGAACAACGACGAGCTCACCGCCATCGCCTTCCCGCGCATCGCCGGCGCCAAGCCCTTCGACATCACCCAGCAGTGGTTCACCGACCTCATGGCCGAGTTGGGCCAGAAGGTCGAGCCCGCCGAGGTCGCCCCCGAGCACTGAGGCCGAGCCCGCACCCCTAGCACTGTGGCCGGTGCCGTCCTCCTGACGGCGCCGGCCGCTCTGTTTCGCCATGCGGCGCCGATGCCGGGTGATACTTCCGGCTGGCCTATGCTGACGGGCGTGATGAACGAGCTCTCCGCCGCCCGCACGGATGCCCAGGCTCCCGCATGGCGTCACTTGCCCGCCCTCCAGCAGCCCGCCTACCCCGACGAGGCCGCGCTGGCCGACGTCGTGGCGGACCTGCGCCGCCGGCCCCCGCTCGTCTTCGCCGGAGAGGTCGACTCCCTGCGTGACCTCATCGCCCAGGCCAGCGCCGGAAACGCCTTCGTGCTCATGGGCGGGGACTGCGCCGAGTCCTTCACCCACAACACGGCCGACAACATCCGCCTCAAGGTCCAGACCATCCTCCAGATGGCCGCCGTCCTCACCTACGGCGCCTCCACGCCCGTGGTCAAGATCGGCCGCATGGCCGGCCAGTACGCCAAGCCCCGCAGCTCGGACACCGAGACCCGCGGTGAGGTCACCCTGCCCGCCTTCCGCGGTGACTCCGTCAACGGCCACGAGTTCACTCCCGAGGCCCGCATTCCCGACCCCACGCGCATGCTGGACGCCTACCTGCGCTCGGGCACCACCCTCAACCTCATCCGCGCCTTCACGATGGGCGGTTACGCGGACCTGCGCGAGGTCCACTCCTGGAACCGAGGCTTCACGGCCAACCCCGCCTACAAGCGCTTCGAGTCCTTCGCCGACGAGCTCGACCGGGCCATGCGCTTCATGGAGGCCGCCGGCGTCGACTTCGAGGCCCTGCGTCAGGTCGACTTCTACGCCGCCCACGAGGCTCTGCTCCTGGAGTACGAGGACGCCATGATCCGTGAGGACTCCCGTACCGGACGCCTCTACGACACCTCCGCCCACATGCTCTGGGTGGGGGAGCGCACCCGCGAGGCCGACGGCGCCCATGTCGCCATCCTCTCCGGCGTCCACAACCCCGTGGGCGTCAAGATCGGCCCCACCACGTCCCCGGACGACATCGCCCGGCTCGTGGATCGGCTCAACCCCGACGGCGTCTCCGGGCGCCTGTCCCTCATCACCCGCATGGGCGCGGGCCGCATCCGCGATGCCCTACCGCCGCTGGTGGAGGCGGTGCACGCCGACGGCCGACCCGTCACCTGGATCATCGACCCCATGCACGGCAATACCATCACCTCGGACAATGGCTACAAGACCCGCCGTTTCGAGACGATCCTCGACGAGATCCGTGGCTTCTTCGAGGTCCACCGCTCCCTGGGCACCGTACCCGGGGGCATCCACGTCGAGCTCACCGGCGACGACGTCACCGAGGTCCTCGGCGGGGGCGAGCACATCGACGAGGCAGGCCTCGCCGAGCACTATGAGACCCTCGTCGACCCCCGCCTCAACCACCAGCAGTCCCTCGAGGTCGCCTTCGAGATCGCCGAGATGCTCAAGGGCTGAAGGTGCCGGCCAGCGTGGAGACCTGCTGGCGCGGTGTCGTCAGAAGACGTTGATTCAGAAGACGTTGATGGTGACCTTGGACTCTGTCTTGACACTGGAACCCGGTGCGGGGTCGGTGGAGCGCACGGTTCCGAACGGGCCGCCCAGGCGCCTATTGACCTCCACCTTGAGTCCGGCGTCCTCCAGGGTCTTCTTGGCCTCGTCCTCGCTCTTGCCGGTCACGTCGGGGAGCGTCATCTTCTCCGCCCCCTTGGAGATGGTCAGGTCCACCGAGTCGCCCTTGTAGTATCCCGACGCCCCGGCGATGGGGGAGGAGGCGATAACCCTCCCCCTGGCCACGGAGTCGGAGTGGTCCTGGATGACCTTGCCCTTCTTGAGTCCGGCGTCCTCGAGGGTCTTCTTGGCCTCGTCCTCGCTCTTGCCGGTCACGTCGGGTATGGTTGCCG
>NZ_CAUROW010000014.1:0-53119 GCF_963526355.1 uncultured Actinomyces sp. | reverse complement strand
TTCTCCCCCGGTGGGGGGGGGGGTGCGTTCCCCCAGCCCTACCCCCCCCCCCGCGTCCGCGGGGCCCGAACCCCCCGGCTTCCCGCCCCGACTACACGTCGTGCGCGGACTGTCCTGATGGACAGTGGGCACTGTGCCGTCGGTGAGGGCGTTCGGCCGGCGAATTGTCGACACTGGCATCATGAGCAACACACGCAACAGCAGAACAGTTCATGACAGCTCTCAATCCGTAGATCTTGCAGCCAGCCCGTCGACGTCCCGCCTGTCTCGTCGTCGTTCGGTGGTGTGGCGGGTGTTGGCGGTTCCGGTGGCGGCGGCGATCGCGTTGGGGGCGGTTGGGGGTGCGGCCTCGGCGGCGCCGTCGAAGGGGGAGGCTGAGAGCCTGAAGTCCCGGGCCCAGGGACTGGTGGATGACGGTTACCCGGCGGCTCTGGCGGCGGTGAGTGATGCCGAGGGTGAGTCGGCGGGGGTGGCTGTGGGCAAAGGCAACCTGGAGACGGGGCAGGCCCCGCCGATGGACGGTGAGGTGAGGATCGGGTCGAACACGAAGACCTTTGTGGCTGTGGTGGTCATGCAGATGGTCCAGGAGGGCAGGGTCGGGCTCGATGAGCCGATCGAGACCTACCTGCCCGGCCTGATCAGGGGCGAGGGCATCGACGGATCAAAGATCACGGTGCGCCAGCTCCTACAACACACCAGCGGACTACCTGAGTACACCGACACGACTCCCGGAAGGAGCGATATCTTCCAGGTCAAGGATCACTACGCGCAGCCGCGTGATCTACTGGATACGGCTCTGGGTAAGCCGGCGGCCTTTGAGCCGGGGACGCAGTGGGCCTACACGAATACGAACTACATTGTGCTGGGGATGCTCATTGAGCGGGTGTCTCAACGCCCAGTGGGGGAGCAGATCGACCAGCGCATCATCAAGAAGCTAGGACTGTCCCACACCTACTTCCCGGCCCCGGGAGACAGGAGCATCAAGGGCACCCACCCTCAGGGTTACCACCTCAGTGTCGACGGCGAGCTCGAGGACATTACCGAGATGGATCCGGCTTGGGCGTGGGCGGCTGGTGCGATGGTCTCGACACCCAGTGAGCTCAACACCTTCTTCCAGGCGGTCCTCGACGGCAGACTGCTGACCCAGACCAGCATCGACGAGATGAAAAATGGAGCGGTTGACGCCAGCTCGCACCTTGGGCCGGGAACGGTGTACGGGCTGGGCCTGATCGGTACTTCGCTCAGCTGTGGAGGCACCTCTTGGGGCCACGGTGGGACGATCCACGGGTACCAGACCGACAACGCCGTCGGACCTGACGGCACCGCAGCCATATTCGCCGTGACCGCCCTGCCCACAGCCATCGCGGACCAGAACAACCCGGAGAGCTCCGCCAAGGAGAAGCACCAGCGGATCAAGGATGCGGTCGACGCCACCCTGTGCCATAAGTAGCGGCGCGGCCTTGGCCTGTCCGGACCTGTCTGCCTCTCAGCGGTCCAGGCCGGCCCTCAACGCCGACGTCTTCTTCATGGCAACGCAGCACGTGCTGTCTATGAAGAAGACGACGGTGAGTGGGGAGACTGTCTTAGGACGCTGGCAATGAGTCGATGAAGACCTGTGTCACCGGGCTGGGGTTGAAGGAGTCCCAAGCCAGGTACTCCACCCGGACGGGGCCATCACTGACGGGGATGCACACGCAGCCGGGCACGTCGTGGGCCACGCTGGGAGCGACAAGGGCGGCCCCCAGCTCCTGGCGCACCAATCCGGTGAGTAAGTCGGCCGTGTTCACCTCGAAGCTCACCTCACGGCGGAGCCCGGCCCTGTCAAAGGCCAGATCGGACTGCTCACGTCCCGACGACCCCTCCGGAAAGTCCACGAACGGCTCGTCTGCCAGGTCCTCAAGGCGGAGTCGGCGCCGGCCCGCCAATCGGTGCCCCTCCGACAGCACCGCCACCAGGCGTTCCCGTGAGAGCTCTCGCGTCTGCACGCCTCGCGGCGTCGCGCCTTCCGCCAGGCCGAGGAAACCCACGTCCAGCTGCCCGGCCGCAATACGACGCAGGAACTCATCACTGCCGCCAGTGCGCACGTGCACGCCGACCTCGGGATAGCTGCGACGGAAGGCGCCCAGAACCGCCGCAACATCCACTGCCGTAACGGTCGGGATCACCCCGATGGTCAGTGACCCCCGGATCTCTCCGTGAGCGGCCGCTGCCGAGGCCTTCGCGCGCTCGGCCGCCTGCAGGCACAACCGGGCCTGTTTCACGAACGCCTCCCCAGCGGGCGTCACCTCCACCTTGCGGCTCGTGCGCGCGAACAGCCTCACCCCGAGCTCGCTCTCCAGTGACTTGATCTGGCGACTCAGCGCCGACTGCACCACGAAGCATCGCTCGGCCGCGCGTGTGAAGCTCTGCTCCTCAGCGATGGCCACGGCGTATCTCATCTGTTGCAGCTCCACCCATCAATCTTATGAGCGCATCGCTCCCATCTCATCCATGTCATCGACGAATCGATGTGCGCCCTTCAGGCTGGAGGCATGACGACTCATGCCGCCCCCTCCAGCGCCACGCGCGACTCCAGGTCGGCCACGCCCGGCGGCGCCCTGTCAGACGGCCGGATGAGAATCGCCTGGATCGTCCTGACGGCCCTGGCGCCGGCCGTGTGGGGGACGACGTACATCGTCACCACCCGTGCCCTTCCACCTGGGCATCCGGTCTTCGCCGCACTGATGCGTACACTTCCTACTGGTACCGTCGCCCTCCTCGCCGCCCGGCAGCTGCCGCGCGGAACGTGGTGGTGGAAGAGCCTCATACTCGGCGCCCTCAACATGGCCTGCTTCTTCCCGCTGCTCGTCGTCGCCGCGCAGCGCCTGCCCGGAGGTGTGGCCGCGACACTCGGGGCCGCGCAACCGCTCATCGTCGCAGGCCTCGCCGTCATCGTCCTCGGTGAGCGCCTGTCGGCATGGAGGCTGACATGGGGCGTGATCGGCGTCGTCGGTATCGCACTCGTCGTCCTGGGACCGCAGGCACAGTTCGATGCCCTTGGAGTGGCGGCCGGCCTGGGTGGTGCCGTCTCCATGGGCCTGGGAGTCGTCCTTACTAAACGTTGGGGCCGGCCCGACGGCGTCAGTGCCCTCGACCTGGCCGGCTGGCAGCTCACCGGCGCCGGCCTGCTGCTGATCGTGCCCGCCGTCGTCCTCGACGGCATCCCAACCGGAATCGGTACCAGAGCCGTTGCGGGATACGCCTGGCTCGGGCTCGTGGGAGGGCTGTCCGCCTACGTCCTTTGGTTCGCGGGCATACGCCGACTGCCGGTCACGCCGACGACGCTGCTGGGCCTGCTCTCACCCCTGACCGCGGCACTCCTCGGGCACGTCATCGCCGGTGAGGCACTCACGCCTCTCCAGCTCCTGGGATTCGCGCTCGCTCTGACCGCGATGAGCGCGGGCCAGCTCGCCCCACCCTCTTCCCGATCCTCCTCTCGAAAGGACCCGTCATGAGAATCATCGTCCTGGGTGCCACCGGCATGGCCGGAACAGCCGTCGTCAACGAGGCGCTGAGCCGCGGTCACGAGGTGACCGCCGTCTCCCGGCGGCGACGTCATCGGGCCGAAGCCGGTCTCACCTCATGCCTGCTGGACGTCACCGACGTCGAGAGCGTGGCCTGCCTCCTGGAAGACAGTGAAGCCGCCGTCGTCGCACTCCGCCCGCCTGCGGGTCACGAGAGCAACCTGGTCCGACTGACGACAGCCGTCCTGGATGCCGCCTCCAGGAGCCGAACGCCCCTGCTCATCATCGGGGGCGCAGCCCCACTGAGCTCACCCAGCGATCCCGGCACCCTCGCCATTGACGACCCCACCATTGTGCCGCCGGCCTGGAAAGACGTGGCCCAGGCGAGCCTCGATCAGTTCCGGGCCTGTCAGGCGCACCGTTACCAGGGCTGGGTCTATCTCAGCCCGCCGGCGATCTTCGGTCCGGGAGACGCTGCCGGCTCCTACCGCCGCGGAACCACCACGCTTCTGCGGGACGCCCACGGAGAATCCCGCATCAGCCCCGAGGACCTTGCTCTCGCCGTCGTCGATGAGCTGGAGCGTCCCGGAGATCAACAGCACTTCACGGTTGTCACCTCGATGCCGGAAGCGGAGGCGGACTGAGGCCGCCCCGGCCGCTCCCGGTGGCTCGTCGTCAGGAGGGGCTTGAGGGCCTCTCACGCCACGAGGCCTACGGCATCAGGACGTCGGATGGGCAGAGCCGGAGCCTGGAATTGTCCTACACCAGTGTTGATGGAGTCTCCGCACTGTCCTACATACGTCCTATGAGCAGTCGGTCGCTCAGCGAGTTTCGGAGCGCTCAGGGGTGAGGCTTCGGGTCACCAACACGGCCCCGGGTGTGGCCGCGAATGCCTCACCGAGCCACAGCGTGTTCTTCGTAGTGTTCTCGCCGCGCGTGATCCGGGCTGTGTGCTCCGGTTTGTCCTTGGTCCTCGCGACGGCGTTGCCGCAGCTCCTTCTCGGTTCAGATCCAGGACTGCAGGAACATGTGCCACAGCCAGAAGGTGCGAGAGACGGTGCGGCCGGTCCAGATGGGCCACCAGAAGGCGGCGGCGGCGCAGGCCAGGGCCGTGACCACGATGATGAGGGAAATGCCTTCGCTGCGGATCTGCCAGGTGGGCGCCGTCGTCCAGTTCGCCAGAGCGTCCCACGGTCCGCGGCGGGCTCCTCCATCGGCCTCACGCTCGTCGTCGGAGGGACTCGGTGCGGTGACGGTCATTGCTGGGTAGCCGGTCAGCTCCGCAACAGCCTGAGCCGGATCGGTCGTCGCGGCGATCGCCGTACCGGTCCTGCTGCCGGCACTTATCGTCGTGGATGCGCTGCTGCCGTTGGCCTCGGGCTCCTCGCCCTCTGCGGTACCGCTGATTAGGTACATGCCCGGATCGGTCTCCACCACCGGCGGCGTCCACACCTTGGTGCGCCCGAACTGTGGACCTAAGCCCAGGAATCTGGCGGCCACACCGCGCCAGGGCCGGATGCCTTCGCCGATCTGCCCGTTCCTCAGCGCCGTCGCCTGCGTCTCGGCCTCCTTCGACCCAGGTAACGGAGGCAGTAGGCCTGCCCCCACGCCCAGCGCCAGCACGAGAACGAGCACGACGCAGGGGACGAAGGCCACCGTGTAGAAGGTGAAGATCGTGCGGTCCCGGTACTGGAACCACGGCACGTACAGACCCAGGTAACCGATCAGGGGCACCCACGCGCGCCAGTCGCGGTTCTTCACCCCGATGATGACGATGGCGGCCAGAGCAACCACGGCGGACCACCAGATGACGATGTTTCCGATCGAGGTGATCGCCTGAATGCAGTCCCCTCCCCAGCAGTTCTGCGGCACCTGGGCCTTGTCCTCCCAGAAGAAGGATGTCGGCCGCGTCTGCAGCAGCCAGCCGTACGGTTTCGACTGATAGGTGTGTGGCGAGGCAAGGCCCACATGGAACTCGTACATCTGCTGGTGGTAGGCGATGAAGTCGTTGACACTGTTGGGTAGCGAGGGGAAGGGTACCGGCTGGTGATTCTTGAGCTGTTCGAGCGTCCATCCGTGCTTGTAGGCACCGGAGTGGGTGAACCAGGACCACCAGCCCCCGACGTAGACGACGGCGGCCACCGGCACCGTCTGCAGGAAGTCGCTCACGCCCTGGGCGATCGTCCCCTCCAGGAACCAGGCTCGCGCCCCCACCCGCCGCAGCGCCAGGGTGTCCCACACGACGACGGCGACGCCGACGACCGCCACGAGGTAGAGCCCCGACCACTTGATCGAACAGGTCAGGCCCAGGGCGACGCCGGTGGCCAGAAGCCAGGGGCGGATCGTGGCATGCGGTGCCCGTGCGCCAGGCCTCGTCCCCACCAGCCTGCGGGCCAGCCTTGCTCGTGACCACTCGCGGTCGCGCACCAGGAAGTACAGGGACAAGGTGGCGAAGAACCCGATGAACACGTCCAGCAGCCCGATGCGGGACTCGGTCAGTGCCACGCCGTCGACCGCCAGCAGCAGCCCTGCCAGACCCGCGAGCAGCGGGGAGCGGGTGAGGCGCATCGTCAAACGCGTCAGCAGCAGGACAGTCGCGATCCCGGCAATGGCTGGCATGATGCGCCAGCCGAAGGATGACGACGGCCCGAAGACCTCCATCCCGGCACCGATGAGCCACTTGCCCAGCTGTGGGTGGACGACGTAAGAGGCCTCTCTGGACATTCCGGAGAAGTCCCCGGCGGCGAAGGCCGCATCGGAGTCCGCCGCCCAGTTCGCCTCGTAACCCAGGTGCCACAGGGTGTAGGCGTCCTTGACGTAGTAGATCTCATCGAACATGAGCGTCTTGGGATGGCCCAGCCCGATGAGGCGCAGCAGCGCTGCAATGATGCCGACGACGCCGGTGACCGCCCAGCTGCGGATCCTCAGCGCGCGGGGCACGACCCGGTCCACCGGCCCGAGCCCGAGCAGGGTGCGCAGCTCGTTCTCAGTGCGTCCCTCATCGTGGCCGGTCCCCTCCCGGCCCGCGGCGTCGGTCGCTGCCGGTAATGCTGGTTCCCGGCCCGCGGTCGGGTCGGAGGAACCGTCGCGGGACTGCTCGGGGGACTGTTCGGGAGACAGTGCACTCGGAGTCGTCACGCCCCGAGTCTAGGCGGCGGCGACATCAAGGAGGTGGCGACATACTGTGTCCCATGACTGAGAGTGCCCCTTCCGCAGAAGATCACGCCGCCGGAGACGGCTCAGACGGTTCAGATGACGCTGTGCGCGTCGCTCACAGTCCTGACCTGCGCGGCGGAACCATCACCCTGGCCGCCACGCCGATCGGCAACGCCTCCGACGCCTCCCAGCGGCTGCGGCGGGGCCTGGAGCAGGCCGACCTCATTGCCGCCGAGGACACCCGTCGGCTGCGCGCCCTCGCGCAGCGCCTCGACGTCGAGACCCGCGGTCGCGTCATAGCCTTCCACGAGCACAACGAGAGAGAGCGCGCCCCTGAGCTGCTCGAAGCGGCCTGCGCCGGTCATCGCGTCCTGGTCGTCTCCGACGCCGGTATGCCGTCGGTCTCCGATCCCGGCTACCGACTCGTCCAGGCCGCTGTCCGGGCCCAGGTGCCTGTTACCGTCGCTCCGGGCCCCTCTGCGGTCCTGGCCGCCCTGGCCCTGTCCGGGCTGGCCTCCGACCGGTTCTGCTTCGAGGGATTCCTGCCCCGCAAGCCGGGGGAGCGGCGTCGCGCCCTGGAGTCCCTGGCCCCCCAGGAGCGCACCATGATCTTCCTGGAGTCGCCCCGCCGCGTCCACGACTCCCTGGCCGCCATGGCCGAGGTCCTCGGACCTGAGCGCCCGGCGGCACTGTGTCGGGAACTGACCAAGACTCACGAGCAGGTGCTGCGAGCCTCGCTGGCCGAACTCGCCCAAGCCACGGCCGACGGTGTTCTGGGGGAGGTGGTCCTCGTCGTCGCCGGTGCCGAGCCCGATGCCGTCAGTCCCACCGAGGCCGCGCGTCGGGCCCTGGCGCTGGCTGAGGCCGGCATGCGACTCAAGGCCGCCTCCGCCCTGGCGGCCGACGAGGCCGGCCTGCGCCCCAACGAGGTCTATCGCGCCGCCCTGGAGCTGCGCGAAGCCACCGTCTGAACCGCCGGCGCCCCTGTTCCCTCCCATCCCCGGCGATCCTTGTACGGCCTCGGCCCGCTCCGGAGCCCCGGCCGCTCGGGTCATCGCGGCTCCGAGGGCGCCCATACCGGCTATGTTTGGATCATGAACAACGACCAGCACACCGGCCCGACTGTCCGGGCCCGTCGGGCCCTCATCGTCGTCGACGTCCAACCCACCTTCTGCGAGGGCGGCGCTCTGGCGGTCGCCGGCGGCAACGCCGTCGCTGAGCGCATCGCCACCTACCTCTCCTCCCGCCGGGATGAGTACGACCTAGTGGTCACCACCCAGGACTGGCACATCGATCCTGGTTCACACTTCTCCAAGGCCCCCGACTTCATCGACACCTGGCCCGTCCACGGTGTGGCCGGCACCGACGAGGCCCAGCTGCACCCCGCCCTGAACGGTTCGGACATCGATGCTTCCGTCAAGAAGGGGCAGTACGCCGCCGCCTACTCCGGGTTCGAGGGAGTTGACGACGACGGGCGCGCCCTGGCCGACATCCTGAACGCCGCCGGTGTCGAGGTCGTCGACGTCGTCGGCCTGGCCGAGTCCCACTGCGTCAAGGACACCGCCCTGGACGCGACGGCGCAGGGCTACCGCGTACGGGTCCTGACCGATCTGACCGAACCGGTCAGCCCAGAGCTGGGACGAGCCGCCCGCGCCGAGATGCGCTCCGCTGGCATTGAACTGACCCCCTCTTGCTGAGGCCGGCGCGGATCAGTGCCCCTACTGGTGCGGAGCGGTGTGCGGACCCCGGTCGGTGTGATCGATTCGGGCCGGTTGGGCGGGTGCGGGACGGTAGATCACCTGGCGCGGGGCGATGCCGTAGGAACCTGAAGGCCTCGCCCCGCCCGGCGCCGCCGCCTGCGGCCATGGTGGTGGCCCTGCGGGCGGCGCCTGGGACTGATTCGGCAGCGCTGTCTGTACGGGCTGGAGATCGAGCCTGTGCCGGCGCCGCTGCGCCAGGATGACAACGATGCTCGCCGGAATCAGCGCGAGGAGCCCGCCGAAGGCGATGAGCATCCCGGATATCCCCATGATGGCGAATCGGCTGGTTGACGGGTCGGAGGGTGAGACCTCCAATCTTGCGGACAGGTCTGCCTGGCAGGAGACCTGGTGGTCTCCTGACTCGGTCGTCTTGAACCACAGGACCTGCGGGGGGTCGGAGGCGACCTTGGTGCCCTCCCGGTGGACCGGCACCTGTTTTCCGTCAGGCGCCACCGCCGTGCACTCCAAGTCGGGGTCCTTGGAGGCGAAGCTGTAGACGGACTGCGTAGTCAGCTCTCTGCTGACCGTGCTGCCGTCGACCGGCACCGGCGTGTTGTGCCGATGCGCCCGGATTGTGCCGACCAGGGCGACGGCGGCCAGGCAGACGCCGATGAGGAGCAGGGCACCGCCAATGATCGTGATGGCCCACGCTCTTCGGTGCTTGACGCGGCCATCACCTGCTGGGCACGGGTGTCCGAGAGGCGCCGGTTCTATCCATGAGGTCATAGTGTCTCCTCCTCTCGATACTCAATCGCCCGGTTGGTTGAAGCGGATGAACTATGTTTTCACTGTACACGTGATGTGGTGCTGAACTGCATCGCCGGTCCTCCTGACTGCTGCGGTGCACGCAGGGCGGGCCTCAATGACATGCAGTGACGTGGTGAGTGTCGACCGGTGGGATCGGCGGAGGCTGAAGCTGCCGGGAACCGGATAGGCTGACCCCCATGACCCACATCCTGTCCGCAGTCGCCTGGCCGTACGCCAACGGCCCGCGTCACATCGGCCACGTCGCCGGCTTCGGTGTTCCCTCAGACGTCTTCTCGCGCTACATGCGCATGGCCGGTCACGACGTCCTCATGGTCTCGGGCACCGATGAGCATGGCACCCCGATCCTCGTCGCCGCCGACGAGGAGGGCCTCAGCGCCCGCGAGCTCGCCGACCGCAACAACCGGCTCATCGTCGAGGACCTCGTGGCCCTGGGCCTGTCCTACGACCTGTTCACCCGCACCACCGCCGGCAACCATTACCACGTGGTCCAGGACATGTTCACCACCGTGCGGGACAACGGCTACATGGTCCAGCAGGTGACCCGTTCTGCGATCTCCCCCACCACCGGACGCACGCTGCCCGATCGTTACATCGAGGGCACCTGTCCGATCTGCGGCGCCGCGGGCGCCCGTGGGGACCAGTGCGACACCTGCGGCAACCAGCTCGACCCGACCGACCTCATCAGCCCGCGCTCGCGGATCAACGGTGAGACCCCCGAGTTCGTGGAGACCACCCACTGGTTCCTGGACCTGCCCGCCCTGGCCCAGGCCCTGGGCGCCTGGCTCGACGAGCGCGAGGCCTCCGGAACCTGGCGCCCCAATGTCATCAAGTTCTCCCAGAACCTCCTGGGGGACATCCGCCCGCGCGCCATGACCCGCGACATCGACTGGGGCATCCCGGTGCCCGGCTGGGAGGACCAGCCCACCAAGCGCCTGTACGTGTGGTTCGACGCCGTCATCGGCTACCTGTCGGCCTCCATCGAGTGGGCCCGGCGCACCGGCGACCCGCAGGCCTGGCGCGCCTGGTGGAACGACCCGCAGGCCCTGTCCTACTACTTCATGGGCAAGGACAACATCGTCTTCCACTCCCAGATCTGGCCCGCCGAGCTCCTGGGCTACAACGGCCAGGGCGAGAGCGGCGGCGAGCCCGGGCGCCTGGGCGTACTCAACCTGCCCACCGAGGTCGTCTCCAGCGAGTTCCTCACCATGGAGGGCAAGAAGTTCTCCTCCTCCCACGGCATCGTCATCTACGTGCGCGACTTCCTTGAGCGCTACCAGGCCGACGCCCTGCGCTACTTCATCTGCGCCGCCGGCCCGGAGACCGCGGACGCCGACTTCACCTGGGCGGAGTTCGTGCGTCGCACCAACGGCGAGCTCGTGGCCGGCTGGGGCAACCTCGTCAACCGCACCGCCTCCATGATCCACAAGCGCTTCGGGCAGATCCCCGAGCCCGCCGAGCTCCAGGACATCGACCGGGCCCTGCTCGAGGCCGTCGAGGCCGGCTTCGCCTCGGTGGGCGATCTCATCGCCCAGCACCGCCAGAAGGCGGCCCTGGGGGAGGCGATGCGCCTGGTCGGCGAGGCCAACAAGTACGTCGCCGACACCCAGCCATTCAAGCTCAAGGGCGACGACCCGGAGACCCAGGCCCGGCTGGCCACAGTCCTGCACACGCTGGCCCAGGCGGTCGCCGACCTCAACCTCATGCTCTCGCCCTTCCTGCCGCACGCCGCCAACGACGTCGACCGGGTCCTGGGCGGAAACGGCCGGATCGCCCCGATGCCCCGCATCGAGGAGGTCGACGAGCTCGACCCCGACCGCCTGCCCGAGGCCTTCGACGGCCGCACCGGCTACCCGATCATCACCGGCGACTACGAGGGTGCCCCCACCTGGGAGCGCCACCCGGTCACCGTCGGTACCCCCGTGGCCAAGCCGGCGCCGGTGTTCACCAAGCTGGACGAGTCGATCGTCGAGGCCGAGCTGGCCCGTTACGCCGACTCCGTGCCCGACGACGTCACCGGCTCCTGAGGGCGCATGGGCTCGAGGAAGCGCGACCGCTCATGGCCACCGGCCGACGCCGTCGTGCCCCTGGTGGCCCCGGTCACCGACAACCATACGCACCTGCCGGTCGCGGCGGATGCCGGCGGGCCCGGGGCCGAGGCGCCGCTGACCGCGGCCGAGTTGGTTGAGCGCGCCGCCGCCGTCGGTGTCACCCGCGTGGTGACCTCCGCCTGCGAGGTCACCACCTGGGAGGAGAGCCTGGCCCTGGCCCGAGACCTGCCGGGCGTGCGCGTGGCCCTGGCCGTGCACCCCAACGAGGCCGTCCTCCACGCCGGGGTGCGCGAGACCGGCCCCGACGGACTTGCTCCTCGTGCGCAGGAGCACCACACCGAGCCGATCGAGTCCGCGATCGCCCGCCTGGAGGAGACGCTCAAGGCGCACGCCGACGTCGTCGTCGCCGTTGGAGAGAGCGGACTGGATTTCTTCCGCACCGGTGAAAAGGGGGCCGCCGCCCAGCGTGAGGCCTTCCGGGCGCACATCGCCCTGGCCAAGGAGCTCGATCTGCCCCTGCAGATCCACGACCGCGACGCGCACTCCGCCTGCGTGGAGGTGCTGGAGGCCGACGGCGCCCCCGAGCGCACCGTGTTCCACTGCTTCTCCGGTGGGGCGGAGCTGGCCGCCGTCTGCGCCGAGCGCGGCTGGTACGCCTCGATCGCGGGCCCGCTCACCTATCCGGCCAACGGGTCACTGCGTGAGGCAGTCGCCGACCTGCCCGATGAGCTCCTCCTGGTGGAGACCGACGCGCCCTACCTTCCTCCCAAGCGCTGGCGCGGCCGGCCCAACGCTTCCTATCTCATGGGGGACACAGTCCGTTTCCTGGCTGAGCAGCGGGGGTTGGGTGAAGGGGAGTTCTGTCGCCGCTTGCAGGCCACGACCGAGGTGGTCTACGGAAGCTGGTGAGACCGCCCCGATAAGGGGTCCGCCGCAGCCACCATTCGCCTCCCAGGATTATCCCAGGTGAAGCACAGGAGGGGATCAGGGCCTGTTTGCTTGGTTCGAGCACTACCTCGAGGTGTGAGCAGGTGCATTGGCACGCCCCCGCATCATCGGATACGGTGACGCTCAGTCGTCAAACGAAGGAAGTTCTATCGTGGGTCGTCACTCCCAGACCAGCTCCCTGAGTACAACACTCGCAGGCCTCGGCTCCATGGCCTCCAAGAGGCGGACCGCCTCCGGTGCTCGTGGCCGTCGTCGCGCTGAGGGGCCTGCCAAGACCGCTCTGACCCCCATGCTCTTCAAGGCGGGGGGCGCTGCAGCCGCCTTCTCCCTGGCTGTATCCGGTGCCGCCTACGCGGCCAGCACCTTCGGTGATGAGGACCGCCCCTCGGGCGGCGCCTTCGGGCTGATCGGCGGTGAATCCGACGGGAAGGCGAAGACCGCCAAGGAGTCCGAGAAGCCGGGGACCGGCAAGATCGCCAGTGCGGAGATCGCCACCACCACCGTTGACGAGCCTCAGGTCCACGGCACGGTCCAGAAGGAGAGCGATGCTCTGCCCGCCGGGCAGACTCAGGTCGAGACTCCCGGTGTCGATGGGCTGGTGCGCACTACTTATGAGGTCACCACCATTGACGGCAAGGAGATCTCCCGCACCCCGGTCGCCCAGGTGGTCGTCACCGAGAAGGTGGACGAAGTCATCCTGGTGGGTTCTGGTGCGCAGGAGCTCGCTGCGGCCCAGGCGGCCGCCGAGGCCGCTGAGGCTCAGGCCGCCGCGCAGGCGAGCGAGGGGGCTGCTGCGGCGCCGGCTCCCGTGGCCGATCCCGGTGCGGGAACCGATCCTGCTGGCGCCAAGGACGTTGCTCGCTCCATGTTGGCCGGTTACGGCTGGGACGACTCGCAGTTCTCCTGCCTGGAGAATCTGTGGAACCGCGAGTCCGGCTGGAACTACCAGGCCGAGAACGCCTCCTCGGGAGCCTATGGCATTCCTCAGGCGCTTCCGGGTTCCAAGATGAGCGCGGTCGCTGAGGACTGGGCGACTAATCCCACCACCCAGATCACCTGGGGTCTGGGCTACATCTCCGGACGCTACGGCAGCCCCTGCTCGGCCTGGGCGCACTCCGAGTCCGTCGGCTGGTACTGACCTGATCCGATCCTGCCCTGCCTCGGCCGGGATGTCGGGCCGTCTCCTTCATGCCCGACCGGATCGTGATGACGGTGTCCGTTCCTTTGGTGGGACGGGCACCGTTGACATCTCAGTGAAACGTATGTCACGTGGACGTGAGATGTCTTATTGTCGGGACCTTCGTCATTCCAGTACGGTGTCACCCGCCGTCGATCGGAAGGACATCTCCCCCGTGACTCCCCCCAGCCAGCGTCATACCCATGCCTCGCCTGAGGACCTGTACGTGCCGGCCTCGCACGAGGTCGACGACGGGCGCAGGAGCACCCGAACCATGGTGCTGCGCGCAGGTCTGGTGGCCTTGGCCATGTCGGTGGCGGTCTCCGGTGGAGCCTACGCCGCCGTACGTGTCGGTGAGCACGGCAAGGCCTCCGGTGTCGACGCGGCGGATCAACGCATCGACGCGCTCGATGCGGAGGGCGCTCGCAACGGGGTCTCGGTCACGCCGAGCACCTCCACCCTCACTGCCGAGACGGTTGACGTCACCGACCCCCACGGTTCCCTCCAGCAGGAGAGCGGCGATCTGCCTCAAGGCGAGACCAAGGTCGCCACAGCAGGCATCGATGGCGTCGTGCGCACCACCTACGAGATCATCACCGTCGATGGCAAGGAGGTCTCGCGCATCCCGGTCGCGCAGGTCGTCGTTACCCAGAAGGTTGATGAAGTCGTCCTCGTGGGTACCGGGACGACGAAGACCCAGGAACAGAGCCCGCCCCAGTCGCAGGCTCCCGCACCCTCTGCGTCGTCGGATTCCTCCTCCGGCGGATCCGCCAGCAATGGTCATGGTGATGTTGGTGACGACGTATGGGCCAGGCTCGCCCAGTGCGAGTCCGGTGGCAATCCGAAGACCGACACCGGCAACGGCTTCTACGGCATGTACCAGTTCACCCTGTCCACCTGGCAGTCCCTGGGTGGGACCGGCTACCCCCATGAGGCCGACGCCGCTACCCAGACTGAGATGGCCAAGCGGCTCCAGGCCAAGGCCGGTTGGGGACAGTGGCCCGCCTGCTCCAGCAAGCTCGGCCTGCGCTGAGCGAGTGGAGCGGCCGAGGGTCTTAGGTCCTGGGGCTGCGTGCAGGCCATGGGCGCACGCCCCGACCGGTGCATGACTGACGACCAGAGGGCGTCTAGCGTGTTCCCAGATATCTCATAGTGACAGAAGGTGGACGCCGGTTACTGTGTCCCCATGACATTGCCGGTACCCGATTCACCGGTGCCCCCGACGGGAACCGCCCGCTCAAGCATCTCAGAACCTACCGGAGTCCGTGAGGCCGCCTCCGGGGCTTCATCCGAGTCCACCGGCGTGGACCATCCCCGTTCCCCGGATTCTTCGATCTCCGGGGCATTCTCGGGTTCCCTGGCCGCCGGTCTCCTAGGCCCTGCCGAGATCCGGGGCCTGTCCCAGGCACTGGATATCCGCCCCACGAAGACTCTGGGACAGAATTTCGTCCATGACGCCGGCACTGTACGCCGCATCGTCGCAAGCGCAGGCGTGAGCCCTGATGACACCGTTCTGGAGATCGGGCCGGGCCTGGGCTCCCTCACCCTGGCTCTTCTGGAGACCGGGGCGCGCGTCATCGCCGTCGAGATCGATCCCGTCCTGGCTCGGGCTCTTCCTGTCACCGTCGCCGATCGCATGCCCGACGCCGCCGACCGCCTCGGCGTCATCGAGGCCGACGCCCTGAGCATCAGCGGCCCCGAGGCGCTGGGCGGCGCCGCGCAGCCCCCGCCCACCCGCCTCGTAGCGAACCTGCCCTACAACGTGGCCGTCCCCGTCCTGCTCACCGTTCTGGAGGTCCTACCCAGCCTGGAGGTCATCACCGTCATGGTCCAGGCCGAGGTCGCCGACCGCCTCGCCGCCGTACCCGGCTCGCGCACCTACGGCGTCCCCAGTGTCAAGGCCGCCTGGTACGCCGCCGCCCGTCGCACCCTGACCATCTCCCGTCGCGTCTTCTGGCCCGTGCCCAACGTCGACTCCGCCCTCGTCGAGCTCGTCCGCCGCCGACCCCCGGACACGCGCGCCACCCGCGAGCAGGTCTTCACCGTCGTCGACGCCGCCTTCGCCCAGCGCCGCAAGACTCTGCGCAAGGCCCTGGCCAAGGCGGCCGGAGGAACCGACGCCGCCGAGGTCGCCCTGCGCGCCGCTGGCATCGACCCCACGCGGCGTGGGGAGACCCTTGACATCACCGCCTTTGCCGCCCTGGCCGAGGCGTTGTGCCCCAACGATGCCGATCAGAGCGCCGCACCGACGTCACCGACCACCTCTCAGGAGCAGTCATGAGCCATCTGCGTGCCGTTCCCAACGGTCCCACCGGACCCTCAACAGCGCCGCCCCGCAGCGGCTCGGCCAGCTCCGTGCGGGTCGAGGCCCCGGGCAAGGTCAACCTCTTCCTGTCCGCAGGCGCCCCCGGCCCTGACGGCTACCATCCGCTCACCACGGTGTTCCAGGCGGTCCGCCTCATCGAGACCGTCACCGCTCGCCGCCAGTCCGCCCAGAACCACGGCACTGTCACCCTCACCCTGGAGGAGCCCGACGCCGCCGTCCCCATCGACGCCTCCAACCTGGCCGTGCGCGCCGCCGATCTCCTGGCCGAGGTCACTGGTGTGAACGAGGGCGTCGACCTCCTCCTGCGCAAGCGTGTTCCCGTGGCCGGGGGCATGGCCGGAGGCTCGGCCGACGCCGCGGCGACCCTCGTGGCCTGCAACGCCCTGTGGGGCACGAACCTCCCCCTGCCCGAGCTGTCCGCCCTGGCTTCCAGGCTCGGGGCGGACGTGCCCTTCCCCCTGACCGGTGCCACCGCTGTGGGACACGGACGCGGAGACCTCGTCACCCCGATCATGACCCGGGGCTCCTACCACTGGGTCTTCGCCCTGGCAGAGCAGGGCCTGTCCACTCCCGCGGTCTTCCGCCGCTTTGACGTGCTGCCCGGTGCCGGCGAACCCGCCGTGCGCGACATCCCCGAGGCCCTCACTGCGGCCCTGCGCGCCGGCGATGTCCGTGCCCTGGCGGACTCCCTTCACAACGACCTTCAGGCCGCAGCCATCGATCTGCGTCCCGAGCTGGCGCGGGTCATATCCGTTGCCGAGGAGGCCGGGGCCCTGCGCGCCATCGTCTCCGGCTCCGGCCCCACCATCGCCGCTCTGGTTGAGGACGCCGGTGGCGCCCAGCGGGTCTCGCGCGCACTGAAGGCCTCGGGCCTGGTCGCCGGCGTCCTGCGTGCCGACGCCCCCGTGGCCGGCGCCCGGGTGGTGGGCTGATGGCGCATCTGCTCGGCGTGGAGAGACTGCGCCTGACCGTCGGTTCCCGCCTGCTCCTGGATGACGTCACCCTGGGGATCGAGGACGGCACCCGGGTGGGGGTTCTGGGGCCCAATGGTGCCGGCAAGTCCACCTTCCTGGCGGCCCTGGCCGGCCAACGCGAGCCAGACGGCGGCCGCGTCACCCGCACCGGCGGCGTGAGCGTGGCCGTCCTCAGCCAGGCCGACGATCTGCCACCAGGTGCCACTGTGCGTACCGCCATCCATGGCCAGGCCCCGGAGCACGAGTGGGCCTCCGATTCGGTTGTGCGAGACATCCACGCCGGGCTCATCGCCGACCTCGACCTGTCCGCCGACGTCACCGCCCTCTCGGGCGGTCAGCGCCGCCGCGTCGCCCTGGCTGCGGTCCTCACCCGCCGTGCCGATGTCGTCATTCTCGACGAGCCCACCAACCACCTCGACGTCGAGGGCGTGGACTGGCTCGCCCGCCACCTCCAGGCCCGCTTCTCCGGAACCAGCGGTCGAGGTTCCGGCTCCCTGGTCACCGTCACCCACGACCGTTGGTTCCTGGACGCCATCTGCACCGACGTGTGGGAGGTCGTTCCCGGTGTCGATCCCGGTGGCGGACGCCCTCAGGTGGCCGGCCGTATCGAGACCTACGACGGCGGGTACGCCGCCTACGTCCTTGCCCGGGCCGAGCGTGCTCGTCAGGCCGCCGTGGCCGCCGTCAAGCGTGAGAACCTCCTGCGCAAGGAGCTTGCCTGGCTGCGCCGCGGCGCCCCCGCCCGCACCTCCAAGCCCCGCTTCCGCATCGAGGCCGCCGAGGCGCTCATCGCCGACGTACCGCCTCCGCGCGACACCGTGGCCCTGACCGCCATGGCCACCGCCCGCCTGGGCAAGAAGGTCCTCGACCTCGAGGACGTCACCGTGCGCTACCCGGTCTCCACTGGTCGGGCCGACGAGGCCGACGAGGCCGCGACCCCGTCAGAGCGGGAGATCCTGCGCCACGTCACCTGGCGACTCGCACCCGGCGAGCGCGTCGGCGTCGTCGGTGTCAACGGAGCCGGCAAGACCACCTTGCTGCGCCTGCTCGAAGGCGTCCAGGAGCCCACCGGCGGCCGCGTCGTCCGCGGTAAGACCGTCCAGGTGGCCACACTGTCCCAGTCAACCCACGAGCTCGACGCGCTCGCGGACCTGCGTGTTGTCGAGGCCGTGGCCATGGTCGGGGAGAGGGTCGTCGTCGGGGGCAAGGAGATGACCGCGGCCCAGCTCGTCGAGCGCCTGGGCTTCACCCGCCAGCGCGCCTGGACCCGGGTCGGCGAGGTCAGCGGCGGGGAGCGCCGTCGCCTCCAGCTGCTGCGTCTGCTCATGACCGAGCCGAACGTGCTCCTGCTCGATGAGCCCACCAACGATCTGGATACCGACACCCTGGCGGCCGTCGAGGACATCCTCGACTCCTTCCCCGGCACCCTCGTCGTCGTCTCTCACGACCGATACCTCCTGGAGCGGGTCACCGATCACCAGGTGGCCCTGCTGGGGGACGGACGCGTGCGCGACCTGCCCGGCGGGGTGGAGCAGTACCTGCGGCTGCGTCGTGAGGCGGTGGCATCGACCCGAGGCGCGACCGACTCGGTGGGTTCCGCGACGCAGGCCGCGGGTGGGGCCCAGGTCGAGCGCAGTGCCTCGAACGGGGCCAAACGCCATGAGTCCAGGAAGGCGCTGGCACGCATCGAGCGAAGGATGGAGCGCTCGGCCCAGGCCGTTGCTGCGCTGCACGTGCGTATGGAGGAGGTCTCGGCCAACCCGTCCCGGGTGGGGGAGCTGGCCGAGCTCGGCCGCGAGCTGGTGGCCGCAGAAGCGGCCCACGCCGAGCTGGAGGAGCAGTGGCTCGAGGTAGCGGAGACCCTGGAGACCTGAGACGGCGAATCCGTCACGTGCTCACAGGGCCCGGTTGAAGGAAGGCCGCAAAGGGCGGAGGAACAGGACCAGCGCGGGCAGGTGATGGGATGGGGAGACGGGACTGGTTGGTATTGGTAGCAGCCCTGGTCGGGGCCGGCTCAGCCGACAGGTCGCCTAGACGACGGGAGCGACCTGACGGGCCAGTTCGACGAGGTGATCCAGGTTGGGGGCGATGTCCTCGGCGGCGGCGCCCCACAGACGCATCACCAGGTCCACCGGCACGGTAGGCAGGCCGGCCAGGCGCAGGACGACGACGCCCTGGGTAGGGCCGTTGGACTCGTAGAAGGCGGAGAACCCCACCATGTCCGGTCCCGGGCGCAGACGTACCAGCTCGGCCTCGGGCAGGAGCGCGGCGATGATCTGGCGCTGGGTGGCGCGGCGCCCCTCCTTGGACCCGTCATCCTTGGCGATCTCCAGGCTGAGGTCGGTGACGAAGGGCGGGTGGGCGACGTCGTCGATGTGCATGAGGCGTGCGAAACGTCCCTGACGCTCCATGGCCTGCAGCTCATTGAGCAGGGACTCCAGCTCGGAGCGCCACTGCGGACCGGTGACTCCCAGGTGGGCGCTGCGGTGGCGCGCCTCCTCCCGAGCCCAACCCGGAGGCGGGAAGGGCGGGATGATCACCCATCGCTGGGGATCAGGCGTGACCGCGATCTGCACTGTGTGCTCCTTCCGAGACCTCGTCCGACTGCGAGGCAGTGGGCTGGGCGCCTACCATGTCTGTCCTATGAGGACCCGAGAGCGACATACGACAATTATGCCTGCATCCGCTCGCCGCCGCGTGGTCCGAGTGCTGGTGGATGCCGGGCTTATCATCGCACTCTGTGCCGCCACGGAGCGCTGCTGTGGAATCTTATTCGCTGTTGGGGTGGTTGTGCTGCTTATTGCTGTGATGACCGCCATGGTGGCGACGACCGGAGCCACGGTCGGGGGTTTGGTGACGGGGGTTCGACTTCGGAGAGTGACGGACCCGAACGGCCCTCCCGGACGGTCGGCAGTGATTTACGTCGCATTTCTAACCCTTTCTTTGGTGGCAACCGCAGGGTTGGCCCCTCTTGTTTTGTGGGTCCTCTCACTGTGGCGCGCTGAGCAGCGCACCTGGTTCGATCGGCTGGCCGGGACGGTCCTTCTCAGTGCCAGACCGACTTCGGTGTCGACCTGCTCCCTGGTGGTTGAAGGGGCGGTAATTCCTGTTCTGGGGCCGATTATCCTGGGACGTCAGCCGGCTCCGATCGAGTCTCACCCGGACGCGCAACTCGTTGCGGTGCTCCGGTCGGAGGACTCCGTGTCCAAGACGCACGCCCTGTTCGTACCCGCATCCGATGGGGTACTCGTCACAGATCTGGGGTCGACCAACGGGACTCATATCGAGGACGAGGAGGGGGTCCATCGACTCTCACCGGGTCGACCGGAGCACGTGCACCGGGGACGACAGGCATACTTGGGTGACGGTGTCTGTATCGTCCGTTGAGGAGAAATATGATGACAAACAGCCCGAACAGCAGTGCGAATAACGAGGTCTGGTGGACCGAGGGCTCGTGGACGGGCGTGGTCACGCCACACGCCGTAATGATCCTGCCCCCATCGGTGCCGCAGGATCTCACTGAGCGCCTGTGGCGGCTGCTGCGTAGTGACGGGGCCTCGCTGACGCGGGCCCTGGACGAGTTGGTGATGGGGATGGGTGGACGTCTGGGCGCGATCCCGGACTTCGTACTCGCCGTCTCAGCGCCCGAAGACATTTTCCATGTGGCGCTGCGCGGTGCCCCGCAGATGGAGGTCGACGGCAAGGCCCTGGACGCCTCGGCGGTCACCACCTGGTTCGAGACAACGGTGACCTCTCCCAGCTCGCTCGTCGTCAGCGCGCCCGACGGAGCCGGTCAGGTGAGCCGCCCGGCGATCGACGCCGTCGTGAGCACCGGTCGCCTGGTGCTGCGAGGCTCTGAGAAGTCGAGCGGGAGCCCGTCCCCCAGTCATGCATCGTCAAAGGGGTCCGGCGACTCCGACGACGATGACCCCGACCCGGCCGGTCCTGACTACTCCACCGTGTCCGCCGGGTCCCCCGATGCGGCGGTAAAGCCCTCCCGGTCCTCTCGCAGGGCGTGGCGTCGTTCCTCGCACCGTCAATCCACCTCGTCGGATCACTCGGAGCAGGGTGGCCTGTCCGAGGGGGCACCCGCCGAGGCCGCCGAATCTCCCGACACCGTCGACGATCTCATCGAGATCGCGCAGGACAACGCCGAGAAGCAGGCCCTCGAAGGCGCTCAGCTCGCCGCCTCCGCCGAGGACGCCGACGTCGTGCGGGTCGCAGAGACCAGTCAGTCCGCCGCCTCCGCCGAGGTTCCGGATGCTTCCGAGGACCCCGCCGAGCCCTCTGACCTGTTGGCCGTCGTCGCCGGTTTGTCCCAGGTTGTCGAGGATCCCACCGACGCCCGGGTGACTGCTGGGACGAGCTGGAGCGCCCGCTCCGCTGAGAGTGCCAAACCCTTCGAGGCTCCTGTGATCGAGGTTTCTCGGTCTCCTGAGGTCGCCGAGGCTGATGCCGCCTCCTCGCCGGAGGACTCCGATCAGGGCCTGTTGATCGCTCCTGACTTCGAGGCCCCGGCCCTGCCGGTCCCCTCCGCTTCGGAGGTGGGGATCGTGATCCCGCCTCCGCCGCCACCATCGAACGAGGATCTTGCCGAGGTTGCGGAGGTGCGTGGCGAGGACGGGCCCGTACGCTCTGGGGACCATGACGGGCAGACCGTCAACGGTCTTCCCGAGGACCTCTCCCAGGAACTGCGTGCTGAGCTGCTCAGCCAGGGATTCGGTCCTCTGGAGCCGAGCTGGCCGACTCAATCCGCGGGGTCGGCCGGTTCTGCCGCAGAGGCCGACACGGCGGCCGCGCTCGTGCAGCCTCCTGCTGACGAGCCCTCCTCCGAAGACCTCGGACACGGCGACCATGACGGGCAAACCATCAACGGTCTGCCCGAAGACCTGGTGGGCGAGCTCGTCTCCCTCGTGGGCTCCGAGCCCTCCAGCCCGGCGTCCCCGGTCTCTGCGAGTTCTCCCGGTGAGCCGGACGCCATCCGGATCGTGCTGTCGGCGGTGTGCCCCCAGGGGCACCCCAACCCCACTAACTACACGGCGTGCCGCGTCTGTGGAGCCGAGCTCAACCGCCCGGCCAAGTCGGTGGCCTGCCCCCCTCTGGGGTACGTGGTCACCTCCGGCGGCGAGAGCATTGAGCTCAATCGTCCCCTCCTGGTGGGGCGCAATCCCGTGGCCGACGACGTCACCAGCGTCGCGGAGGTCCCCATGCGCGCGCTGACTGTCGCCAGCCCCAACCAGCTCGTCTCGCGCAACCACATCCTCATCGACCTGGATGCGTGGAGCGTGCTGGCCCAGGATCTGGGCAACTGCAACGGCACCGTTCTCAACCGCCAGAACGAGGCGCCTGTGCGCCTGTCCTCGGCAACCCCGGTGCTCCTGCGCAGCGGAGACGTCCTCGACCTCGGCGACGGTCAGACCCTCGCCTTTGAGAACCTCCCCTGATGCTGGATCACAAGGGACCGCCTCCGGTTATCTCTGGGTTCACCTACCTGGAGAGACTCGGAGCGGGAGGCTACTCGACGGTCTATCTCTTCGAGCAGCACATGCCCCGCCGCGAGGTCGCGGTCAAGGTCATGAACGCTGACGTCGAGGACAAGACCGCCTCCCGCTTCGAGTCGGAGGCGAACCTCATGGCACGGGTCTCCTCCCACCCGGCCATCCTGTCCATCTACGGCGCGGGCGTCTCCGCCGATGGCCACCCTTTCCTGGTCATGGAGTACTGCCCGCCGCCGCAGCTGGGCGCCATCTTGCGCCAGGGACCTCTCAATGTCGCCGAGACTCTGTCGACTGCGATCCAGATCGCCGGAGCGGTGGAAACCGCTCACCGGGCCGGTATCGTCCACCGTGATATCAAGCCCGCCAACATCCTGTTCACCACTTACCGCCGCCCGGTGCTCTCGGACTTCGGCATCTCCGCCATGAGCGGTCCCGAGGGGCCCGAGGAGTTGAGGGGCATGAGCGTGCCCTGGGCTCCTCCCGAGCAGCTGGTCGGGATGCGTTCCGCCAATCCGGCCTCCGACATCTATTCCCTGGGTGCGACCACCTTCGCCATGCTCACGGGCCGCAGCCCCTTCGAGACCGACGGTGTTCCGGACGTTTACGAGCTCTCCCGTCGCATCGTCAAGGATCCTCTGCCTCCGCTGGGTCGTCAGGACGCTCCGCCGTCGCTGTACCGTGTGCTGTCCGTGGCGATGGACAAGAACCCGACCTCCCGCTACCCGACAGCGCTGGCCTTCGCCCGTGCGCTCCAGCAGGTACAGGCCGAGCTCGACCTGCCGATTACCACAGTCGACCTGTTCCAGGAGCCGGATAAGAAGACGTCACGGCGTCCCAGTTCCGACGAGAACGACACCGCCACCAAGATGGGTGTGTTCAACCAGGTCGACGTCACCAGCGAACATATCGCCATGCGGGTTGAACCCGACGGCGGCGACGAACGCTCCTCTGCGGGGTCGGAGGCCGGTGAGGCGAGCCGTTCGAGTCGGATGCGCTCCGTGCTGACGGCACTGCTGGTCGTGGCTATGGTGGCAGCCGTCGTCGCTGCCATCGTCATCTCCCGGATGCAGGAGACGACGAAGAGGCCTGAGAATCCCATCGCCACTATCGCCCCGCAGACCGATTCGAACCCTTTGCAGGCCTCGGTGCCAATGGTCGGCGACATCGAAGGCGAGCCGCTTGGTGACGGTAAAGTGAAGTTCACTTGGGGTGAGCCGGAGACCGCCTGGACCGGTAGCTATCTCTACCGAGTCAAGCTGCCTGATGAGGAAACCCAGGTCGACTCCACTCGGACCAACGAGGTCGTCGTCGCCGCCCAGGAGGGGCGCACCTGCCTGGAGGTCACCGCGGTGCGCTCCGACGGCAAATCGTCTCAGGCCAAGACCGCCTGCGTCGACACGCCTTGAAGGGACCCCGGGGCTGGACGGCCCAGACAGTGGAGTGACGGAACTCGCACATCAACGGAAGTCGCGAGCCCCATCACGTCACTGAGGGGATCGACGTCGCGATCAGATGACCTCGACCTTGAAAGCGATGCGACCGAAGAAGATCGTGCTGCCCTCCAGGGCTGACAACGCCTTGTCCGGCACGGCCTCGATGCTGCGTCCGTCGCCGTACTCCACCCGGGTGCCGTTAGTGGAGTGCAGGTCGGTGACCCACACTCCATCCAATAGCGGGAAGATCGCGGCATGCGTCTTGGATACCGAGCGTGTGGGGTCGTCGAGCGCGATGCGCTCAGCACCCGGGTAGGCCGAGATGTTGTCGGGGTCGCGTCCCACCACCGTGGGCTCGTGGATGAGGATCGGGGCGCCACCCAGCAGTGGTGCGAGACGCACCGAAAGGGCCGGTGCAGCCGAAGACGCTGATGGCAGAGAAGGTGTGACCGTCTGGGCGCTCGTGTTCGGAGCCGGGTCGGCGGGGGCGCTGGAGGCGGCTGTGGTTGTGGCAGCGGTCGCAGGGGTGCCGGCACTGTGCTCGGTGCGGACCGGGCCGCCGCTCGATGCTGCTGCAGGGCTTGTCCGGGGGTGTGTGGGAGTCCCGTCGGTGGGCTCACGGCTCTCATGACGTGCGGCCCGCCCCTCGGTGGAATCGACGTGAGAGGTGCTGTGGGAATCGCCGCGCATCTCCTGTCCTTCCACGGGGTCGGGTATTCCCGGTCCCTGGAAGTGGTGCGTGGTATGCGTCCGCTGCGACGGCGTCTGGGAAGGGGTTGTGCTCGCCGAGCCGGCGGCGGTCCCGGAGGCCTGGGTGCGGCTGGGGTGGCTGTGCGATGTCGGATGGGCCTCCTGCGTCGTCGATGCCGGTACGCTGCCCGGCACCGCGGCAGGGTCGGTCAGGTCCAGCCGGGCCGGCCGGGAGGGGGCCTGCGAAGTCTTCCTGGGCGAAGCGTCCTCGGAGAGGATGCCCCCTTCCGGAAGAGAGTCCACCGTAGCGGCATCCACCGAGGTGGGAACCGATGACCAGGGCACTGAGTCGATGAGTGCCTGCATGTTGCGGTCCCCGGAGGGAAGGATGCTGGATGTGTCGAAGGTGTGCGCGACCTCCGGGGCCGAGCTCGCCTTGGCGGCGAAGCGATGCCGCTCGGAGGTGAAGAGACTCTCGCGGCGAGGAACACCGGGTTGTGACGCCGGCTCTCGCTGATCCTTCGTGGGTGCAGCAGATGGGTCGGAGGTCTTCTTGTCGGTGCTACCGGACTGAGTCCTCCAGCGCTGGGAGTGGGCGTGTCGTGGTTCCATCGTCTGTGATGTTACGGGTTTTGTGGCTTTCGGGCGCGGGACTTGTGTCGAGGGTGTCGCATCTTGCGAGGAAGAGGCCTCGGAGGGCTTGGAATCGGTTGGAGTTTTAGAGGATTCCGCTGAGGGCGTCCTCGTTGAGCGGGAACCGTCGGTGTTGGACTGTGCGGCTGGATACCGGCTGGTCGGCTGCGCTTCGGCCCCGCCGGAGGCCTCATGGTGTTCGGACGTGTCGTCCGCCACTGCATCGAGGGTGGCTGTGTCGGCTTCCATCGGCGATGAGAGTGTTGATGAGGGCTCCACCGACGTGGACGGCCTTGGCGATGAGGGCTGGTCGACAGCCGGTTGCACGGAGGGGGTGGTATCGGTGGGCGCCTCCGATCTCGCTCCGCTGGAGGGTCTGGTCGGTGCCTTCGCCTCTGTTGCGGCGCTGAGTGCGGTGGATGCCGTGGTGCTCGGGGCTTGGGCCGTTGAGTCGGCCGATCCGATGGTCTCGTGCGTGGGGCCGTCGGCCGCCTGATGGGCCGATTGCGCCGCTGATCTGGTTGATGCCTCAGCGGCGGCCAGTGCCGCGGAGGCCTGAGGATCCATGGGGGTGGCGGAGGCTGCGGCCACGGCTGCAGCATCGGAGACCTCCGGACTGGCGGAGGCGGCCGATGTCGCCGATACGGAGGGGGACGACACGGTCGCCGCCTTGGCTGCCTTGGCCGTCCTGGGAGCCTTGATGAGGCCGTAGCCGTCCGCCGAGACTGCGACGCCGGAGATCGCCGACTTGTAGGCGGCCGCCGTTGCGGGAGCTGTCCGTGGTGAGGACGGGCTGTGTGAACCGGCGGACATGGCGCGGCCGGCATGCCGGGCGGGCTGTGCGGGGCGGGCAGGACGAGGCCTGCGGATCGAGGAGGACACCGGGTCCGACGTCGTCGGATGCGCAGTCCCGCCGGCTGAGGCGACCAGTCCCGCCTCGGTGGCACTCTGAACGCCCACGGCCATGTCGTCACCGGTTCCGTCCGTGATACCGGCGCCGGCTCGGGTACGGGTCTCGGTGCTCGCAGAATCTGTATGGGAGCCACTTGCCGGAGATCTCTTCTCCGCCCTCTGAGAGCGCCGACGACGGGATCTGGGGGCGTCGGACTGGTCAGTCCCATGGGAGGGCTGCGAGGCAGAGGGGGCCTCGGTGTCGGAGCGCTCGGCGTCCTCGGCGCCGTCGGATGCAGGGGCGGCCACCGGTGCGGTCGTGGTCTGAGCGGAGTGTGGAGCAGTGTGCCGCCGGGACTCGCCGACGGCGCCGGCCACCGCGGGAGAATCCGCGGATCGTGTCTCTGGAGCAGTTGCCCTGGTGGCGACCTGACCCGGTCTGCTCGACTTCCTCGCATGGAGCAGCGCCATCCCGGAGAGCTTGTCGTGCCAGCCTCGTCCCTCGGGATCGGTTGCCGCCGTGCGCATGAGGGCAATGGTTCCCAGGCCGAAGGTGGTGACACTGACGGCCAGGATGAGGTCTGCGTGAAGGAAGGAGCCCAACGGCGAGGGGGCCTGGTGCTGAGCGCTCAGCATGCGCACCTTGAGCAGCCTCCCGCCCGGGGACCATCCGGTGGCTGCGATGGCGAGCCAACGCGCCCCGACGATCACCCCGAAGGCGATGAGCCCGCTGGTCAGGGGTGGGCGGCCGCCCACCTGCCAGATGACGGCGGTCAGGCCTCCCACCAGAAGTGAACCGATGACGAGGTCGATGACTCCGGCGACAACACGCGCCCTGACCGGGGCGGGGGGGAGTCGACGATGCGGCGGGTTCGGCTTGTGTGCAGCAGGATCAGCCGCAGTGGGCTCTGAGCCACCGGGGGCGGCCGTCTCCGCGCCACTGTCAGGCTTGCCGTCGTCTGGATTACCAGGGGCAGTCGGCGTGATGCCGTACTGACTTACGACCTCGGTTCGCGACGCGTCATCGGGCAGGTGGGAAGACGTCGGTGGCCCTGCAGCGGTCGAGGCGCTGCGACGGGTGTCAGCCGTGATCGTCATGACTGCAACCTCCTGGGTCGACGTGACCGCCTCCCGGCGGGATGGACAAGAGAACGCGGGGAAAGGCGGGCCACAGCCCGTCCCAGGCGTGAGCGCTCCGACCCCATGGAGCGGACAATCGCGTCTGAGGAGTCCCACAACTCCCCTAGAGCGTACGACGCGGGTTCCCCGAAGCTGAAGACCTGGGTGTCGACTGCGCCGGCGAAGCGGGGCAGATCGGCCTGCGGGAAGTGGGGAGCCAGCTGCGCAGCGGCCTCCCGCCGGGTGGCGCCCCACCCAGGGACGCGCCCCAGGTCGCGGGCGCGGTCGAGGATCTCCTCCCACGCCCCCAGGGCCTTGCCGATGCCGGTGCGTCCACGCCGTCGGTTGCGCCTCCAGGCCTTCCACCCCAGAACGGATCCCACGATCACAGCGATGACAAGGATGGAGCCTCCAACGACGATGACCGCCGTGGGTATGCCGCCCTTGTCGTCGTCCTGGGGATCGTCGTGCTGCGGGTCCTCGTAGTTCGGGGGCAGCTGGGCCGGATCCTCGTTGGGCAGCGGGGGCTGAAGGACATTGGGTTCGGGGTTGGAGACCTTCTGGGTGGTCTGCTGCTGAGGGACCTGGTCACGGTCCGGGGTGACGTCGAAGGACACCCACCCCAGATCCTCGAAGGGGATCTCCACCCAGGCCTTGACGTCCTCGCCGGTGATGGTCTTGGCGTCGCCGTCGGTGGCCGGGTCGAAGCCCATGACTACACGGGCGGGAATGCTGAGCGAGCGGCACATGAGCATCATGAGGACCGAGTACTGCTCGTCGTCGCCGATGAGGGAGTCGGCCTCCACCATCGAGGCGATGCGGGCCGCCCCATGCCCCGGCTGGGAGGGGCTTTGGGTGCCGTCGGAGTAGTAGCTCGTGCGCAGGCGCTGCTGGAGCGCCCGCACCTGGGCGATGGGGTTGGATTCGGCCCCGACGATCTCCTTGGCCAAAGAGGCCACCGACGACGGCACCTGATCAATCGGCCCCAGCGCGGTCTGGGCCATGGAGGCCTTACTGAGCGCGGCCTCGGAAGGCGATGTGTAAGGGGCGACCCTCTCGGTGAGGACGTCTCCCTCGGCCAGGCCGCTGGTGGCGATCCCGGTGGAGGAGAATTTGTCGAAGTACATCCCCTCGCGCAGGGCCGACTGACGTGGGCCGGAGGACTCGATCCGAATCGTCTCAGGCATGGTGGGGACCCACGGGAAGCTGTAGTCCTCGATAGTCAGGGAGGAGGTCTGCTTGTTCCCGTCGAGCCTGCTCACCGTCAGCTGGGTCTTGTCACCGATGCGCTCGAAACGCGACTGGCCGTTCGTGTTCTGTCCGATATGGGCGGACAATCCGTCGTAGGAGTCCAGTGCGGCGATACGGATGCGCCCGCCCTTGGGCAGATTGGTGGGCTTCATGAGCTGGGTGTGGGCCTTGTCGGTCTCCAGGGTGCGCACCAGGGACAGCGGGCTGGCGTACTCGGTCAGGTCCAAGGGTGGTTGGAACAGGTTGCGCACCACGGTCCGGGAGGCCGGGGCTGCCGGGGTGAGGGCCAGGGCGGCCAGGGACGTGGACAGCAGCAGAACGACCGCGACGACCATCCCGCGCAGAGCCGCCCGACCGAGGTCACCGGTGCTTCGGGCGCTTGTGCTCCCCGAAGTGGTGGAGAAGGAACTCAGGTCCAGGGCCTCGACGACGTGGCTGCGCCGCTGCCGTAAGGAGCCGCAGGTCCACAGCGCCAGGATGCCGGTGACGAACAGGATGCCCAGCATGGTGGGACGAACGGTCTCCTGTCCGCCCCAACCGATACTGACGGCGGGCAGCAGGATCAGGCTCAGACCGGCCAGGACCTCGCGGCCCGCCAGGATGAGGCGGGTCGCCAGCGCTGAGACGACCAGCCCGACCATCCATGGAAGCACCGTCATGCCGCTGAAGGAGTTCAGTGGCATCGGTACGGTCAGGGCGTCGCGCCACACGGTGACTGTGGCGGCCAGGACGGTCTTGACAGCGGAGAACCCGGAGCCGACATCGGTCAACAGCCATGGGGCGAGCAGGACGTGCGCCAGGGCCAGCGCCGCCATGCTCGGCAGCACCGATAAGCGCAGGCGTGAGCAGGCAAAGGCCATCAGGGCGCCGGTGAGTGCACCGTATCCGACAGCGAGGCAACCGGCTATGGAGGCGAAGATCGGCAGGAAGGGAATCGCGCCGATCGTGATGATTCCGGCCATCAAGGTCAGTTCGAGGGCGGCGATTGCCGGGGTGGGCGGCTTGGCGCCCCGTCTCGGTGGTAAGAACCGGCGGGCTGAGAGTGCCGGCCTGGACGGACGGGACAGGAGCGGGCCGGCACCGGTGACCGACCGCGCCGGACGTGTCGTTTCGGTGCTGTAGAGACTGCGTGTGGGCGACGATGACGTCGTCGCCCGCGAGGAGGATGACTCGGGAGAGCGGGCGGACGACCGTCCGACTCTCTGCGAGGGGGACTCGGCCGGGGACCGTGCTCCGGCGGGTGACTCGGAGGCCGGAGAGCCCGCGGTGCGCGGGGGCAAGGTGATGGAGGACGTAGAAGGGGTCATAGTGCTCGCCTCAGTGCGGTGGGGAGCTGCTCAAGACGGTCCATGTCCACTACCGGCATCGTTCCGGCGTGGAGACGCGACAGACCCTGCTGACCTGCGCGCAGGGTGACGGCCCTCATGGACAGAGGAGCAAAACTGCGGACCCGGGCCAGGGTGACTCGGTCGACCTCCTGGCCGGTGACAAGGACAAGGATAGAGGCCTCGGGGTGCGCCGTACAGGCGTGTCGCGCGAGGAGATCGCAGCCAACATCCTCTTCACCGGTGCTCAGCAGGCAGGACGTGTCCAGCATCCGCAGGGACGAGGAGGTCGGCAGCGAACCGATCTGGGTGACGAAGCGGACCTCACGGCCGTCCTGGATCGCGTCCATGGCCAGGGAGCAGGCGATCGACACCGCGGTCTCGAAATCCTCCTCACCGGCGTAGTCCTCCTGACGGGTGGACAGCAGGACGAGCAGGCTGGAGCGGCGAGTCTCCTCGAACTGACGCACCATGAGCCTGCCGGTGCGCGCGGTGGTGCGCCAGTGGACGTTGCGTCGGTCATCTCCAGGGACGTAGTCGCGCAGGGCGTGGAAGGCGACGTCGGAGCTGGACAGGTCCTGGGTGACGGCGCCTTCGATGTCCCGCAGGACACCATGCAGCGCGGTGCCCAGACGCAGGGTGCGCGGGTGGATGTGGATGTCCTGCGGTGTGGTCAGGGAACGCTCGCGCTGAAGCAGCCCCACCGGGTCACGCTGAACCGCCAGGACGGGCCCCACGGTGACGACGCCGCGGCGCTGGGTGGGCAGTACGAATCCCCGTTCGTGAACCGCCCGGGGCGTCAGAGTGGGCACGACGAAGACGGCGCGTCCCGGCCCCACGGGCATCTCCATGCGTGAGGGCAGCAGCGGCCGGGAGCGGGGGTTGGTGACGGTGAGCCGGATGAGGGCATGGTCACCCACGGTGACGCGAGGCTCAAGCAGGTTGTGGCTGACCGAGTAGCCGCCGCGAGGGATGAGCCACAGCCAGGCGGTCACTACAACGATGCCGACGACCATGGTGGCGCTCCAGGCCTCCTGCCATCCCATCACGGAGCCGGTCAGTCCGCAGGCTACGAGCAGTGCGAGGCAGCCCCAGCCCACAGGGGTGATCGTGTGCAGCAGCCAGCGCACTGGTCGCAGTAGTACCGCGATGGCGTCGACGAGCCGGGACCGCGCCGGCCGGGCGGTCAGGGCCGCGCTTGCGGAGGCCGATGGCACTGACGGTGTTGAGGACGCTGAGACCTCGGGGACTTCCGGTAAAATCGCGGTGGGGGAGGCGGATGCGCCGACCCTGCCCGCGTCCCCGGAGGGGGACTGGCGGGCGGAGGTCTGTGACGTCGTCTGAGGCGGCATACGGCTCAATCGCGGGTCGTGGGTGCGGGGATCTGCCCCAGGGCGGTGGTGATGACGCCGGCGGCCGTGGCGCCGGTGAACTCGGCGTCAGGGTCCATGACCAGGCGATGGGCCCACACGACCTGGGCGAGATCCTTGATGTCGTCGGGCAGGACGAAGTTGCGGCCCTGGGAGGCGGCCCATACGCGGGCGGCGCGGGCCATGCCGATGGCACCGCGAGTGGATACGCCCATGCGGGTCTCCTCAGTGGCGCGAGTGGCCTCCACCAGGGCCCCGATGTAGTCCAGCACCGAATTCTCGATGTGGTTGGTGGCGGCCAGGTCCGCCATGGAGGCCACGACGGAGGAGGCCACCACCGCGGACAGGTTCTTGGAACGGTCCGGATGAGCCGAGCCGGATAGGATCTGGGTGAGCGCCTCCCGGTCGGGGTAGCCCACGGAGGCCTTCATGAGGAAGCGGTCGAGCTGGGCCTCGGGCAGGCGGTAGGTGCCGGCCTGCTCGATGGGGTTCTGGGTAGCGATGACCATGAAGGGCCGTTCGGTGGTGTGGCGCACGCCGTCGACCGTCACCTGGGACTCCTCCATGACCTCCAGGAGCGCGGACTGGGTCTTGGGGCTGGCCCGGTTGATCTCGTCGGCCAGGACGATCGAGGAGAAGATGGGCCCGGCGTGGAAGTCCCACGAACCGGTCTTCTGGTCGTAGATGGTCACACCGGTGATGTCGCTGGGTAACAGGTCGGGGGTGAACTGGATGCGTGAGTGCGTTCCCTGAACCGAGGCCGCCAGGGCGCGGGCCAGAGCGGTCTTACCGGTGCCGGGGGCATCCTCCAGCAGGAGATGTCCCTCAGAGAGCATGGTGGTCAGAGCCAGCTTGATCACGTCCTCCTTGTCCAGCAGCGCCTGACTGACGTTGTTGACAATGGTGGAGAAGGCGTCAGCGAACCATGTCGCGTTCTCGGGGGTCATCGGCATGGAATCAATGATCCTTCGGGTGGAGGGAGGCGTGTGTGTGACTTGTTGCGTGCTGGGCATCGATACGATCACCGACCCGGTCACTGTTGGGTGCAGGCGATTGTCTCGTTCCAGTTCGGGGTTTGGCCGGGGAAGGTGTGTCGGGCGTAACCGTTCCTATCGAGGGCTACCGTCTCCTCGTGCCAGTAGACGTTCCAGTCCCATCCGTTCCTGTAGTAGTAGCCGCAGCTCATGGTGCTGTTGGGGTTGCCAGTGAGGTCAACGACCAGCCAATAGCAGCTGCCCCAAGAGCCGAAGGGGCGACAGGTCTGGGTGTAGTCGATAGGGAACTGCTGCTGGGCGCCGACCGGAAGAGTTTCGACATTCGGCTTCTCCGGGGCTGTCACCGAGCTGCAGCTCCAGTCGGACTTGCCGGAGTCGTTCTTGGCCCGCACGCATCCCGTGACGGTCTCACCAGGTTCGATATCGGTGGAGAAGGTTTCTCCAGGGCTGATCCTCCCCTTCTCGAAGTCGTCGGAATCATCGCCCTTGTACTTGATCTTGTACTTGTACTTGGTGGGCTGATCACCTGCCGGTCCGGGCGACCAGGTGCAGGTGACCTGGTCGGTGCCATCGAGTGAGCAGGAGACCGACGGTGCCGACGGCGGACCGTAGGGCGCCACCGGCGAGGAGGCGACGACCTCGGAGTGCTGCCCGCCGCCGTTGGCCCGGGCGTAGACCGTGTATGCCTGTCCGTCGGCCAGACCCCGGATGGTGGAGGAGCCGGTCCAATTGACCTGGTCGACCGAGTACTCCACCGACAGGTCGCCCACGCTCCAGCCGTTGCCTGCGCGGGGCGAGGCGTTCACGGACAGCTCGCCACTGTTGCCGGTGGCCTTGACGACGGGGGTCGACGGGGGCAGCGGAGTCGACTTGAAGGTGTAGCTGGCCTGGGCGGAGGTCCTGGTGCCGTAACCGTTGTCGGCCTCGACCCAGAAGGTCCAGGTCCCCGAAGACAGCGAGACGGTGGTGGAGGTGGCGTCTCCGACGTTCTTCGAGTCGCCGGCGTTGCCGTTGGTGTAGTGCAGCGTGTAGGTCACGGGGCTGCCGTTGCCGTTGGCCGCCTGCCAGCTGATGCCGACCGTTCCCCCGTTGGGAGTGATGACAGGCGTCCCGGGGGCGCTTGGCTCCCCATAGGGAGACACCGGGTTCGATGAGGAGGACCAGTCCGAGGGGTCTCCCTGGCTCGGGACGGCGCGCACCTGCGCCGTATAGCCACGGCCCGGGGCCACCGAGAACTCGGCCTGGAACCCGGTCAGACCTCTGAGGATCTGGCCGTCCGAGAGGCGCACGTCATAGGTCATCCCGGCTCCGGTGGGATCGTCCACCGGGCTCCAGGCGGCAGTGACCGTGCCTGAGCCGGCCGTCAGCATGGGGGCGGCCGGGGTCTTGGCGGCGGCGTTGTGAAGGTAGGGCACCGTCGTGGCCTCGGAATCGCCGTACTTGTTGGTGGCCACTACCTGGATGCTGTAGGAGTGGCCGGTCTCCAAGCCGGTGATGAGGCAGTTCGCTGTCGAACAGGACTGCTCAACGCCGTCGACCCTCACCTTGTAGCCGGTGATGGGAGGGCCGTTGGAGTCACCGTCGGTCCAGGACACGCGCGCTGAGGTCGCGCTCACGGGCGCCACGTTCACCCCGGAGGGGGCTGCGGGCACCACGCTTCCCACCTGCACGGTGATGGTGCCGGTGACGGCCCGTGATTCGGAGCCGGTGGAGTCCAGCACCTTGTACTCGACGGTGATGGTGCCGTGGAAGCCGGCGGCCGGGGCGATGGTCACGGTGGTGCCGGAGGCACTCACCGTGCCCTGACCGGAGGTGATCATCGGAGTGCCGGACAAGGTGATCGGCTTGTCCGGGAAGGGGTTGCTCACCGCGGTGGACACGTCGGTGCTCACCGCTTCACCATTGCGGGACTCCAGGTTGATCGGTGCCGTGGTCATGAGCGGCTTGTTGGAGGCACTCACCCTCACGGGCAGGGAGGCGCTCACAGGTGGGTTGACGCCGTCGGAGACGGTGATCGGGATGGAGCCGGTGGTGCCCTCGGAGGACTTGTTCGCGGCCTTGACGGACAGCGATGACCCGCTCAGGGAGATCTCGAAGCCCGCGGGGGCGGGGCCGGCCTGGAAGGAGAGCTTGTCACTCGGGTCCGGGTCGGTGGTCATGGCCGCCAGGTTGGCCGTGACGGCTCCCTCGCCGGGTGCCACCGTCACTTCGGTGGGGGTGAATGTCGGTGGCTTGTTCGTCGAGGAGTCCACGACGATCGGCAGTGTGAGTGTGGCGCTCAGGGCGTCCGAGCCGGTGCCGTCGGCCACTGTGAAGGTCACCGAGGTCTGACCGGTGAAGCCCGACTCGGGTGTGAACGACAGTGCCGTCCCATCCGAGGCGGTCTTGGCGTCCTTGGTGCCCTTGGCCATGTGTATCGAGGAGGAATCCGTGATGACGGGCTTGGTGCCCTCACGGGTGAGGATGTAGGAGGACAGGTTGATGTCCGTGGTCTTGTCCGCCAGTGCGCGGGCGGGCACGGCCGAGGGGTTGATACGGGGCCGCAGGGCGGACCTGGCGGGCACCACGACGACGGCATGACCGGTCAGCCCGTCGGTGTCGGTGACTGTGTAGAGCACGAGCCGCTGGGTCTCGCCCACCGTCAGGCTGATGGAGTCCTTGCCCACCTCGACGTCGGGGTCGGAGGAGGAGAGCTTGAGGTCCCACGGCGATCCGTCGGTGTCCTTGTCGTTGTCCAGCACCGGGATGGTCACTCTGCCGTTGGCGTCGACCTGATCGACGGTGACGTAGTCGTCCACGCCCACCGGATTGGCCAGCGGCGCGTTGTTGGAGACCTGCACGGTGACGGTTCCCGTGTCGGTGCCGCCGCGCCCGTCGGAGACGGTGTAGGCAACCGAGTGGTTGCCCTCCTTGCCCGGCAGCTCCAGCACCAGGCGTCCGGCGCGGGTGGACACGCCCAGCGATGGGTCGCTGGAGACCGGGTCGCCCTCCAGGGACAGACTGTCTCCGTCGGTGTCCAGGTCGTTGGACAGGACGTCCACGGCCACGGTGCGCCCGGGCTTGGCCACGACCAGGTCGTCGGTGGCCACAGGTGCCACATTGATCGGTGAGGCCTGAGCGACCCCCACTCGCACCGTCCCGGTGGACTGGGCCCCGAAACGGTCCTCGACGACGTAGGTGAAGGTGTCGGTGCCGGTGGCGCCCTCGGCGGGCTTGTAGGTGAGCCACGAGGAGTTGACCTCCACCGAGCCCAGGGAGGGGGCCTGGTTGAGGCCCACGAGACTCACCGAGTCGCCGTCAGGATCGATGCCGTCCAGTGGCACGGTGATGTTTGTGGCCGAGCCCGACAGGGTGCGGGCCTCCAGGTTGCGCGGGGACGGGGCGGAGTTGTGGTCGGCGTCCTGCGCGCGCACCTCCACGGTGAGGACCCCCGAGGCGGTCTGCCCCTGATCGTCCTTGACCGTGTAGGCGTAGGCCGTGCGTCCGGGCCGGTTGCCGGCGCGGAAGCGGAGGGTGTCCTCGCTGACCCAGGCGGTGCCCAGCTCGTCGCCCACCAGGCTGACCTGGGAGTCCACCGACAGATTGAGACCTGAGGGGGAGGAGTCGTTGTCCAGGACGGACGCGGTGACGACGTCGCCGGCGCGCACGACGGCGGTGTCATCGGTGGCGACCGGTGGCTGCGGCTGGGACTGGGTCACTGGGACGATCGCGACCTTTCCAGTGGCGCTGGACGTGCCGTTGGTGACGGTGTAGTCGATCGTGAGGTTGGGCGGGACGGTGCTGGACGCGGTGATCTGCAGCAGGGAGTGGTCCACGACCGTGACGGTGACACCGGAGTCCGGCGGGGTACTCACCGACTGCAGGACCAGGATCCCTCCAGAGGGGTCGAAGTCGTTGTTGATCGGGGCGATGGTCGTTGAGCCGCCGTTGCGCAGCAAGGCGGTGTCGTTCTCGACCTCGGGTGGCACCGTGGCGTCCGCCTTGGGGGTGACGTCGACGCGCACGATCCCCTGGGCCGTGTTGGCCCCGTCCATGACGTCGTAGGTGAGGTAGTAGGTCTGGGCCTGGGCGCCGGCGTCGGTGGTGAAGGTGAAGACGCCCGCCTGCTGGTCGACATCGATGGAGGTCCCCGCCGGCGCCTCCTGGACCGCGGCCAGGCGCAGGGTTCCCCCGGAGGGCGAGGTGTCGTTGCTCAAGGGGGAGACGACGGCCTTGGTCCCGGCGACGACGCGTACATGGTCTGCGTTGGCGATCGGCTTGGCCGACTGGGCCGGCTGCACGTCGACCTTGACCACACCGGAACTGGTCTCCCGGCCGTCGGAGACGGTGACGGTCAGGTCCCGGGTGCCGGTGCCGGCTCCCAGCTCGCGTACGGTGACGGTGCCCTCGTTGGAGACCTTGACGTCCATCCCCTCGCCCTGGGCGGAGACCAGGTAGAGGTCGTCCCCATCGGGGTCCTGCCAGTGGCCCAGTACGTCCAGGGAGCCGGAGGCCCCCTCGGCGACGGTGAGGGTCGGAGTGGTGACCTGGTTGGGGGCGGTGTTGACGTCCCAGCCGTGGACGTCCACCGTGGCGACGGCGGAGTCGCTCATGCCGCGGCCGTCGTCGGCGGTGTAGGGCACGGAGTAGCTGCCGGTGGCATTGTCCGGGACATCCATGCGCAGAGCCAGTCCGCCTTGCGCCTTGGTGGCCGTCAGTGATCCTCCGGTGTCCTGCGGGGTGGCGGTGAGGACGTCACCGTCGGGGTCGGAGTCGTTGGCCAGGACGGGCAGGAGCGCGGAGCGGCCCGGACGCACGCCGACGTGGTCGTCAACTGCCTTGGGGGCGTGATTCTCCTCGGTGCGTTCCGGTGGTGTCTGGGACTCCGAGGTGTCGGCGGAGTCGTCCTTCTGGTCGGCATTGTCGTCTGTCTGAGCAGTCTTGTCCGTCCAGTCGTCGATGAGGACGAGGTCCTCGTTGGGCAGCCACACCGATCCCGTCTCCAGGTCGTTGAGCACGATGGCATCGCGGTTGACCCGGAAGAGCGGGGCGGAGGAGGAGGCCAGACGGTCGTCGTGGACGGTGTCGGTGTCGCCGAGCAGGCCCGAGCAGCTGCGCACGAACTGACCCGATCCGGACCAGGCCGCATACACGCACTTGCCCAGGCGTACCGGCTGCGCGGGGACGCCCTCGGGGACGGGGCTCTCCTTGGACGACGGCGTCTTGGTCACCTTGCCGCCGTCCAGAGGTACGGACACCAGGGCGTCGCGGGAGGCGACCAGGACGGAGTCCGCCTCGGGACCGGGCTGCTGGAGCACCAGGCCGGAGGCTCCCAGGTTGACGGTCTTGCCCTCGGGCAGGTGGAGGACGCCGGTGCTGCGTTCCAGAACCACGGGCTTGTCACCGACGGCCGTGATGGCCAGGTCGGTGCCGGTGGTCAGCGACAGGGAGGTGTTGGCGGCCTCCTTCCAGGTCTTGCTACTGGCCTGCAGGGAGACCAAGGACTTGGTGGTGGCCGAGGCGGCGTGGATGGAGCCGTCGTTCCCGACGACGGCGACGACGTCGGGCATGCCGGTGACCACTGGGGCGGCTGCGGTCAGAGAACCGACCGTCTTGGCCCTGGTGGCACGGATGGTGCCCTGGACCTTGTCGATGGCGATGACTCGGTCCCCGCCCTGGGCGATCGTCACGCCCTTGGTGAGCTGGGTGCGCCCGGAGAAGGAGACCTGGGAGGGGTCGACCGATGACACGGAGGCGTCACCGGAGTCGGGGACGAGTACGTCCTCGGCGTTCTGGGTGACGTCGAAGGACGACGAGGAGGTACGAATCGCGCCGTCGACCTCGCGGGAGGGGAAGTTGAGTCGGGCAACGAGGTGGTTTGAGGTCGAGGTGACCCACACGCCGCCGTCATTGAGATGCAGGTCGGCTTGGGCCACGCCGTCGTGCAGCCAGGCGGCCGTCGCCAGGGCGGCTGCGCACAGGACCGCTGCCAGGGAGGACAGGCGCTTGCGCAGCCGTTGACGCTGGGCCCGCGACTGGGGGATGCGGAAGGTCGCCGCCAGGCGGGAGGTGGTCGTGCCGGAAGTGAGTCCCGACCCTGTGCGCTGAGCGCTGTCGGCGGCCGTGGGGTCTGCGGACTTCTTGGGCCGGCGGTGCGGACGCAGGGCGCTTGCGGCGCGGGCAAGAGGACCGCGGCGGTCTGTTGCGGACTGATCGGTCTGGGTGGCACCGGTGCCGGATCGGTGGTTCCCGCCGTCACCGGCACCGGAGGCGGCTGTGGCGGGATCGATGCTGTCCGACGGGTTGCCGGGCGCTTCGAAGTCGTTACGTGAAGTGGTCACGGGGCCCCTTGGGGACTGCGGGAAGCGACCTCCTGAACGAGAGTCCGGCGCAGCATCGTCGAGGAGGTGGTGGGTGTGTACGGCAGGTAGACCACCGAGGCGCCGACCTCGGCCATCTCGGCCTCGAGACGGCGGCCCTTGTCCGTCCCCTCCCAGTCGGTGCCCTTGAACAGCACGTCGAAGGGCGAGCGGCGCCAGGCCAGGCGCTTGTCCTGGTCGTAGTCGGGGACTACGGAGTCCACCATGCGCAGGGCGGATACCATGGCCAGGCGTTCGGCCAGAGGCACGATGGGACCGCGCCCCTTCATCCGCTCCAGCGACTCATCGGTGGCGACTCCGGCGATGAGATGGTCGCAGCGCTTGGCGGCCTCGGTGAGGATGTTGAGGTGTCCCACATGCAGCATGTCGAAGCCGCCAGGAACGTAGCCGGTGATCATCAGTAAGCCCCCTTTCCGCCGATGACCGCGCGCAGCGTCCCGGCGAAGATCTTCGCGTCCAGGGCTCCGCCCCGGTTCTCCACGTAGTGACGGTCCAGGGCCACGGTGGAGGCCCAGGACAGGTCCGACCGCCCGGAGACCTGCCACAGGCCGGTCAGTCCGGGCTTGACCAGGAGACGACGCAGTGCCTCGGTGTCGTATTTGGCGACCTCGACGGGAAGCGCGGGGCGGGGCCCCACCAGACTCATGTCTCCGCGCACGACGTTGATGAGCTGGGGCAGCTCGTCGATCGACAGGCGGCGGATCCAGCGGCCCACGCGGGTGATGCGCGGGTCCTGCCGGTCCTTGAACATGACTTCGTTACCGGCGTCGCCGCCGGCCTTGACCACTGACGCGCGGCGAGCGTCGGAGTCGATGTACATCGAGCGGAACTTCCACATGGTGAAGGGCTTGCCGTTCTGACCCACGCGGGTCTGGGTGTAGAAGACCGGTCCGGGGGAGTCGATACGGATCGCAACTGCGGTGGCCGCCAGCAGCGGCGAGATGAGGAGCAGTCCGATGGCGCCAGCGACCCGGTCGAACAGGGCCTTGCCCAGCGCCCTAGTGCTGCGGGTCTTGACGGCGATGAGGCCGGTCCAGCCGTGTGTGACGGTCAGGGCCCGCATACGGCTGGGTACGACGTCCTGCAGGCCGGGGGCGACGACGAGGCGCGCCTGGGTGGACTCCAGGCCGCGCATGAGGGTCACCAGGTCTTCCGGGGTCACCGAGCCGACCGTCATCACGGCGTCGATGCGCTCGGCGTGCAGGGTCTGAGCGATGTGCTGAGGGCTGCGTACGGGCTCCGCCGAGTGGAAGGCCCGGTCCTGTCCGGAGGACAGGTAGCCCACGATGAGGAATCCGTCCATGGGGTGGCGGCGCAGCTGGGTGAGCATGGGCTGGGCTCCCGAGCCCATGACGATGAGCGTGCGGCGCAGCGCGTGTCCCTCGAGGCGGCGACGGTGCAGCCAGCCGGACTCGATGGAGCGCCCGGTGATGGACATGAGGAGCTGGACGGCCAGGGCGGTCAGCAGGGTGGCGCGCGCGGCGCCGGAGAGATCGGCCAGCAACAGTGCGACAGGGATGCTCACGGTGGCGGCGGCGGCGAAGCGGACCGTGCTGGGGCCGGCCTGTTCCACGGCGTCGATGCCGAGTGCTCCGAGGGACCAGGCGGTGAGCACCATCGTGGCACCCACGGCGGCTGCGGTCCCGGCCAGCAGGAGATTCCCGGCCAGCAGTGCGATCCAGGCAGGAACGGCGATGGCGAAGAGGTCGGAAAGTATGAGCCAGATGGTGAGATCGCGGCGCGTGCGCGCCCAGGGACTGCGCGGAGCGGTGGCGGGGGCGGCGCCGGTTGCTGCTGCCGAGGAACGCCGGTACTGCTCGCGCTGAGGCAGTGTCAGGGTCGAACTAGACAAGGTGGACTCCGCAGGGATGGTCGAGGGTGGGTAATAGTTGGTCGAGTAGTGCTGACAGAACGTCGTGAACAGCAGCAGTTTTAGAATGCTACTAACTCTGGGCGGCGATATTTGTGGGAAGTGGCCAAGATCGCAAGGCCAGGACAGGAAGTCGGGATGAGTTTGGGGTGACTCTATGTTACAGGTGAGCAACGATACGGGGGTGCCAATACACTTATGAGGGACCTTTCAGAGTTCTTCCAGCGGGGGGTGTCTGGCCTGGTCAAGGCCACTTTGCTGGGGTTGTGCCAAGGGGGGTCGTTGGGGGATCGGTCAATGTCACAAGTCGATAAACAAAAGATAGCAGGTTGTTGATGATTGTGCGTCTACCCTCATGCCTGTCTTCAGGCCTCCTCTCGACGCCGAATTGTTACCTTCCTACAACATCAGGAGTGCGATGTGATCCAGCCGAGCTCTTCGGCGCCCACGCCGGCCCCGACGGCGGGTGCTGACCCCGTAGGTGCTACGGATCGTGGGATGCCTGTGGACACTGCAGGAGCAGCAAGTGTTTCAGCGGTGGATGAAGGTGCCGGAGTGGCGATGAGATCGTCTTTCCGGTGTCGGCCGCTGCGGCGGATCGGCAGGGCGCTCAGGCGGGGGTCGTCGTCGGGCGCCAGCTGGTCGTCTGTGGGAACCACAGCTGTCGCCAAGATTGCGGTCATGGGGATCTCGGGCGTCTTCGGCCTGGTCAACACCAGTCTCATCATCAGGTACTTCGGTACCGACGCCTTCGCCCAGTATGGCCTGCTGGCCACCTTCCCCACGCTCATGCCCTTCACCGACCTGGGGATCGGCGCGGTCATCCTCAATACGGTGGCGAGCTCGACCGACCCGGCTCATGACTCGACCGTGCAGCGCACGATCACCACCGCCATCCGGGTCCTGCTCGGATCCGCCCTGGTCATCACCACGGTCGGCGTCGTCCTCATGCTGCTGGGGGTGTGGCCTTGGCTGTTGGGCGGCAAGCTCATGGAGGGGGGAGGGCTCACCGCCACCGTTTGCCTCATCATCTACGCCGCAGCCCTGCCGATGTCCGTGGGGCAGCGCGTCATCATCGGCCTGGGGCGCTCGGCCACCCAGGTCATCAGCCAGGGTGTCGTCTCCCCGGCCATGTCCTGCTTCCTGCTGCTGGCCATCATCACCGGGCTGGGGCGTGGCAATGCTGTGTCCATCTACTCCTACATCGCCAATGCGCTGGTGTCTGTCATCTGCATCGTTGTCGCCTGGCGGGCCACCCGCCCCCTGTTCAGGGGCGCTCTGAGGGATGTGCCGCGTCTGCGCAGCGTGCGGGGCGTGCGCATCGTCAACACGGCGGGTCCACAGCTCCTCCAGTCCCTGGCCATCCCGATCGCCTTTCAGACCGACCGGCTCCTCCTGTCCCATCTGGGCCAGTCGCAGGCCCTGGCCGAGTACAACCTGGCCAACAACCTGTTCAACATGCTGACCCAGACCGTCATGGCGGCCGGGGTCGCCATGTGGCCGATGTTCGCCCGTGCTCGCGCTGACAAGCGTGTCGAGAGTCCCTTCAGGCCGGCGATGATCTTCAGTGGGGGCGGCTTCCTCCTGGCGCTTGCCCTGGTGGCCGTCACTCCTTGGGCCGCCCGGGTCATGTCTCACGGTAAGATCGTCCTGCCGGCCGCTCTCGTGTGGGCCTTCGCCGTCTACGTCGCCGTCGAGGCCGCCAAGCAACCGCTGGGCATGTATATGACCGACCCTCGTGGGCTGCAGTTCCAGGTGGTGCCGGTCCTCATCCTGGTGCCGATGAACCTCGCCATCTCCTGGGTCCTCATTGGGCCTTTCGACGCCGCCGGCCCTATCCTGGGGGCGGTGATCTCGGTGGTCCTGTGTCAGATCGTCCCGTATGCCTGGTGGGTGCGCCGTGACGTGGCCCGGCGCCGTCGCGAGTTGGCGGAGCAATAGGCGCAGGACGCGGGGCGGTGGCCTCTGCTTCCAGCTCCAGTTCCCAGTTCCCGCCGAACAGTGGCCCGAGCCGCACCCGCGGCCCGCCGTTCGTCGGCCGCTTCCCGCCACGCCTGACTCCCCAGCACTTCCCCGTCACTGTCCATCTGATCCCGGCCCGATCCGCGGGCCCCATCCAAGGAGACGCTTCATGAGCTCCCCTGCCAGTCCCCCCACCATCGCCGAGAACATCAGGGCACTGTCCCGTGCCCAGAAGTCCAAGGCCGGCGCCCCCCTCTACTCCCGCATCATCAACCGCCCCGCGGGTCGTGTCTTGGCCGCGATCGCCCATCGGCTGGGTGCGACCCCGGACCAGGTGACGGTGCTCTCGGCGCTGTGCACCTACAGTGGCATCGCTCTCATCGCCCTGTGGCGTCCCACAATCGTGTCCGCCGTGGCGACCGCCCTGCTGCTCATGGTCGGCTATGCGCTCGATGCTGCTGACGGGCAGCTGGCAAGACTGCGCAACGGCGGATCAAAGGCCGGCGAATGGCTGGACCATGTCGCCGACGTCATCAAGCTTTCCACCATTCATGGTGCCATTGCGATCTCCCTTTTCCGGTTTACGAATCCGACGCCCTCGGTTCTGCTTATCCCACTCGCTTTCGGAGCGGTCCAGAATATCCATTTCTTCAGTTACATCCTCACCTATCAGCTGCGCTATCACGGCGGTACCCCCATGGCCAAGGATGAGGTTCGCCCGGGCATCATCAAGTCGGTCCTGTCGGCTCCCACGGACTACGGGCTCATGTGCTTCGTGCTCATGACCCGCTTCGCCCCCGCGGTCTTCCTGTGGATCTACGGCATCATGCTCCTGGGCTACGCGGGTTACGTGGTCCTGGCCCTGCCCAAGTGGTACCGGGACCTGAGACGCGACTCCCAGTAGCTCGTCGGCTCTCCGCCGTTGGATCCGGGGTCGGTCTGACAAGGGAGCGCCGAGGGGCGGCCAACGGCGCTGCCAGAGCGCCTGCTGTTTCAGCAAACCTCTCCGACAATGTTCACTTAAGGAATCTTATGGCTCTGCTTAGCGGCCGCAAGGCGTTACTGGTCTATACCGGACGTAGGGACGGTTTGGGTAACCGAGTACGTGCGCTCCTGTCCGCCCAGGAGCTCGCTCGGGTCGAGAATCGGGATCTCTATTACGTGTGGAGTACCGACGAGTACTTCGGTCCCCGTATGGATGAGCTGTGGCACTTCCAGGGGGGAAGATCGGTATCACGGCTGATCTCCCGGACGCTCGTTCCCTTGGCTCGGTACCGCCGACCCAAGGGTGTTCAACTCACACCTGCACTGCGTCGAGCCCACCTGTGGCAGATCCGTTCTCACGGTCTGCCCATCACCTGGCAGGATCCTGCCTGGAAGGAGGCAGGGGAGGATACGGGTACGCACGCCGGCCCACGTCCCTGGACCGAGCTGTTGCGCGAGCTCACCCCCGTCGACGAGATCGCCGATCAGGTGCGCTCCGTCTATGACACCCACCTGCGTGGGCGTCCCTATGTCGGCGTCCAGGTGCGCACCCACGCCGTCTCCCATGCCAAGACCATCGAGTCCTCGCCGGTGGAGTGGTTTGCGAATCGGATGCGCCGGATCCGCGCCGACCACCCCGAGGTCCCCTTCTTCCTGTCCTGCGACACCTCTGAGGCCCAGGAGCAGCTGGCCGGTGAGTTCGACGGCTGTGTCTTCCTGACCGACAAGGGCGGCTACAACACCACCACCGGCGTGCGCGCGGGGTTGGTCGATCTATACCTGCTGGCCAGCTCTCAGCACCTCATCGGGGCCTCCTTCTCCAGCTTCGTGGAGATGGCCGTCTTCCTGTGCGACGGCGTCGTCCCCTTCGAGCGACCCGACCAGCCCCTTGACGGCGACTTCAGCCTGTCCCTGGGACTGGCCGAGGACCCCCTGCGCCCCGCCCGGCGCTGAGGCCGGCGTCCCGTCGACGCACGCCGAGCCCGGCACCTTTCGTGCAGCCCTACGGCTTCTCGGTAGGGCTGCACGAAGAATGTCGGTCTCGGTGGAATGGTGGGGGCCTCAGTGCTCGAGGAGCTCGTCCACGATCCGGGCCATGGTGGTGCGGTAGCCGGCCACGGAGAACCGCTCAGCGGCCTCTTGCTTGCCCTGTTCGGCCAGCCGGGTCGCCAGGGCCGGGTCCGCCTCCAGGGCGCCAAGGGCGTCGGCCAGGGCCTCGGCGTCGTCGGCGGGCACGAGCAGACCTGTGACCGTGTCGGTGACGACCTCGGCCAGGCCCTGGACCCGGGAGGCCGCCAGTGGCCGGGCGGCGTGCATCGCCTCGACGGCCGTGTTCCCGAAGGGCTCGGCCCGTGAGGGCACGACGACGGCGTCGGCGGCTTCCAGCACAGGCCAGGTGGGGCGTACATAGCCCAGCAGCTCAACGTGCCCGTCCAGGTCAGGCCGGGTCGCACGCTCGCGCAGCTCCTCCTCGTACCACTCGTAGCCGGGGAAGACCGATCCGCACACGCGCAGAGATGCGTCCACGCCCGAGCGGCGGAGAAGTCCGACGGCGTCGAGAGCCACGTCCACACCCTTGCGTGGTGACAGACGCCCCACCATGGCGATCCGGAAGGAGTCGCCGGGCTGCCTGGGGCGCAGCGGCTCCGGAGGCCGCTCCGGACCGGCGACGCCGTTGTGGACCACCTCCGTGCGCGAGGCCAGGCGCGGCTGGACGTCCAGGAGCGCGTCACGGGCCGCCCCGGAGTTCGCCACGATTCGGGACGCCGCCAGAAGCGGGGCGTTGAGCCCGGCACGGATGAACCGGCGCTGGGTGTCCTCGGCCTCATGGACATGCGCCAGTACCGGGACGCCGGCCGCGCTCGCGGCCACCGGCCACCACGGGATCGTCACCGTGTTGGTGAGGACTGCGCCGGCTCGGCTGGCGCGGATGATCGTGCGCAGGCGCGCGATCTCCGGGAGCGACTGGGTCCCCAGTCTCGTCAGGCCCTTGGGGCTCAGCAGCGCCTTGCGCAGCACTGTGAACGGCATGACGGCCACACGAGCCCCGGCATCGCGAAGTACCGAGACCAGGGGGCCATCCAGGGGAAGGGCCACGAGAACCTCGTGCCCGGCCTCGATGAGCCCGTGGATGGTCTCGACCAGCTGCCAGTCCGAGCCGTAGAGGTCGGGGGAGGGGTGGGCCACGAGGATCCGGGTGGCGCTGGCGCGGCCGTCTCCTGCCGTGCTCCGGCTCATAGGCTCACCTTCCCGGTGCGGCGCCCGGAGGGGCGGTGACGGGTGGGTCCCCCGAGTGCCAGGCGTCGGGCCAGGGCCTCGTAGCCGGAGGTGACCTCGTCCCAGTCGTAGAGGGCGGCCCGCTTGCGGGACTCCTCGCCACGCACGGCCTGGGCCTCGACGTCGGACTCGGCAGAGGCGACCAGCGCGGCCACGTCGTCGGGCGACGTCCAATAGCGACCGGCCTGGCCCAGGACCTCCCGGTTGAAGGAGACGTCGAAGGCGTCCACTGCGGCCCCGGCGCCGATCGCGCGCAGGAGGGAGGGGTTGGTTCCCCCCACGGAGTGACCGTGGTAGTAGACCAGAGCCCCGGCGTAGAGCGCGTCGAGCAGCTCCTGGTCCCACAGACCACCGAGCAGTCGGACGCGGTCGTCTGCCAGGGACTCGATGCGGGTGGTGTACTCGTCGGCGTACGGGGCTGAGCCGACGACGACCAGCGGCAGCGTGGCGCCGGAGCGCGCGTAGCCCTCGACGATGACGTCGACGTGGTTCTCCACCTCGAAGCGAGCGACGACCAGGTGGAAGCCCTTGGGGGCCAGGTCCAGCTCGGCCAGGCGCGAGGTGTCCGCAGCGATGCGGGGAGCCCCGTAGGAGATGAGATCGGTGGGGGCGTTGAACTCGTCGGTGTAGTAGTCGGCGATGCCCTGGGCATCGGCGATGAGGGCGTCCGAGTAGCGCACGGCCAGGGCCTCGGCCGCTCGGTAGTAGCGCTTGCCGGTAGGGCCCCACTTGCCGCGACGCCATTCCAGGCCATCGACATGGGTGGCCACTGGGACTCGTGCGGCACGCAGTGCGGGTAGGAAGGGGGAATTGGCGGCGTTGAAGACGAAGGCGGCATCTGGGTGGGTGCGGCGCAGCAGGTGGGCCACTGACAGGGCCGTGTGCGACAGGGTCTCCAGGCTGCGGTTCTTGACTGAGGGGAGCTCGACCAGCCGCATCCCGAGATAGGTGTTGGGAAGCGGCGTGTCCGGTTCGGGGTTGCGGCAGTAGACAAGGACCTGGTGACCGCGGGTGGCCAGGCGCCGGCCCACCTCTTCGATGGCGGTCTCGAAACCTCCGTACCGGGCGGGGACGCCTCGCGTCCCGATCATGGCGATGCGGAGCCTGTCCGGGTTCACAGCAGTCAACGGAGTCCTTTCGAAGGGCGGCGGAGCCGGTAAGGGACGAGAACGGGTGATCCTGACCGGATATGACGTCAGTCGGGGCCGCCGAGGTGATGGAGGTGAGTGCAGCGGGTTCGGGTCGCGTCCGCGAGCTCGTCGGCATCCGACGGTTCGGCTGCAGCGCCTGCCCGGTCAAGATTGTAGAGGCAGGCGAGGTCGTGCTCGCGTGATGCGTGCGCTGGAAGACGGACGCATCGGGTGCGGCAACAGCTCGGGGCAGCAGGCTCTGACTCGGTTCCGGCGCAAGCGGCACGCTCTGCTCGGGTGGGAACTGGGACTGGAAGACAGATCCAATTAATGAGAGGCTATCGACCGAAAAGGTGAACATTGGGTATGGTACCCAGGTGTTTGGTGATTGATTCCACAAAAAAGAGTGGAAGAAAGTCCCTCCAAGCCGTTATCAAAAAGTTACCTATGTAATAACCTCGTGGTCGGCGCCCCTCTCGCCGCCGCCCCATGCAAGGCGGGAGTGCCCCGTCATACTGCGCCGCCCACCTATGTTCCCTCGTATCGTAAGAAACGGAGCACTCGTGCATCCTTCCCGTGCTGTCTCCAGTATCTCCAGTATGGGGGTGGTTCTCGCCGCCCTCCCTCTCGTTCTTGGGTCGCTCGTGACCCCTACGATTGTCGCTCCTCCGGCCGTCGCGGCTCCGGGGCAGACTGCCCTGGCTTCTCCTCAGGCCCTGCCCACCGCCCAGATCGACGGTGTCGTCTGGGACCAGGCGGTGGTCGGTAACACCGTCTACGCCGTCGGAGAATTCAAGAATGCTCGCCCGGCCGGCGCTGCTGCCGGTGAGAACGAGTCTCCTCGCTTCAATGCCATGGCCTACGACATCACGACGGGCGCCCTGTTGGACTGGGCGCCGAAGGTTGGTGGCAAGGTCAACGCGGTCGAGGCTTCGGCCGACGGCTCCACCCTCTATCTCGGCGGCAACTTCCTGTCCGTCAATGATGAAGCCGTTTATGGCGTTGCTGCGGTGGATACTGCGGGTCGGCGCAAGCCGCTGGCGGCCTCCGCTACAGGGGAGGTTATGGATCTGGAGGTCTCACCGGATGGTTCCACTCTCTACATGTCTGGCGCCTTCACTCAGATCAACTCCGCGGCACGCCGGCGCGCCGCGGCCTTGGATCTCAAGACCCAGAAGCTGACTGGCTTCGCTCCTGCGGTCGACGACTCTATTGTGCGCTCTATCACGGTGGCGGCTGACAACTCGGCTGTGGCCATCGGTGGCTCCTTCAGGTCGGTGGGCGGTTCCTCCAACGGCTACGGCGTCGCCGTCCTGGAGAAGGACGGGTCGCTGCGTCAGACCAACCTCACCAGCGTCATCCGCAATGCGGGGCAGAAGTCCGGGATCATGAACCTGAAGTCCGACTCCAGGGGCTTCTACGGTGTCGCCTACTCCCAGGAAGGCGCATTCGAGGGCATGTTCCGAGCCGACTGGGCTTCCGGGGACATCAACCTCATGGCCGACTGCCACGGCGATTCCTACGACGTACTGCCCACCAAGGATGTCATTTATATCGCCGGTCACTCCCACGACTGCAGCAACATCGGTGGCTTCGCCGATGGTGCGGAACAGGGCATTTACCACCATGCCGTCGGCTTCTCCAGCACAGCCACCGGTACCGTGGGTCATAACACGGCCTTCGGCTACACCGACTACTACGGGCATCCCGCCCCCACCCAGTACGACGGATTCCTGCCGGGATTCCAGAACGGTACGCAAACCAAATCTCAGCAGGCCACGTGGACCGTCGAGGGCAACGATCAGTACCTCGTCTATGGCGGTGAGTTCGTGGCCGTCAATGGATCCTCCCAGCAGGGGCTCGTCCGCTTCTCCATGAGCGGCGGCGATCCCGGTGCCAAGGGTGCTGACGGGGACAACGGCAACAACGGCGACAAAGGTAAGGACAAGAAGAAAAAGAAGAAGAAGGATAAGGCCGACTGGGACAACCAGGACGACTGGGACTGGGATGACCAGGACGGCAACCAGGGCGGCGATGGCTGGTGGTGGTGACCGTGAGGCTGACGAGTCCCACCGGCTTATCCACTGATTCACCCGCTTCTATGCCCGGTCGTGATGTGCTCCCGGACTCAGTGGACGCTCGGGGTGTTACCTGTCGCAGCGGAGGTCGTACGCTACGCCACGTGTCACGAACTCGAATGTTGATCCTGCCCGCCGTCCTGGTCCTGGGGCTGGGACTGGCCGCCTGTGGGGGCGGGAAGTCCGGCGGCTCCTCGACCCCGTCCGCAACGCCTGCCGGCGGCGCGGCCTCCAGCACCGCCGTTCCGACGACTCGGACCGCCGAGCCCACGGCGGCGCCGGCGACGCCGCCGGACGATGTCATCACTCCAGACGCCTCGTCAATCGATCCCAAGGCCGCCGAGAACGGCGACCTGTCGAAGGATGAGTACCCTGAGGCTCCGCTGGACAAGTCCGTCAGCATTGACGGAGGCATCGTCATCTCCGTCGGGCAGCCGCAGGCGCAGGACTTCGCCAGTGCTCCCGGTGAGATGGGGGGTGCTGGCCTTCTCGTGCCGGTGACGGTGATGAACAGCTCCGACCAGGACATCCCGTTGGCCAGCGTACTGACCACCACGGTCAGCTATGGCGACGGTATCGGGACTCCCGCCAGTGAGGTCATCTCGTCTTCGGACGCGGTGCCCGCAACGCTCGCCGTGGGTCAACAGGTGACTGTCAATCGTGCTTTCGTCATCCCGGTCGAGGTGCGCGGCAACATCAAGGTCTCGGTCGACCTGGGCGCCGATCACAGCGCCGCCACGTTCCGAGGGGCGGCCGGCTGAGCCTCGACACTCGCGCTATCGCTCCGTTCAGGCGCTGTCCGTCGTTCTCGTGCAGGCGAGTGACGGGCAGCGCCTTGGCGTGTTGAGGGGGGCGAATCGTTGCCTCGTTGTGATGTCGTCCAGGGTGATGTCGGGATCGAGTCCACATGATGGTCGCCGGGAAGGCAGAGGTGGATGCTCAGGGCTTGCTGAGGCGGCGATCTGCCCGGCATGGCGCCTCAATCGCATGATTCGACCAAAAGGTCGATGTTGTGGAAAGGGGCTGTGGGGCTGTGTGAAGCGCCAAAGGCTCGGCAGACATGTTGTCTTCGGTGTACTATGAGCCAGCCCGGCGCCCCTGGTCGGGCACGGAGTGTCAACCATATGCAAGGTTGCGTGTCCGTGATCTGAGTATGTTCTGAATGGAATCTCTGTGAAGCTCCCCCGCCGAATCCTGAGCGGCCTTGTGGCCGCGGTCCTTGTCCCCTTGGGCGCGATAGCGCTCGCACCGGCGGCGCCCGCAGCCGCTGATGAGCCGGCCCCTGTCGGCGCTTCCGGCACTCCCGCCACCGTATCGGCCGATGCCCTGCCCACCGCACAGGTCAATGGCATCGTCTGGGACCAGGTGATTGTCGGCGATATCGTTTACGCGGTTGGTAAGTTCAGTGCGGTCCGTCCGGCGGGCTCTCCGGCCGGCCAGAACGAGTCGCCGCGTGGCAACGCAATGGCCTACAACATCAACACCGGTGAGATCCTCGACTGGGCACCCACCACTGACGAAAGCATCCATGCGATCGCCGCTTCCGCGGATGGTCAGACCCTCTACATCGGCGGCGACTTCACGCAGCTCAACGGCCAGACCGTGTGGCGCATCGCCGCGGTCAAGGCCGCCGATGGCCAGCGCTCCCCGCTGGGCGCCGCCGCCAGCCATAGTGTCAAAGCGCTCAGTGTCTCCGCCGACGGCTCAACCCTCTACATGGGTGGTGCCTTCACTCAGATCAACCGCTCGGCCCGGCAGCGCGCCGCGGCCCTCGATCTGAGAACCCAGAAGCTGACGGACTTCGCGCCGGCGGTGGACAACTACTCCGTTGAGGCGATTGTCGGGGCCGCAGACGGATCGGCCGTGGCCATCGGCGGCTCATTCGAGTCCGTCGGGGGCAGTGACCGGCCCGGCTATGGTCTGGCCATCCTTGAGAACGATGGCAGCCTGCGCAAGAACAACGTCTCCAACGTGGTTCGTGGCGCCGGCAGTCGAGCCGCGGTGATGAGCCTCAAGGCGGATGAGCATGGTCTGTACTCCGCGAGCTACTCCAGGACCGGCTCCTTCGAGGGCGTCATGCGTCAGAACTGGAACACCGGAGACATCGATTACATGGCCGACTGCCACGGTGACTCCTACGACGTGCTGCCCGCCGGCGATGTCGTCTACGCGGCCAGTCATACCCACGACTGCTCTAACATCGGCGGATTCCCCGATGCTAGTTTCCAGTACCACAGCGCCGTCGCTTATACGAACGCCGCCACTGGTACGGTCCAGCACACTCATATGGGCAACTACCAGGACTACTACGGGCAGAACGGCACCACCAACCTCAACTTCTACCCCAGCTTCACTCCGGGCAAGGTCACTGGCGCCACCCAGTCCGCCTGGACGGTGGAGGGCAACGACAAGTACGTCGTCTACGGTGGTGAGTTCCTGGCCGTCAACGGCACCGCTCAGCAGGGCCTGGTGCGATTCGCTCGTCGCGACATCGCCCCCAACAAGCAGGGTCCCATGGACAAGGGCGGTGCCTTCAAGGTCGCCGGTTCCTCCCCGCGCGCCGGCGTCGTCTCCCTGTCCTTCAGGGCCAACTGGGATCGTGACGACAACACCCTCACCTACAACGTCTACCGTGACTCCATGAACGGGCAGCCGATCTCCAGCCAGTCGGTGACCGCCGGCTTCTGGGAGCGCCCCGATCTCAGCGCCACTGACGTTGTCGAGCCCGGAAGCACGCACCGCTACCGGGTTCAGGTGACCGACCAGTGGGGAGCCTCCACAGTCTCTGACTGGGTGACGGTCAAAGCCGGTGAGGGGCAGGGCCTGGGGAAGTACGGAGTCCGTGTTCTCAACGATGGCGCATCCCACTACTGGTCCTTCGATGAGACCGACGGTGACAAGGCGGAGGATATCGCCGCCCAACGAAACATGACGATTTACGGTAAGGCCTACAAGCGCGGAGGCGAGTCCGTTCTGGGGAACGGCGCTTCGTTGGCCCTGACCTCGGACGGTGACAACAACTCACACGCCTCGACCCAAGTCGCCGCTCAGACGCCGGTCGCCTTCTCCATGGAGGCCTGGGTGCGTACCTCCTCCACCTCGGGAGGAGCGATCATGAGCTACGGATCCTCCGCGGACTCCCAGTCATCGAACCGTGACCGCGTGCTGTACATGCGCAACGATGGGGCACTCAGTTTCATGCTCTACCCGGGCAAGCTGACCACCATCACCACCACCAAGAACTACAACGACGGCCAGTGGCACCACATCGTGGCTTCCATGAGCCCGACCGCTGGCGCCATGCTTTACGTGGACGGTAACCTCGCCGCCTTCGACGGCACCATGACCAGCGGGCAGACCTACTCCGGGTACTGGCGTATCGGTGGCGACTCGCTCACCGGATTCAATGGTCAGCCCTCCAGCACCAACATCCAGGCCGACATCGACGAGGCCGCCGTCTACAGCACGCCGCTGTCCGCTCGCCAGATCGCCGAGCACTACACGACCGCCACCGGCAAGGAGGTTCAGCCCGACGACAACGGTGGTAAGGATGAGTCCGGCAAGGACAAGGAGCAGCCGGGCAGCGCCCTGCTGGACGACTCCTTCGAGCGCGCCGTGAACGGTGGCTGGGGCAAGGCCAACGTCGGCGGTGAGTGGAAGACCACCTGGAACGCCGCCGCCTTCTCCGCGGACGGCGCCAGCGGCCGGATCGCCATGGCCGGTCCTCGTTCCTCGACCGCGATCGTCTCCGAGCAGGTCAAGTCGACGTCGACCGACGCCGTCGTGGACTTCTCCTTGGATGCAGTTCCCTCTGGAAACGGCGCCTTCATCTCCTACGCCGCTCGCACCACCAAGGCCGGTCAGTACCAGGCGACGGTCCGCATCGGCAGCGCCGGCAACCCGGTCGTCACGGTCTCACGGGTGGCCAAGGGCCGGGAGACCGCCCTGGGCACCTACGTCCTGCCCCAGGCCTACACCGCCGGCCAGCCGCTCCACCTGCGCATGGTGGTCGACGGCGCGGAGTCGACCAACATCCAGGCCAAGTTCTGGGCCGGCGACACCGAGCCCGCAGAGTGGGGGATCGAGGCCATTGACAACGACAAGACCCTCAACGAGCCGGGCACCGTGGGTCTGACCACGTACATGTCCAGCTCAGCGGGTCCTGAGACCGTCAACCTGGCGGTGGACAAGATCACCATCAAGCAGCACTGACACCTGCCGGTGACGGGCCGGGCCGGGAAGAACAACCTTCTTCCCGGCCCGGCCCGTTTCGTTGCCTACTGGGAGCAGCTGCCCGTGAACCGGGGTGCTGCGAGGCCGATGTGATCCGCATTCACCGCACGCATGGACCCAACCAGACACCTGTCGCTCCACCGCTCAGGACTCGGCCACTCCCCGATATGTCACACGGCGGCAACACGGCCCATCCCTAAGATCGCCTCATCGCGAGAACACACCAGGAGGAACCATGATCAGGGTAGCGATCAACGGATACGGCAACCTCGGCCGCGGCGCCGAGCAGGCGATCACCAAGAACACGGACATGGAGCTCGTCGTCGTCTTCACCCGGCGCGACCCGGCCTCGGTCACCACT